>DASXZH010000037.1:0-104760 GCA_036502005.1 Fimbriimonadaceae bacterium
CGTTAAAATAAGGTCTTCCAGAGATAATTTCCAAGGTTTGCGACTCGCGCCTCTCCCGGTTCGCGGACTCACCGACCTCTCCATTCGGGAGAGATTTGTGGCTGCGGGAATGCCAAGGTGGCTTATTTTAACGCCTATGCCTCTATCCCCTATCCTCTATCCCCTGTCCCCCATTCCTATCTCCTTTCGGCCTCTTCGCAAAAACGGCATGCTTCCGGGGAAGGTATCCTTTTGCATGCTTCTAACGGGCCTGTAGCTCAGAGGTTAGAGCGTGCGGCTCATAACCGCTTGGTCGCGGGTTCGAATCCCGCCGGGCCCACCACTTCTGGTTTAACCCATGGGCAACTGCATGGCAGAAGGAGTGCCGTCCCAACCTCTCGCTTTGTTGGTACCAGCACCCCTGCATGTGTCAGCGGGAGGAGCCGCTAGGATTCAAAAGTTTGGGCCGGACCTCCAATCGTCTTTCATGTTGTCGCTTTAATAGCTGCCTTTGTTGCCGTTCCGGCCGCGACGGATGGAGCTGAGAAGGACTCGGCCGTGCACTCAACGCGATGCCGACAAGTCCGATTTCGGCGATGGCATAGACAACTCTTAACCGAGACGACTTCATGTTGCTGTTATTAAACAGCGGCTGCGTTACGACATCGCGGGGCCGGCGTGACAACTTTAAGGGCCGCCGTTACAAATACCGTTAAATAATTAGTTGAGGTTCAGCTTTAGGCTGGGAAAGGCCACTCGGTAGGCATCTTCAAGACTTGGAGCGGTGGAAACAATCCTTGCCAACTCATCTTTGCCGAGAGCGTCTCCCAGGTCAGCTATGATCGCATCCACATAGGCGATCTCGGTCGCCAAGTTGATAAACCGATGAGGTTTATCATTGTTCTTGTAAGCGCCTATGATGCGTGCGGCAAGTTCGAGCTTGCCCACCTGGACGTAAGCGCGCGCGGTTGCGACAAGAGCACAAGGAGCGGCGTTGGCCATCCCTCTTCGAAAAAACAACTCTAATGCGTTGGAGAGCAAAGGAAATGCTTCGGCAGGTTCATTCTTTAGCAAATGGATCCTTGCCAAAAGCTGCAGTTGATCCGCGTACTGCCCCAGATCGCCGTAAAAATCCCAGTTGTTAGCAGCCGTGCGATACCAGTCTGCGGCTAAATCCCACTGCCCCTCTTCCTGGGCAACCTTTCCGCAGATCTCCTGGATCATGGGAACGAACTGCAGAAACTCAAAGGACTCCGCCAGTTCTAGGGCCCTGTAAGCCTGGGCCTTTGCATTTTTCAAGTCGTTGACCTCGAAATACATGAAGGCCACCATCATTGCGGTTTGAACCTGATGAAATGGAGCGTCAGTCCCCCCGACCAGCGACCTCGCTTCCTCGATTCCGCTTATGGCGTCCTCAGGTTTGCCCCGGTAGTAATAGAGCATGGCCGCATTCTCAAGTGCCAGAGCCACATCGGTCATGTCGCCAAGCTCTCTCAATCGCTTCTCGCATTCAAAAGTTTTTTGAAGGCTCAAATCGGGATTTCCCGCCATGTGGTGACCCCTGGCTTCATGCAAACTGCAGAGCGCAAGTTCTGCTTCGAGACCCGTTTGTCTACAAAGTTCGGCCGTTCTTGCACAAACTGCGGTCCCCATTTGACCTGGCGCGAAACCATGAGCAATATAAAGTAACGCGGATTGCCAAAAGGAAGCCTTTGCCAGATCGGGAGTGACGGCCGTAAGGTCAACCCGTTCAAAGAGGGTCTTGTAAAATTGAAGCGCTTCCTTTATGAGGGACCGATTGGACCAATATCGGCCAAAGGCAACGCCAATCTTTATTGCTCGGTCCAAGTCGTGGTCAAGGCAGTACCGGGCCGCCTCTCGCAGGTTGTCCGCTTCAGGATCGTAAATCTTGAGATACTTCAGGTCCTCGCCATTCATTCGGCGCCAGTTACCCAACGCTCCCAGTTCAATAATCCAATCCGAATGCTTGATATGGGCCTTTTCCAGTTCGTCGTTCGGAACCACGCTAAGAACATATTCTCGAATGGTTTCAAGCATTCGGAACCGCAATCCCGCTTCCTCACGGTCTACGCGGATCAGCGAAGAATCGAGCAGTCGTTCCAAGATCGGCAATGGCTCTTCCAGTTCGCACACAAAGGCTGCCGCCGCCTGATTCCAGCCGCCACGGAAAACGGATAGACGACCCATCGCTTTTTGCAGGTCTGGCGGCAAAGCTTCAAAGCTCCCTTCAATGGCGGTTCGAATGGTTCGGTGGCGCTTGGGAGCATCATATTTCGGGTTTACGATGTCGAGACGTTTTCCAAGCTGGCCGATCAAATCGTTCGCTGAGACCGATCTGAGACGTCCCGACGCTAGTTGCAGTGCTAACGGAATGCCTTCAAGGCGTTCCACAATCTCTCGATACAAAGAAAGGTCGGCGGGGCTTGGATCCTTGACAACTTGCTCTGCCAAAAGAGGGTCCAGGAAAATGCGCATGGAAGGCTGCGCCATCCAGTCACCTTCATCGGGCATAGGCAGTGGTCCGACTGCGATAACTCTCTCGCCGGTCAGTTTGAGTGGAACTCTCGAGGTTATGAGCAACTTCAAGTTGTCGCACCTGGAAGCTAAGGTCAGAATGTAATCGGCACCCTCAGGAAGGAGCTGTTCAAAGTTATCCAGAACGAGAAGGGAGGGCTGCTTTGATATGAGCGTGCAGACTCGTTCAAGGGGATCCGCGCTGCCTCGAAGTTCGATTCCGAGGGCGGTCGCGATATCGATCGGAATATTTGATTGGTCGTCCGAGTCGACCAACGAAACCCAGCCGGCTCTTCCGTTATAAACATCCTTTAGAAGCAAAGCCGTCTGAATGGACAGCCGGGTTTTGCCGATGCCGCCTGGTCCGGTTAATGTCACAAGGCGATGGCCGGCGGTTTCGGGATCGAGAAGGGTGCACAAATGCCCGATCAACTCTTCGCGTCCATAAATCGGTTCGGCTGGGGCCGGGATTGAAAATGTTAGCCCAGGTCCAACTGGGCGCGGTTCAGGGTTTTGATGGGCTGGGATTTGATGGAGAGCGTTGGCAGCCTGATGGATTTCTTCCGACGGAGCCTCGTTCAGCTCTTCTTTCAGCGTTTTTTCGAAATTTTGAAACTCGACCAAGGCATCGGTGACATGGCCGAGAGTTTTCAACTCTTGCATTGCGAGGAGGTGGCCTTCTTCCCTAAGGGAGTTGATTGCTACCGCCATTTTGGCGCTGCCCAATGCTGCCTCGTGGTCGCCTCTATTGGATTGCAGCGTGGCAAGCTCAAGCAGGAGTTGGTAGCGCTGCTCGGCAATACGAAATCTCTCGATTTCGATCCAATCCTCGTTGTAGTCGGCCAAAAAATCGTATTGTGAGAGGGAAAGAGCTTGTTCGCAAAGCCGTTCTCTCGTTGTAGGGTCCTTTGTTTGTTGCGCTTCCTGAAACACCTTTGAGAAATACTCTAGGTCAACCCTAACGCTCTCTCGGGCGAGCCGAATCCATTCGCTATCTGCCTGAAGGATGTCTCTTGCTTCGCCGAGTCCTCGTCTGAGGCGGACCAGTTCTTGGCGCAGCCTTAGACGCGTAGCGTCAAAAAGGTCTTCTGGCCAAAGAAAATCCGCTGCCTCGCCACGGGTGAGCGACGAACTATGACAAATGGCAAGCCGGGCCAAAAGATAGTTAGCTCGCTTGGTTTCGAACTGATTGAGGATGAGACCTCGCCCGGTAACCCGAAGCCGGCCGAAAAGATGGATCGTCCAATCTGAACCCGAACTTCTCTCGCCGAGCATAAGACCGCTAGCTTATCGCATGCGGGCTGCTTTTGGCACGGCGAGGTCAAGCTAATCTCCACTAGTCGGATAACTACCCAACACAGTTGTTTCCAAAGCAGAACTGCGCAGATCCTCGATCGCTCGTTTGACCGGTTCCTCGCTCTTGTGGCCTCTGATATCCACAAAGAACAGATACTCAAAACTTGAGCGAGGCGCGGGGCGCGCTTCTAACACGACCACGTTTAGCGACTCCTGCTCTAGTGCGCCGAGGGCGCGGTATAGTTCGCCCGGGCGGTTTCGCAGATTAAGCATAAGGCTGGTTTTATCCCTGCCCGTTTTGGCGGGCTCGTTAAAGCCAAGCACCAAGAAGCGTGTCTTATTGTTGGGGTTGTCTTCGATGTGTTCGGCAAGGATGGGCAAGCCCAGCATCTCGGCTGCCATGCGGTTCACAATGGCGCCACTTTTTTTATCTTCAAGCGCGCGGTGAGCCGCCAAGGAAGTTGGCATGGTTTCGATGATATCCGCCCCTTTTAAATAGGCGCGTAGCCACTTTCGGCATTGTTGCTCCGGCTGAGGGCCCGCGTAGATCCGTTCGACCGCTTCCAAAGCCTCCGCGATGCTGGCCAAGTGGTGATGAATGGGCAGATATATCTCGGCACAGATTTTTACGTCCGCTTGAAAGAACATATCCAAAGTTTCGGGCACCATGCCGGCTACAGAGTTTTCAACGGGAACCACGCCGTAGTCGCTGTCGCCACGCTCTACGGCCTGAAAAACCTCTTCGATGGTGGATTCGCTGCGAAGGTCGGAACTGGTGCCGAAGGTGTGCAAAGCGGCCGCATGTGTGAAGCTTCCCTCAGGTCCCCAGAAGGAAGCGGTTAGCTGCTTCTCTGCCGCCCTGGCCGCGCTGATGATTTCCCTAAAGATTCCTTTAAGCTGCCTAGCCTGAAGGGGGCCGGGGTTAATCTCTTCCAGCCTTTCAAAAATATCTCGTTCTCTTTCGGGCGTAAAAAACGGCCTCTTTTGGTTGCCTTTGACTCTGCCAACCTCTTGGGCAAGTTTGACTCGGCGGTTCAGGAGGTCAACAAGATTGCGGTCAATCTCATCGATATCAACTCGAATTTCGGGAAGAGAACGGACAATTTCCTCGGACATCTGAATTTATTATGGCGGGCAGAAGAATTTTAGGTGCGATACCCGCGTCTGCTCCGTCTTTCGAGCAGGAGCACGTATGCCTCCGCCGCATAGAGTTTTTGACCATGAAAAGCCAAGAAGGCCACATTAAACGGATTTTTATCATTGGCGCCGCGCTGGCGCTGTTAACGCAGGCTGCTTTTGCCCAGGAGTCCAAGGCTTCCGCAGACGACCCTAACGGCGTTCCCGCGCCGGTAGTCATGCGGCATCGAAAGACTGCCGTAAAGGGAGTGTCGGTTCACCGAAAGCTTGTAAAGAAAGGCACCAAGACCGCTGTTAAAGATGCGACGGTACACCGAACGGCGCGGGCAATTCTCTGCCCGACCGACTTCCCTATTCGTTTTACAGCCTATGATCGACCGACATCAGATGATGCAGCGACGGGCACAGTGATGGAGATCTCCAAAATGGGTTTGAGAGGCGCGAGGCCGATTCCCATGTACACGAAGGACCTTGAAGGCGAGCAAATCAGCTCCATCGTTTCTTGGGAGAACTCGGAACGGACCCATTTTGGCTATTTGGTTCTAACAACCCCTGCCTCCGGAAATCTTTACAGCGTCATGTTCTTTCTCTATCACGATGGCAAGTTAACGATGCCAATCGACGAGGTCGCCACGGGCTACCCGGTTTTTCCCAGCATCAAGCGATCGGCCACTACGGGCCAGATGCAGATCTCGTTTAACGACGGCAGCGAAGACGCGACCAACGATCAGAAGAAGACGGTGGTGTATTACACTTGGAACGACACCTCTCACAGGTTCTTGAAGGCCGTTCACGAGGTTGCCGCGGAGTCTGTAGAGCGAAAACGGCCTCGGGCACGAAAGGTTGAAAAGACCGAAGCTGCAAACGGTGAGTAAGTGGGCTTACTCGCTCGATCTAGCCTGAATAGGGTCTACCTCACTTCCGCAAAGGGGCAACTGACGCGGCGGCAAGATGCCTGCTTTGAGCGGGAGCAAGCTCCACGCACTCCACAGCTTCGCCCTCTCTCGTTAAATGTAGCGAAATTGAAGGAGCTAAGCCGTAAAGCTCCGGCGGCCCGAAGGGCCAGAATACTTTAGCGAAGGGCGAAGCGAAGTTCGACGTGGTCGAACGGGCGGAGCCCTGGAAACAGTCCGCAGCCACTCGACGCAAATCGATAAATCAAGCCAATGTCACTTGTGACGGGCGAAGATTTGTCGATTTGCGCCCTCCGCGGCAAAAAGCACAAATTGCTGGGTTCGATCAAAAGGCCCAGAGATGCCGCTAGCCCGCGCATATAATCAGCAGGAGTTCACGTGAAACTAAAACGACATTGCTTTAGATGCGAACGTTTCAGGTTACTTTAAGGGTCCATAGCTTTACTAAGCTGGAGCCATCGATCTGGGCTGGTTGTAGAGGATGAATACGGAAACCGAAATTCCCGATATGGATGTGGTTGCGGATACGCTATCTTCCCTAGCTTATGTGGACCTTGAAAAGGTCAAGCCCGATCCCGTGGCGCTGAGAATGGCGCCGGGCGATTTTGCCCTAAAGCATCAAGTTCTCCCCCTCTTCCTAGAAAACGGTACCCTCGTTGCCGCAATCCCTTCTGAAAAAGCGCTGGGAGCGATCGATGACCTGGGCGTAATGCTCGATCAGCCGGTAAGGGCCATGCTCGGCGATCCGTTTAAGATCCGCGAGCAGATCGAAGAAAGGTTTATTGAGAACATCCTCTCGGGAATGCCGACCGATGAGACCTTACCCGAACTGGATGAGAACGCAGACTTGGCCGATCTGCAGAAAATGGCTGGTGAGACGGCGGTCGTCCAGATGGTGAACCTCATGTTCTCGCAGGCCGTGCGAGACAATGCCAGTGACATCCACGTTGAGCCCTACGAGCGTGAGCTTAGGGTGCGATACCGATTGGATGGCATTTTGAACGAGTTGGTGCGCCCGCCAAAAAGGATGCATGCCGCCCTTATCTCCAGAATTAAGATTCTGGGCGGCATGAACATCGCGGAGCGCAGACTGCCTCAAGACGGCCGTATAAAGCTTCAGATTGGGGGGCGGTCAGTCGATGTCCGTGTGGCTATCGTGCCCACAATCTACGGCGAACGGGCAGTTATGCGAATCCTGGATAAAGGGAACGCAGTGATGGGCCTTTCAGAACTGGGCATGTCCGACGATTTGCTGGAGAAGTTTCGGAAGCTTATCAAGCAGCCTCACGGCATGATCCTATCAACAGGCCCTACAGGAAGCGGCAAATCTACTTCCTTGTATGGCGCTTTGCAGGAACTGACTTCGCCGACAACCAATATTCTTACGATCGAAGATCCGGTTGAATACCAGATATTTGGGATCGGCCAAATCCAGGTCCAGCCTAATATTGGCCTTACCTTTGCGAAAGGTTTGCGCAGTATCGTTCGTCAAGATCCCGACATTTTGATGGTTGGCGAGATCCGCGATGAAGAAACGGCAGATATTTCTATCCACGCTGCCCTCACGGGCCACGTTGTCTTTAGCACGCTTCACACGAACGATTCGGCGGGTGCAATCACGCGTCTGCTGGACATGGGTGTTGAACCCTACTTGGCGGCCAGTTCAATCATCGGCATAGTGGCGCAAAGGCTTGTTCGTAAGAACTGTCCTTTCTGTGCAAAACCCTCGGTGGAACCTGACAAGTTTCTTTTTTCGTTAAGCATTACGCCTGAGGACTTGGAGTCGGGAGCTATTTTGAGAGGCGAGGGGTGTGACAAGTGCCAAGGCACAGGTTACAAGGGCCGGCGGGGCCTGTTCGAATTGCTGGTTATTGACGATCATATTCGCCAACTGACTATCGATCGGGCGTCAGCGGCGGACATTAAGAAGTATGCAGTTGAGGCACTGCAAATGCGGACTTTGCTTGAGGACGGGAAGCTAGCGGTGCTTGCTGGCTACACAACGCCGAACGAGGTTTTGCGTGTTTGCCAGACGGAAGAATAAATGTCGAAAGGCGAAAGTCGAAAGTCGAAACTCGAATGACGGAGAGAGGGATAGCGAATATTCGTTTTTAAGGTGATTGGTGGTATGTGGTACTTGGTACTTGGTACTTGGTACGTGGTAAGTGATAGGTGACAAGTGATAAGTGATAAGTGATTGATGTTAAGTGGAGGACTTTCGACTTTCGACTTTCGACTTATCACTACGTTCTACGTTCTACTTTCTAAGTTCTAAGTTCTAGTTACTGCACGGGGGTTAATGTGGTGTTTGTTGGATATGTGAGCGAGAAAGGGAGAGCACGCCTCACTGCGGTTGGAGGGTGCTTCGGTGGGCCAGGCTAATAAACCCCCGCTCCTAATAGAGTGGTCTCCCCAATGGGTGCGGGTCTTCGATCCAATCTCACGCAAGAGCGTGACTGGGGCAAACCTGCGATTTAGCATCTCTTCGGACCAGAGCGGCCGCGATGTGATTATCGCTATTTCCCAGCGCAGCGCTTTTATTCGCCAACTGCCTGTTCCAAATGCGAAACCGGATGATCTTCACCGGTTGATCCTGCTCAACGTGGCCCCGCTGCTTCCATTGAAATCCGAGGAAATGGTTGTAGGCTACCGGGTTCCTCAAGGCCTAACGGGCAAGGCTAAGGTTGCCGTTATCGGGGCAGCAAAAGCCGAAAGCGTGCAAACAATTTATAAGGAGGCCAAAGAGCTTGGGCTCAAGATTCAAGCGGTTTTGCCTCTAGCATTCGCTTCCTGGATCGTTGCCCAGGACCTGAAGCATGCCGATTGCGCGGTTGTAACACGAAGCGACACTCTTCTAAACATCGACCTTATTTCGGCCGGAGAGCTTGCTTACAGCCGTTCGGTGGCTGCTTCAACCACGTCTGCCGAACTTGCAAAACAAGTGGCCAGCACCTTTAAGATTGCGGGGCTGTCTGACTCCACTATCCTTGCCGGCCCCGGAATTGAAATGAAAGGAGCGGTTTCGCTGGAGCGCGAACCGCTTGAGTCGTTTGAAAATATTGGCCAGATTAAGAAACAGCTCTTCTCATTCAACTTGCCTGGAAGGTCCGACCCGAAGGAAGCAGGTTCCCAAGCGCCGGCAGTTCGGGCGTTAGTAGCCTTAACGGCAGCGGTGCTGCTTGCCACCTATGTATTTCTCATTCTTCCGCCAGGGGGCTCGGGGCACTCGCGTCGAGAGCAGCAAGCACTTAAACGAGCTCAGAAAAAAGAAACAGCGGCGGAGACTCAGAGCGCACGGATCACAGAGGCGGCCAAGGTGCTGGATGCCGCATTCGCGCCTGCCCAATCGTTTACAGACGTCGTTACAGTAGCTGCCAACGCGGCAGCGCCAACATCCTGGCTAACTGGAGCGAGCATTGAGCGCGGAAAGCCGATTCTCATTAGAGGCCATGCTCAGTCCGGAAAGGAAGTGGCCAAATACGAGGAGTATTTGGCAAGCCAAGAGCGATTCCAATCCGTGAAGCTGGTTTCAGCGGCCAACGCGATCGTTGGTAAGCAGCAGTATGTTCAGTTTGTAATTTCGGCCTATGCTTTAGGGTTGAAGCCGCTGCCCAAAGCCAAAAAGGCTGGAGGCAAGGCATGAGAATTGGGCGGCAATCCAGTTTGTTTTGGAATGTTTTGTTCGTCCTCGCGCTCTTGGCGATCCTGTTTACGGGTTGGTACGGGTTTCTGCGATCCGACCGCAAGCCGCTTACTGTGAACGTGCGAGATCAAATTGCGAAAGCACATCGCGACGCCGAAGCCGTTGCCAAGAAAGCTCACCATGATCAGCACCGATTGCACGTGCTCACCTGGCGAATGAGTGCTGAGGAGCTTGGATCAACAACTTTGGATTGGCTGACGGGCCTTGCAGAAGGCAACCACTTGGTGATTTCAGGATTTAAAACGGACCGGCCGAGAGACCTCGACCCGCTCAAAGAAGTGCCGTTCGGTTTGGTAGTTGAGGGAACCTTTCCCAATACGATGAACTTTCTTGCCGCCTTGGAAGAACCGCGCTCGAAACTGATGGTGAGCGTTCTGCAGCTTTCTTCCGCCGATCCCCAAACGGATAGAGTCACAGCAACGATTGGCCTCTCTGGCTTTATCAGACCGGAGGGATTGTAAATGGCCTCGCGAGAAAAAGTCGTTCTTTACGGCGGCCTTGCCTTTGCCGTTCTCGCCGTTTACTGGTGGCTGAGTTCCTCTGACGATGTCCGTCCTCAAGTGAAGCGCACTCACCACGCACAGTCAGCAGTCGTTGGAGATCAAGACCAGGATGCAGTCTCCAGCTACGTCGGCCCTGCGTTCCCGAAACCAAACGGAAAGCTGAGAGATGTTTTTATGCCGGTTGCGACACCGGGCGAGGACGACAAAACGAAATCGAGCAAGTTGGAGAAGGTGCCATCGAACTTGTCCGGCGATGGAAACTGGATCTTTACAGGAATCGCAGATGTCAGTGGTTCGAAAGAAGCGCTGCTCGAAAACAGCTCAAAGCACGAATATGGATTTGTCCACGAAGGACAAGTTTGGAAGCGATGCCATATCGGGCAAATAACCCCTGATAAGGTGAGTTTCTTTGGACCGGACGGCATCGAAACAGTCGTTTTTAGGTTCAATCCTTCCGACCAAACGAAGGGGCAGCCGACAAAAGAGGCCGTGGGCGGACCAACGCCAAACCAGGGAGGCGTCGCACCCGTGCAACCTCATCCGAACATGAGCGGACCAATTGGTATGCCACAGGTCCAAGAAGTTGAATCCGACGGAGCAGCCACAGCAGGCGGTTAGCCAAACACACCAACATGAAAACAAAGCTCTCTCTTCTTTATTTAGCGGCTGGCGCGTTAGTTTTATCCAGCGCAGCCAATGCGCAGGACGTCCCAGCCCAGGCTGCGCCCCAAGGTGCGGCTCCTGCGGCCGCCCAGGCTGTGCCTGCTGCTGGAGCAGCGCCTCAGAGAGCACCTGTCACGACGACGGCTAAGGCCCCGAATGCGTCCGCTAAAAAGGACACGAAGAAGAAGCCTCATAAGGCTGCTAAAGCAGTCCCGGAAAAGAAGCCTTGGCAGAAGTTCAAACTTCCTAACAAAACCCTCTTTTTGGACTTCACGGATGCGAATCCGGACATGGTGATTTCCATCTTTGCCCGGACTTCGGGCATTACGATTCTTAAAGATCCATCTTTTAAGGTTGCGCTGACGGTGACGAGCGCAAAGTCGGTCGGCCTCAACGAGGCTTTCAATATTTTTAACACCGTTTTGAACCTAAACGGCTACGAATTACAAAAGCGAGACAGCATGCTGGTGGTAGCGAAACACTCTGAAGAGGCGGCTGCGCCAGCCATGCCGACGGCCGCGATGATGGCGGCCATGAAGGCAGCAACTCCGGCCGCTGATCCCAACCAAACCGTAATAAAGACATACAAGCTCAAGAATGCAAGCGCCCAGCAAATCTCGCGGGTGATCAACGAAGTGTTTACTCCCCAGGTTCTCCAAGATCTTGTTCAGAACCTACAGAACGGTGGCGGCATGCCTCAGCAGAACCCCCAAATGGCGATGATGATGGGGCAGCAAGGCCAGGGCAAAGCCCAGCCGAAGGTCTTGCGAGCATCTTATGACGACTATACAAACGCGGTAGTGGTCAGCGCTCCTCAGAAAGATCAAGACCAGGTTGCAAAGCTCATCGACGATCTGGATAAGACCACGACTCAAGCTTTGGACACAAAGATCTTCAAGATCAAGCACGTGCCCGCTCAGGAAGTGGTGGACGCGCTTCAGGAAGTTTTGAATGTAAATGCCCCCACCGGGAGGGGCGCAAAGAAACAGGAAAACGACCAGAACAACAACTTTAATAGGTTCTTTAACCCGTTTGGGAATAGCGACCAAAACAAGGCCCAGGGTCAAACTGCGACGGCGATAAAGTCGACCAATTCTGTTATCGTTTCGGCAACGCCCGAGAATATGGAGCTTGTGAAAAAGGTGATCCAGGACGTGGATGAGCCGGGCAGTTTTGCAACCACCACCTTTGTTCTTCACCTAGAAAACGCGAAGGCGACCGATGTGGCAACGTTGCTTACGCAGGCATTTACCCAAAACCGAAACAACAATCAGGACGACTTTTCTGTCTTCTTCTTTGGCGGTGATGGGCAAAGCAACCGGAATAAAGGAACCACCGACTTGGACGAAGATGGCAATCTGGTTAACATCCGCGATCTGGCCGGCAAGGTGACCGTTATCGCGGATCCCAACACCAACGACCTGATCATCGCCACGGTTCCCGCGAATATGAAGGTGATCCGCAACGTGGTCGACCAGCTTGATAAAGTCGCGGACCAAGTGATGATCGAAACGGTCATCGTGGAAGCCACTCTCGACAAGAACACTAAACTCGGGGTTGAGTGGAACTTTTTGAACAACCACAGCAACCTCAAGCAGAACTTTGGGCTTCAGAGCCAGACGCCCGCGCTTCCGGGTCTCAGCTATACACTGACCCAGGGCCAATATTCGGTGTTCTTAAATGCTCTACAAACAGACACTCGCTTTAGGATCCTGGATACGCCGCGCATTGTTACCTCTAACAATGTGCAGGCTGTAATCGACGTCAGCCAAAAAGTGCCATACATAACGAGCCAAGAGGCGACCGGAATCGGCACAAGCTTGATTTCGAACTACGACTTCTTGAATGTCGGTGTGGTTCTTACTGTAACCCCGCGGATCACTTCAAACGGGCAAGTCTCGATGGACGTAACGCAATCGGCGGATGATTTACAAGGCTTTACCACCTACAACGCGCCGATTGTGGACCACAGACAGGCGCAGGCAACAGTTAGTGTGGCGGATGGGCAAACGATTATTCTTGGCGGAATTATTCAAACGAGCACGAATCTGACCCGCAACAAGGTGCCCATCTTAGGAGATATTCCCATCTTGGGCAAGTTATTCCAGTCGACAACAAAGGATGTTGGGCAAACAGAGTTGATGGTGTTCTTGACACCTCACATCATTCGAAGTAACTCAGACGCACAGAAGCTAAGAAAGGAAGATACAGGCAGGCTGTCGAAGGAATCACAGGATGTGATTAAGCACACTCAGGAGAACATAAACAATATTCCGAAGCCGTAGGGGAGAGCTTAGAATTTAGCACTTAGAACGTAGGTTTTAGAACGTAGAACCGAGAACCGAGAACGTGGAACTCAGATTTTAGAAAGCAGAACCTAGAACGGATGTTCCATCTGCTCCGGTTCTACGTTCTACGTTCTAAATTCTAAGTTCCCCCTCTCCCTTTTATTCACTCACTTTAAACAATCCAAACCCATAAAGAAGCGGAGGGGCTGGGCACTTCAGGATTCTTATCCGAACCTTGTCAGTGGTGATCGGCTTGTCCAGCCGAATCAACCGGCAGTTACCTATGCTTGTTGCTTGCTTCACTTCGGTCCAATCGCCGTCGATGTAGGCATCAAAAGCGAACTGCTGCACTCGCTGGCCAAGTTGAATCGGCTCGCGCAGACGGATTAAATCAAAGGTCTTCCTTGAACCGAGATCGACTTCCACCATTGGGTAAGTTGCCTCATCATCGGTTGCCCAGTAGTGGTTCATATCCGACGAGAGTAGGTTTTGGCCCCCATAGTGACTGTCGCTACCGCGAACGTTGGTTGCCACCACATGGGCATGCTCCGCGAAATTGTGGTCAAACGTTTTGTGCATCATTTGGCCAAATCCTTTAAGAGATTGGACATCCGGATCGGATATTTGCCCCCGCCGATCAGGCGGCACATTTAGAATAAGCGAAGCGCCACGGCCCACGGATTTGCAGTAAACATCAAAAATGGTTGCTGGACTTTTGACCTTGTCGTTCTCGGTTGGGTGCCAGAACCAGCCGGGACGAATGGAGACATCGCATTCTGCGGGTAGCCACCTAGTCCCGTTCAAAGTGCCCTCGCCGGAGAGTTGGTCTTTTAGGTAGCCAGGGGCGGGTGCATCACCGTTAGGTCCAACCGGATCGTACGTTGCCCAAGAAGTTTCGGGAGCGACGCCGCTCTCGTTGCCAACCCAGCGCAAGTCGGGACCGATGTCGGTAAAGATATTCGCTTCTGGCTGAAGTCTGCGAATAATGTCCCAAGTTTCAGGCCAGTGATAGTAGGTTTTGCGGTCGATCTCACGAGTTTCGCGCGCGCCGCCGTAGTAGCCGCTGCCGCCATTTGCGCCGTCATGCCAAACCTCAAATATTGGGCCGTAATTGGTTAGCAACTCGGTTAGCTGCTGACGGTAAATGTTGATATATTCCGGCTTGCCATAGTTGGCGTTGTTGCGATCCCAAGGAGAAACGTAAATGCCGAACTTTAGCCCGTGGCGCTTGCAAGCCTCAGAAATTGCCTTCACGACGTCGCCTTTGCCGTGCATCCAACTGCTTTTGGAGATGTTGTGATCGGTCGCTTTAGTTGGCCAAAGACAAAAGCCGTCGTGGTGCTTACAGGTGAGAACAATGCCTTTCAAGCCTGCTGCTTTTATCGCAAGAACGATCTGGTCCGGCTTGAAGTCAGTAGGGTTGAAGACGTTTTCGTCTTCATCGCCCTGGCCCCATTCCCTATCCGTGAACGTGTTTACAGTGAAGTGAAGGAACGCATACGTTTCCAGCTTAGAATGCTCAATCTGGCGATGCGAGGGCAACGCCCCATAGGGCGCGGGCGGTTGCACCGGTTCGGCGATGACTGCGGAACAGAATGCGATGAGCAAAACGGCTGTAGCGAGAAGGTGTTGCAAGGTTGCAGTTTATATCAAACGATGTAAAGTTCTTTGCTGCAAGTGCGAGTGCCTTACAAATATTCGGCTAGGATTCTCCTGATTCTTTTAAAGCTTTTCAGATATCGCGTCAGGATTTCTGGGTCCAAGGAGCTCAGAATCGAATAGGATTTCCTCCCTTTTTTATAGGTGTTTTGGCAATTCCTGGTCGCAGATTCTAAGGCCGCAAGAATATCGCCAGGAGTTTTCCGTTCTAAGATCGCGACATTCGGTAGCACATCTTCGTTCATGCATTTTTTGGAGGTTTCGAAGTGTCTTTTTAGACCCTCGAGGTCGGCGACAAACCAGGTCTCCATGCAGGTCACCATAAGCAGAACTTGGCTGTCAGTCGCTCCCTCAGGCCTTTGCAGCTTGTTATGCCGTCGTTTGCTTAGATGATCCCAGGGTTTCTCTTCTTCGGAGATGGGTTCTTCGCTATCTAACAATAAGGCTATGAAGTTTGCCTTGCCCTGCTCAGATGCCTTTAAAAATGCCTCGTATGCAGATTGACTGTTTCCGAACGGTCGGCAGGAGGGCAGCTTGCCTCCGAATCCCATCCTCTCGAACAGCCTGCTAAATGCTTTGCGACATTCAATATCGGCAGCGGAATGGTCGCCGCCGCCTTCAATGTAAATGACCGAACTCACCAGCGCGTTCCACCAATTTGGCCCTTAAGCCACAGACGACCGAGCTTATAAGCTTCCAGCCAAGGCTTCAGTTCCTCAGCTTCCAACCTTTTCATCATCGTGTCGCCATTAGTCTTTTCGCAGACTATAATGACCTCTGGTAGATCGCTCAGCGCGTCAACTAAGATGTCGGAATGGGTTGTCACTATAAGCTGCATTCGGTCAGAGGCCTCGATGAGTAACTCCGCCAGTCCCGGCAACACGTCTGGGTGCAAGCCAATCTCTGGCTCCTCGATACATACAAGCGGGGGCGGATCTGGCTGTAACAGAACGGCAATTAGACAAAGGTATTTGAGGGTGCCGTCAGAAAGCCTAACTGCCGGCGTTATCACTCTTCCCTCTTGCACAAACAGTTGGATACTGCCCCCTTCAACTACCGCTTCATACCCGGTTGCGCCCGGTAGAAAATCCCTCAACTTTTCAATCAGACGATCTCGAATATCGGGCAGCAAGCGGAACCTACCCAGAAGTAGAGCGAGGTTGCTGAAATCTTCTTCAAGGTAGTCGGTTCGATTATCTGCGCGTTGCGGAAATCGCAATGGAGAATCCGGGCCGAAACTCCAGCCTCGGTAAATCCTGATCCGCTCGTAGAACTCCACCAAGAAGCTGAGCTCGGGAAACATTCCGGGATCTCTGTAGGATTTCAGAATGGAGGAATTGCGATCTGGGGCAACTGACCTTGCCTCCCTCATTCCAGTTTTTGATTCGCCGTGCAAATGCATATCGCTCCCAACCTTTTGGTGCTGGAAACTGCCTCCGCCTTCTAAATCAGTGCTGCTAATACCTTCAGCAACCAAGCTGAAGCCTGCCGACCCGGACTCAAAGCCTATCAGATGATTAACGATGCCATTGAGATAATGAAGTCCCGCCGTCACGGATGTCTTGCGCCCTTTTGCTCCTTTAGGGACCTTATGTATCCATTCGGAGACGCCGCCTCCCTCGCGTACTGGCAGAGCGAAGTCTTCGGGTGAAGAGCGTAAAAAGTTTATTGACTCTATTAGGTTCGACTTACCAGATCCGTTCGGGCCCACTAAAACGTTAAGACAGGTGAGCTTGATCTCCTGAAGATCGCCAAACGACAAGATATTCTGAAGCCGCAACGACTGGAGTAATTCGGTAGATGCCTCGCTTCCAAAAAGGCTGTTAGTTAGTGCCATGGTCGGGTGTACCGCATAATCCTTCTTCTTGGAGATTAGTTCGAAGAGTTTAGCCTACAGAGGCAGGCCTCACAAAATATAAGCCATAGCCCTAACGATTAACGGATAGGGATTGGCCTCAAGAAGCAAATATCGGTGCGGCTTCAGGCGGCATGCCGAATACCCGGATTCATGTTCAAGCTCATAAACGCGTTCACAACCTCCGGGTCGAAGTGGGAGCCGGAGCCTTTCGCGATTTCGCTCACCGCCTCTTCAACGGGCCAAGCGTTCTTATAGGGCCGAGAATGGGTCAAGGCGTCGAACACGTCGGCTACGGCAACGATTCGCCCCGCAATCGGGATATCGGAACCAGAGAGACCTTTTGGGTAACCCGATCCATCCCATTTCTCGTGATGCGTGAGGGCGATCGTCGCTGCAAGTTGCAACACTGGCGATGGGCTACCACTCAGTATTTGGTGCCCAATCTGCGTGTGAGTTTTCATCACCTCAAACTCTTCGAGCGTTAACCTGCCCGGCTTCAGGAGAATAGAATCCGGGATACCGATCTTTCCTACATCGTGTAAGGGCGCGGCCAAGAAGAGATCATTGGGGCAACAATCCAAAGAACTAAGAGCCATCGCGATTTGGCAGGACAGTTCGCCAACCCTGTGGATGTGGTCGCCCGTATCGTCATCGCGGCATTCGGAAGCCTTGGCCAACCGGTGAAGAACGTCCATCCGCGAAGCTTCTAGATCAGCGGTTCGTTCCTGAACCTTGTGCTCCAAAACCTCTTTCTGCTGCATCACTTCCCTATGCAGATGCCTCATTCCCAAGAAGTTGTTTACGCGAAGGGCGATTTCGGTGGCATCGCCGGGTTTGGTAAGAAAATCGGTGGCGCCCATACTGAGGGCGCGTTTGCGAGATTCCGGGTTCACATCAGCGGTGAAAACGAGTACCGGCAAAAAGGGCCCCTCGCTGCTGGCCTCTCGTAGCTGCTCGAGCACCTCGTAACCGCTCATTGTGGGCATTTGCAGGTCGAGCAGAACGATGTCCGGTGCGGCAAAGCGGCATGCCTCCAGCGCCTCAACTGGGTCTGTAAAGCCACTTACCAGTGTGAAACCTTCCCATTCAAACAGCCTTTCTAAGAAGAGGACATTGGCCGGTTCGTCGTCGATAATGAAGATCTGCGACTTCTTTATAACATCTTTATTAAGCAACTTTTTTGACCTCACTTAGGGCGCAATCGATTACGGTCAGAAGCCGTTTAATGTCGAGAGGCTTTGATAGATAATCCGTGGCGCCCTCGGCCATAATTCGCTGGATTTGGCGTTGGGTCGCATCAGCGCTGGTCACCACGATTGGGATATCACAAATGGCGGAAGAAGACTTTACCAAGTGCAATATCTCGTAGCCGTGAACATCCGGCAAGTTTAAATCGAGGAGGATCAGATCGGGCTTATGCTTTATGGCTAGTTCGAGTCCCAGTCTTCCTTGCATTGCAACCAAGAGCGTCACTGGGCGAGTCTCGAGAATGCGGGTCATGAGCTCAACGTTAGATTTATTGTCTTCGATCAAGAGGACGGTCGCCTGTTTATAATCTTTTTGGAGTGCAGGAGTTAATGAGAGGCTCTGCCTTTTCAGCTGAGACTGCTGACTTTCGGCGACCTTTAGCCCGGCGGTAAAAATGCTTCCGCCATTCTCGCCGCGTCGGTAGGTTAGCGAACCATTCATGGCCATTAAAAGGGTGCGGGATAAGGCAAGGCCTAGCCCGGTACCTTCAATACCTTTGGCTTCCGCTCCCAATCGATCGAAAGGAGTGAATAAGCTTTCAATCTTATCCTCAGGAATTCCAGATCCTGTATCCGAAACTTCAATAAGGATGCCTTCTCCTATCTGTATAAGTTCCACACTGACTTCACCTTCGAGACAGTTGTATTTGATAGCGTTGGAGAGAAGATTTAAGCAGACCTGGAGCAACCGCTGGCGATCGCAATGGCCAAATAAGCTGGTGCTTGGTTCTTGCGGAGAGTAAATCGTTACGTTTGCGCTGGCAGCGGCAGGCCGCATGAGGGTGATCGCCTCCATTACGAGTGGATGGACTTCGACCGACTCGAGTGACATGCTGACGTTGCCTGTCTCGATTTTGGCGATATCGAGCACCTCATTGATCATCTGCAACAGATGACGCCCGCCTTTTTCTATCTGCTCTAACGATTCGTGTTGGCGGGGGCTTAGATCTTCCCGCGCCAACAGCTGCGAGAAACCAAGAATTGAGTTTAGCGGAGTGCGCAGTTCGTGGCTCATCCTGGACAGGAATTCGCTTTTGGCCATATTTGCTCGTTCTGCTTCCAATTCGGCCGCTTTAGCCTCTTTCTCTGCCTTCGTGAGAGCACGCTCGGTACGCTGGAGGGACCTGGAGCCAACATAAACGAGGCCAACCATTATTACTACATTTAGCAATAGATTCAGGGCAATGCCTGTGGGTTCGCCGAACAGATGGAACTCCATCCCCTCGACCTCTAAAAACTCTAGGGCTACTGGAATGGCTACGGCGGCTAAAAGCATACGACGAGCGAATCTACCGGCGTTTCCGTTCGCCAAAATCACTTCCGAAAAAGGCCCAGCCGGCCTTATAAGGATGGTTCCGATGGCCGCAACTCCAAATAGAACTCCAGTGTGGAGGGCCATGGGGATGAAGGTCCCAACACGCTGCCCGTTAAACACGTGCAGCACGTATCCACAGAGGGTCATAAATGAGATGGTGCTTGCCAAAAGGGCGATGTACTGTCCAGGTTTAAAACCACGAATAGAACTGTCGATACATTTTAGAGTGAGCCCGATTAGCAGGAATGCAGCGGCCGTGTTAGGGGCCATCCGGTTAGGAATCGATTCAGCCTGGAGGCGATTTAAAAAGAAGAGACAATCGATCCCGGATTCCCATCCCGCAGCATAGCCTATGAGCCGGATTGCGGCAACCGCTATCACGGCAGTAGCAAGGCAGTTGGCAACCGCGCGCGGTGCTTTAGTGGACTGTTTTGGATTGCGAAGAAGCCACACGGCGACGCCAGTGGCGATGAAACATAGGGCTGTCATCGGGTTCATGGGAACCAGCCCTGGAACGAGGCTCTTTAGAAACTCGATTTGGAAAAGCCAACCAGCGATAACCAGCAGCGACACTGAAATCAAAGTGATAGCGGTTATTGCCGCCGCCCTATTGGTTATGTTGCTTTGCTCAAAAGCTTGTTCCTTTATCAACTCTGATTTGGACATACCCATGCGCATTGAGACGCAGAAAGTGCGCTCCCCTTTCTAGAATGATCGGAGTACTGTAACCCGGGCTTTAGCCCCTCACGTCAGCCTGTTGTTTTTAGGGATCGGGGGGTGAATCGCTCGACTGTGCCCTCCTCAAAAGCTGACCCTAATAACCTCAGCGCTGCTCACATCTTTTTGTGTGAGGAAGATTGCGCCCGAGGGACATGGCACGCAGAGAGAATTCTTGGGGATCCTAATCGACTTTGATCGATGCTCGTCCAAATAGTAGAGCTGTGATTTTGTGCACACGATCAAGTAACGGTTATGGCGATAAGTTTTCGCGTCAGAGTCTAGAAAGATCGGCAGTAAGTCAACAGATCCTGGATTGTCGATGGGGAAACGGATGAGCTGTTCGGTTGCATTTCCGTTGTGGCGCACCGCGATTACCGCTTTCCCGAAATTCGCCAAGATACTTTCAACAACTTCGTAATGGCCCGCGTGATCAGCTTTCTTGATCAAAGCTTTATCCCACAGATCTTCTTGAATTTGATTTGACGGGTCGAACCTTATGGCGGCAACGCCTTCATCCCATTCGAAGGGGTCATATTCAGGCACGTTATCGAAAAAATATGAGGCAAAGATCTTATTTGGGCCCTCCTCGGAGCATCGACATCTCTAAGCGTTGAGAACTGTGGCCGGGCAGTTTGAACCTATCCGAGAGCTTTTACCTGCCAGCAAAACCCCCTGATTAGCGTTCAAGACTCTTAAGATCGCTAATACAAATGCCCACCTTTCACTTGTGCGGTCGTGTTATCTACACGAACGCTCCAAACGAGACCTTCGCGATCGAAGCGGCAAACCATTCGAAAGATTGGGACGCAAAGCTACGGACCTAACCACTACGAGAGCAGTGAATGGCCGCCGAGTTGCCAAGTTGCGATTTCAACGGAGGAACGCTTGTTAAAGGTAAGAAAAAACAATCTCCTTGCGATTCCTGGAATATCGAAGTCGGCGCTGTCCACAGTGGCTCTTCTTTGTTTCGGATTCGCCGGGGCACAGGCAGGCCACGGGAGCAAGTGCGAAGCATTTGTCAACCAACAGCTTGCTACAAAAAATAACGCTCAGATGAATGTGATTCTGAAACTCAGCGGAAATACATCCGCCGAATCCAAGAAGCTCAGTTCAGAGGGCGCGGACGTTTATCGTAATTTGAGTCTTATTCACTCCGTTGCTGTTCGAATTCGCAAAGATAACCTGCGCGAAGTCATTCAATGGCCGGAGGTTTTGCACGTATCTAATGATGCGACAACAAACAAGACAGACCAGTTTACGGTGGCCTCAAGCAAAGCCGATGTCGCTTACAGCGAGTACGGTTTGACAGGATCGGGTGTCGGCATCGCCGTCATCGATAGCGGGGTTGGTACACAAGCTGACTTCAATGGCTCCAACGGATCACTGCTAGGCTGTGTTCTTGGCCTCCTGTCAACGCGAGTGCAGACGCAAGTGAACTTTGTTCCCGGCGAAAGCGCAAACGACCTTTGCGGCCACGGAACGCACGTTGCAGGGATACTTGCCGGGAACGGCGAGTCGTCTAGCCTCTTATGTTCAAAAACATTCTATGGGATTGCCCGAAGCGCTAACATCGTGAGCGTTAAGGTGCTGAACCAAACAGGGCAAGGAACGGTTAGTCAGGCGGTCGCTGGCGTCCAGTGGGCCGTGACCAACAAGAACAAATACAACATTCGCATTATCAACATCTCCTTTGGACATCCAGTAGGAGAAAGTTATACGCAAGATCCCCTGTGCCAGGCTGTGGAAGCAGCGTGGAGAGCAGGAATCTTTGTTGTGTGCGCAGCCGGAAACGATGGGCGCTTAAACGCCAATCCAGCCGGAACTGACAACGGCGGATATGGAACAGCTTATGGCACTATCGAGTGCCCAGGCAATGACCCTTATGTAATCACCGTAGGTGCGATGAAGTCCATGGACGGGAATCGCGCCCATGACCAAGTTGCCACCTACTCGAGCCGAGGTCCGTCCAGATTGGACTATGTTCTTAAACCGGACATTATGGCCCCCGGCAACCAGGTGATTTCCGTCGAGCAATCGAACGCCTACCTTGTAAACGCCTATGCGGCCACCAACCAGGTGCCTTATAGCTACTACACGCTTAGCCTGAGCAAGTCTCAGAGCTCCAACAACTACTTCAAACTATCAGGCACTTCCATGGCGGCGCCGGTGATTTCAGGAGCTGCGGCGATGCTGCTTCAGCAAAATCCATACCTGAGCCCCGACACGCTAAAGCTGCGCTTGATGGCAACGGCCGACAAATGGACGGACACTTCCGGCAACGGCGACGCTTGCACCTACGGTGCGGGATATGTAGATATTCCTGCCGCACTGCAAACTCCCATTCTTGCCGCACCTTATGCGTTGAGCCCAGTGCTCACCGAAAACGCAGATGGCACAGTGAGCGTTCAGATGTTTAACGCCAACTTCTCCACCTCGATATGGGGGACAAGCCTTTGGAACCTAAACACCATTTATGGTCAGGTAGCTTTCTCGGGCTCACTCTCTACTGTTCTTTCCTCAAGCCACGCAATATGGGGCAAAGACTTCTGGGATGATTCCTCGACGACGAGCATCTCGACGAGTGGTGTTGATTTGAGTGCGGGCAGTATCGCTATTCAAGGCGAACACTAGGCTAATCTCGAAACTAGAAATATGGGTTCTGTTCGACAGTGTTGTCGATCAGAACCTTTTTTTGTATTAAGCCGGAGGCTTCGTGCTCGGTAGAATGAGGCGTGTTAGGGCTTTATTTACCGTCGTTCTCGGCCCATTTCGAACCGATGAGCTTAACCGACCACGGCCGGCCCGTGGCATCCATCTGCTTGCCCAACCAAGGTGATGCAGCCGATGCCCGCGCGGCCGAAATTCTTCAAGCTTGGGTTCGGAAAATGTCCGGCGCGACATTGCGGATCGAGAGGAGTTCGGTTCCCAAAAAGGGCGGTGTAAACATTGGCTTTTCAAGCCGCGATCTTCCTCAAGAAGTGTCTGCCCCGAGCAGTTTAATTCCGGATGGCTTCTTTCTAGGCGACGCAGGCGCGACCCTCTATATCGTTTCAGGAGGACACAAGGGGGCAATCTACGGGGTGGTCGATCTGCTGGAGAAGCAATTTGGCTGCCGCATGTTTAGTCCCACTGCGGAGTATTGCCCCAAGAATCCGACTCTGAGGGTCGCCCCTGTGAACTACTCGGATAGCCCCATGAATACATTTAGGTGTGTAAATGGAGAGTTTTCGGCCAACCCTGACTACCGCGACTGGATGCGCCTTGATGCTGTGGAGGATATTTACGCCAAGGGCTATTACGTTCACACCTCGGGAAAGCTTGTTCCTCCCGCCACCTACTTCTCCAACCACCCCGATTACTTCGAAGAAATCGATGGGCAGCGGCGTACGGCCCAAATCTGCCCCAGCAACCCTGCAGTTGAGCCAATCATTGAAGACAAGTTGCGACAGGAAATGGCCCTTCAGCCGGATAAATCCGTTTGGGGCGTCAGCCAAAACGACAATCCCACTTACTGCCAAGACCCCCTTTGCGCAAAAGTTATCGCCGAAGAGGGCTCTCCCGGCGCTCCGATGCTGCGGCTTATAAACAAGATAGCGGCACAGTTTCCCAACAAGACGATTGCTACCCTCGCTTACGAATTTTCTCGGACTGCGCCGAAAATCACCAAACCGGCCCCGAATGTAATGATGATGCTCTGCACGATTGAGCTGAACCGCAGCATGCCTATCGCAAACGATCCAACCAGCCAGGATTTCGTGAAAGATATCACGGCTTGGGGCAAGATTTGTCGGAATATTTATTTATGGGACTATACAGTCAACTTTTCCCATTCGCTCTCGCCATTTCCTAACCTGCACATCCTTCAGCCCAACCTCCAGTTTTTTGTGCGGAATGGGGCGCTTAAG
Organism: Fimbriimonadaceae bacterium; assembly: GCA_036502005.1. GTDB lineage: Bacteria > Armatimonadota > Fimbriimonadia > Fimbriimonadales > Fimbriimonadaceae > DASXZH01. The sequence goes on from DASXZH010000037.1 coordinate 23,723, forward strand.
CAGTTTGAGCAGACCAATACAAGCCCTGGACACGAGTTCTCGGAGTTAAAGAGCTATTTGCTTGCCCATCTTCTCTGGAATCCCAATTGCAACGCGGACGCAGTTATCGACGATTTCTTGGGGGGCTATTACGGCGCGGCTGCGCCATATCTGCGATCTTATATCGATCTCATGGAAGCCGAACTGAAACGTTCCGGCAAGCGCCTGGACATTTACGAATCGCCAACCGCCCACGCAAATGACTACTTGGGGGTGGGCCCGATTGCAAAATACAATGCCCTTTTTGATACAGCAGAATCTAGCGTTCGCGGCAGTCCGAGCCTTTTCGCCCGGGTAAAGACTGCGCGCCTTTCGTTGAACTATGCGATTCTACAAATTGCGTGGGGCGATCCATTCGGCCCTAGGGGGTACTTCAACAAAACGGCGGACGGTTATCAGCCCAAGCCGGAAATGGCGAAACTCTTGGAGGATTTTCACAACACTTGCCTAGCAAATGGGGTGAAGTATTTGAACGAGTCGAAGCTTACGCCGGATCAGTATTACCTCGCGTGCAAGAACCTGACTAACCTGCAGATTAAAGGGAACTTGGCTTTCGGGAAGACGATTACAGCCGATCCGCCGCCATCTCCAAAATATGGCAAAGGTGATATTTCTCTTCTCACCAACGGTGTGAAGGGCGGCAACGACTATCGCATTCAGTGGCTTGGCTGGGAAGGAACGAACTTTTCTCTAAGTCTCGATTTGGGTGCCGGCACAAACGCTCACGAGGCCGCTTTGGACACCCTCTATTCTGAAAGGGACTGGATTTTGCACCCCGCGAGCGTATCCTGCGAAGTATCCTCCGACGGCGTGGCTTACGTAGCCGTGGGAAATCACCCCGTTCCCGGCGACCAACAACACGAGCAGCTAATCCGTACCTTCAAGTTTAAGTGGAAAATGAACGGCGTGCGATATGTGCGCTTCAAGGTGACCGCTTTGAAGGGACTGCCGGCTTGGCATTCGGCTGCAGGTGGCGTGCCTTGGGCATTCGTTGACGAGGTTATGGCTCACTAGCCGGTTGGATAGAACATCTTGGGTCCTCAATCTACGGTTTCAGGTAAAAATAGCGGCCTCATCCTCCGATAAATAAAGGACGGGATGAGCAAACTTCCAGCTTTAGCGCGGCTGTATATGGCCGCGGTTTTCTCGGGTGCGGCGCTCGTGGTCGTCGCCCTGGCTCTTCACCCCTTTCCGGCAGCCCATGCTGCGCCATGGGAATTCGCTGTTTTTATCGCCCTAGGTGTGCTAGCGGGAGGCAAGAAGATTGCCATTTCTCGCAAGCACGATTCCGATGATGGCGGGTCCATGTCGCTTGGTTTTGCCATTGCGTTTGCCGCCCTGCTGCGCTTTGGCCTCCTGTACGGTGTGGTGATTGGCGCGCTCTCGTGCCTTTCAAGTTGCATCTATCCAAAGAGGCAGGCGCTTCATCAGATTCTTTTCAACGTCGGATTGACTTTGGTCGAAGGGTTCCTCGGTGGTTTGGCGTTTATCGAGCTTAACGGCGGCGTGCTTGGAATCCACATCCCCCAAACGTTTGGGGCGGTCACCGTCTCATCGATCGTCTTTTTTATCGTTAACACCGGCGGCGTTTCCATTATCATTTCGCTTTGCTCAAGCGAGAAAGTTGGAACGATATGGAAAGAAAACTTTCTCTGGACAGCACCCAGCTACTTCGCGACGGCGAGCATAAGCGCGCTCGCTTTCGTGGTGTTAAAAGACAGCTTCACGGGAATATTGTTGTTTGTAGCACCGGTCGCGTATTTGGTTTACCAATCTTATTCGGTTTCCATTGCCCGCTCCGACGAGAAGCAGAAACATATCGAGGAACTGCAGTTCAACCAGGCAGAACTTGCGGACCTCTATCTTGCGACCATCAAGAGCCTCGCCTTAGCCATTGATGCCAAAGATCAATACACGCACCAGCACATTTTGCGTGTTCAGCGTTATGCAGTAGCGATCGCGGTAGAAATGGGGCTTAAGGGCTCAGATTTGGAAGCTGTCAACACGGGAGCTTTGCTGCATGACATCGGAAAACTTGGCGTTCCCGAATACGTCCTTTTAAAGCCTGGACGGCTTACTCCCGATGAGTTCGATATGATCAAGAAGCACCCGGAAATCGGCGCTGCCATCCTTGGCCCCGTAAAGTTTCCCTGGCCCGTTCTGCCGGTGGTGCGGCATCATCACGAAAAACTGGATGGAACCGGATACCCGGACGGCCTAAAGGGCGACGAGATTCCGCTTTCGGCCCGAATCATGGCCGTTGCCGACGTGTATGACGCCCTTACGTCTTCAAGATCTTATCGAAGGGCTTGGGCGCATGAGAAGGCCTTGGGCATCATCGTGAAGGATGCTGGGACCCATTTCGATCCGCAGGTTGTGGAGGCCTTTACGAAGGTGGTCGTTGGCGTTATAGAAGAAATGGCGCGCGAAGGCGAAGGGCCATTGGTTGAGCCAACGGAAGTTCCAGAAATACCGACGGTAAGCGAAGCTGCCGACGTAACGAGAGTGGCCGCTGAGCTTTGGGCACTCTACGAAGTTGCCCAAATGCTGAGTTCCGGCATTGGAAGCAAGGATACATGCCATATACTCGGGCGCAAACTGATCGGCATTTTTGGGGGCACTTCGTGCGTGATCATGCTGGCTCCAAAAGAAGGCGGCCGCTTGAAGGTCGCCTCCGTTTCCGGAATCAACGCCGAGTTCTTTATGGGGGGTGCAGCGTTAAGCGAGAACAGTCTCTCGGAGAAAGTTTTGCGCGAAAGAGAAACCTTCGTTGGCGAATACGACCAAGACGACTTGATGCTGACTTCCAACGACTCCGCCCTTTGGACGGAGCTTAGAAGCGGCCTTATTGTGCCGTTGGAACTGGAGGGCGAGCCAATTGGGACCATTAACGTTTACAGCCCACGTGTGAACTACTTCACCGAATACGATAAACAGTTGTTAGAGATGATCGCGTTAAGAGCAAGCCGGGCGTTGCGCAACGGGATCCTGTTTGATCGAGACGCTGAGCAAACGCTTGAGGACCCCCTCACCAGTCTCGCAAACCTTAGCCAGCTAACCCTGCAGTTGGACGGTAAGTGCCGGGAATACTCAACCGCGGATATCTTCGCAGACCACAACTTTGCCGTGCTCTGCATCGATTTGGACAACTTCAAGTCCATCAACGATAACTTCGGGCATCAGAAAGGGGACAGGGTTTTGCAGCAGGTCGCAGACTGCTTTAAGTCGATGATCGGCCCCACGGATTTTGCGGCCCGTTATGGCGGCGACGAGTTTGTCATCATTCTCGAGCCAGCCGACCGTAGCGCTGCCGAAACCATCTGCCGCATGATCACCGATTCCGTGGAGCAGCTTGAGCTCGATCTAGTTCACGAGTCTATCGGCCAAATCCACTTGGGCATGAGTGTTGGTATTGCTGTCTTCCCCCAGGATGGGAAGGATTCGGCCGCCTTGATCGCGGCAGCAGACCACGATATGTATCAGAACAAGTCGGAGCGAAAGCTGAAGATTCTTTCCAGCCCTGTGCATACTAAGAAGCGGAAAGTGGCATAGAAAAGGCCAGAGCGAGTCGAATGTCGAAAGTCGAATGTCGAAAGACGGAAGGAATGCTCGTCCTCAGAAAAATGCCACTATTCTAGCCCAAAACGCGAACTGAAACGGTTCAGCAACGTCTAATTACAGTCTGCGATGCGGTTGTTCGGATGTTGCCTATGAAGAAGATTTTTTTGACGCTCGTTTTGGCCTTGTTGGCATGTCTTTCCTTCGGCCAAACCTGGAGCGAACAGGTGGTCAACAATAATTCTCTTCAGATCTATTGGAATTTAAACGGCCAAGCCGTGCAATATGGGGTTATCGATTTGACATCCGGCTATATGCGGATGAACTATGGGCCCGGATCCGGATGGGCGACTTCGGTTGATGTGATGCCCTGCTTCTGGTCAGGCGGGAATCTTTATCAGGGTTATCCCGTGACGGCCGCCTATAGCGTATCAGGTTCGAATCTAGTGGTGAGGCTTCTGGGAACTATGCAAGGTTTAACCACGATCGCAGCGGTCACCTTCTATCCGCCTTACCTAAACCGTTTTTGCGCGATGGTTTCTGCGACGACTAGCGGAACCGTCGCTTTGGACAACCGGCCAGGCGAAGCTTTCAAACCAATTTTCTTGTCATCGATGAATGATTCGGCAACTTCGTGGGATTCCAAATCGACTTTTGCGGGCACCACGGTGGCGAACTACCCGAACACGACAGGCGGTTGGATCATTCCTGGCCCCTCCGCTGTTTCCGCAACCTCTTGGGGCGTGGTGGGAGGAACTTCCGCTTGGAAAACGAACGCCCCAACAATCAGCGTTACATCCACGGCTGCTTATCCAATCGCCGGTTATATGAGCCAAGACTCAAATCCGAATGACGACAACGTCGGGTTTTGGGCTTCGAGCACAACCGTTCCCAAGTCGTGGATATTCACCGTCACCGCTTCCAATGGACCCTCCGGGGGCCGGAACTGGAATCCAGTAAGTTCAGCTATGGGCAACGACGGAAAGGAGCGGGTCCTTTGGGCCGGCACACCCTTCGGAACCAATCCAAATCAGTTGGCATTCTGGCGAGTCACGCTGGGTGGTACTCCAGCCGTTAACGTTCTGCCTGCTTTCAGCTCAGCTTACACGCCCAGCTTCATAACGGTTACGCCCAACGGAAATGAACACATCCTTTTCCGGAGCCTGACAGGAGCGATCATGGTCTATCACGTGACGCCATCGGATACCTACACTGTGAACACCTTTGGGCCTTATGCGAACTGGACGGCTACCGGCTTAACCGCCCAGCCGAATGGCGATTTAAACATCGAGTGGACAAATACAAACGGAGCCGTCTCAATTTGGGACCTAGCCTCGCCCAGTTGGACCTTTACGGTTGGCCAATATGGCCCGTACCCGAACTTGGCTCCCTACGCGTTCACAACAGGACCAACGGGGTCGGAGCGAGTGTTCTGGCAAGAAACAGGCGGCGCCACCCCCGGCGAAATGACCCTATCGAGAATGACTTCACCGGGCGCCGCGAATAACTCGACCTTTCAGCCGATGGCAGCCGGTTGGCAGCCGTCGCTTATCGCTACCGGTCCCAATAACTACGACCGAGTGTTCTTCAGCAACGCGGTGAGCGGGCAGTTTCAGTTGTGGAACCTTTCACCCATCAATGTGAATAAAGTTACAACCTTTGCCGCTCGCCCAGGCTGGTGGCCCGTAGCGCTTAGCGTGGCTTCCAACAACGATCCCGAACTGACGTGGGTGAACAGCAACGGCGAGTTTGAGAATTGGAACATCAACGGTGCCGGCAGTCCAACCATCACAGTTTACGGCCCTTATTAGGAACCGTTTCCGCTAAGGGCTAATCGTAAGCTGCTTCGTTAGAGTCTTTCCCCCTAGGGTTGCCGAAATCGTTACTTGTTCTGCTGCACTTACAGGCACAGTGAGCACGTGAACGTTGGCCGAGGTCGCTCCTGCCGGAATGGTCACGGTAGCTGGAACGGTGGCATCGCTCGAATTGCTTGATAGGGTCAATACTGTGCCGCTAGGTCCCGCCGGGCCGTTCAAGTAAACGGCAAATGCAGAAGAGTTCCCGCCCTCGACGCCCGCCGGCTGCAGTTGAACGGCATTAAGAGCGGCCGGATTGAGCGTAAGGTTGGTGTTCAGGGTGACAGACCCATAGGTCGCTGTTATGGTTATCTGTTCGGTGGCGTCTACAGGAGCAGTGCTGACACCGACGTTCGTTGAACCAGATCCCTGGTAAATGAAGGCGTCGGATACACTCGCGTCGGGCGAGCTGCTAGAAATAATGATAAACGCTCCGCTTACGCCTGCCCTGCCGTTCAAATAGACAGCCAGTTGAGTTGGAAAACCGCCGATGACCGAGCCCGGCTTGGTCACATTAATCCCGGAAAGGACAGCCGGAGTTAAATTGATAGTGGTTTGCAACGTGGTCGATCCGAAAGTTGCGGAAAGAGTGACCTGTTCCGAAGAACTCACTGGCGCCGTTTGAATCGTCACATTTGCGTCGGTTGCTCCCGAAGCAACGCTAAGTGAACCCGGAACCGTTACATCCGGCGACGAACTTGAAAGCGTTACGCTGTCGCCGGTAGCGCCAGCCTTGCCGTTCAGATAGACGGCAAGTTGCGAGTTCGCCCCTCCTAGCACAGTAGTTGGCCCCACTTTAATGCCGGTGAGGGCGGCCGGCTCTAGCGTAAGAATCCGGTGTAAGGTTATTCCGTTGTAGGTGCCCGTAATGTTGATTGCCTCCTCAGAACTCACAGGCAGGGTGTGTATGAGCACATTTCCGGCTTGGGCTCCGTGAGGAATACTGATCGTGTTTGAGTCAAATACAGCGTCGGTAGACGACGACGCAACATTGACCGTTATTCCACCAGCAGGGGCTGGGGCAAAGAGGTAAAAGGCAACTGCGGCGCGCTGGCCGCCCTGCTCGGAAGTTGGCTCTAAGCGAATCTGTTCAAGATTGACCGGATTTACAGTCAGAGTGGCGGAGGTAGTTGATGAAAGATAGGACACGCCTAGCGTGACGGTGACGGGTGCGGTTACCGCCGAGGTTGTAAAGTTGGCTTGGTAGGTGTTTCCCGTAACTTGGGTTAACGAACCGAAGGTCACGTCGCTGCTGCTGGAAGATAGCTGCGCGCCTTGGATGTCCTGGCTGGTAAGACTGCCCGCAAACTGAATTGTCCCTACGACGGGATTGTTGTCGCCCCCAAAAACGCTGCTGCTGGAAAGTGTGAATGACGGGATGGGGTTTCCGATAGCGGCGAATCCACCGTTGGCAGTGTCGGGCATGTAGAGGGTACCGTTGCCATCCATCGCCATCGGCGCGTTGGGCTCGATGGGATAGGACCAGTTGAAAGAGCCATCCGTAGTGAGGCTGTAAAGTTCGTCGCTTCCAAAATACAAAGTGCCATCAGTTGCTTGAACCGCGCTGGTAGAGCCGGCGATGCCGGCCGCCCTGTACAGCCATGATTGTGAAGGCAGGTTAACTATGAAATCATTGGCTCCGCTAAAACCTGCTGCCGGCGCATAATAGCTGCTACTAGGAACCGCAGGGGTTCCGATTACAGATCCGAACGAAACGGTCCCATTATTAGCCAGGGCCGCTGGATTACTAAGGTAGAACAAAGCTGTCCCAGCAACCGCAAGTAGCTCCCCGTTTGGAAAAATGGCCGAATCCTGTGTTATAGCATCCGTACTCGATGTTTGGTAATTGCTTAATTCGTTTCCCGAAGCGTCAAACGCGAAAAATATATCGTCATCGTCTCCAACGTAAATGGAACCGTCGGTCCCAATTGCGGGTGAGGTTTCAATGTTGGCGCCTAGTATCGCGTTCCATACTACAGTTCCGGATGAGCCACTATCTTGGATACCTAATAGAAATCCCCCGTCGCTGATAACAACATCACCATTTGATTCTATGGTCGGCGAACCTGCCAATTGATTGATGAAGAAGCTCGACCATTTCAAACGTGCCGATGGTCCCGTGTCGGTAAAGGCCAAAAACTGTTGTTGAGAGCAGACATAGATGGTTCCATCGCTTCCAATCGCCGGCGAACCCGCAATCGGGCCCGTAAGCTGAGTTTGCCATTTAGTTGCACCGGTTAAGCTGTTCACAGCGACCAAGGAGTAAATGCCGTTGTTCGTGTCACTGAAATAGACGGTGCCGTCGGCAGAAATAACGGCCGGTCCGCAGTGGTCGCTGGAGCTTCCCCAAGCCCACTCAAGGTAAGGAGTTGGTACCCCCGCGCCAAGCCCTTCATTAGTATTCTGAAGGTTTCCGTGGACTTTAGGCCACGGCGAGCCGCTTTGCAACTGGGCGCAGGCAATTGAGGCCACGCAGGTGATAAGAGCGAGTGCGAATATGCGTTTAATCATGGCTTTGGTTTGAATTAAAGGTGAGGAAAACATATTTATCTTTGCAAGCTAGGGGCTTGCCCACCACCGGTAAAGGTGACTTGTGTCTGTAACGAAACCGACCGCAAGGTCGCGGTGATATTCCCGGAAGTCGAGAAGGAAACCTTTATGTTCGCGGCCGTTGCGCCGGCTGGAATTGTAATGTTGTTAGCCATCGCCGCCGTCCCGGTATGGGTTAAGGTAACAACGGTTCCGCTCGGTCCAGCCGGCCCATTTAAATAAACACCTAAGGTCAGCATTTCCTGCGAGTTGGAGGTAGTGGGTGGAGATACGACTATCCTGTTCAGAGCGGCTGGAGTAACGGTAAGAGTTGTAGTTACCGTGGATGATCCATACTGGGCGGTTATGGTGACCTGTTGCGCTGTATCTATAGGTGCCGTGTGAACCACCACATTTGCGGAGCTTGCTCCAGATGGGATGGTTACGGAGCTTTGTATTGAAGCGGCGGACGAAGAGGTGCTAAGGCTAACCGGCACTCCGCTACTGCCTGCTCTACCAGTCAGGTACACGGCCACCGCGCTGGGCGACCCTCCGATGACGGATGGATACTGCAGCTTAAGCCCCGAAAGGCTGAGTGGATTTAGAGTAAGGGTGGTGTGCAGAGTCGTCGATCCGAAGGTAGCCGATAGAGTGACCTGTTCGGCCGAACTAACGACTGCCGTCTGCACCGCTACGTTGGCGTCTGTGGCTCCCGATCCGACCGTAACCGAAGTGGGAACAGTGACGTCCGTCGAAGAAGATGACAGGCTTACAACGTCTCCGCTAGAACCGGCCTCGCCATTTAGATAGACCGCAAAAGCGCCGCTAGTTCCTCCTTGTATGGCAGTTGGGGCGACTTTAACGCTTGTTAGAGTGGCCGGAAGCAAAGCCAAGGTGCTTTGCCAGGACGATGAGCCGTAGGTTGCCGTAATGGTGACGAGCTCCTTCGAACTGACAGGGAGGGTGTGAACAAACAAACTTCCGCTCGTCGCCCCTTGGCTTATCGTTAACGAACTGTCAATTACGGCGTCGGTTGAAGAACTTGAGAGACTGACAACATCTCCTCCGGAACCGGCCGCTCCGCTTAAATACACTCCAAACGCTGTGCGTTGTCCACCTTGAACTGAAGTTGGAGAAAGCCTAACATAGGATACCAGCGCCGGGTCGAGCGTCAGAGTGGCTTGCACTTGATGGGGTCCAAGAGCTGCCGTAAGGGTGATTTGCTCCGTACTAGAAACGGCGGCCGTGGGGAACGAGAAAAAGACCGATCGCGAACCATTGGGAACGGTTACAGTGGCAGGGATATTTGCATCTGCACTGCTGCTGGTTAGGGAAACGACGTCCCCGCTCGGCCCGGTCGGGCCATCAAGAGAAATCATTGCCTGCACGGTGGATCCTCCTTGAACCGAACTGGACTCAAACCCAAAGGACCGGAAGAAAGTTGGCTCTAAGATAACCGTCATCTGCTTGCTGGCCGTTTGGCAGGATGCGGTGATCGTTACCGTTTCCGGCGCCCCCACCACCGAGGTGTCTAGCGAGAAATGTACGACGCCAAGGTAGGGCGAGGGCAAACTAGCAGGAATGTGTACGTCCGGGCTGCTGCTGCTTAACGAGAGCGAATCGCCTGCATTGACGGCTCCTAGGGCGAGTTGAACGGTGCCATCCGCATCCTCGCCGCCGATAACACTGTCGTCATCCATGCTGGCGAATAAAATGTAGCTGCTGCCGATGGCGACCATGCCGCCATGGACCGAATCGGGCACGAAAAGAGTGCCGTCTGCAGCCATTGCCATTTGAGCATTCGCCTGAACTGGATAAGACCAGTTTACGGTCGGGCTGCTAGACTGCCAATTTGGGCTTAACGAATAAAGCTTATCGCCAGCAACATAAGCGGTTCCATCTGATCCAAGCACGACCGAGGAAGCTGAATTTGTCCCAAAAGAATAGGTGTTTACGCCCTTGCCTGGAGTGCCTTCATCTTGATAGGCCGTTACGCCGGTGTTATCGGGCAGCCACAGAGTAAGGTCTGGGCTTAGTGAAGGAGAATAGAAGGTATTCGTGGTGGTCTTGTAGGAAAGAGAATACGCAAGCAGGCCTTCAGTAAACAGATAAAGACTGTCGTTAGTTGTGGCAAATCCAGCCCCGGTGGTAGAGTCCCAAATAGCATCCGTTGTAACCGGTCCATCGACTGAAAAATTTTGGTCAATAGCACCGCTTTGAGGATCGAAAGTTAGAATCTCGCTTCCCTTGGTGCCGACAATAACATCCCCGTTGTTATCGATAAGAGGAGACGAAACAATATCCGCGCCAACCGCAGTTGCCCATTTTGTAATGCCTTGAGTGCCTCCGTCGGTAACGGCGTGCATGGTTAGATCGTTGCTTCCAAAATAGATGGTCCCATCAGAACCGATGGTAGGTGAGCCAACGATGATTCCGCCAGTGCCATAGGTCCATTTCAGGGTTCCATCGCTATTCACGGCATAAAGGTTGTTGTCATCAGCGCCGAAATAGATGGTGCCATCGCTCCCGATTGTCGGTGCACTCTCGATTTGGCCGCCGACATTTAAGAGCCATTGATACTCTCCCGTCGCAGCGTCCACAGCAAACAAGCAACAATTGCCGAATACGTCATCGCCCAAGTAGAGGGTGCCGTCAACAGAAATCGATGCGGCCGAAAAGTGATCGTTTGCCGTGCCGAAGGTCCACTCTAACAGACCAATGTTGCCGGAGCCGAGGCCAACGCCGGTGTTCTGAAGGTTACCGTGGACTTTGGGCCAAGGTGAGCCCGCCTGCAACTGGGCGCAGGCTATGGAGGCAATTGCAATACCAAAAAATAGAGCGAATGAGCGTTTTAACATGGAAGCACCGCCAATAACTTAAAGTTTAATACAATATCAAATCATATCAACCGGAAGGCTTGGCTTACTAAGCATACTGCTTTTACCAAGCGCATTTTCAGTCTAGCAGGCGGCAGAGACCGAAGGGACAAAAGACCCAAACTGGCCTCTGGTAAGTGAAGTCGATAGCGTATTCGCAACAATTATAAAACATGGGCAGACGAGCAGCGCACCATGCATATGAGCTGGCTGAACATAGGCTCTCTTTCATTAGAGTACGTTGGTATAAGGAGTGGCCCCCTTAACCGGCACCTTGCCCGCAGAAACTTTTTTTTGGAAAACACGGCCTACGACAGGATTCGGCGATTGCCGGGTCCCAGCAGTTTCCGGCCCTCGAAGACCGCAACCGAAACGCGGAGGCCACGGTCTGAACACACTATCGTGATCGCAGCTTTTTGTTCAGGCTGATATTTACTTGGCCGCTAGATCAACGCCAGCAGTCTTAAGAGCAGCGATGAGCGGATCGACTTTGGTATATCCCGGGATATAGCCCTTAACGATATTGCCCTCCTTATCGATCACGTATTGGGTCGGGATCGCTTGGACTTCAAAATACTTTGAGGCGATGCTTTCTTTGCCCCGCCCGGCTGGGTCGAAAAGTGTCTGAAAAGTATAAGTTGACTTGTGGTCTTGCACCCATTGGTCATAGGCTTTCTTCTCATCCCACACGCAAACGCCGAGAACGACCACATCCTTGTTCTTTACATCCTGGAAAACTTGCTCCAGGTGAGGCATGGCTCGTTGGCATGGGCCGCACCACGTTGCCCAGAAATCCAAAATCACTACTTTGCCCTTGAAGTCTGAGAGGCTAACCGTTTTGCCATCCGCCGTTTTCAAGGCAAAGTTGGGAGCTTGCCGGCCAGTTGGCAGAACCGGGTAACCAGCATCTTCCTTAGATCCCTCGGGGGCTTTCCATGCGATTTCAACAGAGCTCCCGAACTCGAACTTAGTAAACGTCAGGTCCTGAAAAAGCTGCTCTTTTCCATCGACTAAAACACCGGAAGCCCTGTGTAAGGGTAGGCCAGTGGAAGCGTCCGTCCAGAGCTTCGTTTCTCTTTGATAAGTCTTATGATCTGTACCCTTACTAGGGGTCGCCATGACGGTGGTGAGAACAGCGTCTTTACCTTGCACCATTTCATGGGTTACGACCGGCGCGAGATCTTTGGCCCCTTGCGTTAAGTGGCCGCCATTCAAGATCAGGTCAATACCTGCTAAATCTAGAAGCACGCAATGATAGGTGCCATCAGGGGCCAACTCCAACTTCTGGTAAGTGTTCGACCACTTGTGATACTCGTAGGCATTCTGACCGTCGCAAGTGTATGAGCCGTCCTTACCGTTGTTGTGCGAGAGGACGACGCTCACTTTATCCGGTTTTTGAATTACTACCGTGATCTGAGCTTTCCCCAAGGTCTCGTTGACTTCAATGGTCTTAGCCGTTGTTAATGGAGTTTGGGCGAAGGCGGCACAGGTCGCAAAAAGGAAGATCACAGATAGATAGCTTTTCATGATTTGTTGCTCGTATCGAATTCTCAGTTCGGCTCGCTTTTCAGGGGGTTCGCGGCAGGCCTTTTCGTTGATTCTCCGCTTAAGACCTAACGCACAGCCGGTCGCCAATGCGTGACAGTAGACCCGCACAGAACTCATCTTCGGGAGTGAGAGACGCAAGCTCATGAGCCTTTTCCAACAGAACCTGGCCGGCCTCGACGTCTCCCCGATCCCAAAGTTCGCAACCGATTTGATAGAGGATGAGCGACTTTGGAGGCTCTGTTCCAAGCATTAGCGGCTCTCCGCGCGCTTCGCCGCTAGCGCCTTTTCGATTGCCGGCCCAAGCTTGTCCCCTCGGATGGCTTCGCCGTGGGCGTAGATCTTGCCGGTGTCCCCGTCGACAATATAGGCTTCCGGAATGGACTGGATTCCATAAAGCTTGGCTACCGCTGCGGAAAAATAATTGCCATCGTAAACCTGCTCCCACGTCATCCCATTCTTGCTGGCGACAGCTTTCACTTGATCAGCAGAGTTCTTTCGATCCAAAGAAACACCAAGCACCTCGAAGCCTTTATCGTGCCAAGCCTTATAGTTTGTGACCACGTTCGGCACTTCTCTCATGCAGGGATTGCACCACGTTGCCCAGAAATCGAGCATGACTACTTTGCCTTTGAATGTGCCTGGGAAGGAGATCTTTTCTCCGGTCATGGTTGTCGCCTTGAACTGGCGCACTTGCGAACCGGCCTTTAAACCGTTTGCGTCGTTCGGGTCGTTATATGCGGGCGGTGCCTCGATCTTTTTGGTGGACGGAAGAATCGCATAAGTTCCGTCTGCACTTCCAAACTCGTATTCTTTGCCGTCAAGCATAAAGGGCCGTCCCACTGGGTGGAAATATTGAGGACCGATTTTGCCGTCTCCCTTCTCGTCGATCACCAGCATTCCGGATTTACCGTTGAAACCCAAACTCGGATCTTCATAAACCACCTTGAAGTTTTTCTCTCCGATAGATAAAGTGCCCGTCATCGCAAAATCGAGGTAATAGCCGATACTTCCTTGCCACTCATAAAGAACGACGGTACATGGAACGGTCTGGCCGGCAATTGGTAGATCGACAGTTAGGGTGGCCTCGTGTGAGGTAACAGGTCCTGCCGGTCCCTTCGAAGTCTTTATTTTCCAGTCGACGGGGGCCGCGTTTCGGCCGTCCGGGCTTCCGATGGCGTCGAAATATGCTTTATCGCCATCGAACGCGATCATATATTTATGGTCGCCTACTTTTACATAGCCGTAACGAGGCGTAGCCATGTTTAAGCGACTCTTCAGTGAGTCTGGCTCACCGTTTACGAGCTTTACGCCCCATGGCTGGTAACCACCAATTATCTTGAATGCTCCCGCTCCTATCGGATTCAGGTTCAAGCTTGGAGATTGAAAAAGGAAAGGGGTTAAAAATATCATTGTCGAAAAAAACCTCGGGGCTGGGCCGCTCCCATTTCATCCTATCAAAAGAGGGCCGAAATCACCAGCACTCTTTTAAGATGGCTCAGCTAGATTAGACCCTAATCTTCCTTACTGTCTAATGAAGTTTCTCTTTCACGTCCAGGGCGAAGTCCATCATCGGAGTTTCGGGTGACGATTTCTTGAGCCTGCCAACTCCACATTCGCTGGTTGATAACTTTGATATCGCTGGGGCGAAGCGCAACCACTACCAAGATCTGCGGAGCTCTTCCCTGTTCGTCGAACTCCACCGGAAAGTATTGGTGGTTCTTCAACGCGGAAAAGCTCATAGCATCGCCGGGTGAGAGTTCACATTCATCTCCGTCCACCAGGATTTTGACTTTTCCGCGTAAACAATAGACAAATTCTTCGCCATAGTGACGATCAACCCAACTTGGCTTATGAAATTCCATGATCGCTTGAGACATGGTGCCGCCATCCATTTCGCTATCGAGGACGGCGGTAAAAAAAGGCTGAAATCCGACCGCGCCTAGTCGATGCCGCTCCTTTTCGTCATTCACATGGGCAGGATCATCTTCGACAAGCTGTTTTTGATATTGGCCTTTTGATTTACTAACCGTCCATTTCATCTCGTCAGCGCGGTGAACGGCAAAGTTGTCGCTTATAGACGCCGGCCTCGTCAGTTGGTCCGTAAACATATGCAGTGCCATTCTAATTTTCTTGAGCGTAGCAGCCGTGCATGGCTTACCTTCTTCAAGCCGGATGACGGTGTAGCGGGCGATGCCGGCCCGCTCGGCCAGCACCTTGGTGCTAATGCCGAGAGCTTTTCTTCGAGCGTGCATACGCTTACCAATAACCTTGTAATCAAACGCCTCTTCTTTCATTTGCTGCCTTCTGGGGCATTGCCCATAAACGATTTTACCGAGTGTCATTAGATAACCTGTCCGCAATTTGTCTAATGCTACAACCAGTATTGCTAATTAGAGGTTGGCATCTTCGTAGACCTCCCTTAGAATGGGATCAGCACACCCCTAACGATTTTTTGTGCAGGAGCCATCTTATGAATAGATCCAACAAGGCGTTTACGCTAATCGAATTACTTGTCGTAATCGCCATCATCGCTATCTTGGCGGCCATCCTCTTCCCTGTGTTTGCGCAGGCAAAGGAGGCAGCCAAAAAGACTTCTTGCCTTTCAAACCAGAAAAACATAGTCACCGCTTCAATGATGTATGGGAATGATTACGATGACGAAGTCGTGCCGACCACGTTCTACTATAACTCCGACTATACGATCACGTATTTCTGGTGGGGCGCGGTCAGTTACGGGCCTGCCCCCACTTACACTCCGGTTGTGGATCCCACGAAAGGGCTTCTTTATCCGTACACAAAGAGCGGAGCGATCCAGGATTGCCCCGATAACCAAGGAATTAAGCCCGACCCTTACTCTGGCTCCCCGTTTGCTTATGCAATGAATGGTGGCGTCGATGGTTTTGGCGGCGTTCCAAACTGGATATCTCAACTTCCTGGTCCGTTCAACAATCCATATATCATTGGAGTCGGCAATTTTGGCGGCCCCACAGAGAATGGCGTGATGTCCGCAGACACCTTTGATAGCCCGGCCGAGACCATCATGGTTGCCGATGCGGCTGAAGGGCTGCAAACGGGTGGGACGACTTTCTCCGTTGCCGACACGGCCGACTTTGGCTGCGACTTTTCGTTTGGGGTTCAGGCACGCCACGGTGGAAATCTCGCGAACATAGGCTGGTTCGATGGCCACGCGAAAGCCATGCACGTTGTTAAGAGCACGGCAACCGCTTCTCAAGATGCGTACGACTATGCGGCCGCACAATTTAACATTGGCATCGTCGCCAAGACAACCCTGTCCTCCACGGTTCTTCCCTCCAACGGGTTGGAAGAAACGAAGAGCGACTGCTACTACTATCTTCCGAGCAAGAGTTAGTAACGAGTGCTTAAACGGGGCTCTTTGCTGGGCCCCCATTCCTTTCAGTTCTAATAAAAGATGTACGTTAAAAGAGCGATTATCTCCATTGCAGCCCTTTGTTTGCTAGGCGTTCTGTCCGGCTGCTCCGGTGGAGTTTCGAGCACGGCAGACGTTCATGTCTCTAAAGAGGATATGACCAAGAGCCAGGTATTTCGAGCCAATGAGTTTCTGGATAACATCGAGAAACTGCCTGCTGACCAGCGACAAATCGCGGCCAGCATGCCGGCTGCGAGCGCTGCCATTTATGATGCCTCGCAAACTGATCCCGCTACCGCCAAGCGCATTCAAGGTTTGGGAATAACGGTAAAGGCTCCTGCCAAGGCCGGCTTGGGTGGGCATCGGCCCGGCCGTCCATAAGCTCCATCGCTCACAATATGGGGAGCTATGGATTTCTCCACCCTCTCGCAGGCTCAGATCAATATTGATGGCAATATTCGAACTTGCTATTTCAGGCCGGACACCTCAGATCAAAAGGTTCTGAATCAGATTCTTGGTCGAGGGGAGTACGACTTCGGGCGGTTGCCCCAGTTTGCTGAAATGAAAGCCGCTATCGACGCGCAGTTTGCCCTTGGAAAAACGCCGTTGATTATTGATGCGGGCGCGAACATTGGAGTTAGCTCTATCTTTTTCGCGACCACCTACACGGGGGCTATTGTTTACGCGATCGAGCCCGAACTGTCTAATTTTGAACTTCTTGTTGAGAACACCAAGGGGCTTAGCGTGATTTGCAAACAAGCGGCGCTATCGCATAAGAGCGGCCATGCAAAAGTGGTGGATAATGGCCGGGGCTTTTGGGGATTTGAAACTGAGGACAGCGATGAGGTGCCGGGCTCCATTTCAACAATTACGATGGATGAGATCATCGATCAAGAGGTCACTGATGATCGTTGGCTGCTGATGGCGAAGATGGATATCGAAGGAGCCGAATCGGGCGTTTTCGAAGGACACCCGAATTGGGTAGATAAGGTTCCAGTTCTTATTGTTGAGCTGCACGACTGGCTTTTCCCGAAGAAACGCACCTCTCGTTCCTTTATGCGTTGTATGACCGATGTTGACGACAGAGACATTATTACTAAGGGCGAGTACGTGATCGCCGTGAAACACCAACTGATCTAGCTCTTCAAGGCAGTTTGAATTTTGCTGGCGTACCTGAAACGGAATCGGGCGCGATCCACGCTTCCAACTCGCCCGGTTCGGCGGTGAACCTCATCTCCTGGTTCCAAAAGGCCAGGTCTTGACGAAATAGCCAGAACGTCACTCTTTGAGATTCTCCAGCTTTTAGGTGAATTCGTTTAAAACCTTTCAACTCGCGGATCGGTCTTGCCACGCTGGCCGCCATTCGGTGTGTATAAAGCTGCACTACTTCCTCAGCATCGGTCTTACCCGTGTTTGTGACTTCTGCGAAGACTTTAAACCCTTCCCCTACCTTTTTAACATGAGTTGCCCAATATTCAAATGTGGTGTAAGAGAGCCCGAATCCGAACGGATACTGGGGGCTATTAGGTAGATCGAGATAACGCGAGGTGTAGTGGTCGCTATCGTCAGGCAAAATCGGCCGGCCGGTGTTAAGGTGATCGTAGTAGATCGGAATCTGGCCAACCGATCTGGGAAAAGAAACGGGAAGTTTGCCGGAAGGAACGCTGTCGCCAAACAAAGTATCGATAATGGCTGGGCCAGCCATCGAGCCGGGTCCCCAAGCGTAAATGAGGCCGCTCAGTTTAGCGGTTACCGCGCTCATCGTGAGTGGCCGCCCCGCCATAACCACCCCAATAATGGGCTTTCCGGTTTGGGCTAACGCATCTACAAGTTCGTTTTGAGCGCCAGGGAGATCTAGGTTAGATCGCGAGCTTGCTTCGCCAGAAATGTTTTGGATCTCGCCCAAAAAGACGACAACAACATCGGCTTGCTGGGCCGCTGCAACCGCTTCCGCAAAGCCTGATTGATCTTTGTTTGACAGAAAATCCGTTAAGAACTGATCGTAGCTCCATCCTTTTTGCCATCGGACAGTGATCGCGGGGGCGTAAAGAACGCGGCTGTCGCCCAGTTTTGCCTTTATGGCGGCGAGGGGCGTTACGGAATCCTTTTCATTAGCATTGGCCCAAGAGCCAAGCTGATCCTGCGGCCTATCTGCTAAGGGTCCGATGATGGCAATCTTGCCGATATCCTTAGAAAGTGGCAAGATCGACTTATCGTTCTTTAACAGAACCAGGCTTTCTTCAGCCAGTTTCTTACTGGCGGACATGGTGGCCGTTGTTGGCCGGATCTCTGTAGCCGATTGCGGTCTGCCATCGAAAAGACCTAATCGAAACTTGGTGCGCAAGATATTCCGGACGGCGCCATTGATGTACTTGATATCTAGCTGGTGTGACTTCACAAGTTCTGGGCCGTATTTCCAGATCTCGTCGCTAATCATCTCCATATCCAATCCGGCCATGATTGATTTTCGCGCAGCGTCTTTACCATCAGCGGCAAAGCCGTGGGGGATCAATTCCCTTACAGCGTCGAAGTCGCTGACCACCATCCCATCAAAGCCCCACTCCTTTCGGAGCACCTGCTTAAGGGTAAATGGATTGGCGGTTGCGGGCACACCGTTTATCGCGTTAAAGGCAGACATATAACTGGCGATTCCAGCTTCCGAGCAGGCCTGAAAAGGCTTTAAGTATACGTCTCGCAGGAGCCCTTCAGGGATCCAAGTCGAGTTATAGTCGCGACCGGCCTCGGCAGCGCCGTAGCCCACATAATGCTTGCCGCAAGCGGCAAGGGAGTCGGCGTTCTTAAGAGAGGTTCCCTGATAGCCCTTAACGGTGGCGACCGCCATGGCACTGGCAAGGAATGGGTCTTCGCCGTAACCTTCCGCCATTCGGCCCCATCTGGGGTCGCGCGCGATATCCATCATCGGGGAAAACGTCCACTGGATTCCAACACTGCTCGCCTCCCGTGCGGAAATCCGGGAGCAGATTTGAACAAGGGCAGGATCGAAACTGGCCGCCTGGCCCAGCGGGGTTGGTAATCCAGTGTTAAAGCCGTGGATCACATCCGCGCCAAGGATTAACGGGATGCCGAGCCTGCTTTGCCGCGCGGCATTTTCTATCTTAATTCGGGTCTCAGGCGAAGCTCCGCCGTAGAGCGAGCCGTATCTGCCTTCCCTTAGCAGTTTCAGCATTTTGGCGTCGGGAGGATCGGGGATGCCGCCTTGGCTCATTTGCCCGAGCTTTTCTTGCAGCGTCATCTTGGAGAGTAGCGCGTCTATGCGCTGCTCTATTGGAACTTGTCGGGGAAGGATTACGGCAAGGGCGAGAATAAGCATGCGGCAACGAGCTTATCAGAGTTCTTCTTCAGTGCGCAAACTGCGGTTCGGATGGGCTCCGGTAAGCCGTCGGTTTAATTCCTCCATAAGCCAGAATAGGCAATGAAGAGATTTCTTGTTTGGATCGCTTTCGCAGGAGTTGCAGTAGGCGCCGCCGCTTGGGGCCGACAAGGCTCTGACCTTTACATCAACGGCAACCTGGCCTCCAGCGGCATCATCATGCACAACGGTTCAGCATATGTTCCAGTCAAAGATGTGGCAGCAGCTTTAAAGCTTGCGATCACCAAAACTCCCCGCGGGTTAGAACTTGCCGATGCAGCCGGCGCGAACCAGGTTACGGGCATCACTGGAAAGGTTGAAGACGTCCTTTGGAACGGCTACATTCGGTTCCAGATCGTTAAAATTATCCGGGCCAAAACTTACACAAATGAGTTCACGGGCGATAACAAGGTGATTACGCCGGACAAGCCAAACGACGATCTGTTTGTAGCAGTTTGCAAGATTTCTAACGGGCTAAAAAACGGGGTCACAGTAATGTATCCAGGTAGCGAGACGGCCTTAGCCGATGATCAGGGCCAATCCTATAGTCCTTTTCTTGGAATGAGCGCAGACATCGCCAGCCGTGGAACGGATTTACTTCCTGGGGCTTCGTTTGGCTTTGCCTTAACTTTTGAGATTCCTACTTCAGCGGTTGTAGGAGATTTGGTTTATCAGGCGACGATGGGTGGGTCCAACACCAACGGGGTTGAGAAGAAGAAGTTTCGGGTTTCAGTAAAGCAATAGGGAGACGGTAATCCGGCGAACACGCCATGCTTAACCGGTTCTGCACCGCTTTTTTCGTTCTTTTCTCCGCGTTTGCTTTTAGCCAGTCGGTTTACGAAAGCCACGTCATATTTGACAACTCAAAGGCAACCGGCGGCTACTATTACAGCACTGCCTCGCATGTGGCGCCGAGCGAATTTCAAGACTATAAGGGCAAAGCGCCGGTTGACTCGGGCCACTTTTTTACACCTCCAAATGCCCTGCGCTTGAGTTGGAAATCCGCTTTTGGAGGGGACTGGAACGTCCATATCAAACTTCATAACCAGGGCGCATTAGCGGGTGACGCATTGCGCTTTTGGTGCTACTCGGAAGAGCCTCTGGATCAGAAGCAAGCACCGCACCTGATCCTCCACGATGCCAACGGCGAATGGAGTCCTGCTGTGGATCTGCTTGGGAGTTTGGGCTCGATCCCGGCCAAGAAATGGGTGCAGATTGTGCTGCCTTTTAGCTCTTTCGTGTCGATCATGAACGATACCGGTGGCAATCATTTTGATGCCCACCACTTGGGCGAGCTACATATTCAGCAATGGCTGGACGATAATAAGCCACACACCCTATGGTTGGATGAGATAACGGTTGGGCCGGCTATTTCGGCCGTGGGTGCGGCGCTCTCTGTGCCGGCGGGTGTAACTGCCAAAGGCTATGATCGGCATGTTGACTTATCTTGGGCACCGACACCGGGTGCGCAGTTTTACAAGATTTACCGTTCATTGGCGTCCGGCCCATTTAAAGCAGTGGCTACCCAACGCGGGGATTGGCATCGCTATGAGGATTTTATTGGAGCGAGCGGAGTAAGCGCTCAGTACAAGATCTCGGCTGTGAATGAGAACTATGGCGAGTCGCCTTTGTCGCGCGAAGTCTCGGCCGCTACGCACAAGATGGGCGACGACGAACTTATGAGCATGGTTCAAGAAGCCAGCTTTCGCTACTATTGGGAGGGCGCCGATCCCGATTCGGGGATGGCGCTCGAGTCCACGCCGGGCGTGCGCTACATGGACGCGCTAGGGTCCTCCGGGTTCGGCGTGATGGCTCTCCTGACCGGCGTGGAGCGAGGTTTTCTTACGCGCGCGCAGGGATTGGAGAGGCTATCAAAGATCACTGGCTTTTTATCTAAGGCCAACCGCTATCACGGGGCTTGGTCGCACTATATCGACGGCCGTACCGGCAAAACCATGGCCGTGTTTGGCAAATACGACGATGGCGGCGACTTGGTGGAAACCGCCTTTATGATGGAGGGCTTGCTCGCTGCTCGGGGCTATTTTAACGGGCCGGATGCCGCCGAATCCGCGTTGCGCGGCAGGATCACCGAGCTTTGGAAGGGCGTCGAATGGGATTGGTACCGTGGCGGCCCTGATCCCAACTTTCTCTACTGGCACTGGTCGCCCGATTATGGGTTTTACATTCATCACCCCCTAATCGGCTGGAACGAGACGATGATCTGCTACCTGCTTGGAATCGCTTCTCCAACCCACCCGATATCCGCGAGCCTCTATCATAACGGCTGGGCGAGCCAATCGCCTTTGGCCGTTCAATACCGGGAGAACTGGAGTCGAACTACACAGGGCGACCACTACACGAACGGCAACACCTATTTCGGGCACAAGTTGGACGTTGGCGAAGGCAACGGCGCGGAGCTTTTCTTTACGCACTTCTCCTTTATGGGCTTTGACCCACGGGACAAGCACGACGCCTATACGGACTACTTTAAAAACAACCGAGCTATAGCCTTAATTAGCCACGACTATTCGGTGGCGAACCCTCTCGGGTTTGTGGGTTATGGCGACGACTCCTGGGGTCGTTCGGCTGGCATCAATGCCCACGGTGGTCGTCCATTGCCTCGCGACGATAACGGAACGATTACTTGTTCTGCGGCACTATCTTCGATGCCCTATACGCCCGTCGAATCTATGAAGGCTCTGAAGCATTTCTATCGGGATTTGGGTGATCGGGTCTGGGGCATTTATGGATTCCACGATGGGTTCAATCAGACTCAGGATTGGTACGAGGAATCTTATATGGCGCTGAACGAAGCTCCCATCGCGGTGATGATCGAGAACTACCGATCAGGGTCTATTTGGAAAGCGTTTATGTCCAATCCGGAGATTAAGCCGGCATTGGAGAAGATTGGGTTTCGGAAGGATTAATTCGAGATCGCTGAGATAGAGAATCGTTTTAGAAGTTCTTTTTTGTCCTTGATAGTGCCGTCTGCCAGCGCCAATGTGATTAGTTCCGCTTCAATCTCGGAGACGTCAAGGTAGTATCCGTTCATCCGCAGAAAAGTAGAACAAGCGGCCAGAGCGGTTCGCTTATTGCCGTCTGCAAACGGATGGTTCACCGTAAGAGACAGCCAATAAGCGGCAGCAAACTGCTCGAGCGTTTCATTGAGATATGCTCCTCCAAAGGTTGCTTGCGGAGACATCACGGCACTTTCCAACAAGTTAGCGTTGAGAAGTCCCGCGCCTCCACCGTAAGCAACAATGGCACGATGATGTAGCGTCAAAACTTGGTCGACAGTCAAAAAGATGGGCTCAAAGGTCACTTGGAAAGATTCTTGAGCGCGTTGTCGAACTGCACGAAAGTGGCATCAGCGGCCTCTTGAAACGACCTACCTTTGGGTCTGCGAAGCACGATCGCTCCGTTTTCATATTCCAAGTCCACCGTGACTGTTTCAGTATCGGCGACACCGAGGTAACGCTTCATCTCTCGGGTAACCCGAAGAATATTGCTGTTCCCCTGTTTTGGTAGTTTCATGAGCATTGGCTTGACCTACAATCAATATACCATGTAATCACCGCGTATTCACCGCGGTTACTGCTGGTTTCCGGCGAAAGGCTCAACAGTCCCATGGTTAGTGTGTAAATAGTGTGCAGACCTGGAGCCGATGACAAGATTCGAACTCGCGACCCGCTGTTTACAAAACAGCTGCTCTACCCCTGAGCTACATCGGCATCCTACACGCGTCCCGAAACGGGACGACTAAGGAATTTACCTCAGGTTGAGCTACATCAGGCTGCCACGGCTGCGTTTACGCACCAATCGCGGGGTTCCTTCCGGACCATATCCAATCTTATAGCCAGGTGGAATGTTCTTTAGCGCTTCCGCAACTTCTTCGGGAAGGGGGGCGGAATGCGCTTTACGGCGAGTGCGCTTCTTGCTTGGATTCAGAAGGGCATAGGCCTCTGTCGCATCGGTTTCGGGTTCCATCCCCACCAGATCCTTGCCTTTAATTTCAAAAAGCTCCGAGCAGGCGGGAAACGATAAAAAAATATATTTGCCGTTGGTGATCATCCTCGCATCGCCGGGGACGGTGTATTTCCTCGTCCCGATCTTCACGGAGATCAGACCGGGCCTGGGCTGCGCCTTAAACTTCAGGCTATTTTTAACGTTCCGAACATTTCTTTTCATTGCTCTCCGCCCAGCTTTGGGCATGAATCCACAACACAGGAACGAGTGGTACAAAACGACTACCTTATTCCGTTTTAGCGAATACCGCCGCCCGATTAACCAACCGCGATATTGTCTATTAACCTGGTATTACCAAGCTTAGCCGCCACAATTAACCGAGTGTTTTTTATAGATCGGGCTATCTTCAGTGTTTCTGCCTCAACGAGTTCGAGATAATCTATTCTAAATCCAATAGCGGTTAGATTTGTTGCACTTTTATTAATATTCTGCTGAATCTCTTTCTCGTTTGAATCTGCGGCCAGTTCCGACTTGATTCGATTCAGCTCTGCGTAGAGTTGGTTTGCAGCTTTTCTTTCCTCTGGGAAAAGATATTTATTGCGGCTGGACATGGCGAGGCCATCGGCCTCCCTCACCGTTTCTTCCAAGACCAGCTTGGTAGGGAAATTGAGGTCCCTTACCATACGGGATAGAACTAAGCACTGCTGGTAGTCCTTCAGGCCAAAAACAGCAATATCGGGTCTAACTATGTTGAATAGCTTTGCCACTATGGTGGCTACCCCACCAAAATGGCCTGGTCGAAACTGGCCCTCCCAGAGTTCGGTGACCTCGCCAACATGGATGAAGGTTTCCTTGGATGGATACATCTCAGACGTGGTAGGGGTGAACATGACGTCAACGCCGACGGTTTCGGCAAGCGCGAAATCGCGCACTTCATCGCGGGGGTATTTCTCAAAATCTTCCCCGGGTTTGAACTGCGTTGGGTTTACAAAAAGTGAGACAACAACGATATCAGCAAGGTCTTTCGCCTTGCGCATGAGCTCAAGGTGCCCCTCATGAAACGCACCCATGGTCGGAACAAGAGCGATGCTTTTGCAACGATCCAATTGAAGATCGGGGATGGTTCGATAAACCTTCAAACGCTATGCTCGCTGGTCGGGAAACCGGCTTTACGAACCTCGCCTGCGTATTCTTGAATTGCCTTTTTCATGAGCTCGCCAGCTTCGCAATAAACCTTGGCATGCTTAAGCTTGAAGGGGCTAAGGCCGAGCATATCGTGGAAGATTTGAACCTGGCCGTCGCAGTCTACGCCAGCGCCGATACCTATGGTCGGGCAATCGACTTCACAGGTAATTTCTTTCGAGAGCGCCGCTGGAATGAGTTCAAGAACCATAGAAAATGCGCCAGCTTCGACCACTTCTTTGGCCGCTTCCATCACTTCGGATCCGTGGTCGCCTTTGCCCTGTACCCTGAACCCGCCAAAGTTATTGAGCGATTGTGGCGTCATGCCGACATGGCCCATGACGGGAATGCCGGCTTTGATAATGGCACGGATCTCGTCGGTATAGGTCCCTTCCAACTTCACTGCTTCCGCGCCTGCTTTAACCAATGCCACGGCCGAGTTCACGGCTTGGGAGATGCCCGATTGGTAAGTGCCGAATGGGAGGTCGGCAACCAGCAGGGCGTTTTTCACGCCCGCCTTTGTGGCAGTTACGTGGTGGACCATCTGTTCGAGAGTGACGGGGATTGTGCTCTCCATGCCAAGGATGACATTGCCCATGGAGTCGCCCACGAGGACCAGGTCAACTCCTGCTTCGTCGGCGAGCGCGCCCATCACCGCATCGTATGCGGTAATGCAGACGATTTTGGCTGCGCCGCCTTTCATGGCGCGCAGCTTCGGCGCGGTCATCTTCTTAGGGTTGGAAGGCATTAGTTTTAGTTTACTGTTTACTGATTACTTTCCCGCCGCTGCCAGCACTTCATCGGCGTGACCGTCAACCTTCACCTTCCGCCAGATCTTTTCGATCTTGCCATTTGCGTCCAGCAAGTAGGTGGTGCGGTCGACGCCCATGTACTTCTTGCCGTACATGCTCTTTTCAACCCATAAGCCTAACTTTTCCGTTAAAGACTTATCTGTATCGGCCAGCAAAGGAAAGTTCAGGTTGAACTTCGTTTCAAACTTCTTGTGGGATTTGGCGTCGTCCGGGCTCACGCCGAAAACCTTAACGCCCTCAAATTTAGGAAGGTTATCGCGGAAGTTGCAAGCCTCAACCGTGCAGCCGGGCGTGTCGTCCTTCGGATAGAAATAGATCACGCTCTTGGCGCCTTTCAAGTCATTTAGTGAGTGAGTGACACCCGCCTGGTCCTGCAACGAAAAATCTGGAAACTGGTCGCCCTCTTCAATCATCGATATCTCCTACGCCTTGCTTTGCACATCGATAAGCATGGCCTGCATAAGGTCTACGCGCAAAACGATGCCTGTTAATCGGCCCATTTCTGTTACCGGCAAAATAGTTAGCCCGCTGCCCAGCATCTTATGAAACGCATCGCCGATTTCCGTATCGGCAGTGGCCGTGGTCGGTTCTTTGCTTGAATAAATATATGCCAGTTGCTCGGACATGCGGACAAGGTTGTCCGAGACCGTAACCGCTCGGCAAAGATCGCCTTCCGTGACCACAGCCAGCGGCCGCATCTCCGGGTCCACGATGACGAGCGCGGGAAACTGGTAAACGTCCATCTTATCCACCGCATCGCGGACGGTGCTCTCCAGGGTCAGAGTTGGGATATGGGCGTGCAGAACTTCGCGTAACGTCATCGTTTCTAAGTGTACTGCCCCGCTCCATATTGCATAATCCTCCGAAGCATGAAGATCGATGTGGCGATCATAGGGGGCACCGGCGTGGGCGATGTGCTCGCCCAAATGAAGGGTTCTTCCCTTCACGTACCAACTCCCGAAGGCCAACTTGCGGGCAAGGTGATATCGCACGAAGGCGGCGATATTTTGCTGGTGAGCAGGCATTCCGCGGGGCACAAAGTGCCACCCCACCGGGTCAACTACAAAGCCATAGCTCTTGGCTTGAAAAAGCTGGGGGTTCGTTACTGCTTTTCTACGGCTGCTGTCGGCAGTCTGCGCCGAGATTGGCTCACGGGAACTCTGGTGGCGTGCTCTGACTTTTTAGATCTCACTGGACGCCACCAGACCATGTTTGATAGCAATGTAGTTCACACAGATTTCACTTGGCCATTTTCTCCTTCAGGGCGTGCGGCTATTCTGTCGGCGGCGGCAACGATGGGTTTGGATGTCAAGCCGGAAGGGACCTACATTTGCGAGAATGGCCCCCGCTACGAAACACCACACGAGATAACGCTCCTAACCCATGTCGGGGACGTAGTTGGAATGACCGCCTCGACCGAGGCGATTCTGCTTCACGAAGCAGGCATTGAATACACCTGTTTGGCCCTTGTAACCAACCTCGCAGCGGGAATTGAGGACATGCCGCTCAGCCACGAGGAAGTGGTGGAAGAGATGCAGAAGAATGCTTCTGTTGTGGTTAAGTTGCTACTTGCTGCCATTGATTTAGTGCGGAAATGACGCGACGGGATTTTGCTCTCTATCTGACTCTTACTCCCGGCATCGGCGGGCGCACCGTCACGCGGGTGCTCAACCGAAACGATATGCTTTCGCGTTCACCGGAGGCGTTCTTGTCTTTATCTCCCGAGGCACTACGCGAGGAATACGGATTGCGGGCCGATGCGGCGGAGCGCATTGCTGCTTCCGGCAAAGCAGGTGCGGCCAAGATTTTGGAGGAGCAGAAGCGGCTAGTTGCTCTTGGGGTTACGCTGGTTACCCAGGCTGACGCCCACTATCCGACGATGATCGAGGAAATGGATCCCGATCCGCCAAATGTGCTCTTCTTTTATGGAAACCATAAGCTGCTGAGCGCGAACACTTATTCGGTTTTGAGTTCGCGGAACACTTCCCTTGCCGGTCTGGACGAGATTGAAAAACTGACTGAAGATGGCGTTTTGAAGGGCGAAGTTTTGGTTAGCAGCGACAACCGGCCGGAATTTCAGCGCGCTGCCTTGGTTCCTTTACGCTGGGGCGCGCCGCGGATTTTGTGCTTGGATAGGGGCTTGTTTGAGGTTTTGGGTCCTGATTTAAAGGACGAGCCGTTTCGGGCCGCGCGTCTTTGGCGTTATCAGTTCGATCCCTCGACGGACTTGGTGATTTCGCCGTTTCGACCGGAGGCCAAGTTTTCTGGGGTCAACAACCAAGTCAGGGATCGGTTAGTCGCTTGCCTTAGCCGACGGTTGGATTTTGTCGAGATCGCACCTACGGGCAATATGGAGAAGTTGGCAAAACTAGCGCTGAAGGCCGGACGGAAAGTACGGGTCTCAGATCGGTCGATTAATTATCGAAGACTGAAGGAGATTGGCGCGGAAGTTATTTCGGCTTAAGTGTAAAATCGATTTCCTCGCATTAGTGATAATGTCAAACCGCCGGATTTCACGATCAAGATTTACTGGGGCTCTTCGGATACAGTTCAGCCGGGCCAACCAAAGATCTACAATTTTGGAACAATGACGCCCGCTCAACAAATGGAAATGGGCTCGCACATGAGAGGTATGGCCTCGATGATGGGCGGCGGCACGGGCGGAGCCAACTACTTCTATAAGGATGGCTGGACGACCGGCTATTGGCCAACCGAATCTCAGCCAGGCGAGATTCCGGACGGCGCCTCGATGGTTGGCACCTTTAACCTGAACACGAGCTTTGCAGGAAACTGCACCATTGATGCGCCTGCGAATGTCGAATTTCTTGCACCGATCACGATGACGTCGCCGGATCTTAGCCAAAAACCGGCGCTCGATGCCGCCCTTGCGTTCCAGTGGAACCAAATCCCGAACGCCCTCGGCCAATACGCCAAGGCTATCGGCTTTGAGGGCAAGAGCACCCTCATCATCTGGTCATCGTCAGACGTGTTTAACGATACTCTGCTGGGCAACACGGACTATATGCAAATGGCAGCCGTGAACGACGCCGTTTCCAAGCATATCTTTATGCCGGGTGACTCGACTAAGATGACGATCCCGGCAGGGATCTTTGCGAACTCCGATTTCATGATGCTGAACATGGTTGGCTACGGCCCCGGATCAGCGGCTGCGGCGGGAAGTCCGGTTCCGAGGATTCAGACGAAGACGACCTTGAACGTCATGGTCAACAACAAGAAGCACTAAGCTAATTTGTTTTTGCGCCGGGCTCTGATTGAATCCGGCGCTTTTTCCTTAACAGCAGGTTGTGCCGAGACAAACGGGTATGTTGTTACTGGATTCGCATAATAGCAAAATATGATGTCAAAACCCATCAGGAAAACACTTAAGACTTTGGGCGCTTCCGCAGTCCTTCTCGCCGGCTTTTCCTTCTTCGGTGGGGCGTGCGGCGGAGGCGGTTCGCAGCCTGCTTCGCTGGCCTCAGCCCCCACCGTGGTCGCCCAAGCAACGAATTACCCGGACAATTCCGGCGGTCCGGCTATAAAATTGACATTTGCCAATTTTCCGTCGGGGCCCTATGCTGCCGGGATTCAATATGTTATTTACCGGAATTATGCAGCGGATTCACCCCCAACGCAGGTATCGACTTCAGCTCAATCGTTTGCGTACGACGACACCAACAGCAGAAATTTCAACTATTACAGCGCTCCGCTCATACAATCAGCGGCGGGGGCATGTTCTGCGGCAACGAGCACCGCGGGTACGGCAACTGGAATCGCTCCGGGCGTACCCTATTCATACACTGTTCAAGAAGTTTACACTTCCGGAGCGTGCAGTTATGAAACCGCCCCTATAGCTTCCGGAATAGCGACCCCCCTCGGTGCCACCTCCCTGATAAGCCCGGCGGATGGTCAAAACGTATATATGTTTGTTCCCTTCACTTTTTCAAGCCTGGTTGGTACAGCGCCGATAACCGTTCAATACGTTTTGCAAATATCCAACGCGCCGCAGTTTCCCAAAGCGACAACGTACACTTCTCCTCCGCTAGTTACCGGAAACCCCAATAATCAGAGCATATCGTTACAACCTACCAAGATAAACGAGCTTCTTCAGGATTTCCTAACGGCAAATGGGGTCCCTGCCAGCCCAACCTACTGGTGGCGAATAGGCGCTAGAAATATTGCTGATGTGCCGGGTCCCGTTCCCGATCCAACAACGGGCGAGGCTTATGTGTTCTGCTCGCCGGCAAAGTTTCAAATTCCGGGTTCTACCATGACAAGAAGGCATTAGGTGCTCTAACCGGTTTTGCGTCTGTAACCTTACTCCAGCAAGCCTACGAACCTTGGTTTGTGGAAGCCTGCCGATGAGGGCCGCACAACTGGAACACACAATCTAGAAGTAACCAATGGGAGCCCAGGCCGCAGAATTGGCCGTTACGCAAAAATCGCGTGCTCCAAGAACGCATTTCTGAACTTGAAGTTGGGGTCTAGACTGGTTGCGAGGTGTCGAAATGAATCCATCTTTTCGTATCGCTGCTCTAACTCGATTCCCGATATTCGAAACAGCTTCGCCCAATGAGGGCGCGGTTGAAAAGGAGCAAGAGCCTTTTCGATTTTAGGAAGAAGATATCGAACGGCTTCCGGGTGTTTTTTCCACGTGAAGTGGATGCCCACCGAATCGCGATGATAGGAGGGGCTCAGCCAGAGGTTATCGGCCGCCATGGTCCGTATCTCGCAAATCTGGAGTAGATCTGCTATCTCTTTAGCAAATGGCGCCAGAACCTGCAAACAAGAAACGGCATCCTTGCGCGAAACCAGATACTCGGTCTGAAGTTCTTCCCCACTGCTTGGCGTAAACGCCATTTTAAAATGCGGAAGTATTTCGTGCGATGGGCATTGCACGCCTAACTGGCCGGTGCAGAACTCGGCTGGCATCCCTGGCACCGGATGAACCTGCCGTTTGGCTGCGTTGGTCCCAAAGAGGCTCTGGGGGAAAGCGGAGCTATCAACTCTTCCTTTGAGCCAAACTTGGTTGATTTCAGGACCTTTCCAGTCAGTAAACAAAGACACGCTGTACGCGCTTGAGGTGATGGCATCGAAGTTCTGTTCGAGCTGTTGAAACGGCAAGTTCTCGTAAACAACCTGGCTCATCTCGAACGCGGGAAGGAGGTCCAGTGTCATTTCAACCACTATTCCAAGCGCGCCCAAACCTACCACGGCAGCGTTGAAATACTCATCATTGCGGGCTAGCGACATCACTTCACCGTTTGCGAGAACGATCTTCAATTCGGACACGGTGGTTGCCAAGTTACCGTTGGCGTCGCCGGACCCGTGAGTCGCTGTTGCAACCGCGCCTCCAACAGATATATGAGGCAATGAAGCCAAATTATGCAGGGCGAGACCGTAACGATGCAGTTCTTGGCTGAACTTGCCGTAAGTGATGCCGGGTTCGACGACAGCCCTTTTACCAAAAACGTCGATCTCTTTGATCGCCGTGAAATTCTGAAGAGACACAAGTGTCCCAGTTGTGTCTGCAATTGAGCTAAAGGAATGCTTTGTGCCAAGCGCCTTTACCTTTTCGCTGCGATCAACAATCTCCTGCAGTTCTTCCAAACACGCTGGAACCACTAAGTTCTTGGCCTGGTATGTGAGATTTCGCGCCCAATTCTCTATCGGGGTGGCCATGTGTTTACCGCTCGCTCGATTCGAAAAACAAAAAAGCCGCCCGATTTGGCGGCCTTTGAAATAACTGGAGCGGGAGACGAGATTCGAACCCGCGACCTTCTCGTTGGCAACGAGAAGCTCTACCACTGAGCTACTCCCGCGTTAGGTGTTATTTATACCCTCAATGGCGGTCGGGAGGCAAGGCTAGTGACTTAGTCGAAAGTCGAAGGTCGAATGTCCAAGGTCGAAGGTCGAAGGTCGAAGGTCGAATGTCGAATGTCGAATGACGGAAATGTGAACCGCGGGGACCGATCTAGCTTCTGCGTCCTATGCTTATTTGTGTTGGCCCCTCCGACTTTCGACTTTCGACCTTCGACCCTTCTAACGACCCGAGTATAATCTTGCCCGTGTCCGACTACGCGGATCTCCTCCCCAAGCTAGCCGAAATCACCCGGGAGGGAGGGCGAATTGCCCAAGAAGCACGCAAGCGTCTCAACCGCCAGATCAAGCCAGACGGCAGCATTCTCACCAACGGCGACCAAGAAGTTGAACGGTTTCTGCGAAGTGAGCTTTGCAAAATGGTGGACGGCGCGGCCGTTTGGGGCGAAGAATACGGATTCAGCGAGCAAACTCCGCAGGGACTTTGGCTGGTGGACCCTATAGATGGAACCAGTAACTACGCTTTTCACTCGCCGCTTTGGGGAGTAAGCATTGCCCTGTTGGTTGATAACCAGATTCAGTTTGGGTCGGTCTTTCTGCCGGACCTAAACGAGCTTTACCTCAGCGCCCGGGGTCACGGAGTTACTTGTAACGGCCATCAATTAGCCAAAATCGAGCCAGGCGAAATACGACCTTGCGAACTGGTCAGCTATAACGATCATGTCTTAAAGGCCTGCGACAAGCTGCCCGGCAAAATGCGTCACGCAGGAGCTTTTGTGATCGATGGCTGTTTCACCGCCTGCCAGCGATATCGGGGACTAATCGGGATTCGGGAGAGGCTATACGATATCGCCCCGTGCCTGCTCTTTAACGAGGAATTGGGCGCCGATATTCGCTATGCCGACGGTTCGCCACTGGATTTAAGCGAACTTAAGGCGAACATTAAAATCACCCGGCCGTGGGTTATTTTCCCTCGCCAATCAGGATTCTTCCTGAACCGGCCGTAGCTTCCCCTGGACTTCTGGGGCGCGCGGTGTATCCGAAATATCTTTGGAACGCTGCTCCCAAGTAACGGTGCCGTCCGTTTCGATGATGAAAACCCCGGGCAGTTGGGCCGCATCGCCGTAAGGCATTCCTTGCAAGTAACCGTGAAGCATGGCCCCAATCGCGCGTGCAATCACATGAGGGTTGATAAACTCCGCCAAGCCGCCGCGGCGAAGATTGAAATAGGCGTGGAGTTTCTTCTCGGGATCGCAAATGAACTTGTGCGGAGACTTCATACGCTTGCGGAAGACTTCTGTCTGCTCGGGCGTGCCGAGGGTGACAAAGACAATGTTATCGTCCTTTAGCGGCCTTAGCTGGGCTACATGCTCTTTACAGAACACGCAGCCGAGATGGCGAAGGAAAACCAGGGCCAGGCGCTGGGTTTCGTAAAAGGTCTTTAGGGGGACAATTTCGCCCGTGCTGAGCAGAACGTCTACGCATGGGGCATTCACCGTTGAAGTTTACCGGTATGCGCTGAAACTACTTCGCCAATCTCAAACCCAACTCGACCCACTGAGCCGCGTCAACCGTGCTCGGCGCGTCCATCATCGGATCAAAGCCGTTGCCGATCTTCGGGAACGCCATCACTTCCCTAATGTTCTCGTCGTCAGTTAGCAGCATCACTAACCGGTCGATGCCCGGAGCGATTCCGCCGTGGGGCGGGGCGCCGTAGCTGAAAGCCTCCAGCATGTGGCCGAACCTTTCCAGCTGAGTTTCCTCGCTCAAACCAATCAGCGAACACACGCGTGATTGAACGTCCGCCTGGTGGATTCGAATCGAGCCCGAAGCCCACTCGGTGCCGTTGCAGACGATGTCGTAGCAGTCCGCGCGCATGCGTGCCGGGTCGGAGTCCATGTAGATCAGGTCCTCGTCCTTTGGCGCCGTAAACAGGTGGTGCATCGGCGTCCAGTGGTTGGCGGCCGCGTCCCACTCCACCAGGGGGAAATCCAGCACCCAACAGAAATGCAGTTTCCGAGGGTTGCGCAAACCCGCTCGATCTCCGATCTCGTTCCGCAAGCGAGACAAAACGTTGTTGCCCGCAGCGTATCCGTCGGCGATGAAGCAGAGCAGATCGCCCGGCTGCGCCTCGCTCAACTCGATGATCCTGTTCAGTTCATCGGGCTTGAAGAACTTCACAATGCTGCCGCGAAGGCCTAAGCCGGAAGGCGTCGTGTGAGCGCTTTCTTCGGTGGCCATTTCGGTGACCGCGATGGTTGCCATCCCTTTCGCGCCAAACTCCCGAGCAAACGCCTCCAACTCGCCGACTTCCTTGCGAGAAAGCTTGTCCCCGCCAGGATAACGGACCCCACGGACCATGCCGCCCCCTTCCACCGTGCTCTTAAACACGCTGAAATCGCTCGCTTCGGCCACATCGGTGATATCAAAAATCTGCAGCCCGAAGCGCAAGTCGGGCTTATCGGTTCCGTAAAGGTTTATGGCTTCGTCGTAGGTTAAGCGCGTAAAGTCCTGAACGGGGTCCTTTTCCAGCTTGAACTCCTCAATAAGCTCGTTTATCACGCTCAGGGTTAGACCCTCGGCAAGTTGCAGAACATCTTCCTGGGTGATGAAAGACATCTCCAAGTCGAGCTGAGTGAACTCCGGTTGGCGGTCGCTACGTTGGCTCTCGTCCCTAAAGCATTTGGCAATTTGGTAGTAGCGCTCGATTCCGCTTACCATGAGCAACTGCTTGTATTGCTGGGGGCTTTGCGGCAAGGCGTAAAACTTGCCTGGCTCCAATCGATAAGGCACCAAATAGTCGCGGGCGCCTTCCGGCGTGGACTTGGTGATGATCGGCGTCTCGACTTCTAAGAAACTGCGGCTATCCAGATAGGACCGAATCTTGGTGATTGCAGCCGCTCGAAGCGCCAGCTTTCGGTACATAGCGGGCCGGCGAAGATCCAAATAGCGGTGCTTCATCCGAAGCTCTTCGTTAACACTCGCCATCTGCTCTTCATCGCTGATTGGGAATGGCAACGGCTTCGAAGGGCTGAGAATGCTGTAGGAGGTGACGACTACCTCAATCTCGCCCGTGACGATATTGGCGTTCCGGGTCTTCTCATCGCGCATGCGAATATCGCCGGAAATGCTCAGGCAGGTTTCGTTGCGAATGTCGGCCAGATTCTTAAAAAGACCGGGTTCAAAAAGCAGTTGCACGATGCCAGTTCGGTCGCGAAGATCGACGAAAAAGAGGCCGCCAAGATCCCGAACGCGGTGTGCCCACCCGTTCAAAACCACCTGTGTCCCGGCATTCTTGGAACGCAGTTCACCACAAGATTGCGTGCGCTGGAGAAAACTCATCGGAGTCGAGAGGGTACCAGGTTGAAGGCCGTCCGTTTCTAGTGTTGGCTCACGGTGGCAAAAGGCCCAAATCAATACAACCAAATCTTTCGAGCGCCGTTATAATCTAAGAGGGATTATGTTTTCCGTAATAGCGCAGGATGGCAAGACTTACGGGCCAGTTGATGTGGCCACCCTAAAGGATTGGTGCATTCAGGGGCGGGTGACGCCGGACACGAACGTGATCGACGGGATTTCCGGACGTACGATGCGCGCTGCAGATCTGCAGGATCTTTACGGGATTTTCCCGGGACCGCCTCAGATCGTGCAAGGCCAGTCTCAGGGCTCCCCTTACGGACAGCCGCCTGCTGGGTCGCCGTACGGCTATCAGCAACCTACGCCGTTTGCCAACTCGTATTCACAGCCTCCGACGTCTTATTCGAGCATTTCGCCCTACATGCCAAAAAGTAAGATTGCGGCCGCGCTATTTGCGATCTTTTTGGGCGGTCTTGGCATTCACCGGTTTTATCTCGGTTACACAACGATCGGGGTGGCCATGCTGCTAATGTTCCTTTTTGGATGGGTGCTGCTTTTCATTCCAAACATCGTTGTGGCGATTTGGGCGCTGATTGATTTTGTAATGATCTTGACCGGAGGGCTTCCGGATGCCCAGGGCCAACCTCTAACTGCTTAAGTTCGAGCGAATAATCGCTCTCTTTTTGCTAGGCTTGATCGTTTGCGGCTGTCAACAAACTCGTGTGCATGCGCCCGTCGCAACGACAAAAGCAGACCCATGGATTTTAGAGTGCGATGACAAGGCCACGACTGTACCGGCCTATTTAACAAACGGCTTTCTGGGCGTTCGAATCAAGCGCGATGGAACGGGAGCCGTGCCTGGTTTCTTACTGCCAGGAGCCTATAACTCGCACCAGAACATCATCGATTTGCCAAACCCGCTGCAGCAAAAGTGGAGCGCGTTTGACCTGGCTACAGCGGACAAATACAGCCAAACACTGAATATGAAGTCTGGGGTTCTGACCACTTCGTGGACTCAGCCCAATCTCACCGTAAAGTGCCAGCAGGTGTGCAGTCCAACTCGCGCCGTCATTGCCCAACGCTGGGATATCGAATCCAGCGAACGGGCCACTTTAGAGTGCGACGAAACGCAACCAGGCCTTCATACCGAGCTCGACATAGCGGGGACAACGCCTTTCATCCAGGCTTACCGCGTTCAACTTTTGGGAGGCATCGAAAATGGTCTCACCGAGGTTCGGCTGCCGAACGGCCACGATTTCGGCTGCGCCGATTTGCATATCCGGGGGATAGCTCCTCCTCATCACCAACTCACGTTTGAGCAAGTTTGGGATTTTTCGCCTGGGGCAACCTGGCAAACGATGCCGAACACGTTTGAAACGGTTCGGGATCAATCCAATTCGGCTTGGGCGAAGCGATGGCAAACCGATATCGTAATCGATGGCCCAGTAGAAGACCAAGAGGCCATTCACAGCTGGCTATTTTATCTGCGGGCAAGTGCGAGCGCCGAAAAGTGGCCGGACTTCAACCCATTGGGTCTTAGCAGCAACCTGTACAAGGGCCACATCTTTTGGGATGCAGATGCGTGGATGTTTCCAGCCTTATGTTTTACTGATCCTAAAGCAGCCTCCGTGATTCCGAACTATCGGCTCAAAAATGGTTACTACAACAAAACCGGAGTAGTTTTCTTCCCTTGGGAATCAGCCGAAACTTTCGAAGAGCTAGCGCCTCGCGCATTGCAAAATGAACAGCATATTACGGGAGACGTCGCCTTCATGTTGAACCAGGCGTCCGAACTCGGTCTCGCGTCTAAGTACCCGGTCGCAAGTGTTCTGGCGGGAGCCTCGCGTTACTATCAAGGCATTGCTTCCAACGGCGGCAAAATGCTCCACATTCGACAGGTCAAAGGCCCTGACGAATACCACGTAGGCGATGACGATCTCTACACAAACGCTCTTGCCCAATGGCTCTCGGATATCACCAACTCCAAGCTGCGTTACTTCTTGCCACATGATTCACAAAGCCTGCTAACTTATGATAACGATCCAGTTAGAAACTATCAGCAGGCCGATGCCGTGCTGGCCATCTACCCTGTCCAAAACAAAACGGCCGAAGAGCAGGAAGCGATCATGATGGAAAGATTCCCGCCGAAAACAAACAAATTTGGACCGGCCATGACCGATTCGGTTCAGGCCCTCATCCTTGCCCGAGCAGGCTCAAACGAACCGGCGTATGAAGAATGGGAGAAAAGTTGGAAAGACTTTTTGAACCCGCTCGGCCTATTCGGTGAGATCCGCGGAAAGGATAGAACCTACTTTCAAACCGGCGCTGCCGGATGTTTGCAAACAGTATTGTACGGCTTTCTAGGTTTTAGGATAGACTTGCAAAATGACGTGCACGCCCCATGGAGGCACAGATTGAACGGAAAAGAATGGCTGACCATTCAGCCCCACTTGCCTAAAGAGTGGAACCGCGTCACTTTTAAAAATTTCAGCCTGTTGGGTAAGCGTTACACGCTCACAGCGACTCAAAGCGGAATCACCATGACTCAAGGAGAACCCTAAGAAATATGCCAAACGTTGTCTTGACGATCGACTGCGAAGGTGCTCATCACGATCGGTGCTTTACCAATGAATACATCCGGATTTTGGAGAACGAGTTCGTTCCCGCGACCTGGCTTATTCACGTATCGCGCAAAGACCCGAACGCGAACACCGATCTTTATTATCATGAATACGTCCACAAGATCCCTAACTGGCACGAGCTTGGGATGAAGGTGAACTTTGAGAACGAGCGCGGTTACGTCGAGGACGAGAAAGAGCGATGCGACATCATGTGGATCGCGAAAGATACGCTGAAGTCACACAGAATTAAAGCGACCAGCTTTAGGGCTGGCGGCTTCGCGTTGCTTCCTTCGGACGTGAAATACCTGGAAGAAATGGGAATCCTGGTCGATAGTTCGGTAGTGCCCGATGCCGATTACAAGATGTTTGTGGATTGGACGGGCGCTCCGCACGAGCCTTACCATTCCGATCCCAGTGAGCTCACAAAGCCAGGCACCAATCGAATCCTGCACGTACCGATTGCAACCCATGAGGGCGTCCACGCTTATCTGCACACCGGATTCCATGCCCTAAAACCGCTTTTTGAGGCGAATATGGACCGCGAAGTAATCTGCATCGGCCTTAGGGATTATCACGACTCAGCGGATGATCTTATTCAGACAATTCGTTACTTCCGAAGCAAGGGGGCTCACTTTACGACCCTGACTCAGGCGGCAAGCGAACACTTTGAGCACCACGAAGCGCTAGCCGGAGTCAACTAAGCCGCGTCGTTATTTGAGAACCGGAAATCGCACTCTTTTCTAAGTGCGGCGATTTCCGGTTCCAAATGGGTGGCCATTATCTTAATGTTTTCAAGGCTCTCATCGCCTTGGCGATCCTCAAGATTCTCGCAAAGATCGGCCAGTCTTTCGGCGCCAATTGTTTTGCACATTCCCTTTAGAGTGTGGGCAAGATAAGTAACGGTGTTGACATCTGTCGCTTCTGCCGCCGCGCGTAGTTTCGTTACCAAGGTTGGCGCCGTTCGCCAGAACTCTTCTAGCAAGTCGTGAATGAAATCGGGCTCGAAATGTAGAGCCTCGGAGAGCTGGCTCATGTTGAAGGTTTGAAGAGCACCTGGGCCGGAAGTGTGCGCGGGCGCCTTTTCTTCCTCAATTTCAGATTCCACGGAACCAAGCCACTTGGCCAGCATGTCTTGAAGCTCATCAGGTTTGACGGGCTTGGGAAGGTAGTCGTCCATGCCCGCTGCTAAACATCGCTCTCGATCACCAGACATGGCGTTTGCCGTCATGGCGACGATAATGGCCCGGCGATTTGTGCCCTGCTCTCGCCGTCTTACCTCGGTCGATGTTTCATAGCCGTCCATACCCGGCATCTGAACGTCCATGAGCACCAAAGCATATTTGTTTGCTTCGAGCATCTCAAGTGCGGTTTCGCCATCCGGAGCGACCTCAACATCGCAGTCGAGCTTGCTTAAAAGTTGGATGGCGACCTTCTGGTTAATCACGTTATCTTCAACGAGCAGGATCTTTCGAGCCTTTTCGCCTTTTGGAAGGGTTCCAAGTTCAAGTCGAGCCGTAGCTTTCACAACTTGGTCGGCCTTACCCAAAGCTATGGCAAGGGCATTGTAGAGCTGGATCTGCCTACAAGGTTTGCCTACGACGGCGCTAAATATCTTCGCTCTTGATTCGACGACCGCCATCTGGGTGGTAAGAAGAATGCCTGGCACCTCTTCGTAACCCGCCTTCGTTCGGACTTCGGCAATAAAGGCCTCGGGGTCAAAATCGGGCGTGCTGCCATCTAGCAGCATGGCCCGGAAAAGCACGCCGGCCGGTTGCTGATGAATGACAGAAATCGCTTCTTGCCGGTTGCGGGCAGCAACAACCACGCAATCCCAAGACTCAACAAGTTCCGTAAGGGTTCTTATCTGTGTCTCGCTTCCGGATACAGCCAGAATTCTCGCCTTAAGCGGCTCTCGATGCTCGGCCGCTGAATCGGGCGAAAGTATCGGCAGCGGCAACTCAACAAAGAAGGTGCTGCCTTTGCCTTCGTCACTCTCAAGCCAGAGCCTTCCACCCATGATGTGGGTTAGCTGCTTACAAATCGTTAAACCTAGGCCGGTGCCGCCATATTTTCTTGTCGTGCTGCCATCGGCTTGGGTAAAGCTTTCAAACACCGCTTCTTGCCGCTCTTTGGGGATTCCGATGCCGGTGTCCTTCACTGAAAAAACGATGACAGCCGTTAAGGGAGTTCGGTTTTTCAGGCGGGCTTCGATCACGACTTCGCCTTGGGAAGTGAACTTGATGGCGTTTGTTACAAGGTTGGAAATGACCTGTCGAATTCGGCCTGGGTCGCCTTGCAAAACATCCGGAATGGCAGGATCAACGTGGCAAATAATCTCAAGCCGCTTCTCTTGAGCCTTCTGGGCAAACAGGTCGCCAACTTCGCCCAAAGTCGCCTTAAGATCCATTTCCGTTTGATCCAGCAGCATCTTCCCTGCTTCAGCTTTCGAGAAGTCCAGAATATCGTTGATGATCTCAAGTAGTGAATCGGCGCTGCGTTTGATGGTCTGGGTGAAGTCAAGCTGTTCGGGCGACAGAGGCGTCTCCAACAACAGACCGGTCATGCCGATCACGCCGTTCATGGGCGTTCGGATCTCGTGGCTCATGTTGGCCAAGAAGTCGGATTTGGCCAAGCTTGCGGCCCGGGCAGCATCGGCCATGCTTTGCGCTTCAGCAAGGGCAACCTCAAGCTCCGTGTTGGCTTCGGCCAAGGCAACCTCGGCTCTCTTTCTTTCGGCGACTTCCTGCTCAAGCTCTTGGGTTCGCTGGCTAACCCTAGCTTCCAAGTCCTCATTCGCGGCCTTAAGATATTTGTCTCGTTGTTCAATTTCGGAGAGCATCCCGTTGAAGCCATCCACAAGGTGGCCAACTTCATCGTCGCTAGATTTGTCCACGCGAAGGCCGTAGTTCTTGAGCGTTGAAACAAGGCTCATGGCGTGCAGAAGCTTTAAAATAGGATCCGAAATAACCTTCTGCAGCCGGGTGCTAACCAGGAAGACAAGGAAGGCCGTGCAAGAAGCGATAACGGTCACAATCGCAAGATAGCTGTGTTGCCTGGTCTCCAGATCATTGGTATCGGATTCGATAAAGAGTTCGCCCTTCTGGACTCCCCTGACTTGCACAGGAAGAACGATACGTAGCCGTCCGTTCAGGGTCGTAAATGATTCTTTGGGCAGCGGAAAACGATGGATGTGGGGCGGATAAGTAGAAAGCGTTTGGCCCTTCGTATCATATAGTGCCGCGCGGCTTATGGTTGGCATCGCCCTCAACGAGAATAGCAACTCTTCCGCGCCTGCCTTATCATGAGCAGAAACAACCCCGGCACTAGCTTGGGCCATCACGTGAGCCTGACTTTCTAACAACTCCCGCGTGGAGCTGTTGAAGTTGGCTTTGTCATAGAGAAGAAACGCGAAGCAAGCAAAGAGGAGCGCAATCGTCGTCGTGACCGTCGTGATCAGAATGAGCTTGCTTTTAATCGATAGGCTCTTAAGCCCTCGATTAGACAATGCCTCTACCTGAAAATGACTCAGCACAGATTGTGCGTTTTCAGGTTTGCTCTTCCTTCTTCCCACTCCAAAATAGTCGGCAGT
Source organism: Fimbriimonadaceae bacterium (assembly GCA_036502005.1). GTDB lineage: Bacteria > Armatimonadota > Fimbriimonadia > Fimbriimonadales > Fimbriimonadaceae > DASXZH01. Next base: position 64,234 of record DASXZH010000037.1, read on the forward strand.
GAAGCTGGTTAACTCAACGCCAGAAAGGGACTTTTGGGCTTATTTCTCTCTTTTTTGCCTTAAAGGTAGCGGCAAGGCTTGGCAATACGCGGATTTGCGATGCCTGGGAAAGCCCGATTTCTAATCCGCGTAAGGCGTTAGTCCGCGATATCATGCTTTATGATCTTCGCCGCGATTCAATCAACGCGAATCAGGTAGAACTCTTAACCGGCCATGATGCTCTCAATTCGCGATATCAATGTCTTTTACGGAGCTATTCATGCCCTCAACGATGTAAGCATTGAGGTTGAGAAGGGCGAAATCGTCGCGATTATCGGCTCCAACGGGGCCGGCAAAAGCACACTGCTTCGCACCATCAGCGGTCTACTAAGGCCAAAAACGGGCAGCATTTCGCTTGAGGGCGAACAGATTGACACGGTACCCGCTCACGAAATCGTTCAACGGGGAATCAGCCACTCTCCGGAAGGACGGCGCATTTTTACAAATATGACTGTGTTGGAGAACCTCCAACTAGGCGCGTTCACGCGAAAAGACGCAGAAATCTCATCCGACATGGACGAAGTCATGCGGCGATTTCCACGGCTTCGAGAAAGGATCCGCCAAAACGCTGGAACGTTGAGCGGCGGAGAGCAGCAGATGCTCGCTATCGGCAGAGCGCTTATGGCCCGCCCAAAGCTTCTTCTTCTGGATGAGCCCAGTTTGGGACTTGCCCCTAACTTGGTAGCAGAAATATTCAAGATCGTTATCGAACTAAATGCGGAGGGGGTAACTGTTCTACTAGTGGAGCAAAATGCCTTCCGTGCCTTAGAAATTTCGCATAGAGCTTACGTGCTCGAAACCGGCTCCATTGTCCTTTCCGATTCGGGTAAAAACTTATTAAGTAATCCGAAGGTGAAAGAAGCCTACTTAGGAGGCTAAAACGTGGAAACAGTCGACCTGCGATCTCTTCGCTATGAACCGCTGAAAGAGTCGCATTTTCCTCGAATCCTGGAAATCGAAAAGGACTCGAATACCGCTCCCTGGTCCGAGAAAAGTTTTAAGAACGAGTTGAGCAATCCGCAAAGCGTCTTTATCGTCGCTTTTCTAGGATCCAAAATCGCCGGTTTCGGCGGATTGTGGCTTTGCGTCGATGAGGCTCATATCACCACCATTGCCATTGCCCCCGAATTCCGTCGAAACGGCCTCGGCAAAGCACTAATGGTTCAGCTCTTGAACCGAGCCCAAGATAAAGGAATGACCTGTTCCACGCTGGAAGTTAGGGCGGGAAATGAAGCGGCCATAAACCTTTACAAGCAGTTGGGCTACGTGGACACTGCGCGGAGACGTGGCTATTATCCGGACAACCACGAAGACGCTCTCGTAATGTGGATGCACGATTTGCAATCTTGGACCCCGGCCGCGTGAGCGACCGTTGGTTCCAGCACCCAATCCTAGCCATCGAGACTTCATGCGATGAGACGAGCGCAGCAGTGGTCGTCGGGACCACGATCAAATCGAACGTTATTTCCAGCCAAATCAAGCTACATGAAAAATGGGGCGGCGTTGTTCCGGAGGCGGCAGCAAGAGCCCATGTGGAAGCAGTTCTTCCGATAATCCAGCAGGCCCTCGACGAAGCCGGAACCCCAATGCCTGATATCGAAGCAGTTGCCGTCACCAACCGGCCAGGTCTGGTTGGAGCGCTGAGCGTGGGAGTTACGGCGGCAAAGTCCATTGCCTATAGCCGTTCGATTCCGTTACTCGGCGTCCACCACCTTGAAGGCCACTTACTCAGCACGTTTGCCGATGACAACGAGGTCCCGTTCTCCCATTTGGCCCTGATTGCTTCGGGTGGGCACACCGAGTTGGTTATTGTTCGAGGCCTTGGCGAATACGAAATCGTTGGCCACACCATCGACGATGCAGCGGGAGAAGCATTCGATAAATCGGCCCGATTGTTTGGCCTTCCTTATCCCGGAGGGCGATCCATGGAAGAGCAAGCTGATGGCGGCAATCCACTTAGGTATCCATTGCCAAAAGGGCTTGCCAAAGACAACCTGCATTTCAGCTTTAGTGGCCTCAAAACGGCCGTTCTACGGCTGACGCAGACTGAGGGCGAAGCGCTTTCCATTCGCGATGCGGCGGCATCGGTGCAGCACGCTATCGTCAGCGTTCTCACGGAAAAAACAGTTTCGGCTGCGGAAACTTACCGCGTTAAGGCAATAACGTTGGTCGGCGGTGTCGCTGCAAACGTCAGTTTAAGAAAAAGCTTAGCAGCCGCCTCTTCTCAAATTGGGCTCTCGTTTCAGGCTGCTCCATTAAAGCTTTGCACGGACAATGCGGCTATGATCGGCATTGCCGCAAGCCATCGCTTGGCGAAAGGCGAAAGATCAGCTTTCGACCTCGAAACTCTGCCTAACGCGGACTTACCTTAGCGAAAAAGATCCACCACTGAAGCCGGCAGCGAAAGGTGGTTGCGCTAGAACCGGCCTCGTGATTACAGGAAGAAATCTCTTTCTTTCGGGTTTTGTTAAGACTTCGGAAGCGGCCGAAAGACTATCTAAGCAGCACCCTGCCATTTCCTTAACTTCGTATTCACCAGTGCGCCACGCTCCCCCGATGGTGACGACAACGTGGCAACTTGCACAATTGCATTTAACGTTGGACAAGACTTGTTTTTTGACGAGCGTCGCAATCGATGATTGAACTCTTCGCTCTTTCTCATCCGAGCCTGCGGCATTGAAGACTACATGGACCATTTGTTTCACTTAGTAATATTCTAAGCGTCGGCGGCCGGTTTACGTGTCGTATTTTCTTTTGACGCGTCGGACTTTCTTAGTCCCGCATGATCAGGCCGAGAGCCTTTGCCAAGATCGGCGCGATTTCGGTTGCCTGGTCTAAATCGATAATTACCCTCTTGAGAAAGGCGATGCCGTTGATCCCGGCGAGTTGGCTAGAGCGAAGATCCAAATGCTGGATCTGGCATTGGTGAAAAACACTGCCGGCTAAGACGCAATTCTCCAATCGCACTTTCTCGAACTTGGTGCTGTCCCAATCCGATTGCTCCAGCGCGCAGTCTAGAAAATGCACGTTCAGCAAGGTTGCATAGCTGAAGTTGGCCAAATCCAATTTGCAGTTCTTAAATGTGACGTCTTTAAGGATCGCGTCGCCGAATTGAACTCCGGATAGACAACTGCTTTCAAGAAGGGTTCTGCTGATAGAGCCGTTGTCAGCGACCATGTTCCTTAAATCGCAATCGAGGAAGTGGGCATCCGTTATTTGAAGGGCTCCTAACTTGGCGCCTATGAGCGAACAGTTTGCAAGCTTGACGCCCTGGAAAAGGACAGATCGGGCTTCGATGTCAAATAATCTGGCCTTTGAATATTCCTGGCGCTTGAAAACGGCCTCATTCACAAAGGCCGTTTCATCCAAAATCCCAACCGGCAAATTAGGAAGAAGTTGAGGTGGAGCAGGGTCTACCTCAACTTCTTTCTTTTGTACTTTTCTCTGCAATCTGCTTAGCGCCTGTTCATCTGAAGGAAGATTCTCAGAACGTACCAGAATAGGAGCGCGATGGCTGCGAACAGTTCCAAAGCGGCCGCCACATATTGGTCGGACCGATAATATTTCAGCACTCTCGATGTTGAGTAAAGGATTGATACGGAGGCGATCAGAATCATGATTCCGCTAAACCAGACGCCTAGGTTTAGGCCGAACAGGATCGCGACAATGATAACGCCAAGGGCAGTGAACATCGCTGCCGCAAGAAAGCCACCAAGGAACGAGAAGTCCTTGTTGTAGATGATCACGTACCCGCTCAAACCCGCGAACGTGCAAAGCGTTACCACGGCAGAATCCGCCAAGACGTTAGGAGCGCCTTGCCGAGCCCCGTATAGGGCCGCGATCAAAATGAGCGGCGAAAAGAGCAACGCCTCGCCGAGAGTGTAAATCCCAAGGCCCAAGTATTGCGTGCTAAGGGGCCGATCCGCCCTGGCCATCGACTGAGCCAAGTAGCCCACGACAGCAAAACCGCCTAAGAATAACAGCCATGTGTACTGACCTGCCGCGATGAACTGCAGTATTGACCTGCTAATTCCGGACGTCAAAAATGCCCAAGAGAAGAAGACGAACAACCCGATGGCCCCAGCCAAATGCGCATAGGTCTTTCGAATAAATGTAACGCGGTCATCCAAGGTCCCCGCCATGACCGAGCCAGGCCTGTAGTTGCTGTTATAACTCACTTCTTCACCTCACTATCCATAACAAATAATACGAGAACCAGGGTTCTGCGGGTTCAATTGTAAAACATAAGGATACCGAAGACGCTTTATTGTCCTCCGTAGCTTCGTTGGGACTGGACCCGGCGCCCTAATTAATAACCGACATATTGCAACTCGGCGGGTGTCATACCAGACATTGTCATTCTTTGCTATTTATGGAATAATATAACCGTAGGAAGAATAGCCCCAATGAATGTCTCACTCACTCCCGAGCTTGATCATTACGTCCTTTCTAAGGTTCAAACTGGTCGTTACAATTCCGCCAGCGAAGTTTTGCGGGAAGCACTCCGGCTGATGCAGGAACGAGATGAATTTCGATCGCTGCAACTTACAGAGGCCCGTCTTAAAATACAAAATGGTCTTGAGGCTCTCGCCATCGGCGATTACGTTGAAGATACCTCGACCGAGCTTTACGAGCAGGCTATCGCTCGGTCCCGACAAAGGGTTGAAGACAAGAAGCGCCTGAGCGATGCCCCACAGGTATAGACTTTCTGGTCCGGCTAGCCGGGACATTGACGCTATTTGGGATGATGTACTTGAACGAAGCTCAGCCTTGATTTCGCGGACAAAGTGCTTTGGAAACTTCATGCAGCTTTCGATCTACTCGCCGAACATTCTCAAGCAGGGCATATTCGGGAAGACCTCACAGACAAACCGCTTAAGTTTTGGGCCGTCTATCGTTACCTTATCGTTTACAATCCCGATTCCTTGCCGATAGAGGTCGTAGCGGTCATTCATGGAGCCAGAGATTTGCCAGTTCTGCTCGAAGAACGGTAGCCTTTTCGTCGACACGAGTGTTGGGAAGCTAGCGAGTCTCAGTTACTTGAAAATCAGCATAAACTCGACTGGGCCCTTCCTCGACTTTAACATCATCCACGCGGCCCGGACCATTCCACATCTCCTCTTCAAACCTTTTCAACGTTCCTTCCTCTTCGTGCTGGGCGATGACCCGAACGATGCCCGCATCGGTGTTCCAAGCCTCACCTTTAATCCCATTCGCGAAGGCAGTTTGCTTGATATACCCCCGGAAACCAACGCCCTGGACATAACCTGAAATTCTTAGCTCATGCGAAACCATAACTAATTTTGGTTTAACTGAATAATTCTGTGCATCGTTCGCCAAAAAAGGAAACCCCATCCCAACCCTTCCCCCCTCCACCGGAGTGAAAGGGGAAGGTCTTCAGAAGTAGGTATTCTCGCGCTAAGTGAAATACGATCACTGGCTAAAAGCCCAAAAAGTTTGCGTTATCGGGGCGGGGACAATGGGCAGCGGAATCGCTGCCCATTTAGCGAATATTGGTTTCGAGGTTGTGCTTCTGGATCTGAGCCTAGAAGCAGCAGAAGCAGGGCTGGATCGTGCCCGGCAGGCACGCCCACCACATTTTTTTACTCACCAGAAAGCCGACTCGATTTCCGTCGGCAGTATCAATGAAAACCTCGGCTCTATTGCCGATTCAGACTGGGTCGTAGAAGCCATTTACGAAAACCTTGATGCCAAACGGAAGCTTTTCGCAGAAATAGAGCCTATTCTCAGCCCCGAAGCCATGATCACGACAAATACGAGTGGGCTGGAGATTGGGTCGCTGGCCGATGGATTAAGCCCCTCGTTCCAAGAAAGGTTCATGGGAACCCACTTTTTTAACCCGCCGCGTTACCTTAAGCTGCTTGAGCTTATTCCCACGCAAACCACGGATCCGGAAGCAGTTAAAGCAGTTAGTAAATTCCTAGAGGAACGGGTTGCTCGCAGAGTGGTTGTAGCAAAAGATACACCCGGCTTTATAGCGAACCGGTTTGGCATGTGGTCCATGTTCAATGCAACCCATGTAACGGAACGGCTGAGGCTGTGCATTGAAGACGTCGATGTCATTACCGGTCCCTTTTTAGGCAGGCCGCGAAGCGCCAGTTTTCGCCTTAACGATATCGTTGGGCTTGATATCATGTTGGACATTGCCAACCACCTTCGTGAGCGCTGCCCTACAGATCCGTTTATCGGCGCCCTTCAGGCACCCAAATCACTCACTACTTTGATTTCCAAAGGTTGGATCGGCGATAAGGCGGGCCAGGGCTATTACAAGAAAGAAGGAAAAGAACTCGTCGCGTTTGACCTGCAAACCATGGCCTACCGAATGCGGCGCGAATCCGGCTATAAGTCGCTGACTGAGCTAAAGGATAAGCCGCTCGGCGAGCGGATCAGACTTGCCATGATGGAACGCGACGAAGTCGGAGAGTTCTTGCGACTCTATCTCGTGCCAACCCTCAGGTATGCGGCCTACCTAAAGCAGGAGATCAGCCATAGCGTGGCCGATTTCGACCATGTGATGATGTGGGGATTTGGGTGGGAGAAAGGCCCATTTGGGTTGATCGACGCCATCGGCGCCGAACATCTCGGCATCGAGGAAGAACCATTTTACAAAGATGGGATGGCCCGGAGCTTTGAAGGCAAGTACGTTTCCATTCCCAAATCTTCGGAGTACAAACCCCTTACCGAATACAAAGTTCTTGAATCGATGGAAGGCTTTAACGTAAGGGACCTTGGTGACAAGGTGCATGCAATTTGCCTTACCACGAAGATGGGCACATTGAATCCCGCCTTGGTTATCGCCCTCAACGAGTTCGTAGAATCCTCCAAACTCAAACGCTTTGTATTCACAAGCGAAGCCCGCAGTTTCTCGGCCGGCTATGATCTTCGGTTCTTTGCAGACCGAGTAGCGGACGACGATTTCGCGGGCATGGAGGAAGCGCTCAAGCAGCTTCAATCTCTGGCAACCAAGTTCTCTGAGCGCGCAAGCGTGGCCGCGATTTTTGGCCACTGTCTTGGAGGCGGTTATGAATTAGCCGCGCGCTGCAGCATCATTGCCGCTCTTGCGGAAACCCAGATTGGGTTGCCCGAATCCAAGGTTGGACTTATTCCAGCGGGCGGGGGCACCGCGCTGATGAGATTACGAAATCAGGCAACGGGCGCGAAAGGCCTTTCGGAGGTAGTTTTGAGGCTAACTTCCGGGGTTGTGGCTACGAACGCTGACGAAGCGAGACTCCTCGGATATCTGAGGCCAACGGATGTGGTGGTTTATCATCCGGATAGGCTCATCCATGATGCCAAGCATTTGGCTCTTAAGGCGGAGCCAAGAGTAGAGGAAGAACTGGTTCCGATGGCGGGGCCGTTATCCGGCATGATCGATACCCTTCTCTCTCAGCGCCGCCAGCGGGGAGAGTTTACGGAATACGATGAGCAAATCGGCCTCAAACTGAAAACTGTTTTCAGCAAAGCAAGTAGTTTCGACGACGCTCTTGAACGAGAGCGCCAGATGTTCTTAGATTTGGCGGGACGCCAGATGACCATCCTACGCATCAAGCACATGCTCGATAACGGCAAAGCGCTTAAGAACTAACGCATCGGCTGAGATCGTCTCAACACGATAGCGATTCTGAGACACAAGGTTCTTCTTCACGCAAAACGAACCTACTAGGAATTTGTTTAGTTGAGCACGTAATTGCCCACATTTAGGCAAGGTAGCGTTAGGGACTTGACTCGTGACTTATAATATTTGTTGCGGGGAGCTCGACGATTCGAATTAAGGGGATGTTTTTGAAAGCCTTTGCCAGTAGATTTGTATTTTTCGCGTGTGCCCCGCTTTTTATAGCGGGGCTTCTGACTTCCGGCGCACAACTTAGCGCAGCGGCGCAAAGTCCAAACAAGCAGCTACAGATACTTTTGGGCGAGCAGCTTTTTTTCGATAAGCAGCTCTCCAATCCTGCAGGGATGGCATGTTCCAGTTGCCACGATCCAGCCGCAGGATTTTCTTATCCGATCTCTTCGGTTAACGCATCTCTTGGTCCCGTTCCGGGCGTCGTGAAGGGGCGTTTTGGGAACCGAATCCCGCCAAGCGCCGCTTACGCTGCCTACGTTCAGCAAGGTTTACCGAAGTATGATCCGCAGCTAGCGGCCTATGTTGGTGGCGTGTTTTGGGATGGCCGCGCCGCCAGCTTAACGAACCAGGCGCTAGCTCCATTTTTAAACCCGAATGAGATGAATAATCTTCTTCATGACCTTGGGGAGCCGACCATGGTTGTCGCGGCTGTGAAAAATGGACCTTTCGGGAACCTGTTTAAGCAAGTTTACGGCGGTAACGTCTTTAGTGAATCGACATCGGCGGTCTACAGTTTGATAGCGGGCGCTATCGCGGCCTACGAGACTTTCCCGTCTGTCAACCAGCTTTCCTCAAAGTACGATGCCTGGCGAAAAGGCCGCGCAACTCTAACGGACGCAGAGCTTGATGGTCTGCGGCTGGTCACCGGTTCATGGACAGGGCGCCCCGGCGGTCCCGCCTATTACAAGAACGCACAGTGTACGAGCTGCCATAGCATTCCCACAGATACCGCGAGCGGACCGGATCTGTGGACCGACTCTCGCTATGCAAACATTGGCGCTCCGAGAAATCCCAACAACCCCTTTTATAAGATGACGGACTCGACCGCCGATCCAGAGGGCTTCAACGCGCTCGGCGAAAACTATGTCGATTTTGGGTTGGGAGACTTCCTCTATGTTGAGCTCGGGAAGCCTTCAGGCGATTTGATGGAAGGAGACCCGCTCGGTCTTGATGGAACGTTCAAAGCACCGACTTTGCGCAACGTGGACAAACGACCCTCGCCGGGATTCGTGAAGGCATATTTCCACAATGGCGTTTTCAAGAGTCTGAAGCAGGTCGTGCATTTCTACAACACGCGGAATTTGACGACCTATCCCGGAGAGGTCATCGATTTTTCGCAGGCAAATCCGTATGCGCATCTTAAAGGCAAGCCACTTTGGCCGGAACCCGAATATATTTCCGCGGTAACGATGCAAAACCCAGCGGGACTGCCTAACAGCGGCGTCGACACGGTTGGCAACTTGGGTTTAAGCGAAAAACAGGAAGACGACATTGTCGCCTTCTTACAGACTCTCAGTGACGGGTATTTCAACGGGCCGGAAATTCGGCCTTAAAGTCCCAACGATATCTCTCCTGGTTGAAAAATGCGGTGGAGCTTTATTTTTAAAGCTCCGCTTTGCAGCGTATGCACCGCCATTTTTGCGGAGACTCCCTCAAAACTCCCGAAAAGCCTTGGTATTTTTACCAGTATTGCTAAGTTGCTGCTTTTTAATTGCCGATACAGTTACTAGCGAGGTTTATGAATGTCTATCACGGCTAAAGCGAAAAGACGAGGTTTTACTCTTGTCGAACTTCTAGTAGTTGTTATCATTATTGCGATCCTAGCAGCGATCGCTATTCCCAAGTTTACGAACGCTTCACTGCGCAGCAAGGAAGCTTCCCTTCGAGGCGAGCTTAAGATGCTCCGCGATGCTGTTGAGCTTGTCAAGAACGATACCGGTGGCTATCCAAATGTGGCTAGTGACCTTACCCTTACATCATCTCCGCCAGCTGTTTACAGTGTTACTGGCGGCGCGCTGATTTCAGTCACCAGTGGCTCGTGGAAAGGGCCGTATGTTTCGGCCGTTGACAACGACCCGATCAGCAATACCGCTTTCCAGTACGCCAACACGACGGGTACATTCAAGGCGAGCGCAACCGATCCGGAACCCGCTTCCGACCAATCTAACTACCTTAACTGGTAATCGTCTCGGCTGCAAAAAAGCCTAGCTGAGGCCGGGAGAGAAGTCTCGGGGGACACATTGTGTTCCCCGAGACTTTAATTGTTTTGGTAGGGACCGGCGAAAGGTGTTCCCATACCGTAGCCCTTAAGTTGAGATCCGCCTATACGAAGCAGCACTTCGGGACCTCCCCCGGTTCGCGGACTCACCGGCCCCTCCGCCCGAGAGGGGCGAGGGGTTTCGCGGTGATCAAAGTTCTCAACGTAGGGCGAAGCCGCGGCGGCGCCGAGGAGAGCTATAAGATTTCACTCGCTTAACGTTGCCTAGATATAGCTTCGGTCGGATGCTCTGCCCGCCAGCGCTGCAGATCGCGGTAGGAAAAATACATCGCGAGGATAAACATCAACAGCGCGACCAAGAAAATAAAAGTCACCAATAGCTGACCCGACCTGGCCCTCTTGGCATCGTATTCGAACACATCGAAGCCTTCTGGCAAATCCTGCTGGCTCCATTCTTCTTCGGGCTCTTCGTTCATTTGTTCCGAGTGCTCTAACTCCAAAAACTACTAGCTTCTTACCACGCCCGGAGTGGAATCCACTCAAAGGCAGCTATTAACCCCCATCCCGACCACGAACAATTTTTGATTTTTGATTTTCGAATGTCCAATTTCGATTAGGGTTTTACGGGTGGGGAGAAAAGGGCAGAAGGGCTTTAACGACCCAGCTAGGAATGTAAATGAAAAAATACGGAGGCCACTTCTTTTGGGGGATATTTGCACTTGTCTCCGGTTTTCTACTCATCTTAGCTTCTGCCAATCTCGCTTTCCACCCCAAAACTGCCATTGAAACGGATCATTCGACGATTAACCTGGTTAGCCTCTCAGATGGCGTTCATCCCTGGTTGACTCTGGATCTGCAAACAGATCCGGCTGATACCGACCTCCGGCATCTTAGCTGGTCTCCCATCGGCAGAACTCTGGCATTTCTCGATGGCGACGATTTGCGAACCTGGAATCCTAACGGATCCGCGCAACTTACAGGCGGCCATAACTGGAAAGGTCCCTTTTGGAGTCCGGACGGAGAGTTTCTGGTCGTTACTTCGCCCCAGAAGACCCTGATTTTTAACCAAAAAACCATGGATGTCCAGCAGGAGTTCGATGGTGAGAATACAGTTTGGTGGTCGAATGGCAAGATGTGTTCAGCCAAGCTCCTGGACCCCAACAAGCGTACGAAAAAAGATATCCAGTCCTTCTTATTTGGCAACCAGGAGTTAAAACTCCCGGCCGGACTTTCCCTGACCGCCGCTTCGTCGGATGGCAAAGTTCTGCTCGCCCAAACAAATTTTATGGACAACGATACCGATCCCGGCAGCTTTATGCTGATGGGGATGGACACGAAAACCGGTTCCGTGATCTGGATAAACCCAGCCCCGCGAGCGGCTGCCCACAACTTTGCCACCCCTCAGGTTCTGTGGAACGAGAAATACCAATTGGCAACGCAGACGGTGGACGCAGGGGGCGGATTTGATTTACACGGTTACGCCCAAAGCGGCGGTAAAACGCTGGAGCTGAAGTTTGCAAACTCGGCTAACTACTCTTGGATTTCGGGGAACCTCTCATGGACGGGAGAAGAACTCTTCGCGCCGATGACTTTGGCGAAAATCATCCAAGCCTCGAAAAGCGCCACAAGCGTTAAATTCTGGAACGAACTGGCTCTTTTTGACGGCCAAACTCACAACTTACGCACCGTTTCAACGGGGATCCCGTTTGAAGAAGCGGCCGCTTCTGAGGATTACGTGGCGATGATTATTCCGGGTGGGCAAGGCGTGCAGATCGTTGTTTGCCCTTGGACTAAAGATGAGAAGGGAAAGATCACGGGGGTGACGTACCACTATGAGCCGCCAAAACAGCCGAGCGCGACGCAGGTGGAAATGGCCAAGATCATGCAGAAAATCAATCAGTCCGGATCGACGAAGATCAAGGCGTAGGCCTTTATTTCGGGGTCGTGGATTCGGAATATCACGCAAAGTCGCAAGGCTAGCGAGATGGATCGGGATGGCCTTTCGGCTCTGTAAATATCCGTTGTTGTTTGCGGGCGGCTTCCGTTGTGGCACCACCTTCGGGGCAATGCCATCCAGTTTTAAAAAAATAGAGTCGATATGTTGGCAGGGACGTAGGCCCAAGGGGCCGACCTTATGCTTAAACGTACGTGAGCGCAACGAGCTCCTATTCCAGCATATTCTTCAAGAAATCTTTTGCCGACTTCATCATTAGTGCCGCCGCCGGGCTCTTTCCCTCGATGCACGTCGATGAACCATGGATCGTGCCTGGCGGATACACGATCACCCCATGAGGCTGCCCGTGATTGAGAGCCTGATAAATCATTATGCGGCCATCTTTGGCCTCATCCGGTGTGCAGGCAATAAGCACAGTCGCCTTCACGTTCGCCGCCCAAGACTTCACCAAGTTCTTGTCGTCAAAATACTCGCCCGGTGAAAAGGCTAATCCGGCATTCAACTCTGGATGCTCAGAAAGGAGCTTGATCGTAAGCGAGGCGCTGTAACTGCTGCCCCAAGGAATAATTTTCTTGTAGCCCTGGCTCTTGGCCCAACTGAGGGCGCCTTCCATGTCCTTATAGGCATCCATGTAATCTTCCGAACCCTTGGCAGTTGTCGCGGTTCTGTTCTTGCGATCGAACATGTTGCCACCCGAGCGTTGGTCAATGGCTAGGCAATCGGTTCCCAGTTTTACTATTTGGGGAGCAATGGTTTCGTACTCTCCCGCGTTCGAACCCGCCTGGTGAAACATGAGCACCACGCTCTTGGCTGCCTCCTTTCCCGACCTGTAAAGATCGCCGTAAACGGTTTGGCCATCCTGGGCGGGAAAGGTTATTTCCTGCGCGCCGGCCGCCTCCTGAACAACTGGAGGCGTTGAAGACCGGGCAACTCCGTTGCCGCAAGCCGCTGCCACGGCGAGGACAAAGAAGCCTATGAAAGTTTTCATATTTCTATTAAACGCCAATTTTTGCCCTACCTAGGTGTGCGCGCAATTTACCGCCGCTTTAGACTTGGCACGCCACGAGGGATTTATTCCCTCCTCGGAGAACGGCACTGCACTTGGGCGATGAATCGCCCAAGGAAAAGCGGATAAATTGCCGCACTCCAAAACTAGCTCTTCTCCGTTCTGTTTTCTGCGTTCTAAGTTCTCACTGCTACCCTACGGAACCAGCTTCAGGCCCACGTCCGACAAAGTCGCCCACGGATACCCGTTCGGGTCTATCTTGCGCCCTTTAGGCACGGCTATATAAGCATGGCTAACCATATACTTCAGAGGAAAACGCCGTTTCAAGACTAATACCAAGTTATGCAGCGCTCGGATTTGAGCAGGTGGATAGGGATCTTTGCCGTCATCCAAGTTCACCAACTCGATGCCAATGGAAAAATTGTTCACGTTGGTGCGCCCTTCGGAATCCTTGCTCGCGCCCGCGTGCCAGGCCCGGTTAAAGGTAGAAACGTTCTCAACGATAGAGCCATCCTTTCCGATCGTAAAGTGCGAACTCACTTGGCTTTTGGAGGTCTGGAACCAGTTGGTAGTGTTCTCCAGGGTTGGGTTTACGGTGGAATGCAAAACGATCGTGTCCACCACCGTGCCCTTGGGACGGACCCCGCAATTGGGCGACTGGATCCAAGCTAATTGGTTGTAGCCGGGATTGTGCCAAGGCTTTGGCATCTTATCGGGCCCAACAAGGATAAAAGAAATCGCCATCGAAGCGCCGGCTAAAAATAGGTTCATTTCGAAAGGGTCTCCACAGTTACCTGGTCGTTAGTAAAAACGCAAATCTCGGAAGCGATCCGTAACGCTTCCCGTGCGATTTCTTCCGCGCTAAGTTCAGTATGCGCCAAAAGTGCGCGAGCTGCGGCTAGAGCGTAAGCGCCTCCCGATCCAATGCCCGCCACCCCGTCGTCTGGCTCGATCACATTTCCATCCCCGCCCACCAACAGCAGGTTATCTACATCAGCCACTAGCATTAACGCATTTAACTGCCGAAGCACTTTATCGGTTCGCCAATCTTTAGCGAATTCAACCGCCGCGCGCTTCAGGTTCTTGCCAAAAGCTTCGAGCTTGCTTTCAAAGCGGTCCTGCAGCGCTTGCGCGTCGGCCACCGAGCCGGCAAAACCGCAAAGGATCGTCCCATCCGCCAGTTTCCGCACTTTTCTGGCAGAATGTTTGAGGATCGTCGCCTCGCCAAATGTGACTTGGCCGTCGGCGGCAATGGCAGTGGAACCGTTGCGCGTGACACCAATAACCGTCGTAGATCGAAACATCTGTACGAGTTTACGGTAAGTTAACGTGAAAAGGCTGTAGCATAGACAATGAAAAGGATTCCCCTTACGTCCAGCCTCATCGTCGGCATCGCCGGAGCACTTATTCTCGGCATTGTCGCTGTGGCAGTGCTTCCTGTTAAGGACCCGCTGGAAATCGGCCTCATTTTGGCCTTGGTTGCCTTGGCGGTGGTGGGAGCTTTCTTTCAACAGAGGTCGTTTACGCAGACCGAGAGCACAGAATTGATCGAGCATAACCACGAAAAGCCAATCTCCACTGAAAGCCTTGAGCAGCAAGGCTCCTCTATCGACGTCCTTGCGGATGGCCTCGACATCGAGGTTTTCATCTGCGACGAAGCGGGTGGAGTCGTTTACGCCAACAGTAAAGCCAAGCGGATGTTCGATTTCTCAACAGCGGAAGATGCGACCATCCTTTCCGTCACTCTCTCGTACGACCTGCAAACATTTGTTGCGGATACTTTTAAAACTAGGGAAAAGCAGATCACCGAGCTTACATTCGGCTACCCCGAAGAGCGCATCGGCCTTTGCGAAAGCTGGCCCGACCTGACCGGCGAGCGAGTTTTCCTGGCGATTCAGGATGTAACCCAGCTTCGAAGGCTGGAGCGCGTGAGACGCGACTTTGTAGCCAACGTCTCCCACGAGCTGCGAACCCCGCTTGCCGCCATCCGCGCCATGACGGAAACCATGGTCGACGAACGAGACGACCTCGTAATGTATGCCGACCGCTATCTGCTCAAGATCATCGCGGAAGTGGATCGGCTCTCGCTCATCTCTGCCGACCTATTAAGCCTAACCTCAGCCGAGTCAAATCCCGTCCGCAAGCACGCTTGCGATATCGCGGAGATTTATATAAACACGGTAAATCAACTCCAGCATAAGGCGCTTGCCAAGGGGCTTTCGCTAACCTATCAAGGCCCAACCGTGCTCGATGTTGAAGCAAACTCAGCTCAAATGACCCAGGTTGCCATTAACCTGATCGACAACGCTATCAACTACACTAACTTTGGCGCGGTAGCAATAAACATCGAACTGTCCTGGCCCAACGTCATCATTAAAGTGCAGGATACGGGCATCGGAATTCCGGTGGATCAAATATCCCGGATCTTCGAAAGATTCTATCGAGCGGACAAGGCTCGCTCCCGTGCCACTGGCGGTACGGGCCTCGGATTGAGTATTGTCAGACATATTGTAGAGGTGCATGGCGGAACGGTTAAGGTTGAAAGTCAACCAAACGAGGGTTCTACATTCACAGTTGTTCTGCCTATCGGTGATATAACAAATGATGAAAAGAGTTCACCAGAGTGACTACCGGCCGGACCAACCCGCGCCAGTTGAGGGCGCGCCAATTGAGCAAGAAGTCGTCTACCTTCGCGATGAAAACAGGAGACTCAAGGGCCTTTTAGAGTTGAGTGAGGACAGAAGCGCGCTGGACAAGTTTCAAGTGCAGTCTAGAAACAAGCTAATTATTCTCTTTGGACTCCTGCTTGTTTGCATCGGTCTCAGCACCTTCTATGTGATGGGAACGAGGGCCACTATTAACGAGCAAAAGATCGAGATTACCAAGCTAAAGCGCGGCGTAATTTTTAATGATTCCTCGACACCATAGCACTACAGGATTCTCCTAAAAACACCTAAGTTATTAAAGGAGAATATTGTTTAACAATTCGGACACAGATTTCGAGACCCTGGTGCTTCTGTTCCGCCGTGCAAGTTCGCTCCCAGAACTGCCCGGCAGCGCATTGCGCTTGATGCATGTTATCGATTCAGGGTCGGCTTCTGCTAAAGACCTTGAGAAGATCATCTCGGCCGATCCCGGCCTGAGCGCCAATCTGTTGCGTATCTCCAATGCCCGCGTTCCTGGCACTGCTCCCAACGGTGTTTCCACCATCCGTGCTGCCATCATGCACCTGGGCCAGCGCAGTGTGCGCACCCTAGCTGTTTCCCTCATCATGCAGCAGATGTCCCACGGAAAAGACGTCGCTCACGAGTTCGAAGTCGACCAGTTCGCGAAGCATTCTCTTTACACAGCGTTTTTAGCGAAGTATCTTTTCGCTCGGCGCAACTTGGCGACTGACTTTAAGAGCCAGTTTACGGCGGACGAGATTTTTGCGGGCGGGTTACTCCACGATATAGGGTTAGCGCTGCTTGCTAGAGTTTCTAAAGAGAGCTATTTTAGAATTCATTCGTTCGCCGGCCGAACAAGAATGACCTTGGATGCAAGCTTCCTTAAGATCTATGGAAAACCGCTTACGGAACTGGCAAGGTCGGCAGTTGAAGCCTGGGACCTTCCGGAGCTGTTTGGCATGACGCTTCGCTATTTGAACGAGCCTTGGCACTGTCCGGATGAGTACACAGCTATGTGCTGCCTAAACTACGCCAACTACTTGGCCCAAAAATTTGGCCCCATCACGGAGCATTGGGAATGCACTTCGGCCCTGATGCCCGAAGTTGAAGCAGAAATGGCTTTGCCGGAAAATGAAGTAGCCACCGTGCTCGAACATGTCGAGCATCAGGTGGCCGCCTATCTAAATCAAGAAGAACCTAAAGCTGCTTAACGAGCTTAGGACTTGGTCAACGTAAACTTTCCGGCACCACCAGGCAGCGCCGTGGACATCGATTTGCCACCTTTTGCAATGCTGAATGCCTGAGGCTTTGATTTAGCTTTGGGAGAAATCAGATCCACTTCTGTTGCGGTTGCAGTCCATGTGCCCGACTGGGGTCCCATGGGACCACCGCTAGCGGTAAAAGTTTTATTTGCCTTGAACTCCATGACAATTTTCAAGCTACCAACTTGCTTCTTAGCTTTTGCAAGTTGATCCGGACTCATCTTGCTTCCTAGCTTGGCCCAGTTAACTTCAAGATGACCCTTCCATTTACCCACAATGCTGGTTGAGGCCATAGCCACGGCGCAAAACGAAAAGAGGATGATGCCAGTTACAAGCTTTTGAAAATGTTTCACTATATTTATTACCTTTGAACGCTGAACCTAACCGAGAATCTAGAACCGAGAACTTAGAACTTAGAACTTAGAACTTAGAACTTGGAACTCTGGAACACGGTCCATTTACATTCTACGTTCTACGTTCTAAATTCTACGTTCTACCTTCAACGTTCTAGTATTCAGCGCTAGGATTCACTGATGGGTTCCCAGAAAGTATGCTAGGTGCATGATATTTCTTGCTTTACTTACTTTACGGCTCACTTCGACCCCGTCCTGCTGCCAGGCGATGGCTAATTTGATGCTGGATCCAGCTTTTGTAGCGCTCCACGAAACGCCGCTCCAGGTGGACTTTACGCCGAAGTATGGCTCGATGCAAGATGTGGCTGGAGCTCAGGACTTTGTGATACCAGCCAAGAAAGGCTCTCACGGCGCGGTGTTGATGTTCCACGAGTTTTGGGGCCTGAATAACCAGATCAAGATGACCGCCGAAAAGCTGCACGAAGAAACTGGTTTCGGGGTCATTGCCGTTGATCTGTACGGAGGAAAGGTTTTTACATCTGCAAAAGACGCTTCTGAAGCGATGCGAGCGGTAAATCAAACTGAAGCTGATAAGCAGATCGCTGGGACAATTGACGCGATTTTTTCAAGTCACATTTTAGGAGATTCGGTGCGGAAGTTGGGCACCATCGGTTATTGCTTCGGCGGTGGCTACTCCCTGGAAACGGCTTTGGAAGATGACGGGGCGATCAGCGCCTGTGTAATGTATTACGGCCACCCTGAGCAAGATTTGACCCGATTAAGCCGCCTTCAGGCGCCTTTGCTTGGCTTTTTTGGCGCACAGGATACGGGTATCACGCCAGCCATCGTGGATAGGTTTAAAGCAGATTTGAAGACCGACGGCAAGGATTATCGAATCTACAGCTACGACGCGCCGCATGGCTTTGCCAACCCCAGCAACCCTCGCTACAACAAGGCAGCCACCGAAGATTCCTGGAAGAAGACGATTTCGTTTTTCAAGTCTAATTTAAGATAGGATTTGAAGTCGAAAGTCGAAAGTCGAAAGTCGAAAGCCGGAAAGTCGAATCGTCGCTAATGCACGGGCGGAAGTCTAGAGGGTGGCGAAAAGAGGACCTCGTACTGAGGATGGTCTTTAATAATGAGATCCCCTTTCTCCCTTTGCGGCTTTCGACCCCATCCCGCTTCGTCTTTCAACACTCGATTTTTCTATCTCGGCACTGGTTCGGCTTTCGACATTTGACCTTCGACATTCGACCCTATCCGTCTTTGCTTTTCGGCCTTCGACATTCGACTTTCGACTTTCGACTTGCCCGGTCCGTGTAAACTCCCCACCTATGAGTGAAGAGCGGTCAACCCGCGAGATACGCCTTGAAAAGCTTCAGCGCATGCGCGAGCTCGGGCATGACCCTTTTTCGATCGAGCGGTTCGATCGGACCGCTTCCGCGCAAGAACTGCTGGACCATTACGATGAGCTTCAGGGGCAAACTGTGGCCTTTGCTGGACGTTTGGTTAGCTATCGCCTGATGGGGAAAGCGGGCTTTGCCCACATTAGCGATGGCGATGCCAAGATCCAGGCTTATTTCAAGAAGGATGACCTTGGCGAAACGGGTTGGGAGTTGTACAACCTTCTAGATATCGGCGACCACATCGCGGTGAAAGGCGAACTCTTCACAACCAAAACCGGCGAGAAGTCGATCCACACGCGCGAATTGATTCCTCTCAGCAAAAGCCTGCAGGTTTTGCCTCTCGGAAAGGAAAAAGAGGGCCAGCACTGGTATGGCCTCAGCGACGTTGAGCAGCGCTACCGCCATCGACATTTGGATCTTATCTGCAACCCGGATGCCCGTACTCTATTATTGCAGCGGGCGCGTTTGGTAACTGCCGTAAGAAGATTTCTAGATTCCCGAGGTTACTTGGAAGTGGAAACGCCCTTGCTTCAGGTTACGGCTGGCGGAGCGGCGGCAAGGCCGTTTGTCACCCATTACAACGCATACGAAATGGACGTCAAGCTGCGCATCTCTTTGGAGCTCTATCTGAAGCGGCTCATCTGTGGAGATATTCCCAAGGTTTACGAGATCGGCCGGGTCTTCCGCAATGAAGGCGTGAGCAATCGCCATAGCCCGGAGTTTTCCCTTCTGGAGTTTTATGAGGCTTACAGCAACCTGGAAGACATCATGCTCCTCGTCGAGGAAATGTTCAAGTATGTGGCGTTAGAGGTTTACGGATCGACGGAGGTGCATGTTCATTCAGAAAACGAAGAAGAACCCGACGTGACGCTAGATTTTGGAAAGCCCTGGAACAGGGTTAGCCTCCTAGAAGAGATCGGGAAGCACGCCGGCGTCAAGCCCTCGGAACTGCAAAGTCTGGAAAGTGCCCGGGCTGCCATGCAACGCGTTGGGTTGCCGATTGAGAAGGAAAACAATCTCGGCGGGATTATAGAAAAGCTACTTGAGCGATTTGTTGAACCAACTCTGATCGAGCCAACCTTTGTGATCGGCTACCCGATCGAAACTTCGCCATTGGCGAAGAAAGATCCCAAGCAGCCTGGCTTTACACGCCGTTTTGAGGGCTATGTCCGAGGCCGAGAGATTTGCAACGCCTTTAGCGAGATCAACGACCCGATTGACCAGTTGGAACGCTTTGAACAACAGCAGCGAGAGATGAACAAGGGCGACGATGAAGCTCACCCTATGGATTCAGAGTTTATCTACGCGCTAGAAGGCGGTATGCCACCCACCGGCGGCTGCGGAATCGGCATCGAACGCATGGCGATGGCTCTAACCGGATCGGATCAGGTCCGCGAAGTGATCTTCTTCCCCATCATGAAGCCGCTCGAATCTCAATAGACACCTGTTATGCAAAAAGCTCTGGTGCTCAGTAGCATACTTTGGTTATAATGGCTTTGTGGATAAAGACCATAGTCAAAACTCATTAGTAATCTCTGCCCTGAGCCTTCGTTTCCTGATAGGATGCTTGGGAATCGCACTCCCTGTGATATGCATTGGCTATTCAGTCTTGAGTTCCACGCCAATTCAGGACTCAATTAGCGCTTACTATTACACTTTTATTCGAGAGGTGTTTTGCGGCATTCTTGTTGGGCTTGGAATCACCCTCTTTTGCTATGGGGGCCCAGACTCACTCCCGCATAGGACAAGAACTACTCCAAACCGCTCGCATGCGACGTTGCCAGGCAAAACGAGAGCCTCATTGCGGGCGCAGCGCAAATCCCGGGTCGATTCGTCGTCTTGCCGAACTATTAATTCTAAGAAGGTTTGGTAATCAGCAAATGTATTATGCCTTCGAAGTCCTTGATGTGGGCCGTAATGACCATCATTTTGACCTGTGGTCTTTACGGGTTCTGCGCCTTTGCGTGACAATTTCCCCAATCCAATATTAGCCGCACGCACACTATCTTTTTACAAATCGCTCAGCGTCCAAAAAATCATTTCTTAGAGACTTCTAAGCTTGAAACTTTCAGGCCATTGAACCCAAGTAGAGCAATTAGTTAAGGGGAATAAACTAATATGAACCGTAAGGCCTTCACACTCATTGAACTACTGGTGGTAATTGCCATCATCGCTATACTTGCCGCCATTCTTTTCCCGGTTTTTGCCCAGGCAAAACTCGCCGCGAAGAAGGCATCCGACTTGAGCAACCTCAAGCAAATTGGGTTGGCATCGGTGATGTACACCGACGATTACGACGACTCATTCTTTCCTGGCACCCAAGACTGCATCGCCACTGGTGGCGGACCCGGCAGCACAAGTGCCACATTCGAAAACTGTCCAGCGTATTACAACAGCCCGACTACTCTCATTCCTCAGGCTGATATTCTCGGAAACGGCGCGCTGGACTATTACTACTATGTGTACATGCTAAATCCGTACACTAAGAACTACAACATTTTTAGCAACCCCGCTGGATCGGCGAAATTCTTCCCAGGTTCCTCACCGACCGTTGCCGCAACCTGCACAGGCGTAGGCTGCACCGGGCAAGGTTTCGGGGCAGAAAACAGCTACGCTGCAAACGTTGTTTATTTGACTCCTAACGCGCCTTACGTTGGCTATGGGAATCAGCCAGTAGGAGTTGTTTCGACGAGCGTCCCGCGCCCTTCTTCGACGATCCTCCTCACCGATTCCAGCTTCTATGAAGGCGCCTTTGATGTCATGAATGAGTCGGGGCTTCAGAACATTGGGCACATGTCGGGCGCGGTAGTCAATGGCGAAAGCGCTGAGGAAAACTACTTCGACCAGCAATATGGCGCAGTCGGCGCGAACGACCCTTACATCTACTACTGGAAGAACCTTGGCGGCGCTAACTGGAGCTATAACGGCGGAGAAACCGGTCCCCTTGAAAGTCTTGCCGACGGAGGAACTTCCGGCATGCCCCAGTACGCGATCAATCAAGGAGAATCCTTGTTCAACAACACCATTAACTGCCAGTTCGTGGATGGCCACGCAAAAGCCATTCCCTACAACAGCGTGGTTGGCGACGTTTGCTACTGGACAACCGACGTAGACTCGAGCCATCCTAACTGCCAATAGTTTGTGGCGGATTGAAACTCCGAGGCCCTTCCCACTTGCACTCCGGCGGAGGGGGAAGGGTTGGGATGGGGGTTCTCTGATTTCCAGCCTATGGGGACGCCATTCAAATGTCGCGCCCCCATTCTGTTTCTAACATCAATTTCTTGCGATACACCGTCTTGCAATGCATGGCGGTAATGACAGGGCTTTCCGGTAACGAGATTTATTGTTTGAAACAGAAGGGCTACGTGCCTGGTGACTTGGTGATTGGGAACAGCGTGTTCTCGATGGGATTTATTGGCAGCATCGGCTCCGGCTTAAAAACCCTCGCCGGTGGCGAAGTCCAACAAGTGACAACGATGATCCACGAAGGGCGCGAAGCCTCTTTCCAACGAATGATGGGCGAAGCGAACCAGCGCGGCGGATCCGGCATCACCGGGGTCACCAACGAACTCATCATGCAGTCCGGAAACATCGAGTTCCTCTCGGTTGGCTCTTGCCTTCACCGCGATGATGGCCAAGCGGAACAACTGCAGTTTTCCTCCTCCGCGGACGGCCAAGAGCTTTACTGTCAAATGGATTGCGGCTTCCATCCCTCGCATTTTGTTTTCGGCAACGTGGCTTATTCGATTGGTGTCGGCGGCGGCCTTGGAGGTGCGCTCCGAAGCCTTTCACGCGGCGAGGTTGTCGAATACTCCAACGTATTCAACCAGACTCGCCACTTGGCCCTGCAGCGAATATCTCAGGACGCCATGCGATATGGCGCCAACGCCGTCGTTGGAATCGAAACGTCGATTATTCCCTTCCAGGGCATGCAAGAGATGGTGATGATCGGCACCGCCGCAACCCACCCAGCCCTTGGGCCTGAGTTCAATAACAATCCTGTCACCAGCGACTTGACCAACCAGGAGATGTGGAACCTCATCAGCATGGGCTACATGCCTTTGCGTTTGATTCTCGGCGTCTCTGTTTACTCCCTTGGCGTAGCGGGTGGAATCTCCGCTATGTTAAAAGGCCTTTCCAAAGGCGAGATCCCCGAACTCTCGACCCTTATTTACGAAGCCCGAGAAAAGGCCATCGATAAGGTTAAAGAGCAAGCAACGCAAGTTGGAGCTGATGATGTGGTCGGCTTGAAATCCTATGTCTACCAGCTTGGTGGCGGACTCATTGAGTTCATGGTTGTCGGGACGGCCGTTAAGAAAATGGCAGGACTCAAAACCAACTCACCGATGATGATCGCACAGGCGATTATCGCGGATAAGGATACGTTTGCGAATACGGCGGAAGTGGCGATCGGAACGAACCTGAACGAGCAAAAGAGATAGTTTCCCTATGCGTTGGACTTCGACGCGATTTGCTCGTATTATTTAGTTAGGCAAAAGATGTACGAAATCCAAATCCCTGACCACGTTTACGAGCAGGCAGCGAAAGCTGCAGAAGCCCAGCATGTGAGCTTGCAGGAGTTCGTTGTGGAAGCTCTACAGCTACACGCGGAGCCTGAGGATCCGGACGACTTCGACTATCTGTTTACGCCCGCCATCCTGACCGAGATCGACAAAAGTGCGCAAGAGGCAAAGGACGGAAAGAGTTTTCCCATAGAACAGGTTAAGGAGCGCCGAGCTACCAAACGGAAAGCATGGGAAGAAAACCACGCTATCTGACCGTCAACATTACGCCTACGGCAGAGGCCCAACTCGATGATATTTGGGATTGGAATGCCGATCGTTACGATCCGGACCACGCCGACGCTTACGAAGACTTTTTAATTGATGAGGCGAACAGGATTGGAGAGGATCCCAGCATTGGGCGCCCAGTCCAAAACAAGCCAGAGTATCTATATATTGTAAGCCGAAAGCGCAAACGCAAGAGCCACGGTCATATCATCGTTTACGAAGTGGCCAATCAAGCAGTCGAGATTCTCTTTATTTTTCATACGGCCCAGAATTGGGAAGTTCGGTTAGCCAGTTTATAGAGAATAGCTATTAATTAGCAGTAAACGCCAGGCCGATGAGTTTAAGTGACATTCCGTGACGGCCATCTCCAACAACGATGTCGGATCGGAATACGTTTGTCTTATCTCGACCGCTTGGCAAAGACAAGCCCGAGACTCTTCCTAAAGGAGCCGGTGCCCAGTACGCACGCATCGTTATCGAATGATTTGTCGGATGATCCGCACTCGGCAACAAGCCGATGCCGGTCATCAAAGTTCGACCGACCTGGCTTTTCGAAGCCGAAGTAAGCACAAAACCGGCGTTAATACGAACTACCGTGGAAGCGTCAAACGAAGCCGTTCGACTTCCCTCGCCGCCCTGAACATAAATAAAGGTCGCCCGGTTGGTAGCTTCAAATTGAATACCGGGCGATTGAGCTAAAGCCGATGCAGAAAAGGCCGCAACTGCGGTGATTCCAAGCAAGCGGCATGCGTTCATAACCTTAACAGCTTAAGCTGCAAAAAGTGGCCCAAAGGCCCGCCAGCTATGAATCCACGCACTTCTGCTAGTGGAGGCAAAAAGAAACATCAAGGGAAGCGGGCACACCGACTTCCTCCGCCAACACTTCTTTCTCAAGATCATCCACTGCCGCCGTTATCCTCAGCAGCATTTCGCACTCAGCTTTAAGCGTTTTGATTTCCGATAGGACCTCTTGTAATTCCACGTGCTTCTCTCCCCCAAAATCCATTCTAAACCCAATGTGGAAAAATGGGTGTCCATGCTTTCGTGGACTTAGCGAATGTTAAAGTATTTCGCTTCCGGATGGTGGACAACGATCGCCGAAGTGGACTGTTCTGGGCTCAACATGAACTCTTCTGTGAGTTCAATGCCGATCTCTTCCGGCTTCAAAAGTTCGAAAAGCTTGGTTTGATCTTCCAGATTGGGGCAAGCTGGATACCCAAAAGAATAGCGTGCGCCGTGATATTTCGCGCTAAACAGGAGCCTCAGTTCTTCCGGATCTTCTCCGCCGAAGCCCAGTTCGCCGCGCATTTGTTTGTGCCAATACTCGGCCAAAGCCTCCGCGCTCTCCACGCCCATGCCATGCACAAAAAGGTAATCCTGGAAGTCGCCTGCCTCGAAAAGCTTCTTTTCGAGAGCGCTCGTATCCGAACCGATGGTGACAATGCTGAACCCAACAACATCCATTTGACCGGATTCTTTTGACTTAAAGAAATCGCTTATACAAAGCCGGCGGAGGTCTCGTTGGCGTGGGAAGGTAAATCGCTGACGCTCGGTCTTGTTGTCGTCCTGATAAACGATGAGGTCGTTCCCTTCCGATTGGCATGGGAAATAACCCCACTTCACCCGCGGTTTAATCACCGAGGCAAGTTCCACCTTCATTCTTTCGAAAATAGGCTTGGCGTTCTCTTCCAGATAATGGTTAAACGCGATATTGTCCATTCCATCTTGCCGTTTGAATTGCCACTGGCCACGCCAAAGAGCGACCGTGTTGATGTATTTGAAAACCTCGAACGGGTCGAACTTAACGTGCTTTTGAGCACCGTAAAAGGGCAGCTTCGGCGGCTCAACGTCTTTCGCCACATCGCTGATCGTGCCGTCAAAGACGTAAAGCTCTTGGTCGATTTCACCTACGCGGTGGCTGCGAACTGGCTCGTAAACGTCGTCACCCGTCGCCGTTTGCCGCGCAACGACAATCGATTCGCCGACGCTCACCTTTTCCATCAGGTGCAGGCCCTCAAAAGCGTCCTGCGCGTAGGAGACTTCCCCGCTGTATAGCGGTCTTAAGTCGTTCTCAACATAACCACGCGTAAGGGCGGCGCCGCCTAACAGCACGGGATAATTGAGCCCTCGCTCCTTCATCTCCATGAGGTTGTCCCTCATGATCAGTGTGCTCTTAACGAGCAAGCCACTCATGCCAATCACTTGGCATTTAAACTCAGCCGCCTTATCCAAAATGGAGTTAATGGGCTGCTTAATGCCGATATTAACCACCCGATAACCGTTATTGCTAAGGATGATATCGACAAGATTCTTCCCGATATCATGCACATCTCCAGCGACGGTGGCGAGAAGGATAGAACCCTTTTCAGAGCCTTCCTCTTTCTCCATCATCGGTTCTAGGTAGCGCACCGCCGCCTTCATCACCTCGGCGCTCTGGAGAACGAACGGAAGCTGCATTTTGCCTGCGCCGAAAAGTTCGCCGACCGTCTTCATCCCATCGAGGAGAATATCGTTGATGATGGCTAAGGGTTCGTAGTTAACCAGCGCATCATCAAGATGGGCTTCAAGGTTTTTCTTGATACCGTCGACGATATGCTTTTTCAGCCGGTCTTCGGCAGATAGAGATTCAAATGAATCAACGGAGGAGGATACGGACTTAACGTTCTCGAACCGAGCCATGAACTCGATGAGTGGATCGTAGGTTAGCTGTCCGATTTCTTCAGGGTTATCACCTTCAGGCATGCTTGCGAATTGTACCTGCGGTGTATTGCGCGAAATGCCGCAACCACTTTTTCGAGTGAACGTTGCGTTAAGCGCCGTTATTCTGTAAAATGTGGGTGAAGGTCTAGAGGTTGCATTTGCTCTCCCCTTGGCAATGCTCGGGCCTTCATTTTAATTTACTTTATGAACCTTAAGGATTCTTTAGAGATTCCTGTGAGGAATTCAATTCTTGAGCCGTTCTCCGAGTATGTCTTGTGTGTTGTGACCTTGTGTGAATGGGTTTGGACTGGCACTTAAATGAAAACCCGAACTTCCTAACAATTGGGTTTGCTGGATGCAGGCCCAAGGGGCCGAGAAGACTTAGCGAAGGCCGAAGGCCTGGTAACTATACGGCATTTTATCCCAAGCCCCAAAGGGGCGAGACAGAGGCTTCGGCTTGTTTAAAAAACTGGGTGACGCAGCCAAAGTTAGTGCAACGCCACAGCTTCTAAATCAGCCAACAAACCCAATAGAGGTGTGGACACAAGACATCCCAGCCTACAAGTTTAAAATCAACTGATCGTGCTTAAAATCGTCCGGCGCGGGCAGATCCGAATCCGGATCGCAAAGCTTCCACATCGCGGCAAAAAGCTCAACCATCGCTTCGGTGTCGCGCTTGCAATAGGCAAGCAGATCTCTGCAAATCTGTTCCTTTTCCGAAATCGGAGTCGTTGCCGCGATCATGCGCTTATATTCAGCGGCCGCCGTGTTCCCATCGCGGATGGTCAAATCCTTGTAACTCATGGCAGGGACCATGGCAGGCAAAACAGACTTGATCGAAAATGATCCTTTGAATGCCTTCAGGTAAACGCTTTCCTGCACGATCTTAAGAAGATCCACCCCGCGAGCCGATAACAACTCACAAAGCTCGGCCCCATGCCGAACACCCTGTTTGGCAAGCGCCTTCAGCGTTGTCATCTCGTAGTTGGAATAAACGAAAATCGATCCTGCGCTTTGGATAGTGTTCCAAAGTGTTTCCGCAAACGCGGCCCTCGGGTCTTTGCCATCAACGGCGAGGAACTCAAAATGCATTAGCTCGCCCTCGCGAGATTCCAACACATGGCAAGACCACTGGAAGGGTATTGCCTGATAAGAAGCGGTACCAGGCAAAACCGGAATGCTATATGCAGCCGCTTCAAAATCGATAAAGTAGACGGGAAACTTTACGGCCTCAAGGGTTTCCGGCAAGTTCTTGGCCACGTAAGGCGTGCCATCTCTGTACACGTTTCTTATCCGCGCTTGGATCTCCTGAAGCTTGTAGCTTTCCGGCACCGCGCCAATCGCTTTAACGCCTTGAGCTCTAAGTTCGCTTACTTGGGTCGCTTTAATGCGAGGAATAAAAACGAGGTCGTCTTCCGGCTGACCAACGTGGCAGTGCGCGTGAAAACCGCAACCCGAACAGTAAGTGTTGGTTTCAAAAAAGGGCGCTTCTTCCTGCGAGATAACATGCTGCATCGCAATGCCCTTAAACTGGACGTCGACGAGGGCTGCTTCAACCTCGTTCGTGACTTCCACGATGGCAAGCGCCGCCGACGGATCAAGCCCTCCATTTTCCGGTGCCACATAATCGCGGCTGATTAGCACCAAGCTGGCTGATTTAACGTTGATGCCCGCTTCGCGCAGCACAAGCACTTGGAAGGCAACATCGTAGAGGTGGTGCGACTTCACCTTCTCTTTCTCGCCCGGCTCCTTGGAGGATTTGACCTCCAAGAGTCGCCACGCATCCCCATCCCGCTGCAAAATATCGACCCGGACCAGTCTTCCGCCCGAAACGAACTGCGGCTCGAATAGCGTGTGGGCCACCTGCATCATGCTTTCGGTGGCGAGCACTGCATCGGGCCCCGCCGCGTCGATCAAAACCCCGCCCGGAAACATTAGTCGGGCCAACGCGCCGATGTCGTTTCCATCTGCCATCCTCGCACGGGCACCCTCATCCGGAGGAGTTTCCAACTCGCGATGGTATTTGGCTAGGTACAGCCTTTTGGGGCACTGAAGCCCGTTGATAAAGTCTCTCTTGGTTAGGAGCGGAACATCCGTGCGCATCCGGTTTTCTTAGTTTCCTTTTGGTTGCCGCGCCGTTCCCTCTTGGAACAGCGGCCTGCTTTAGAACCGACGCCATAGCCGAGTAGAAAGAAGCTTAGTTTCGGAAGGATTTTGGGCCGAGTTTTCCGGCTGGTTCTTTAGTATATGGGAAATCGGGATGGCGGATCGGTGAAAAGGCGAAAGTCGAAGGTCGAAGGTCGAAAGTCGAAAGTCGAAAGTCGAAAGTCGAAGGCCGGATGGTCGACCGCCTCATCCTTAATGTCCCCATCTACTATCCTTATTGGCTTTCGACTTTTCGGCTTTCGACCGCCTTATCCCCCATCCGCTATCCGCCACGCCTCCGGCATTCGACATTCGACTTTCGACCGATCTTCTATATCCCATCCGCTATCCGCCCTCTGTCCTTCAGTCGACTATATAACTATCGACTATCGACCGGCCCCTCCCGGCCTTCGACTTTCGACCTTCGACTTCCGACCCCGTCCCGTCCCCAATCCCCCAAACCACGTAGACTAAACTGTACGCGATTCCAAACCGCCCGCCGTCCCGTCTTGACCATAACCCTTATGAGCGCTCCTACCCAGGCACCGATAAAGAGATCGCTTGATACCGAAGCTCAATTTCTAAAAGGAGTCGGGCCAAAACTTGCACAAATCCTCGCCAAACTAGAGATCCACACGGTGCGGGATGTGCTCTTTCACCTTCCCCGCCGTTACGAAGACCGGCGCAACATCCCGCCTTTAAACACCCTCAGACCCGGCGAGTTCGCCACCGTCAGGGGGGGAGTGCTGGCTGTTCAAGGAAACCCCGCCAAACGGGGCATGGTCATCATTCGCGTTCCTATAACCGATGGTCGAAGCACGGTCGTGCTCACTTGGTTCAACCAACCCTGGATCAAGAGAAAGTTCGAACAGTTTCGCGGCGAGGTCATCGCCTACGGAAAAGTAAAGGAAGGCTCCTACGAGTTAGAAATACACTCGCCGGAATTCGAATTGATAGGCGAGGAAGATGACCCCGCCGATTTCGCACGGATCGTCCCGGTTTATCCACTTACCGATGGCGTGGACCAACGCCTTGTCCGACGCGCCGCGAGTTCCGCCCTTCTCAGCTACCTGGAATATGTGGTCGATCCTATCCCTGAACCCATTCTAAGAAAAAATGGTCTCCAGCCACTCAGATGGAGCCTTAGCCAAATCCACGATCCAACGAACGAAGAAAACCGCATCAAGGCCCGCCAAAGGCTGGTTTTCGATGAGTTCTTCAACCTTCAGCTTTCGTTGGCATTAGCCCGCGCCGATAACCACCACGAAACCGGCCTCTCCTTCCCCATCCACAAAGAAAAAGACATTCTCTGGAAAGACATCCACGCCATCGTTCCGTTCGCTCTAACGGGCGCCCAAAAAAGGGTCATCGAAGAGATTTGGACCGATATGGAAGCGCCCCACCCCATGAATCGGCTGGTTCAAGGGGATGTAGGTTGCGGAAAAACCATTGTCGCTGCTTGCGCTATGCTTGCCGCCGTTCGCGCGGGCTACCAGACCGCCCTTATGGCTCCCACCGAGATCCTCGCCGAACAGCATTTTGCCAGCTTCTCGCGTTTGTTGGAGCCCCTCGGAATCGAGGTCGTGCTCCTGGTTGGCAAGCACACGGCAACCAAAAAGAAGCAAGCCTATAAGGACACTGAGAGCGGCAAAGCCAAGATCGCCATCGGCACCCACGCGATTATCCAAGAGGGCGTGAAGTTCGAAAAGCTGGGCCTCATCGTGGTCGACGAGCAACATCGTTTCGGCGTTCTTCAGCGGGCCGCCTTACGCGAAAAAGGGTTTGGCAACCCGGATGTGCTGGTGATGACGGCCACCCCGATCCCCCGCACCCTCACCATGGCTGTTTTTGGCGACATGGATATCTCGGTGATCGACGAGCTCCCGCCTGGCCGCCGTCCTGTCAAAACCCACTGGAAGTTCCTCGCTGATCGCCACAGCGTTTACCAAGGTGTTCACAAGCTCATTAAAGAAGGCCGTCAGGCCTACTTTGTTTGCCCCTTGGTCAGCGAAACGGAAACAGCTATGGCCCTCGCTGCGGATGACCTCCACAAAAGGCTTTCCGAACAAGTCTTTCCAGATCTGCGCGTAGGACTCCTCCACGGCCAAATGAAACCCAAAGACAAAGAGTCGGTCATGGAGCAGTTCCGCAAGCATGAACTCGATATCCTCGTCAGCACGACCGTAATTGAGGTCGGCGTGGACGTGCCCAATGCAAGCGTCATGGTCATCGAAGACGCCAACCGCTTCGGCTTAAGCCAACTTCACCAGCTTCGCGGCCGAGTTGGCCGCGGCGAGACCCAAAGCTACTGCATTCTCGTGTCCGACGCCAAATCCGAAGACTCAAAAGCGAGATTGGACATAATGGTCGGCACCACCGATGGCTTCAAAATCGCCGAAGAAGACTTGAAATTAAGGGGCCCTGGCGACCTTATCGGAACCAAACAGAGCGGCAACCTCGATATCAAGATCGGAGACCTGGTCCAAGACGGCAAGATGATGGAAGTCGCACGCCAGGCTGCTTTGAATCTAATTAAGTTTGATCCAACCCTTTCCAGGCCCGAGCATCGTCTTTTGGTGGAATCGGTAAAAGCGCGCAAGGGCGAAAAGGCTATCATTACGGTTTCTTGAACTAAAAATGGCAACGGTCAAAGGGGACAGTGCAACTTGGAAGGGGTTTGTCGCGGCATGGCTTGGGTGGTGCTTCGACGGCATGGATGGCTATCTTTATGCCTTAGTCGCGCTGCCATTTGTAACCGAGCTCGTTGGTAGCTCACAGGCAGCAAAACAACCGGCGGCATGGGTACAGGCCGCGTTTCTTTTTGGATGGGCCATTGGCGGGGCACTTTTTGGGCGGCTTGGCGACAAGATCGGCCGAGCCAAAACGCTGAACTTAACCATCCTCACCTTTGCCCTATTTACCGGTCTCTCCACCTTTTCCACTTCATGGCAAATGCTCATGGTGTTTCGGTTCATTTCTGCGCTTGGCATCGGCGGAGAATGGGCGGCTGGGTCGGCGCTCGTCAGCGAAACTTTGCATCCAAAGCATCGAACCTGGGCCAGCGCGACTTTGCAGACGGGCTTTCAATTCGGCATGATCGCAGCGGCGCTCGCCGTCGGCTTTTTCAGCCACTTCGATGTCCGCTATGTCTTCCTAATCGGCGTTATTCCGGCGCTTCTCACGCTTTGGATCCGGTTTGCGGTCCCTGAACCTCCAGCCTGGCGGGAGGAACGCCAAACCAGGCAGATGCCAAAGATCTCCGATCTGTTTGCACCCTCCCTTATCAAGGTCACGCTTTTAACTCTTGGACTGGCAGGCATTTGCCTCACCACCGTCTGGGCTTTTCTTTTCTTTAACGTTCAAATCCTAACCGCCCTGCCTGAAGTGAAGGCTCTGGCAGGGCCCGACCAAAAGACGCTCCTCCGGAACGTAACTATCGAGTTCTGTCTCTGGAACGTCGCCGGCAACTTCGTTGCCGGATATGTGGCCAAGCTCTTAGGTTTTCGGAAGGCATTTGCGCTGTACATGGCCGCTTCCGCTGCGATCTTTTTGTTGGTGTTCAACCACCCGTTCACGTTGAGTTCGGCCCGTTTGTGGTTTGACCTGTATATGTTCTTCGGCTCTGCCATTTTCGGCATTTTCCCGCTCTACGTGCCTCTTCTTTTCCCCACTCTTCTGCGCACCACAGGCGCGGGCTTTTGTTACAACTTTGGGCGCATGGTAGCCGGAGTCGGGACTCTGGCGGGAGGCTGGATCACGGCTAAAGCCGGCGGCCCTGCAACGGCTATATGGTGGGTTGGATTTCTCTACATTCCGGGGGTTGTGCTTGCGTTTTTCATGCCGGAGATCAGGGCCGAACCTGCCGTACCAGAAACTGAGTTGGCGGCAAGTTAGCAACGAGTCGCGAGGTGGTTGTTGATGGAAGCAAGGACCCTTTGGGAGTGCGGTGGCCTGTACGCCGCTTAAATTATGGCGACTTGTCGCCGGGCGAGTGAAAAGACGCTACCGGGGCAGATTCATAACCGAGCCACGAAGGAAGGGTTTGAAGTTGCCCTAAAGTGACGCGCGAACCATATGGAATTTAAAATAACGCTTCCGCCCGGTTCAAATAGCGAGTCCCCGAGCGTTGTCCGAGCGAAGCGAGGAACGAAGCGCACACCCCTAACTCGCAAGTCGGCAAACCGAAGTCGTGCCACGGAGTGGGCACGTCGAAGGTTTGTCGATTTGCCCCGCTCAAACTATTGCCCTACAACGGCGAACAACCCACATCTCCATCCTTTGCGAGCTTTGCGTGACACTCCGAAACTGCCCGCCACCAATCCACAGGTAACTTATGCACATGCCCGACGACGAGCAGAAAGAACCGGAAGAAGACGAGTTCGAGAGACGCTTCCGAGAAATAGAGGAAAAAACGGCCAGCATTCGTCAAAAGGCAACCGCGCCCGACGTGCCGCACATAACGGTGCCCGAACGGAAGACCACCGAAGAGAAACTCGCGGTAAAACCAAAATCAACAAACCCTCCTCACGTCCAAAAAGGGCTTGGAATCGCCTTTGCAATCGGCTATTCTTTTGTGGGTCCGCTCCTTGCCGGAATACTCATTGGAACCCTCCTGGACGGAAAACCGGGCGGCAAATACACGCTTATCGGCATCCTTGTTGGAACGGTAATGGCCTTTGTGCTGCTCATCCGCCTTGTAAATAAGCTAAATCAGGACGATTGAAAATCAATTGGCGAACGATCCGATCCGATTCACCCTCCGCGTCGTGCCTCCCGTGGCTGCGATTGGAGCGGTTTTCGTCTACTTCAGATTTGGTCTAAAGGATTTCGAGGGGTTCGTGACCGGTGCCGCACTTTCACTTGTGTCGTTATGGGTTGGCCGTCTTGCGGTAAAAAGAACGGTACACCGTAAAAATACGAAGTTCTTTGCAATCTCAGCCTTGCAAGGCCTTCTCTTATTAAAGCTGCCGATTCTCGTCCTTGCCGTACTTTTCGTAAATTCGCTCGGGCGCGGCCCGGTCATCTGTTTTCTTTTCGGTTATCCTTTGGTATACTTAGGCCTCATTGTGGGGGCGATCATCAGATCAGCCCCCTCTACTTATGATGAGGTTCCCTGATTGATCGGAAATTGGCTTTTATTAGCGGATGAGGCAAGTGGCGAAGGCCTATGGTGGACGCCACTTATATGGACCGTCCTAGTTTTCGCGCTCATCCTTATCCTCGGCAGAGTCGCTCTTAGCCATGCTCGAGAAAAGCTGACCCGCAATCCCCTCACCCTCATGGCCGAGCACCTTTATCTTTGGATAGAGAGCATGTGCCTCAACGTGATTGGTCCCCACGGCCGTAAATACATTCCGTTTGTCGTAACCATCTACCTCATCGTTCTCTTTTCCAATCTATTTGGCTTGGTGGGCTTAGTCGCCCCAACCGGTTTCTTTGGAGTCACCTTTGGCCTGGCCGTGGTGGTTGTTATTTACGTTCAAGAGGAAGGCATTCGCGCGAACGGGCCCATCGGGTACGTCAAACACTTTTTTGGGCCACCCCTTGGCTCTTGGGCTCTTCTTCCAATCAGCTTTTTGCTTTTCTTTATCGAAGTAATTTCCGAAGCGGCCAAGATGCTGTCGCTTTCTCTGCGATTGCAGGGAAATATCCATGGCGAGCACCAGGTTGGAACAACCCTTGGCAGCCTGCTCCATTTTGGAAACTTCAGCGTTCCGCTTCAAACAATTTTAGTGCCTTTAGGAGTCTTCGTTTGTCTCGTTCAGGCACTTGTTTTCACAATGTTAACCTGCGTGTACCTTGGCATGATGACCCACCACGAAGAGGATGAATCTCATAGTGAGGGGCATTTGGCGGAGGCACACTAGGTGAACAGCTTCAGACTAGGAGGATACGTAAACTTATGATGGCATTGTATGGAATTGCCTTGGCAGTGGGCCTTGGCATTGGACTTGCAGTTCTCGGCGCTTCAATCGGTCAGGGTTTGGCCGCTAATGGTGCGATGAATGGTATGTCTCGGCAACCCGAGATCGCCGGTAAAATTCAGACTGGTATGATCATCGCGCTCGCATTCGTCGAGTCGCTCGTTATCTTTACCCTCGTTCTTTGCTTCCAACTTCTTGGAAAGCTTCCGGATACGAGCAAGCTAACCGCCGATCAGATCGCTGGCAGCGGCACCACCGTTTCCGCACCGGCAACCACTGCTCACTAATTCGTATAGGAGAGGATTCAACCCGCCTTGGGGATAGAAATATGCGTTGGATAATCGCAATTGTAATAACTGCCGTTCTTTGGGGCCTGTCGGCGACGCCGTTCATCGACCAAGCCAACCAGGTTCTCATTCTGCAGCAGCTTGGCCTTAACTTGAAAACGGCGCTCGTACAAATGGGCGCAGTCGTGCTCATGTTCCCTTTTGTCGACCAGTTCTTCCTGGCCCCGTTACGGGAAGCCATGTATGAACGAACACAAAAGATCGAGGAGACCTATACAGAAATAGAAACTCTCCGAGATCAGATGGCTCAGGTAAAGGTTGACTACGAAAAGAGGCTAGAGCAGACCGAAGCTGAGGCCCGCGAACAAATCCAGTCGCAGATCAAGGAAGCTCAAGAGCTTCGAACCCAGCTCATGCACGAGGCTGCCGCAAAGGCAGAAGAGTTAGTTCGGCGAGCTCAGGACGAGATCGAAAACGAAAAGAAGAAGGTTATCGGAGAGCTCCGGCTCGAAGTGGTTAACCTGACCCTTTCCGCGACCGAGAAGATCCTGGGCGAGAACATGAACAGCGAGCGGAACCGCAAGCTGGTTGAAGACTTCATCAATACGGTGGAGGCGCCCGCCTAAATGCAAGACCACCGAGTTGCGAAGAGATATGCGAAGGCGCTTTTTAACGAGGCGCAAAAGAGCGATATGGTCGCCGCCGTTGAGGCCGACCTGAACGCAATATCGAATCTCAGCACCGGCGAGGGCCAATTCAAGGACTTCATTTTCAGCCCACATGTGGCGCGCGAAGAGAAATCCAAGATCGCGGAAAGGCTCTTTTCGGACCGAATCACTGCCCTCACCATGCAGTTCATTCGGATCGTCATCGAGAAGCGCCGAGAGGCCGAGATCGCGCTCATCCACGAAGAGTATGTGAACCTGCGGCGAGAGCACGGCAACGTGATCTACGCGGAAGTGATTTCCGCCGAAGCGCTGGACGATAAGCAGAGAGACGCGCTGGAAAAGAAGCTGAAAAGCCTTACCGGCAAGCATATTGAAGCCGCCTACGATGTAGACCCGAAGCTAGTTGGCGGACTGAAGATCGTCTACGGGAACTACGTTCTTGATGGCACGGTTAAAGGAACCTTGCGTAGGCTTGAAGACAAGCTGAAGCAGGACTTGTTTAAATAATAAGTGGGAGCTCACCCTGGAAAAGCGATTTTTGAACAGAAGATAAAGCAATGGCAATAAGACCCGAAGAGATCACAGACATCCTCCAGAAAGAGCTCCAGAAGTTCGACCGCAAAGTCGACGTTGAGCAAGTTGGCACAGTCTTGCAGGTTGGAGACGGCATCGCCCGCGTTTACGGCCTCCCTGAGTGCCAGATGGGCGAGTTGCTGGAGTTCCCCGGCGGAGTTTTTGGCATGGCCCTCAACCTTGAAGAGGACAGCATCGGCGCCGTTATCATCGGCGACGACACCAAGATCCGCGAAGGCGACAACGTCAAGCAAACCGGCCGTATTATCGAAATCCCGGTTGGTAAAGGAATGCTCGGCCGTGTTGTAAACGGTCTCGGCCAGCCTATTGATAACAAGGGACCGATCGTAAGCGACGAGTCTCGCCGACTTGAAGCCCACGCCCCCGGCGTTGTGGACCGACAGCCCGTTAAGGAACCCCTACAGACCGGTATTAAGGCTATCGACGCGATGATCCCGATTGGCCGCGGCCAACGAGAGCTCGTTATTGGCGACCGCCAAACGGGTAAGTCTTCGATCTGTATCGACACGATTTTGAACCAGAAGTACACGCACGACCCCGGCGAGAGCCCCGTCTACTGCATCTATGTGGCTATCGGCCAAAAGATGTCGAACGTGGCCCGCGTGGTGCAAACCCTTACCGATCACGGCGCTATGGAGTACACCACCGTCGTTGTTGCCAGCGCTTCGGATTCAAACGCTATGCAGTACCTGGCCCCGTTTGCCGGTGCCACGATCGGCGAGTATTACAGGGACAACAAGCAGCATGGCTTGGTCATCTACGATGACCTTTCCAAGCACGCCGTTGCCTACCGAGCAGTTTCGCTTCTGCTTCGCCGCCCGCCAGGACGAGAAGCGTATCCTGGAGACGTTTTCTACCTGCACAGCCGCTTGCTGGAGCGAGCTGCGAAGGTTAGCAATGAGCTTGGCGCAGGTTCCTTAACCGCTCTGCCCATTATCGAGACCCAGGCTGGAGACGTTTCCGCGTACATTCCAACCAACGTTATCTCGATCACGGACGGTCAAATCTACCTTGAGCCAGACCTCTTCTTCGCCGGCGTCCGCCCCGCTATCAACGTGGGCATCTCGGTTAGCCGCGTAGGTGGTAACGCCCAGATCAAGGCTATGAAGCAGGTTGCCGGTAGGTTGAAGCTTGAGATGGCCCAATACCGCGACGTTCAAGCGTTCAGCCAGTTCGCAAGCGACCTGGATAAAGCGACCCAAATGCAGCTTATTCGAGGCCAGCGCCTTACCGAGCTTCTGAAGCAGGACCTTGCAACCCCTTACGATGTTGTCGACCAAATCTTGATCATCTTCGCTGGAACTTCGGGCGTTGTGGACGAGATCCCGAACAACAAGGTCGCCGAGTTTGAAAAGGGAATCTTGAAGTTCATTAAGGATAAGTATCCGGACGCGGTTGAGAGCATCCGAACTAACAAAGAAATCAAAAAGGACGTTGAAGAGACGCTTAAGAAGGCGTACACGGAGTTTGCTTCTAGCTTCACTAAGTGAACCTAGTCGAAAGTCGAATGTCGAATGTCGAAAGCCGGATCATGAAAAAAGCAACTTTAACAATCCAAAAAGACTCTGGCTCTCGCTTATCCGCATTTCCGTCTTTAGACTTTCGACTTTCGACTTTCGACTTCATCCCCTAACAAATGGCCAACCTTAAACAGATCCGCCTTCGAATAAGAACTGCGAAGAACATCCAGCAGATCACGCGTGCGATGAAGCTCGTCGCTGCCGCTCGCCTTAAGAAGGCGACAGACCGCGTTATGGAAGCTCGATCCTACAGCGAAAAGCTGCGAGAATTGATGCTGAACCTTTCTTCGGCAGGCGAGTTGCCACAGCATCCGCTGATGGATAAGCGCCCGGTTCAGAAGGTTTTGTTTATCCTCCTTACTGCCGACCGTGGCTTGGCCGGCTCCTACAACACCAACCTTATCCGCCGCGCCGGTGAGTTTATTCAGGCTCAAACAGTGCCCGTGAGCATGGTCGGGGTTGGAAAGAAAGGCACCGGTTTTTACGGCAAACGCGGCGTTCAGATTATTGAGACGATTCCTGTTCAAGGCACCGGCGCACGCCTGGAAGACGCCCAACACATTAAAGACCTAGCTCAAGGAATGTATGAGCGGGGCGAAGTCGATGCCGTGTTTATTGAATACAGCAAGTTCTACTCGCCCATCCGCCAGATCCCACAGATCGTTCAGCTTCTGCCGATCGAGCCTCCGACTTCGGAGGCAGGAGAACAAGGCGCGATCGCGGGTGAGCGGACCAATTTTGCATTCGAGCCGAACCCGGCCGAGCTCTTGAACACGCTCCTTCCCCGCTACTTCTTAACCCTGATTTGGCAGGCCCTGCTTGAGGCCACTGCCAGCGAGCATGGCGCACGAATGAGCGCTATGACAAGCGCAACCGACAACGCAGGAAAGATGATTCAAAATCTAACGCTCAAGGCAAACCGAGAGCGCCAATCGACGATCACCACCCAGATCCTAGAAGTTGTGTCTGGTGCCGAAGCGCTTAGAGCTTAAAAGGTAAATAGTCGATAGTCGATAGTCGATAGTAGGTGTGCGGATCGCAAGGTCTAAGGCTCCCCCTCATCCTGCTCCCTGGGAGGAGAGGGGGCGGGGGGAGAGGTCGGTCGCTCGCTCACTTCTTACTCGGCTGCTACTACAGAATCCCCTTCGGCGGCATCATCGTGATCTCGTCCACGCTCCGGTCGGCGGGCATTAAGATCACATCCCTTATGCAATCTGCCACCGCCTCTGCCGAAAGCATGTCTTCCCGAGTTGGCACAAAGCTCTGATTCGCCCAAATTGCGGTATCCGTGGCCCCTGGCAGCACTGAGGTTAGCCGCAAGCCTTGCTTGCGATATTCGGAGGCCAAACTCTTGCCAAACATCAGCAGCCCTGCTTTAGAAGCCGAGTAAGCCGCTGCGCCCGCAAAGACGGTCGAGGCCGAAATGCTGAGCACGTTCACGATCTGCCCACTCCCCGCTTCCAGCACCCATGGGATAAAAGCTCGGCACGCATAGACTGGCCCAAGCAAGTTGGTTCTTATCTGATCATCAATGCTGGTAACGGACATTGTCGCGAAATTGCCGAACTCCGCCACTCCCGCCGAGTTGACCAAGACTGGTTCCACGCCGTCGCTGTCCAGCTTTGCAATCCGCACAAACTCCTCGCATTCTGTGTACTGGGTGATATCGCAGGGCACGCAGATGGTCTTCGCTCCGTTCTTCTCGCATTGGGCCGCGAGTTCTTCTAAAAGCGCCCGCCGCCGGGCGACTAGGACAAGCTCGCAACCACTCTCGCTTAGGGCGACTGCCGTCGCTCTGCCTATCCCGCTGCTGGCACCACACACGATAACTCTCTTCATCTTAGGACTTATCCTTGGCCTTTGCCATTGTTCATCAATTTGACCACTTTGAACCAGCGGACTAAACTTGTTGTAATCAATGATCCTAGCGATAGGCGGCGAAGCCGACGTGGAGATTACAACCAGATCAAGGCCCATTTCGCACGCAATATCGAGCGCGCGGCTGCTCGCTAGGATTCCCAGTTGCTCGCCATCGGCTCCAATAACGACTAGCTCGCAAAAGACTAGCGCATCTTCATTCATAAACGGCTTCAATCAGCCGAAACCTCAAACGCGTTTCGTGCCGTTTCAAAGAGACGAACCTTCTCCAGCTTCGCCGGAAGATTGCCGTTCAAGCTATCCCAAATCTGCTGAACGATAATCTCCGTCGTCGTCACCTTGCCCGTAAACTCCGGAAGATCGTGGTTGAAGTTTTTGTGATCGTACCGATCTACAATGAGCCGATTGACAACCTCATCCAGCTTAAACAGATCCACAATGGCGCCAGTTTTGCTATCCAAATCGCCAGAAATGGTGACTTCCAAAATGTAGTTATGCCCATGGCCAAATGGGTTGGCGCACTTGCCATACAACCGATCATTCTCTTCCTCGGAAATGTGATCGCTGTGCAGACGGTGGGCGGCGGCAAATTCGTAGCTCTTCGTTAAAGTCATGTTCCAGTCCCTATTCTTATCTATTTCGCCCCAAAACGTCGGCATTTCCTCAAGTCTAAGCCCCACCAGTTCTGATTCCAGAGGGAGTTTTTCAAACTCCGCTTTGAAATACAAAAGCAGGTTCTCTATAGTTGGCGGGGTATCGGCAAATTCGCCAATCTCATCGTTGATGCTTCGACCCTCGAAGCGGTTGATGACGTGGGTTCGCACCAAATCGTCGATCGTCTTGATGTTAACGACCATTCCAGTGTTGGGATCCGCTTCGCCTTCCGTGGTTACGTCGAGAACGTAATTGTGGCCGTGGTTGTAGGGCGAAGCCCACTTGCCAAAGCGCGCGCGGTTTTCTTCCTCGGTCAGCGATTTGAGCCAATACCGGTGCCCGGAAGAAAACGCAACTCTTCGAGTGAGTCGAATGGTGTTGGGCATCTACTCAAATTACCAGCCTCTCGATTTCCGATGCGAAGCTCTGGAGTGCGCGGAGCTTGCTCCCCTCAAAACGAGGCAGCTTGCTGCCGTTTGAGCAGCATATTTCTGGTCCTTCGCCTAATATCGGCATTTTTGGTTCGCAATGTAAAACTCGCGACTGAACAACAACATTCTCGAACCTTAGCGGAAGCAAGCTTCCTAATTTGAGCGGGAGCAAGCTCCGCGCACTCCATAGCTTTGAAACGCAAAACAAAGTCTAGCATGCCCTCAAGCCCCTTTCTCATAAGATTGCCCCAACGACCTGGGAACCACCGTCCCTCTGCCGACCGCAACCAAAACCGCAAGGGCGGCCACGTACGGCAATGCAATCAGGAACTGAAAAGGCACCGTCGAACCGCGTGCCTGAAGCACATACTGCAGGGAATCCAAATA
>DASXZH010000038.1:0-98884 GCA_036502005.1 Fimbriimonadaceae bacterium
CATATCAGCGCCCTTGGTCGAGATCAATCCATTCCGGACCCTCGCACGTCCCTTGGCGAGCGCAGCTACTCGGACTTGATCCAAACCGATACACCCATTAACATGGGCAATTCAGGCGGCCCGCTGATCAACGTTGATGGCCAAGTCATCGGCATCAACTCGGCGATTCTCAGTGAGTCTGGTGGAAGCGTTGGAATAGGCTTTGCCATACCCAGCAACCAGGCTAACATGATCGCGGAAGAGCTAATTCAAAAAGGTTC
This sequence comes from Fimbriimonadaceae bacterium, assembly GCA_036502005.1. Taxonomy (GTDB): domain Bacteria; phylum Armatimonadota; class Fimbriimonadia; order Fimbriimonadales; family Fimbriimonadaceae; genus DASXZH01. The sequence goes on from DASXZH010000038.1 coordinate 261, forward strand.
TGTAACTGCCGCATTCCTTGGTTTAGCCCCGGGGAATGTTCCCGAGTACATTAAAAAAGAAAAGAATCTTGACGGTGGTGCTTTAGTGTTATCTGCACCAACTAGCACCGGCCCTGCCGCTGCAGCGGGTCTTCAGAAAGGCGACATCATCACTCGAGTTGGAACCTTCACGGTCCGCAACGAGCAGGATGTTCGCGATGCGATGTACCACTACGCTCCTGGCACGACGGTTGATATCGAAGCTCTTCGCGGATCCCAGCACCAAATCTTTAAGGTTAAGCTAGGAGACAAGAAGGATTGGGATGCCCAACTCGCAAAACAGTACAAGGCTTCTCAGCAATCTGAAGAGGTTCCTAACGGGCAACAGTTCCCGTTCTCGATCCCCAACGGTCCTGATCTGAAACAGTTCGGCGCTCCGGATCAGTCGGCTCCTACGGCTCCTCACACGGGCCCGGCGAAGCTTGGCGTGGTGGTGGAAGACATTAGCGACAGCAACCGCGGTGATTTCAATATCCCCGCCGGTGTCACTGGCGCGGTTGTCACCTCGGTGGCTCCCGATTCGGTCGCGGATCACATGGGAATCACTCCTGGATGCGTTATCACTCAGCTTGGCAGCACCACGGTGCACTCGGCCCAAGATGTGCGAAACGCGATGAAGGACGTGAAGTGGGGCGAAACTCGCCAACTGGGTTACACGCAGTACTCAGCAAATGGCATGACTAACAAATCGGCTCCTGTTAAGTTCCAGTAATAGCGGATACGAGAAGAAGCCCCCGCTCTACGAGCGGGGGCTTTTTTTGTCTGGCGGGTTTGGAGTGCGGGAATTTCACGCGAAGGTGCGAAGATCGGTGCACGCCCAAGGGGCCGAGAAGACTTAGCGAGGCTGAACGCCCGGTGATTTAGCTGTCGTTAGATTTAAATCCCAACTTGTAATTTGTCGTTGCTAGGAGTGGAAGCGCGACGAAGGAGCGCTGGAGCGACGTGGCAATCTTTGTGGCACACCACCGGTTAAGATGCTAATCGCAGATTAGGCACGGGTACTTCGCGCAGGGACGACGTCAACGTGTCTGCCTCCTTACCTAGCGCCGGTGCCTCTTACGAATAGGTTGCCGCGTCGCTCCAGCGCGACTTCGTCGCTTCCGCTCCTCGCAATGACAAATTGGTTTTTTTAACGGCTGTCCAGCCCAAATCTCTGGCTCTGAAAGCATTACGTGAAAACAGAGCCACCTTGAAGGTGGCTCATTCCAGCTTTGCGGAAGCTATCGCTTGATTAGGAAGCGCTTTGGCACTGAGCGCAAAGGCCAAATACTTCTAGCTTAATCTCTGTAGGCAGGAAGTTAACTTCCTGCGCTTGATGCTGAGTCGCCTCTATAGTCGCAGCGGGCACACTCACTTCGGTAACGCAACTACATTTTTGGCAAACGAGGTGGGCGGAGTCTTGAGCGTGGGCGTCATCCATCCGGCACGGGAAATAGCCGTCTACAATGCCGATGTGGTGGATGAGCCCCACTTCTTCAAGCGTGCCAAGAATCCTATAGACACTGACGACGTCAATTTTTCCGCCAGAGCCAATAATTTTTTCGTGGATGGCATAGGCGCTAAGGGCCTTGTTGGAATCTGCCAGGGCTCGCACGACTTGCACGCGAGGCATTGTTATTCTAAATCCATTTGCCCTTAGCTGGCGTAAGGACAGTTCTTCGAAGAGTTGTGCTTGTTCTGGATCAACCTTGAGACACACAGAATCGGTGTCTCGATTTTTCTTTTCTCTCATTGTTACAATATGTATAACGTGTCGAATAGATAATGTGAAGTCAACTTAGTAAGAAACGAGTTGAATTGCCGCAGATTTGTTGTTCAATCATTAAAAAACTTCATCACCACTTTTTTATGGAAAAAAATGTAGCTTCAATTGAACTTGGTTTGTGATATTCTACGTATCGATTACAAGAATCTGAGGCGAAGCCGAGAATTCTTCGCCGCTTTAGGAGGGTTTGTTTAAAATGCAGTTTTATAACTTGAAGACACGGTCTCATGTTGAAGTCCCGGAAGGCGATGTGCGAAAGAAGAAAATGCTTCGCAAAACCAAAACCGGCGAGCAGACACGATACGCTATGACGGCGAGCTATCAGGGCAGCACGCTCTACAAGTTCGTAAACGAAGCGACCTACAATTCGAGCAACGCCAAAGAGGCGTAAGCTCACCGACATTCGAGAGCGGCGCATGGCTTCGGCCCTGCGCCGTTTTCAATTTACTGAACCGTTTTTGGCGGGACGCGTCTCTTCAAAACATGGAACTCAGGACAGATCGAGATAAGATCGCCCACCTTCTAAGAAGGTTTGGGCTTGGGGCTAGCGAAAACGAAGTCGACTTTTATTCAAAAGGCGGCTTAAAAGGTGCCATCGACGCGCTTCTCAACTACGAAAGCGTTCCCGATACTCAGGACATCCCCGTCAAGAAGTTCCAATCCGGCAAAAACAGCAATGTAAAAATGCCCGGGCTACAGGCCTGGTGGGTGGCAAAACTCCTTACAACGCAACGGCCGCTGCAGGAGAAAATGACCCTGTTTTGGCATAACCACTTCGCCACGAGCGCGGCTAAGGTGCTTCGCCCGGCTTATATGTATCAGCAAAACGAGGTTCTGCGAGCCAACTGTACGGGTAAGTTTCAGGATCTATTGAGCGCCACCAGCAAGGATCCCGCCATGCTCCTGTGGTTAGACAACCAGTTCAACGTGGCTGGAAGAGCGAATGAGAATTTTGCCAGAGAGGTGATGGAGCTATTCACCCTCGGCATCGGGCACTACACGGAGAAGGATATTCAGGAATCGGCGCGAGCCTTCACCGGGTGGGCTTTTCGGAATGCCAAGACCGACGACACTGACCTGGGCAATAAAGGGCGCACTGCCGAGTTCTTCTTCCGCGAGCGATTGCATGACGGCGGTGCAAAGAAATTCCTCGGCAACGAGGGCAATTTCAACGGGGACGATATCCTCGGCATCCTTTGCGGGAATCCACAAACCTCGCGCTTTGTTGCCAAGAAGTTTTGGACTTGGTTCGGCTATTCAGATCCGGAGCCTCAATTGGTGGAGCATCTTGCCTCGACTTGGTACAAGAGCGGAATGGACATCAAGGTCCTGATCCGAACCGTGATGGAATCCGATGAGTTCTACACGGACAAAGCCTACCGGCATGTGTTTAAAAACCCGGCCGATTTCGTGATCGCGCCCATGAGGCAGCTTGGTATCGGCGCACAGTTAGCCTCGGCTACACAGGCTGAGGATCTGGTTCAAGGGGTCGCACGGACGACCATCGCAGCCGCCCAGCAAACCATGAAGAACATGGGTATGCCACTTTTCTTCCCGCCCGATGTTTCGGGTTGGGCTGGCGGTGAGAATTGGATCAGTTCAGCCACCATGGTAGAGCGAATGAGCTTCGGACCGACTCTATTTAGCGGCACACAAGCGAGCCAACGGATAAAAATCCACTACGATCCGTATCCTCTCTTTCAAAATGACCTTCGTTTGGAATCGGTCGTAGATAAGCTGCTTTCTATAATGGATGCTACACTATCTGAAGATAAACGGCGAGCGTTGAACCACTGTGCGTTGGAGCTTTCTCAGGGCGCGGTGACGCAGCAGAATGCGGCAGACGTCTCCGGGCAGATCTGCAGGTTGATTTTTAGTTGTCCGGAATATCAATTGTGCTAGGTTGCTTAACCGGTACAATTCCGACTCGATGACGATTGAGGATCAGATCGCGCTGCTGCGCCGCGGAACGACGGAGATAATCAGCGAAGAAGACTTAGCCGAAAAGCTGAAGTCTGGCCGTTCGTTGCGCATAAAACTGGGCGTGGACCCAACGGCGGCCCACGTAACTCTGGGCTGGGCGGTTGTTCTGCGCAAGCTAAGGGACTTCCAAAAGCTGGGCCATACGGCGTGCCTCATCATCGGCGATTTTACGGCCCAAATAGGCGATCCTAGCGGCAAGAGCAAAACCAGACCCCAACTCACACGCGATGAAGTGAAAGCGAACGTGGAGGCTGTCAGCTCACAGATTTATAAGATCCTCGACAAAGACAAAACCGAGATCTACTACAACCGCGATTGGCTGGGGCCGATGACCTTCGAAGAAGTTATTCGGCTTGCCTCGCGTTACACCGTGGCAAGAATTCTTGAGAGAGACGATTTTACAAAGAGACTGAAAGAAGAAAAGCCGATTTCCATGCACGAGATCATGTATCCGCTGTGCCAAGGATACGATTCGGTAGAGATCAAGGCCGATGTGGAGATCGGCGGCAACGACCAAAAGTTTAACAACCTGGTCGGTCGCACCCTGATGAGCCAATACAATTTGGAACCACAGGTTGTGCTGCTCTGCCCGCTGCTGGTCGGCACCGATGGCGTGGAGAAGATGTCCCAGTCGCTGGGCAACTACATCTCGATTATTGATGAGCCGAACGACATGTACGGCAAAACGATGTCCATCCCTGACTCGATCATGGAGAATTACTTCGAGTTGGCGACTGATGTGCCGATGGATGAGGTGCGTTCGCTCTGCGCGGATGCGGCGGGCGGCGAAACCAACCCCCGCGATGTAAAGCGGCGACTTGCAAGGGAAATCGTCACTCTCTATCACGGGACGGAAGCGGCTCAGGAAGCCGACGATTATTTTGTTCGCACCTTTAGCCAGCGTCAGCAACCTGTGGATGCGCCGAAAGCGGCAATCCCCGCCGAGTTACTTGAAAATGGCGTTTTGCCCATTCCGGCACTGATGGTCGCTCTCGATTTGACCAAAAGCACGAGCGAGGCCCGGCGGCTAATGACGGCGGGCGCCGTTTCCCTCGACGGTGAAAAGCTCACCGATCCGGTGGCGAAGATGGCAGCCGCCGAACTTAATGGAAAGGTTCTAAAGGTTGGCAAGCACCATTTCAGGAAGTTGGTGGGGTGAGTTTCCCATCTTGGCCCCATTTTGAGTCTGACGAAATTGAAGCGGCGCAGCGCGTTCTCGAATCGGGGAAGGTCAACTACTGGACCGGCGACGAGGGTCAAAACTTTGAGAAGGAATTCGCCGACTATGTCGGCATAAAGAAGGCGATCGCTTGCGCCAATGGTTCGCTCGCGCTAGAAATGGCGGTTAAAGCGTTAAATCTGGATAAAGGCGACGAGATGATCGTCACGCCCCGCTCGTTTATTGCCTCCACAAGCGCGGTTGTACTAATGGGCCTTAAACCAGTCTTCGCGGATGTTGACCGCGATTCCGGCAACATCACTGCCCGAACCATTGAAAAGGCTCTAACGCCGAAAACGAGGGCAATTCTTCCGGTTCATCTCGGCGGCTGGCCCTGCGAAATGTCTTCCATCATGGAGTTAGCTGCAAGCAAGGGTCTAAAGGTTATCGAGGATTGCGCACAAGCCCATGGAGCGAAGATCGATGGCCGGAGCGTTGGCTCCTTTGGGCATATAAACGCATGGTCGTTTTGCCAAGACAAGATCATTACAACCGGCGGCGAAGGCGGCATGGTGACAACTGATGACGAAGAACTGTGGAACCGCGCTTGGTCATACAAAGACCATGGAAAAAGCTACGATGCCGTGTTCAACCGCGAACACAAGCCTGGATTTAGGTGGCAGCACGAATCCTTCGGCACCAATATGCGATTGACGGAACCCCAATCCGCGATTGGCCGGGTGCAACTGTGCAAGTTAGAAAACTGGGTCGAACGCCGCAGGCGTAACGCCGATATTCTTGTTAGCCGACTGAAATCTTTAGGCGGGCTACGTTTCCCCCGGCCACGGGCGGGAGTTGACGGCGCTTATTATAGGCTCTATGGATATCTTGAGCCCGGCGCCCTAAAAACGGGTGTAACCCGCGAAGACCTTATCGCTGCAGTAAACGAGCAAGGAGTGCCAGTCTTCTCCGGGACCTGTGGCGAAATCTATTTGGAAAAAGCCTTTGAGAGCACTGGTTTTGCCCCGGCAAAAAGATTGCCTATAGCGCAAGAACTTGGGGAAACCTCGCTGGCGTTTCTGACTCATCCCACGCTAACCGAAGAACACATGCAAAAAATGGCAGACATCTTCGAATCAGCATTCATACAGTTAAAAAGATAAACCTAACGCATCTCAACGTGGGCATCGCGCACAGGATTGACTTCTCGTATGACGGCCATCCCACCAATGATCTCGTTTTTGTCGTTTCGGATCGGCGAATAATGCGCGTCGAAAAAGCCAGTTTTACCGTTGCCTTCAACGTGATATGGTCGGTTGTGGCTGATCGCGTGCTCGCCGCGGAGGGCCTTCTCAAAAAACTCTTTCTCGCCCAAATCCTTAAGGAACGGGAACAACTCGAATGCGTTTCCGCCAAGAGCATCTTCCCTGTTAACTCCGTACATTTCTTCTAACCTGCGATTCCATAGCGTGATGCGGAAGCGGCTATCGAACCCTAAAATCCCGTCCAGGCTGCACTCCATCACGTTATGGGCGAACTGGTGGCTGCTAAGAAGGTCTTCCTCGGCACGTTTGCGTTCGGCAATCTCTTCCGTAAGCCGCAGGTTCGATTCTTCCAATTCGATGGTGCGTGTGCGGACCCTTCTTTCGAGGGCCTCGTTGAGAGATTTCAATTCATGTTCGGCGAACTTACGGCTGGTCACATCGCGGATCAGCCATCGATAGGCGGTTGCGGAGCCTTTGCCATCGCGAACAGCCTTCACGCTTAGCGATGCATCGAAAACTGGACGGCCGGCCGGTCTGATCTTCAGTTCCCACTCGTGAATGGTGTCTTGCTCATCAAGACTCGAAAAACCCGATGTAAACGACTGTTTAAGGTCTTGCACGACAAATTCGTCTATCGAAACGCCCACGCAATCGGCCACAGAACAACCAAAAAGGTCTATCGCGGCCCGGTTGGCTTCCAAGATCTTCCCTTGGAGATCGGTTACAACATATCCATCGGGGGCGTGCTCGAATAAATCGACATAGCGCTGGCGCTCTTGCTCCAGCTTCTTTTCGATTTCCATCCGGGAAGTGATTTCGCCGGCAAAGCCACAAATCGCATAGAGCGTTCCCTCAGTGTTAACAAGGCCAAACTTAACCGACATGAAATGGCGCTTGCCTTCGGGACCGTTGATCGTGACTTCGGATTCTACATTTTCGCCGGTTTCGATGACCTTCTGGTCTTGGGCTCGGTAAAGCTCTCCTATTTCCTGGCCAAAAACGTCGTAATCGCGCTTGCCGAGAACTTCCTTGCGCTCCTTTCCGATCACCGATTCAAATTCTTTGTTTACAAGGGTGTAGCGGCCCTGAAGGTCTTTAATGAAAACGACAACGGGCGTGCCATCGATAATCGATTGAAGTCGGCTTTGGCTCTCTCGCAATGCCCTTTCGGCATCAGCTCGGCGCACAACTTCGCTGATGAGGCGTTGGTTTTCGCTCTCTTTAGCCGTTAGCGTCTCTTCCGCGTTTTTGTTTAGGGCAGCGGCGACTAGCTCCGCGCGGTTTGTTCCGCCCAGCTTCGTCCGAATACGCACCCAGTAAGTGTTGACGGTGGCGATGCTAAGTTTTAGCTTCTTAGCGATCTCCTTGTCGGTCAAACCCTTGGTCGAAAGCAGTAAAACCTGCTCTTCCCGTTCTGATAACATCATGTATAGACTTTTACTCATCTGCACCTACGAGAATATAGTTATGATAGTTCACAAACCGCTCGTTGCAAAGTGACATGCATGCATCGTCGTCACCCTAGCACAGTTATCAATATTTGCGATCTTGATTGTGTCGTTGATTTTAGCGACTGCCTAGTATTTTTATTTATCATACAATCTGTTTGTTAGATTGAAGAGTCTCTTTACGGGAGAGTGAGGGTTGACTTTTTGATAGGCATAGTCCCGGGTTGCGCTTAGGGGAGAGCAAGTGCAACTCCGGGGCTTTTTTAATTATCTTGCCCAGTGGTTGATGAGCCACCAGGCGGCTTGGTCGTGCGGCATGAAGTTTAGGCTGGTCAGGTGCTCAAAACTGGGCATGTAACCAAGGCTGCCGTCTGCATATCTGCGAATCCGTACGATCACGCGTTCTACTTGCTCCTTGGCGACCTTGCAACGCTCGATATCGGCGAGGGAGCCCCCAATTCTGTTGTGCGTTCTTGTTGCCACTCTGGATAGGTCATCGAAGATCTGCCTGGTTAAAGCCAATTTCGCGATCGTCTTTTCAGAGTTGCCATCCGAATACTCCTGTCTAGCGTTTTCCACAATTCGCACGAATTCGATCACGGAACGAACGAACAAACTAATGCCCTTAGCTGCCTCGTTCGGCGCCACTTTGAGTGCTTCGTTCACAAGCAGTAGAGCTTTATCGCCTCGCGGTCCCGTTAGCTCTTCGTGATGGTTTAGCCAGACCAGAAACGGATTTGCCTGCAACAGGAAGCGCACTTTAAGGGAACTTCGCATGCCGTTGAAGGCGAACGCCTTGCCGCATTCGTTGAGGTCAACCCCCATGATGCGGGCCCAGACCTCGTATCGCTCGTTCTCTTCGCTATAAGCTTTTAGGAAGAGCGATTGCTCGATATCGTAATCGGCTTCTTCTTTGAGATTGGTGCTTTCGGTGTCCCTAAAGGGCCTTGTGGGAATGGGCGTTTTGCCTGAAAATATCTTGCCTGTGGCCGATATTGCCGGGAAGAGCGAATCGTAGGCGCTAAACAGCCCGCATTCCCAGGTTGTTAGGCACAAGCCGAAGGCGTTTATCTCGCGGGCTTCTTTCGTCAGTTGTCTGACATTTGCCTCCGAGGGCAACAGATGGCACCAGGCGGCATCGTAGACGTGGAGAGTTGGGCTTAGAACGACGTCGTATCCTTTCTCCATCCATTTTTCGCTCGATTCCAAGCAGCTATCGAAGTATTGCCAATCGAACATGAGGGTGTTTTTCGGCATGTACTCCAACGCTTGTGGATGCTCCAGAAACATATCGCCCCACACGGCCGGGCGTCGGCCGAGGTCGTTCACATACTTTGCCATGGGGCCAAAGTGCTCTCCGAAGAGTTTCCCTTTGCCGTCAACTCCCTCTTGTTTTTCCCATTCTTCGACTTTGGCTTTGCATTTGGGGCAACGGCCAAGCTGCATGGTCTCGTCGCCGCCGATGTGGATGATTTCGCTGCTGAAAGCTTCGACGGTGTCATTTATTAGGTTCTTGGCCAGGGCGACGAAGTCGGAGTTGCTCGGGCACGCCTGCATGCCCACAAACGGCTCCTCTGCAAACTGGTGCCCCTGTTCTGAGTAGAGGAAGCCTTCGAAGTGGCCGAGCAAGTTGATGAATGGGATTATCTGGAGTTCAGGGAATTCTTTTTGGAGTTTTTTGATCGTTTCCGGTTCTAATGCTCCCGTTCCCGCGATCCAGGGTGCGCTTTTGTATTTGAATCGGTGCTCTAGATAGAGGCCGAGGCCGTTGTAGCCGCTATCCAGGCTGAGTCGGCAAAAGGTTTGGAGGTGATCGTAGGTGGGGGCCTGCTCCCGGGCAAGGTCGTACATCCACATGTTGAGGAGCATCGGTGGAGTTTACTTCGGACACTTCCTTTTAGGGGGTGGCATAACTTCAACCAAGCCCTATTTGCCCTCTTCCGGTTCGTACCTCACCGACTTCTCCTCAAGGAGAAATGAATAATTTGAGGCTCGCCTAGGCAGTTGCCCCTGGCACGGATTATCGTCCAGCCTTTCAAATTCGAGTTTTGCATGAAACGGAACTTCTAAAATGAAGCGCGAAAAACACTCATCTCTCCTTGAGGAGAGGTCGGTAAGCGAGTCCGCGAGCGAACCGGGAGAGGGCAAAGGGGAACGGCTTATTTGGTTTCCGGGTCGTGAGCAAGCTCGTGGGTGACTCCGCAACTACACGCTATAACCTTGACGACAGAGTCTCGGTGATGGATTACATCGTAATTTCGAACGTGCAACACACGAATGCCAGCAGCCCTTATGTATTCGTCGCGGGCTTGTTCATAGTCCCTGCGTAAGGATGCGTTGCTCCATCTAACTCCACCGCCAAACGGTGTTCATGGCAGTAGAAGTCGAGTATGTATGGGCCGAGCGGGACCTGTCGACGAAAACTTAGCCCAAAGCAACGCTTTGCGCGCAAGCAGCTCCAGATTCGCCGCTCGGCGAGGGTCGCATTTTGGCGCAGAGATTTCGCAAGACTCAACTTGTAGTCTGCCATTAATAGACTATAACGTCGAAGCGCGCAATGCTTTTGCATTTCAACTACACTAACAAAAGCGTGACTTCAGAACAGAAATGCCTTCCCTCATCCGTCAACTTGATCCGAGAGCCCTCGCTCGTTATCCAGCCCTGGCCTTCGGCCTTTTCCAGTTTTCCAGGATCCAGGGCCAGTCCAGAAACGTCCAATCCTTCGTTCAGACGAAGCCCCAGCATAAGCCTCTCCATCCGTTGGTTTTCCTGGCTTAAATTCTCCTCTTCAAACCATAACTTTTCGCCGGACTCCACTGCAGCGCAATAGCGCTCCGGATGTTTCAGATTGGTGTAGCGGCGCGAGTCCATGAACCCTACCGCGCCAGGGCCATAGCCCGCGTAGTGCTCGTTATGCCAATAGCATAGGTTGTGCAAGCACTCTAGCCCTGGTTTCGCAAAGTTGCTGATCTCATACTGCTCGAAACTGGCTTCGGCTGTTTTAGTGATGGCGGCGTTGTACATGCGGACCTGGTCCTCTTCTTCCGGCATCGTCAGCTGCCCTTTTAGGTGCTGCTTATAAAAGGGCGTATTGGGCTCAAGGGTGAGGCCGTAGAGGCTGAGGTGGTCCGTACCCAGGTCGATTGCCCTTTGTAAATTGTGCTCCCAGGCTTTCTGGCTCTGGCCTGGAAGGGCAAACATTAGGTCAACGTTCATGTTCTCGAAACCCGCGTCCCTTGCGGCTTTCACGGCCTTTTCGATATGCCCCGCCTGATGTATGCGGCCAAGAGTTAGCAGATCGGAATCGAAAAAGCTTTGGGCGCCAAGGCTGATGCGGTTGAAACCGGCTTCCCTCATGGCGCTGAAGCGTTCGGCGTCAACGGTGCCGGGATTGGCCTCACTTGTAATCTCGCATTTGTGTACGGGCGGGTGCGCTGCTATCACGGCCTTAAGCAATGCCACCAACTGCTCCGAGGGCAAATAAGTGGGAGTGCCACCGCCAAAAAAGATCGTTTTTGCAGGAGCGCCACGCCACGGCGATCTCTCTATTTCCTGGATCATGGCTGAGGTAGTCCGCGCCATGATATCGCCGCTCATGGCATAGCTATTGAAGTCGCAATACCCGCACTTGGTAGGGCAAAAGGGCGTGTGAACGTAAACGGCTACTGGGTTCTTGAGCCTTTCCAATAGCTCTTACTCCGACTCCAAGCTTTGGCCGGGCTCATGGGTGATTCCGCAATGAAAGGCAATAACTTTGACGACCGAAGCTCTGTTGTGGATAGCGTCGAAGTTGCGAACGTGTAGGACGCGAATCCCGGCAGCTCTTATGTATTCGTCGCGGGCCCCTTCATAGTTTTCACGAAAAGGATGGGTTGCTCCATCTAACTCCACCGCCAAAAGGTGTTCATGGCAGTAAAAGTCGAGGATGTATGGGCCTGACGGCACTTGCCGCCTAAAAGCTAGCCCAAAGCATCGTTTCGCACGCAAGCCACTCCAGATTCGACTTTCTGCGAGAGTCGGCTTTTGGCGTAATGATTTCGCAAGACCTAGTTTGTAGTCTGCCATACGAGAGTTATACCGTCGAGGCGCCATTTGCCCTCTTCCGGTTCGTACCTCACCGACTTCTCCTCAAGGAGAAATGGGTATTTAGGGGCCCACCCACGGTCTGAGCGACATATCAAAGTTCCTCTGAGCAAACATCGGGCTTGAATATTGAGCCGCGAAATCAGTCATCTCTCCTTGAGGAGAGGTCGCTGAGGAACGAAGCGGGAGAGGGCAATAAAACGAGATTCCTGCGGTACGCAATTCTATGATCCTAGACCGTGTACCTGTTAGCTTACTCCGAAGGGTTTCAGTTGGCCAACAACGGTTATCGCAAACAGTTACTTAACCGGAGTCGAAGGCAAATCGTCCAATCCCAGATAATACATGCCCGGTTCGTCTACGTGGAAAAGGATGCCATCGTCGTTGACATAGACCCTCTCATGCTTTCCGCCGCCATCGATATCAATGTAGCGGCCGTGATCGGTTGGCTTGCCAAAAGACTTGCCGTCCCAGTGGCCGATCGATTTGGCCGTGTAGTTCACTTCCGCTCCTGTTAGTGGATCGAGTTGGGTGTACTCCTTCTTTCGCAGAAGCTCCTTTTTCCCGTCCAGCATCGGCTTAAACAGGGCATCGAACTTGTCCGATCCGTTAGCAAAGTTGATTGTGCTCTTCCGCTCTCCCTTGATTGGATCGTTCAGAAACAACTCGTAAGAGTCCTTTCCAAATGTAGCCGACATAACCCAGTTCCCGGCCGTAACGGTGATCACGGAGTTCACTTGTAACAGCTTCCCTGTTAGCGAGACCCAATAGGACACGCGCTGCTTATTATCCAGATTGAAGGATTTTTTCTTTGTGATGGGCAACACCTGCTTGTAGTCGCCATCGGTCTGAATCAGATAAGCAGTTTGCCCGTCGTGAGGGTAAGTCGCTACCGAATCCGACATGTATCCAACCCTTTCGCTCTCATAATAGGGCGCGTTGGGAGTAAGGTTGGTATCGTTTCCAACCGGTCTGAAATGCTGAAGGTATTGGGCGTAATAGCCAAAAAATTGGGCTGGCTGAACCTTCGGCCCAATCACTATTTCTTGCTGGCCGCCCATCTGCGGGAGCCGATACATTTGGATCGGCAGGTTAGGGTGCTTTAGGAAATCAGGATCAACTGATTGGACTTGAAAGACCACGGCAAGAACGATTGGAGCCAGCATTATCCCGCTTTCTTCATTTCTTCTCGTGGCCCGTCATCCGGGGCACTCGTATGGTTTTTCAGATAGTCGACGAAGGCATCGATGTCGATCATGCCCGTATCCAGCCTTTTTCCAGTCGAGCTGGCAAGCATTGTAAACCCGTCGCCACCATTTGCGCAAAAGTTATTTAGCATCACTTTGTAAGTGGTCGCGCCATCGAGTGGCGTGCCGTTTAGGTCGGCCCCGGTTAAACGAGAACCCTCTGGTTTAGACGTATCAAACGTGAAATGGAAACCCTTGGAGACTTGAACGCAACGACCTTTACCGCCAGCGGTGGCGTCGATGCTGTACTCCAGCACTTGCTTTAGCTGGTCGCCGGTGAGGTCCATCTCAACGAGCGTATTGCCAAATGGCTGCACCTGGATCGCCGTTTCAAAAGTGACCGGACCCTTTTCTAAGCTGGCCCGCACGCCGCCGCCGTTCATGATGGCGATTTGAGCGCCGACTTTCTGGCCCGCATCCAACATTGCATCGGCGATGTAATCGCCCATTTTCGATTCCTGGACTGGGCTCTTATCGGAAGGCAAATCGGTCTCCAAGGTCGTGATAACCCGATGCTTCATCTCGACCATCGGCTTGACAAAGGCCGCGACCGCACTTGCCGCAAGTGGGTCGTCAGGAACGCTGTTGTCCACGATAATGGGCTGATCGTTGGACCACTTTTTAACGTGGCCTTCATGATCGAAAGTGACCACGATTCGGCCAAAGACTTTGCCCCACTCCCAAGCGGAAAGGAGCAAAACTGTGTTGCCGTTCGGATCTTTCTCGATAGTTGGATAAGGGCCTTCGCTTTTGGGTAGGTTCGGATCTTTGAAATCGCCAAGCAGAGTGTGGCTGTGGCCACCAACGATCACATCGATGCCTTTTACATTTTCGGCAACCTTTTTCTCAACTCCGTAACCAAGATGGCTTAGCAAAATGATTTTGTTGACGCCTTCTTTATGCAAGTCATCGACCGCTTGCTGAATGCTAGCATCGAGATCCATGAGCTTAATGTTAGGACCGGGCGAGCTAATCGAAGTGACGTCGGGAGTGGTCGCCCCTACCAAGCCAATCTTTTGCCCGGCAACGGTGATTGCGGTGTACGGCTTGATCTTTCCGGCTAGCACTGGTTCGGCCGAGAAATCCAGGTTCGCGCTGAGGAGAGGAAATCGAGCGTTATCCACAAAATCTGAAAGCGCTTTCGGGCCAAGGTCGAACTCGTGATTGCCAACCGCCATGCCTTCATAACCCATCAGGTTCATAAAAAAGAGGTCGGCAAGGCCCGTGTACTCGCGAAAATAAAGGGTGCCCTGGAAGGTATCGCCGCCGGAAAGGAGAACCGGATTCTTATCGCTTGCCATGTATTTGCGGACCAGCGTGGTTTGGCGCGCGTAGCCCCCGTAGGTGTTGTTCTTGATCTTCACCGGTTCAACATGAGCGTGAAGGTCATTGGTGTGAAGAATCGTGAGCGTAAAGTCTTGGCCGAGGGCGAGGGCAGACAGAATCGCGAGGAGAGCGACGGCGTAACGTTTCATGGATGACCCAATTTACCGGGTTCTGCCCGATTGCTGTAAACTGCCGCGATGCTGCTTTTTCTTGCCTTAGCACAAACCGCAAGCACTCCCCACGGAGTTGACGTTTCGAACTATAGCGGACTTGTCACCTATAGCCAGTGGGTGGCCGCGAAGAATCCCAACGTGTGGAAGTGGAAAGATGGATCCAGCGGGATCCTGTACGCGATAACTAGCGGGTATCAGGGCAACGGCGAACTTAATCTCTTTGCCGGAGAACAAATGGCGGGCGCCCGCGCGGCGGGAATCTTGACCGCCGGATATTGCCTTATTTCAAATGAGCGACCTGGCGACGCCCAGGTAAAGGACGCCTTAGCCATTTTTGGCGAGGAAAAGAAGCACCTTTCTTATTTCTTTATCGATGTGGAGGACCCTCTCATCGACAAGCCCGATCGCAAGATAAGGCCGGAGTTCATTGAATCAGCCATCAAAGAGGTCGAGCGCGAGGGAGTGAGACCAGCGATTTACACCAGCCGTCGAATCTGGAAGCTCACGCCTTGGATGGATAAGAACCCGTATAGCAAAGTTCCCTTGTGGGATGCCGATTACGACGACAACGACAATCTGCTCGCTTCTCGCACCCACTCTTTTGTGCCCTACGCAGGTTGGGAAACCCGGTTTGCCAAGCAGTACAACGATGAATCCCATGGAGACGGCCTGAAATTTGTGAATACAACGAAGATCATCGGCGCCGATGTGAACGTATTTGCGACCGAAAAATCCGTGCGCAACCCTCAACCAGAGATCGTTCCTTGCATGTACGTTGTAGACACGTACACTTATGCTAAGGATCAGGCCCGTCGCGGCCCCAACGTGATCGGCGGCAACAGTGTTCACATCCAGATGGACCTAGCCGGCGTGGGGCAACCGGCATCGGGCGATATTCGCCTTCGCACCGATAGCCCAAAGTTGGTTCATTTGCCTAAATCGATTCCCGCAACTCAGGTCGATATCGAGATCCCTACAACCGCTGTTACAGTCCCGCAAGTGGTTATGATCTATGCGAGCTACAAAGGACATACAGGATGCACCGCATTTAGACTTGTGCCGCAGTAACATATTGCAATATAGGCTTTATGCCGAATATAATATTGCAGATGACGCTTGACACAGTTGATTATTCCATATTAGAAACACTTCAGCAAGAAGGGCGGATCACAAACGCGGAGTTGGCCCTGCGTGTGGGTCTCACTCCCGCGCCCACCCTTGCCCGCGTGAACAAGCTGGAGCAAGGCGGATATATCAAGGGCTATGTTGCGCTTTTGAATCGGGACATGCTGGGCTTACCGGTAACGGCCTTTGTGGCTGTGATTTTAAAAAGCCACGGTGTGGAGGCATCTAGGAATTTTCTCAAGGCTGTCGAAAATTTGCCAGAAGTTTTGGAGTGCCACCACATTGCGGGCGATGAGGATTATCTGCTGAAAGTGGCCGTCGCCAGCCCAGCCGATTACGAGCATTTTGTATTGAACAAGCTTTCGGCGGTGGCCGACGTGCAGCGAGTGAAAACCACGATCGTGCTTTCCACGCCGATCTGCAAAACCTCCGTGCCGATTCACCAGAAGGGGTATTTGCAGTGACCGCAATTGCTCCGGTTCAGTTTGGCGTTTTGGCGTTTTCGTCTTTGTTTGCCATGATCAATCCGATCTCGGCGGCGCCCATCTTCGTGCAGTTGACGCGCAAGAAGGCGCATACAAGAAAGAAAACGGCGATTCGTGCTTCGCTTACTGCCCTGGTTACGCTGGGATTGTTTGCGACGGCCGGCGGGGCAATTCTGAGTTTTTTTGGAATCACGGTTCCCGCGTTTCAGATCGCAGGCGGGATTTTGTTTTTGATGTCGGCATTGCGGGTTTTGCAAGGAATGCCGGAACACGAAGACGCGGAGGGTGTTGACAACAATGATCCCAGCGTAGTGCCTCTAGGCATTCCGCTAATCGCGGGTGCTGGATCCATCTCCACAGTAATGGTTCTGGAAGGTCAGGCTCGGGGCAATCTTGACCAATTCGCCTTAGCAGCCGCGATTTTAGTGAACGGGATACTAACTCTTATTATTCTTTTGGCCGCGCCTCGCGTTGTTGCTCGGATGGGCGAGGCGGGGCAGGGTGTGATGTCCAAAATCATGGGCTTGCTGACGACAGTTATTGGCGTGCAGTTCATTTTGAACGGCACCACCAGTGCGGTCATCGATTTCATGCATCGTCGCTAATTACTTTCCGGCAATCAACTTTGCGGCCTTTTCTTTCAGGTCTTTATATTCGGCTTCCATCATGGAAGTCGGAGCCATGTCGGCGGAGTCGACCTCGCCCATTAGACCCGAGAAATCGGAGCTTAACGAGGAGAAGGTCGCTTCTCCACCGCGGGGTCCAAATCGGCGGCGACGCCGAACATTTTCGCCCGCTGAGGCCGCTCGCCTCTGCAGATCCTGCGCCATTTGGTAGCAATCCAGCGCCATTTCTGTTTGGCGTTTTATCCCGTTCTCGGGAGTCTTGATTCTAGGGTCCAGCTTTAATAGGAGAGGCGCCGAATAAGTTTGGCCACCCACCACTAGCTTGACCATATAGGCGCCGGGCCCCGCCAGCGGGCTTGTGGCTGCTGAGGGAGTGTCTTGGTAAATCGCCGAAATTGGGAAGAACGGCGCGAAGGAAAGCGGCTGCCAGTAAAGGTCCCAAACGAAACGGTGATGGCCGCGCGTCGTGGCAGGCTTGGTAAATGGCCGCACCCAATACATGGGCACCTCTAGATCGTGCTCGCTGAAATTCGGCGCTTTGTCGTCGCTTGAAAAGCTTCTAACCAAATGGTTATCTTTATCGAAGATTTGAATCTTGACGGAAGTCTGATCGGAATCCAAATAGTAATCCAGAATGGCCCCATCGGGAGGGTTAAGACCGGCTGGGACTTCGGGCGGAAGCGGCGTATCCGAGTTCGTGTCTCGCCGATAGCGATAGGCAGTTTCCGGTTTCACCAGCGCCACGGCCGAAAGCTGCCTTAACGGCGTAATGTCATCCAGAATCCAGAACGACCGGCCGTGGGTGGCGACGACCAAATCGTCCCCATGAACAACCAGATCCCGAATGGAACTACAAGGCATATTGAGCCTTAGCGGGTTCCAGTTCGCTCCATCGTCTTCGCTGAAATAAACGGCGGTTTCTGATCCGCAATAAAGCAGCCCTTGAACCTGAGGGTCTTCGCGGATGGTGTTGATGGGAGCATTATCTGGCAACCCGACAACGATCTTAGACCAAGTTTTGCCTCCATCGTGGGTGGCATAAATGTAGGGGCGCATGTCGCCCAGGCGAATCCGGTTTACGGCGACGTAAGCCGTTTGGGAATCAAAATGGCCGGCATCAATAATGGAAACCTTGCTCCACGAGGTTAAACCGAAGGGGGTGACATTCTGCCAACTTTTCCCGCCATCGCGGGTGACATGAACGAGGCCATCGTCGGTCCCAGCCCAAATCACGTTGGCATCTCTGTATGAAGGGGCGACGGCGTAGATCACGCCGCGCCTTTCCACCTTTGGTGTTTGCGCTTTGTAAACACCCACGCTATCGGGCACATCGGGCGCTTCCCGAGTGAGGTCAGGGCTGATAACGGACCAGCTATTGGCGCCATCCGTCGTTTTGAGGAGCACGTTGCCCCCCAGGTAAAGGGTGTGAGGGTCAACGGGCGAAAACAGCAGGGGCGCGGTTCGCAGAAACCGGTAGTTGCCGGTGGGAGCAACGTCTTGCACTTGGCCCGTCACCCGATCGAACTTAGAAACCTTGCCGCCGAAAATGATCTTTGGATTTAACGGATCGGGCGCGATGTAACCATATTCCTCGGCTCCAACCGGGTGCCACTCGCGGAAGGTGACTTCTCCATCGTTGCCGCGGCTGCAAATGGCAGCGGAGCCGCTTTCCTGCTGCCCGCCGTACACCCAATAGGGAAACTGGTTATCGGTTATCACATGATAAAACTGGGCGGTGGGCTGGTTGTACCAAGAACTCCACGTTTTGCCGCCGTTAACGGTGATCGTCGCGCCCTGGTCGCAGGCTAACATGATGATCTGGCTGTTCTGGGGGTTGACCCAAACGGTGTGGTAGTCGTCGCCCCCAGGAGCGCCTTTCCATGCGACAAAGTTTTTGCCTCCATCGGTGGATTTGTAAGTGCTCGTGTTGGCTATGTAGAGCGTATCCGGGTCTTTCGGATCGACGCGGATCTCGGCAAAGTCAGAACCCCTTCCCCACAACCTTGCTTCGGGGTTAATCAACTTCCAGCTTTCGCCGGCATCTTCCGATTTGTAAATGCCGCCTTTGTTCGCATCCACGGTCGCGAAAATGAGATTGGGATTGCTTGGCGCGACAGAGAAACCGATTCGTCCGAGGCCCTCTTTGAAAGTTGGCAGGCCGTTTGTTAGCGGCTTCCAAGTATCGCCACCATCAGTCGATTTGTAGAGGCCGCTGCCCGGGCCCTGCCATTCGCCGTTCTCCCACGGCGCTTGGCGTGCCGCCCACAAATCGGCATAAACGGTTTGGGCATTTGAAGGATCGAAGGCGAGGGCAACCGCGCCTGTATCGGCATCTTTGTAAAGCACTTTTTGCCAGGTCTGGCCACCATCGGTGGTGCGAAACACGCCTCGCTCCTCGTTCGCCCCGTATGGGTGGCCGAGAACGGCCACAAAAACCCGGTCCGGGTTCTGCGGATCGATGGCTATGCTGGCAATCTGTTGGCCGTCTTTGAGACCTAAATGAGCCCAGGTTTTGCCCCCATCGGTGGACTTGTACATGCCATCGCCGGTGGAAAGATCGGGCCGCTGAAGTCCTTCCCCGCTGCCGACATAAATCGTATCCGGAGCGGAAGGGGCAACGGCAAGGGCACCT
Source organism: Fimbriimonadaceae bacterium (assembly GCA_036502005.1). Taxonomy (GTDB): domain Bacteria; phylum Armatimonadota; class Fimbriimonadia; order Fimbriimonadales; family Fimbriimonadaceae; genus DASXZH01. The sequence continues at coordinate 19,617 of DASXZH010000038.1, forward strand.
ACCGAGCCGGTGTCGACGGAGTCGAAAATGGGCTTCCACGTTTGGCCGAAGTCATCGGTCTTCCAGACTCCGCCGTCGTTAACGCCCGACAGAAACTCGTTGGGGTGGCCGGGAATACCGGCTGCTCCTACCGTGCGCCCGCCGCGAAATGGGCCAATGCAGCGCCACTTCAAGTCTTGATATCTCAAGGGCGCAACATTTTGGGCATGGGCCGTAATACAAACCAGAAGCAGAGCTGGGACAAGCATGCAACGCATGCGTGATTTTAGCGCTATCGCTACCCCCGGATGCCGCAAAGCGTGAGCAGATAGAAAGTTACGGCCCCAAATAGGGCAGAGACTGGCAAAGTGATGACCCAAGCAGAGATCATCTGAAAAGCCACGTTCCAGCGTACGGCAGACAGTCTTTTCGCGGCACCCACTCCGAAGATGCTTCCCGAAATAACGTGAGTCGTGCTGACGGGCGCGCCGAAGCGGCTTGCAGCGAGAATCACTGCCGCACCGGCTGTTTCAGCGGCAAAGCCGTTTACTGGCTCCAGGCGGATGATCTTTGAGCCGACCGTTTTGATAATTCGCCAGCCTCCGGCAGCGGTTCCAAGTCCCATAACGGTTGCGCAAGCGAGCATGACCCAAAGCGGAATCGGTACGGTAGGTTTTCCATGTTCCATAACTTGCTTGATGTTGCCGTTCGCAAAAAGGGCCAGCGCGATAATCCCCATCGTCTTCTGCGCGTCGTTTTGACCGTGAGAAAAAGACATTAGGGCCGCTGAAAAAACCTGTAGCCGCCTGAAAACAGTGCCCACTTTGTGCGTTTTTGAGTGCGCAAAGAAGTAGGTGATAAGGGTCATCAAAATAAAAGCGAAAATCATTCCCGCGACGGGCGAAACGACGAGGGGGATGATCACCTTATCCAAAACGCCTTTCCATTTTGCGGTGGCAAAACCTGCGTTTGCGATTGCGCCCCCGAGAAGGCCGCCGATTAACGCGTGAGAAGAACTGCTGGGTATGCCATAGGCCCAAGTGATCAGGTTCCAAGCAATCGCGCCAATTACGGCTGCGAGCACGACGGTCTGGGTAGCGGCGTGAGTGTCAACGATGCCCGAGGAAATCGTGCTTGCCACGTTGGTGGCGATGAGCGCGCCGGCAAAGTTGAGGACCGCCGACATCAAGCAGGCGACGAACGGCGGCATAACGCGCGTGGAAACGACCGTCGCAATGGAGTTGGCCGTATCGTGAAAACCGTTTACGAAATCGAAGATCAGCGAAAACGTTACGACCAGAATCAGAAGCGCGCTAAGCATACTTAGTGAGAATCATCCCGCTTATCTTCGCGATGTCCTCGCACTTATCAACCGCAACTTCCACGCGGTCATAAATCTCTTTCCATTTCATCACATAAAGGGGATCGGTCGCCTCATGAAAAAGGCTACGCAAAGCCTCACGGAAAAGAACGTCATTCTCGTTCTCAGCCGTGTGAATTTGCTCCAGCTTCTCTTCAAAACTCTTAGTTTTATGAATGCCGTTCTTAAGCAGTTTCATCGCTTCAACGACTAGTGAGGTTGCTCTTACGAGCCCGGCAACCATTGGCTCGAGATCGAGCCGTGGCTTATCGATGTTATAGAGATCGATTCGGACGGCAGCCGCCTCAACCATGTCGGTCACATCGTCCAAGGCTTGGGAAAGAAGTCTTAGATCTTCTTTGTCAAGAGGCGTAATAAAGGTGTCCGTAACCTTTGTTTGAAGTTCATGGGTGAGATCGTCGCCTTGCGACTCGATTTTATTGAGCTTGTCGATATGGCCGGCCAAGCCGCCAAAGTCTTTTGAAAGGTTGTGGAACTCCACCGCAGCCGCATAAGCAACCTCGGCTTGAGATGCCAACAGTTCGTGAAAGACCGTGTCTTTTTGAATAGATAAGTTCATGCTCTTCCTGAGCGCTCTCCACGCCCCGCTAATATGTCTTATCATTTTATTGAAAGGTTGAGTAGAAATGCCTACTAGACTAGGGCTAGGAATATTAAGGTTTTGTGAAGGATAGTATCCTCTGTTTGATGCGAACTAAGTCCATTTTATTTCTTGCGGCTGTGTTATCGGCCCTTTCGGCTCAAGCCCAACAGGGGGCGGATATTCTCGGAAAAGCGGCTACCGCGGCCGGAGCAGGTTCCGATACGGCCACTTGGAACTGCCTGGGCACTTGCAAAGTGCACGGTGCAGATGAGACTTTGCAGTTCACTTTTAATCGACTTCGATTCTATAACGCGGCTACGGGTCCGTTGAATGATATAGCAGGTTACGACGGAACGCGATGCTGGGTTGAGAATTGGTCCGGCATTCCTCATGTTTCGGGCCTTTTGGAGAAAGATACGAATGAAATCGTCTCCTGGGTGATGGCCGGCGAGTGGGCAGCCTCGGACGCTCCAGTTTCCATCGCTTCATCCTCGGAAACACCGGATGGCGTGGTTCTGAAGGTGAAAGTTAAAGATGGATCCGTAGATTCCACCCTCACGTTAGACAAGAACACTTACCTTCCCAAAACGCTTGAATACGTTGGAGACTCCGGGCCTGAGAAGTGGGAGTTTCTAGACTATAAAAAGTTTAAGGACCGAATGCTGTCCACCAAGATGCTGCATCACATGAACAAGCAGGAAGAGAACTACACGTTCGACAAGGTCTCCCCTGTTGCGCCCAAAGACGACCTGTATAAGATGCCAAAACCGGACTACTCGACGACGAACTTCGAGGCGGCTGCCGACCATACGGTACAGATCAAGCGCATTTATGGATATATGTTCGTAAAGCCGTTGGTTGACGGCAAGGACATCGGCTGGTTTTTCCTGGATAGCGGCGCGGACGTGATGTGCATGGATACCGCCGAGGCGAAAGAGCAGGGGTTTAAGGTTGTGGGCAACGATACGACGGCGGGCGTTGTCGCCGTTGTGCATCTCGACATCTGCCGCACCAAGACGTTCCAGTTGGGGTCGACCTCTTTTAAAAATCCGACCTTCTTTGAACTCGATTTAGCTCCCTTCGAAAAATCTTTCGGCATCCACATTGCGGGCATTTGTGGTTACGATTTTATTGCACGCAATCTGATGCAGGTCAACCCTAAAGCCGCAACACTAACCCTGGCTGATCCGCGAACTGCTCAGCTTCCTACAGGCCCAACTTATTACCCCGTGGTTTTCAACGGAGAGACGCCATGTATCCCGTGTGCGTTTGAAGGAGATCGTAAGGGCTTGTTCGCTTTGGATACAGGCTCCTCTTCTTCGGTGGATTTCTTTAGCCCTGCCGTGGTGAACCTGAAGCTGTTGGATGGGCGCAAGTCCTATAGCAATCAAACCGGCGGAGCCGGTGGAAGTTCGGAAAGCAAGCAAGGCAAGTTGGATTACTTTGAAGTTGGCGGCCATAGGTTCGATTCACCCGAAGTTGGGTTTCAGATCACCAAGGAAGGCGCCTTTGCCAGCCCTTATTTGGACGGCAACGTGGGCATGGGCTTCTTGGGGAACTTCAAGATCATCTTCGACTATCCGGATGGCAAGATGGGTTTTACCTATCAGTAAGGTACATGCATTGAATCAATGGCCTATCCCTGGGCAGGGTTTGGCTGTGTTGTACAATTAACCTGATGTTGACCAGAATTCCTTCGGGCCTAGAGCACATCATGAACATCGACCCGGAAATTCTGGGGGGCGAGCCCTGTTTTAATGGAACCCGGGTTCCTTTGGAGACAGTGACGGACAACCTAGCAGCGGGGCACAGCGTTCAAGAAATCTTGGACAGCTATCCATCACTTACTTTGGAACACGTCCAAGCCGTTTTGCGTTGGCAGTGGGATCTCGTTCACGAGGCAACTCGCCCTATCGCCTCGTGAAAATCGTTCTCGACGAGATGATGCCAAGACAATTCGCGGCATCTCTTGGCGATCATGAGGTTGATCACGTGGTCAGTCTTGGCTGGAGTCATATCGTAAACGGCAAGCTTCTCTCACTTTGCCAAAATGCTGGATTTGAAGCTTTCATCACCAAAGATAGCGGCCTCCCTTTTCAGCAAAACTTGAAAGGTCGAACCATCGCAATTATTGTCCTAAAAACCAAGACACAGAATTTTGATGAACTGATTGCCTTAGCCCCACAGATTCTTAGCCTTGTCGCTACTTTGAAGCCCGGGAGCGTAACACAAGTGCCGTGAAACTTTTCTAAGGAACCAGAACCTTCTTCCCAATCTCGCCCTTTGCCACACGCTGGAACGCGTCCTCCACGTTCTCAAGTTTGATAACTTCCGGAACCGGCAACTGCAAACTGCCTTCTTCGAATCCTGGCTTGATAGACTCCAAAATCTCCGCACACGCGACCGAATCGTATTGGAGGGTGTCCAAGCCGTACAGCTTAAGCTGATGCCTATAGAAGTACAACAAATCCAGCTTCACTTCCCGCTCGCCGGTGGCGGCAAGGCAAACCATTCGTCCACTGATCGCCAGAGATTTTAATGCAGGCGTAAACGTCTCGCCGCCAACGGCGTTAAAACACACGTTCACGCCTTTACCCTTGGTGAGGTTTTCGACTGCTTGCGGCAGGTCTTCCGTTTCCAGATTAACGACGGCCATGGGAACAGATGGCTTGTCGTTAGCGTTTCGAGCAGTGCCAATAACGCGTGCGCCAAGCCATTTGGCCATCTGAGCGACGGACGTGCCAACAGAACCGGAGGCACCAATGATGAGCACGCTTTCTCCCTTTCCAGCTTCGCAAAGCCTAACTAGGCCAGCATAACCTGTGATGAACGGAATGCCCGCTCCCGCCGCTTGCTCGAAGCTTAAACTCTTTGGCTTTTCAGATAACGACTCAGTAGGAACAACAATGTATTCGGCATAGCTGCCGTCGCGGGTAAAGCCCAAGTCCCCTCCGCCACCCCAAACCTCTTTTCCTATCCAATCCGCCGGGCCCTCCTCAACAATGCCTGAGTAGTCGCGGCCAATCGTTCGAGGCAACTCGGTGTGGTGCTTCATCACACCTTGAGCGTTTTTAACATCGCTGGGATTGAGACCGGCCGCCTTAACTTTGATGAGCGCCTCGCCGCGCTTGCGTTCTGGTTTTTCTACTTCGGTGATTTTGATTTGGTCTGGTTCAACGAATTCTGTGAGGTGGATCGCCTTCATGGGTTTATCTTACGCTGGCAGCCACTCTAACCGTATGCCGTCCGTGATGCCAGCCTTCATCTTGCTTGTTGATTTGCAGGCCGACCAAGAGCTGGCCGAGATCGGCTGGATTAACCGTCTTTTTAGGCTTGCCATGTTTTGCTTTATCTTCGTCGGTAAAGAGTTCGATGAGCGCTATGCAGCCTGGGTTCAGAAGGGTGTGGAGTTTAGCTAAGAGCTTTGGGTCGAAATAGAAAAAGCAGGTGACGAGATCGAAAGCGATGCCCGGCAAGTTTCTAGAAAGGTCCAGAGTCACGAAAGTCGGATTTCGATTGTTAGGCTTCGATTGAGTCGCAGACTCACGGTTTTCTAGCGGGCCCGCGAAGCTGTGGAGTGCGGGAGCTTGCTCCTGCTCAGTCTGAGGAAGCTTGCTTCCGGCTCTATCGTCAACCCCGGCAGCAAGCTGCCTGATTTTGACCGGGAGCAAGCTCCCGCACTCCGCAGGTCCGTATTTTCGATCATGATCTGCAGCGCAATTTTTCGGCAAACAATATCGGCTTGCCAAAGTTGCAGCTCTTTCAACAGCGTCCGGCAAGATGTCGACTCCCGTTACATCCCAACTGAGAGAGGCGAGGTATACGGCGTCTCGGCCGGTACCGCAAGCAAGATCCAGCGCTGTGCCAGGTTTCATTGCCAGAGCAGATTCCTCAAGGAACTCATTTGGACGCCAAAGCCGACCCATGAATTTTTGATGTTTGATTTTTGAATCTTGGTTCGTGGAAGATAACGACTCGCAGGGAACCAATATCGCCTCCCTGCCCAAGTCTCTTAAAACCTCCAGCGCCTGTAACCGATAAGCCGTAGGACCAATGACGCGGATGACTTCATCCTTTCTCGGCAGTTCTGCCACGCGGGCAGCAATGTCCTCTGCAGGGATATTCACGGAGTTTGCGTAGGGCTCGGCGTCCGCTTCTGAGGAAGGGCGAGGGTCGAGAAAGGACACCAGCCGTAGTCCTCTTGGCAACCGAGTTTTGTCGTCATTCTTCACAATTTCATGGAAAGAGTCTGAACCTCATGAATCTGAATCGTGGGCCAACATCGTAGAGTTATTCTGTCGTATATGTTAATCTCTCGCCGATACAGGCGCGCAACAAGACCTCATCGTTGATGCTGAGCTAAAGCTAACCAGCGAACCAGAAATCAAGTACTAATCCATGAAACCGAAACTTGTGCGGATCTCCGTTGAGACCGCTTTCATAGTGCTGCTGTTCTACTCGAATCTTCTCATGGGCGAATACACCCGATTCGGAATGGGAAACCGATTCGGCCTGGTCTGGGCTATCCGGGATATTTTCACACCAACCAATTTCGTGATTGCGGTTGTCGCCGCTCTGCTCGCCCATATTCTGTTTGATTTGCTTCGGAAGAGGCTTTAGCGTCACGGTCTCAAAATGACCATCACATCTTTCTCGACGCCGTTCAGAGTTGCTTTTAAATAAACCGTGGTTGGCGTGGTAACCGCGTGTGCCGTCATTTTGAACTTCGCCATATTGCCTCCCTTCTCAACTACGACAGCCGTGGGGACTTCGATTAAATCTGGGCGAGTGGATTCTAACGAAACGCGCATACCGTCTTCTTTCGCCATTCCACCCAAAGTCACCATGGCGCCAAATGTTTCGCCTCTCTCGTCGGGACTGGAGTCGACCTTGAGTTCGCTGAGAGTTGGTTCGACCCAGATTTGTACAATCTGAACACCGCTGAGGGATTGCCCGTGCTTAACTTGAAAAGTGAAGCTATCCGGTCCTACATACGCAACTGCTGGCGTATAGCGAAAGCCTCCGGTTCCTTCTAGGGATACGGCGCCATGTTTCGGTTGGGAGTATGTTTCTGCCGTCGGCCGCCTCGTGTCTTCATCAGCACCCGGGTTAGGATCGGAGGCGCCCGCGAGAACGCCGGGACTGGATTTGGTCAAAGTCTCATCCTGGTTAACCCTAAAAAAGAAGCTCTTAGCAATGAGCTCCTTGTGAGGGACCAAACTAAGCATCGCCGAAGCCGACGCCCCGTGCACGGAAACCACAATGGGAATGTGCTCTTCGCTGGTTAAGTCCGTTGTTTCGAAATCGACGTTGTACCTAGAAACGCCGCCAGGTATTAGCACCGTGGCCGGTAGTTTAAGGTGCTCCGGATCACCCGAACGTAGGTTCACGGTTTCGCCGGTGCCGGGCACAATGTTTGTGAGCACTATGAGAATACTAGAGCGCGATCCGCTCAGAATTTCATCCTTTTGCAGTTCGACCTGGCGCAAGGTCGGCATGACTTGGACCTCCACCGTGGCCGATTCACTCACCTTGCCGGCTTGATTGATTCTATAGCTGAAATTATCGATCCCGGCAAAGCCCGCGCTTGGCATGTAGCTAAAAGCCCCGTTCGGGAGAATGACGGCCTGCCCGTGGCTTGCGCTAGCCGTACGTTCTGTGCTGAATGGGGTCTTGGTTAAAGTTTTTGCGCCGCTAAACAAGCAGCCTGCCCCTCCTTCAAGCTTATCGCCCTGGTAGACGATGAAGTTGTGATCGCCGGCCGAGGGATAAATCTGCGGCAAAAGCAAGAGTTCGGTCCTGTTGCTCAATCCGTTTAACGTTCCTGAAATGTAGGAATGAACTGCTACCGGACTCATTCCTGAATGGATCTCGAAAGTAGCAGACTTGGCTTGAGCGGCGATTTTTACGGCCACCGGCACGCTGAGGAAGGTGGAATCATTGCTGCTGAGAACGACGCTAAGGCCATCGGGTGGGGCAGAACCCGTTAGCGTCACGCTTCCATTTACTATGGAATCGGCCTTTATCTGGCTCGGTACAAAAATGGCTTTAATGATTGGTTCCACGTTCAGATAAACCAGCGCCGTTGTCGCGTGCGATGCAGCATCGGTGAGGGTGTATGAGAAATGGTCTTGGCCGTTGAATCCAAGGTTGGGCTGGTACATGAACAGGCCGTCGGAGTGCAGGTACAGCTTGCCATGGGCGGGGTTCTTATCGACCGAGAAAGTAGTCGTTGCGCAGGAAGCTTCGGCCACATGCAGAACTTTACGGAAAGTATTTCTGATGTAGGAACCCTCGTTGAGTGTAAACGTCTCCGCCTTGGCCACGAGGGCAGAGTTGAGCTTTGCCGAACGTGTCTCCGAATACACGACGAGATTTGAGATCATCACTCCCGGTGCAAGCCCCGACTTCGTATCAATATGTCCCTTTAGCTGAGGGTCTTCGGTATAGTCCCACCGCAGGCGGACCTTTTTGCCGCCAACTGAGGGGATCTGGAAATGTACGTGCTCCACACCCCTGGAAACGCCACCCCAAACATCCACATTCTGGAAGTAGGCCGGGTTTGAGGATTCGGGCAGGTGACATGGATAACCGTTCCTTTGCTCACCTTTTGCTTCCATGGTGAACTCGGTGGCGATCGAGTTCGCCAATCGGCTTTCGGCCTCGTCATCTGTTTGTTCGATAACTCTCAGCGTGCAGCCCGAATAAACGAGCTTGGCAAGATTGACGTCGGAATCTGTGTTATAAGCGATATCAAAGTCAACCGAAATAGCCTCGGCCTGGGGTGAAACCTTGAAGGCAGGGCTAGTGACACTTTCGAAAATGGAGCCTCTTGCGTTTGAAAGGTCTCCAACAAGGACAGGGTGGTAAAGGCACGAAGCAGTCGCTTTGGAACAGGACCAGGCGGAAGGGGTGGCACCTGGCTGAGACTTATCTACCCAGCCAGCCGGCAAACCTCCATCGGCCTTTCCAGAGAATGACTCTGAGAATATCTTTTCTTTGTCAACCTCTCCAACTCGGAGGGTAACGGGAATGCTGGTGCTTCCTTCCGTACTTTGCAGTTCTACTTCGAACTCGATCGGAGTATGAATATTGAAATCGGTCGCGATTTCAAACTGCAAAGGATCTTGGTTAGTGGAGTTGGCTCCTGCAACAACATCCGAGAAGTCGGTTTGGGCGTGGGTGACCGTGATGCCGGGGGTATTCGTAGAGACTCGCGCGTGGATGTGAGAGACCACCCTTGGGCTCATTCTTAAGTTGGTCGCGAAGTGCTTTAGGTTCAGGAACAAGTTGGCGGTATCGCCAGGCTGGAGCTTGCTCTGGCTGCTTGCGCCGTTCGCCTGAACTCCTTCTAACCGGAGCGGGATGGCATTATCCTTAACTCTTCGAAAAGCGAAATCGACCAAGGCCGACCGATTCCGTTCTTCCATTTCATTAAACTCCGGAATGACGGGACGAACAGGAACCATTGTGAGAGCCTCGTCGCCTACGGTCAGAATTTCATTGTATTCACCTAAATTTGGTTCACCGGCATTTGCGCCGGTTGCCGCGTGGAACGGCTTATCCGTAAGAGGTGAAGGTGCCGTCCAACTCTCGCCGCCATCTTCGGAGGCCAATACCATCGCGTCGGTAAGGTCACCGGTTTTAGCAGAACTTTGGTCGAAATAGAAAACGTGGACCTTTCCGGTGTTGCTGTCCACACTGATTGAAGGAAACCACTGCGCGCCATCATGCCCAGGCGTTGGGCTGAGCGAAATGGGTTGTGTAAAGCTTTTCCCTCCATTAGTGCTCTCTTGAAGCATTACATCGGCGCCATCCCGGGAGGAGTTGTCCGTGTAGACGACATAGATGGTTCCAGAGTGGAGCCCTAAAGATGTATCGACAGTAATCGCTGGGAAGTCGTTTGTGGTTTCGCAGCCGATGATCTGATCCATTCCCATGAAATAGCTGCTTCTTAATTCGGCAGGAGTGCTCCAAGTGGCACCATCATCTTTAGACTGGGAAAAAGCAATGTTGCGCATCCTTGTGCCTGGGGCCGTTTCGGACCAAGCAAGGTAAGCGACTCCGCCTCTTCCAAATTTGGGCATCGCGCCAGAATCGGTGGTCTTGCCGTTTTCGTCGAGAACGACTTTATCTGCCCAAGTGGGTGTCGATGCGGTGAGAACGTTGTCCGAGTATGTGGTGCAAATCTTAGTAGGTTTCTCGTCGCCGTCAGCCACGAACTCTGTCCAACTAATTAAAACTCTGCCCGTCTCCTGATCAACGTCGACAAACTCTTTATCGGCGGCCGTAACTGGGCCATCCGCGCTGGCTGTCGCCGGCGTAACCTCATAAGGGCCATCCCATGAATGGCCGTTGTCGCTCGATCGATAAAGGCAAATGGTCTGCGAAGTCGCTTCCTCGCTTATAGGCTTAACCACCAAACAGGTGTAAATGAAATTGCTACCGCCAATATATCTGACTTGCGGGTGGGCAAAAAGCGATGCTCCTTCAGGAGCCTGAAGCCGCCCGCAATCGAGGAATGTTGCGCCTCCGTCGTCGGAGACCATGTATCCGGAAGTGCTAATTGGAGATTGCAGAAAGCCTCGCGGATCATTGAAGCCGACAACAATGTGAGCTCCACTGCCGTCCATTGCCAAACTGGTTTCACCCTTATTGACAGGGGGACCTTCCATATGGCCACTCAAGACGACTGGATCCGTAACGAACTTCTGAGCCACGCGCCCCATCGGAGAAAGCTGTATCTCCGCGCGAGATATAACCTTATGGTTAGTTAAATCCGGACTCGGATCACCAGGCCAATAGGTTATAAGAGCCAAGCACAAGCAAGCTAGGCCAGGGGCAAGAAGCCCATCCGTGGGCAAGTTGTCCATTTGGTTAGATTACCAGGTTTCGCAAAAAATGTAGTTTCTAACCAAATGTTTAATAAAAATTCTTTTGTTGGAGTGAAAACCCTTACATGGAATCGGGGCGGAATCTGGAATAAGACCGTTATGAGGCGTTTTGTCGTCTGTGGGTTGCTCTTGCTCGTTGGCTTTATTCAGTGCGCGTTTGCGACTGATTATGAATTGACCGTGGACACGTCAGCCAAGAATCTGACTAGCCACGGCACTGTAACAATTTATGAGCCTTTTGGGCTGATAAAGCCGGGAGATCATGTCGTTAAGATTCTTGCAGGACCGATTCCAAAGCCCGCAATGAGCTGTCGAGTTCTTTTTTCAGCGGGGCAGGGTTCAACAATTCTTGCTTCAAAAGGGTCAATTCGCTCGTTTCCCGGTGAGATTAGGCTCGGGCAAGGCACGCCCGGTGGTTCAACTCTCCAGGCAGCGTTATTAATGCATGTTGGGCCTTCTGCAGGCGAAGCGGAGAAAGCCGGACTCCTTAAAGATTCGTGGGACTATATTTCTGGACATCCCTTGGTTTGGATCGGCCTGGGGCTACTGGGCCTGCTCATCATCGGAATTATGCTTCTCCGAATGGGTAATCAGCCAGCAGGTGTTCCACCTACTTATGGCAAAAAGGCCTACGAAGAGAACGTCCGCGAAGTAAAAACCAAGCTCGAACGAATCATGGAGGCTCAAGAGTATTTAGTCAAGAAGCCGCCCGTTTTAAGAAGTTTTAGCAAACAGATAGATCGCTTTGATAAGAGACTTGATAAGCTCGAGGTCACCTCGGTTTCCAGCCAACAGGCGCTCTCCGTGATCGCATCGAGTGTTGTCGAACTTCAAAAGTCACTTGAGCAGTTGATCACCCATCATGAGGAATCTCAATCTTCGGTAGATAGTCTGAAAGCCGGGTTAGCGAACCAGGCGGAAGAACAGAAGAGAGCGGCGGCGGCCCTGCGCCAAGATCTGAAAGAACAGACTTCGCAAACAGCCGAACTAACCAAAGGGTTAAACGACAAAATTGCTGGCTACGCCCAAAAGCTGGATACGATTGGGGCAGGACTGCGTGAAGAGTTAACCGTTCTCAAAAACAAGGTTATCGAATCCGAGGGAGTTGGCAAGGAGCTCGCCGCGGCGGCAATCGCCACCGAGAAGGCGAACATACAGCGAAGCGAGGAAATCGCTAAACGAGTGGCCGGTTTGGCCACAAGCTTAGAGGGTCTTTCACCGCTGCCCGCCAACGTAAGCGAACTGCACGGCAAAGCCGCAAACCTAAAAGCCGAGATGGCAAGCCTGGGTCAAAAGATCACCGAATCCACAAATGAGTTTGCGGACTTTAAACGCACCAGCGTCCTGGCATATGCAGGCACTGAGGACAAGATATCCGAGCTTAGAACGGCCCTCGGTGAAATCAGCACGGAGCTTTCAAAGATCTCCCCCGAACTGGAAACAGCGCGAATGGCGAGTGAAGGTAACGCTGGGGATTTCGCCGACTTGAAAAAGCGACTAGACACTCTCAGTGATTCGGCCGCGACGAGAAAGCAACTGGCTTCCCTGGAAGCGATTCCCGACGCAATAGCATTACTCAAATCCAACCTTGAAGGTGTGGATGCGAGATTGTCTTCAGTAGGCCTTAGCAAAGAAGACCAACATAAGATATTGCAGGCTCACGAAAAGTTAAGCACCTTGCCAGGTGAAGTCAGCCAAACCCTGCAAAGGGTTTTAGAGCAAAAGTTGACCGGCTTGCTCGCGCAATCAATGACGGCAAAGAAGGGCAAAGATTCCGAAGGGTCAGGCGTTAGCGACCGTGGAGCGGCCGCGCTTTCTGAAGTTGCAAACCACTTGATCGCCGAGATCGAACAGCAAAAGAACCTGGAAAACGTTCTTGCGGACGTTAAGAAACGGCTTGACCTTCTACCGGACGCTTTGCAAAAAATCGAGACCCAGATTTCTCTGTCCGCGACGAATAACGCTGCGCCCCAACCTATCGCATTCCCGATGGAAGAAATTCGAACGCTCTTCGAAAAGACCGAAGAAGTCGTGCGCACCGTGCCCGACAGATTCGATGCCCTTGAAAAGAGATTTGAATCTAACGCCGAGCAATTGAGAGATACCAGCGAGCGACTCGGAGAAACTATCCATTTGGTTAAATCCTTAGAACTGAAAGCCTCGCAAGATCCTGCACCTTCTCCTGTTCCCGTTGTTCAAATCACAACTCCGCAGCCCGTTAAAGAAGAACCAGTAGAGGCGATAAAGGCGGAGCCGGCAAGAGCAGAAGAACCTGTAGCCAAAGAGTTGGTTGAGGCAATCTCCAACGTTGCAGAACAAGAAGCGGCACTAGCCGTCGTCCCGACTGCCGCTGCCGAAGAGTTGCTACTTCCAGTCGAGCCTGAAGTTACCAAGAGCCCAGAACTCATTTTAGAATCGGAGTCGCTAAGACCAGCACCGAAGGCAAAGCGCACCGCTGTACCACTGGATGCCTGCGAATGGGTTTCCAGCGGAGCCAACTTGAGAGGAACTTGGAGCACATCAACTTCGGGAAGTATTGAACTGGTGCAAGACACCGAGAAGGCGATGCGGCCCTTAACGCCTACTGAGACGCCGGGAATTGAATATGAAATCGGCGCTATGCTTTTCGCTCAAGACAAAATCGTGTATGCCCATGGCGATTCGATAAGGGCGTTCTGGCCGGGACAGAACGAACGATCTATCCTGCTTTCGCACATGGTGCCAACCGATCCGTGGAGACTGTTGCTGTTAGGGCAGCGCCTGTTCTGTGTTCAAGAGAAGCGTGTTGAAATATTGGATCTCGGCACTTGGTCCAGGAGTTCATTCTTCGTAGGCGAATACCTAAACCAATGCGGCCTTGGATCGATTTGGGCAGGCGTCAAGAGCGGTTCCACCACGTTTCTTGAACTCAGGGACTTTTACGGCGAACCCGTTGGCAGCCCGTACGACCTTGGCAAAGACTTTAAGGAGAGCTTGCCCATGGTCTCGGATGGCGAATATCTGTACCTCGCGAACCTTTCTGGCGAAGTGATCCGCGCTAATCGCTCCGGTAGCGACAAGTTCGCTAACGTAGGCGATGGCAAAACGAGCAAGGTAACCCATTTCATTCTTTCGAGCCGTGGGCCAGTCGGAATAGTTGCCAAACAAAACTCTGTTACGATCAAGCTTCTATCCCAAGATGGAACGGTGGCACAGTCTGCCGTTTACGAAACGACGCAGATATCCGGAAATGTGGTCGAAATCGCAGGCCAGCTTCACTTCTATGATGCCGACAAATCGACGGTCGTTTCGTGCGATCTGGAATCCATGAAGGTCGAAGAAGGCGCGAAACTACAAAACGTAGATCGCATGCGCCGTATGGTTGGGTTCAGTACAGAAAACAAGGAGATGCTTCTTATCGCGGGCAGCGATGCGGGCGGTAAGTTGGGAACGGTTTTCCTGCTGGATCCGGAAAGCCACCAGCAGGTGTTCCTTTGTTCAACCAACCAACCCCATGTAGACGCGATCTTCGCAGGCGGTCGGCCGGTTGTTGCAACAAGCAGTTCCTATCAGAACATTATCAGAGTGTTTCAGCCATTTGTATCCAGCGATGAATCTAGTCAGGCGGCGTAGCGCTGAGAGTTTCCTGAGATTTTTATAAATCCTCATAAAACTCTAATTGAACATTGTTATTATTTCTTCGTTAACCAAATTGGTTAAGGGAGATAATACATTGTCCAGTCACACGCGTAGCAGTAGCCTTCTGTTTGTCACGCTTTTATTGATTACGACTGCAAGCAGAGCGCATGCTTATGTTGACGGCGGCTCGGCTAGCATGCTGTGGCAGATTGTTGTCGCCAGTTCTCTTGGGGTCATCTTTGTCATCCGCGGGTTTTGGTCCAACCTTGTTGGCAAGTTCAAGAGAAAACCAAGTGCTTTAGATTCAAACAGCACTGAAAGCATAACGCCTAAGTCTTAATGGCGCCCACCCGTCTACCGTCTTCGTTTCGAGATCCTAGCGGATTTATCTTTGAGCGAGATGGAGTTTTGCTTCGGCAAGTAAATCAGTCTTATGCCGGAGATTTCGAGCTATTCGAATCATCCGGCCTAAGCGACGCTCTCGTCCGTGCGAAACTCCTCGTGCCGTATCAGCAGGCTGGGTTAGACAAGGCGCTATCCAAAGAAGCGATTTCTGTGCTTCAACCGGAAAAAATAGAGTTCATCTCCTACCCTTACGAGTGGTGTTTTAGCCAGCTCAAAGACGCCGCACTCTTGACACTCAGAATTCAAATGGTCGCCCTCGACCATGGCATGTGCCTTAAGGATGCAAGCGCCTACAACGTTCAGTTTTGGCGCGGCAAGCCGGTTTTCATCGATACTCTGTCGTTTGAAAAATACGAGGAAGGAAAACCATGGATCGCTTACAAGCAGTTTTGCCAGCACTTTCTGGCTCCGCTTGCCCTTATGTCGTTTACGGACGTTCGCCTATCAAGCCTGCTGCGAACGTTTATCGATGGCATTCCACTCGATTTAGCGAGCAGATTACTTCCCAAAAAAACGCGGTTTCAACTCGGCTTGATGCTGCACATTCACGGGCATGCCAAAGCGCAGGCGGGAAAGTCGGACGGTAAAGCGCCAGCGGGTGGGATGACTAAAACTGCCATGAAGGGCATAATCTCCAACCTAGAGAGCACTGTTTCCAAGCTGACTTACGAGGCAAAGGACACGGAGTGGGCTGACTATTACTCCCAAACCAACTACTCTCAGGGGGCGCGAACAGAAAAGGAAAAGTTGGTCGCGCAATATTTAGGGCTGATCACGCCAAGCCCCAAGACAGCGTGGGATCTTGGAGCGAACACCGGAGAATTCAGTAGGATAGCGAGCGAAGCCGGCATCTCGACCATCGCATGGGACATTGACCCGGCTGCGGTCGAGAAAGGCTACCAAATGGTTAAATCGGCCGGTATTTCGAATCTATTGCCCCTCCTAGAAGACTTCTCGAATCCCAGCCCATCTCTCGGTTGGGCAAATCAGGAGAGGCAATCCTTAGAGGAACGCGGCCGCGTGGATGCCGTCATGGCATTGGCCCTCATTCACCACCTGGCAATCGGAAACAATGTGCCCCTTGCAGACGTAGCCACTTTTTTCGTCTCCTTGGCCAAATGGGCGATCGTCGAATTTGTACCAAAAGAAGACTCCCAGACGCAAAAGCTGCTCCATGCCAGGAAAGACGTCTTTACCGATTACTCAGAAGAGGGCTTCGAGACAGCATTCGGCCGATGGTATCAAATCGTTAAAAAGGACAAAATTGAGGGCAGCCATCGCACTCTATACCTCTTGAAGGAACGGGGCCAGTGAAGGACAAGAAGAGGATTTTCCCTTTTCATCCTTTTTGTGTCGGGTTCTACCCGGTGATTTCATTGTATTCGCACAACTTGGCGTTGTTTCCAGCACCTGATTTGTTGCGACCCTGCCTCATTGTATTTGGTGCCACGACCGCGCTCTACGGACTGCTCTTTTTGATCTTCAGAAAGCTTGAAAAAGCTGCATTCGTGACATCCATCATCTTAATTCTCTTCTTCTCATTTTCATTGGTGTCCGAGGGTATCGGAGCGGTCGTTCCATTATATGTTCAGGGCATAATTCCCGGCGGAACAAGCTCACTTTGGATTCTTCTAGCCCTGATTGCCGTTATATTAGCTTCGTGGAAATGGAAGAAGAGCTTGGCGCCCGTAACTGGCTTTATGAATGTGGCGAGCGGTGTGCTGCTTGTACTTCCAATCGGATCAACGATCCTTGGCTTAATCCACATTGAACAGGCGTTACGACAGTTACCTTCAGAAAAGACCAGCATTTCCACAGTTGCAGCTAAGGACATGCCCGACATCTACTACATCATTTTGGATGGGTATGGGCGTGAGGATGCCCTGCAGCGCTATTTTGGTTACTCAAACCAACCCTTTGTTAAGGCTCTCCAGGATCGAGGGTTTTATGTAGCCGACCAAAGCAGGTCAAACTACTGCCAAACGGAATTGTCTCTCGCTTCCTCTTTAAACATGGATTTTGTGAAAACCTTGCTTCCAAATCCATCGGACGTGTTCGTACGCGCGCCTCTCGATAGGCTGCTGGATAAAAGCGCGGTTTCGACTTTTTTGAAGCGGCGAGGCTACGAATACGTCGCCGTCACCTCCGGATTCCCTGGGGTTCAGCCGCATTCCGCGGATATTCTCCTTAGCAACCCCAGTCGCTATTCTTTATTTGAGACGACTCTATTGGAGACAACGCCGTTCCGGGCATCATCCGAAGCCACCAGTTCGATGTACGATTCGAGGCGAAATGATTTGCTTGGGGCTCTCACCAATCTACAAACGCTTGAGCCACGAGGCCTTAAACCCCGATTCGTCTTTGCTCACATATTGGCGCCCCACCCTCCATTTGTAATTAGTGCGGATGGCGCCTCAATAAGGCCGAAGCATGGAGCGTATGGTTTTTGGGACGCGAGCGCATACTTTGCGGTCGGAGGCACCAAAGAAGAATATCAAACTGGGTATATCGGCCAACTCCAATACCTAAATTCGAGAGTCTTACAAATCGTTGACCATTTGGTCAAAATCTCCCAAACTCCGCCCATTATTATCTTACAGGGCGACCACGGCTCACGGGAGTATCTGGATCAAAACAATCTAGCCAAGAGCGATGTTCGGGAAGCGTTCAGAAACTTTAATGCGTTCCTTGTCTCACCCCAAGTGCGAAAAAACCTTTACGCCTCAATTACACCGGTGAACTCGTTTCGCATGATACTAGATGGACTATTTGGAGCAAACTACAGCCGGATGCCGGATATAAGCTACTACTCCACATGGGACCACCCCTTTGTCGATGTTGACGTGACGCAGAAAGTTTTGAAGCCGTTGTATCCCTAGACGTGATCGGAATAGGCGGTGACATATAACTGCTGAATTATCTTCGCAATAAGACCCGTCCACCCGGTTTGGTGGCTCGCGCCCAATCCTTTTCCAGTATCCCCATTGAAATATTCAAAATAGAGGTTCAAACCCTTGGAACTTTCGTGGCTAAATATATTGTTGCCGGCAAGTGCGGGTGGTAAGCCCTTTCCACCTTTGGTCCGAAGGAATATCGAAAGTAAGCGTTTTTCCAAATCGGCCGCCACTTCGGCCATGGTTGCCGTTTTGCCGGAACCTGCCGGATATTCTGCAGACAGACTTTCGCCATAGTAAAAGTCCAATCTCTGCAAGGCTTCAATAAGGAGATAGTTGGGAGGGAACCAAATCGGGCCCCTCCAGTTGGAGTTTCCTCCAAAGCTGCCCGTGGTCGATTCCGCTGGCTCGTAGTCGATCGTATAGCTGTGTCCCGCAATGTTAAGCGTGTAGGGGTTGTCTTCATACACCTTGGAAAGGCTTCTTATACCAAATGGTGAAAGGAATTCCTTTTCATCAAAAAGCTTGGTCAGAATGCGGTCGAGTTTGTCTTTGCTGACCAGTGATAGAAGCAGCCTTTGGCCTTGGCCGGGAACCGTCATCGGCATGATGAACTCCGACAGTTCGGGTCTGTGCTCCAGCAGCCATTCGATCCGTCGGCTAAAGTGCGGAAATTTCTCAAGGGTGTCGGCCTCTAGAACGGCAGTTGCAAAAAGTGGCATAAGCCCAACCATGCTGCGCACTTTAACGTATTGATTCGGCTCTCCTTCGCGGTATAGAGCGTCGTAATAGAAGCCGTCCTCATCGTCCCATAGCTTTAATCCATCCTGCCCAGCAACATTCACGGAATGGGAGATGAAGAGAAAATGCTCAATGAATTTTGAGGCGACATCTTCGTAAGCGCTATTAAAGGTTGCGAGTTCAAGCGCGATGCTAAGCATTGTAAGGCAGTAGCTGGCCATCCAACTGGTTCCATCAGATTGCTCAACTTGGCTTCCATCGGGCAATGGCTGATTGCGGTCGAACACTCCGATATTATCAAGGCCCAAGAACCCGCCTTCGAAAACATTGCGATCATCGGGGTCCTTTCGGTCGACCCACCATGTGAAATTGAGAAGCAGCTTGTGGAAAACGCGTTCAAGAAAGTTGATATCGCCCTTTCCGGTGGCCCTCGCTTCAATCCGATAGACACGCCATGCTGCCCATGCGTGAACGGGCGGGTTGACGTCGCTAAAAGACCATTCGTAGGCCGGGATCTGGCCGTTCGGATGGAGATACCATTCCCGTAGAAGCAGGATCAACTGATATTTGGCGAAATCAGGGTCCACAAGAGCCAACGAAATCGTGTGAAATGCCAAGTCCCAAGAGGCAAACCATGGGTACTCCCACTTATCGGGCATCGATAGAACTTCGGACGCCAGAAAATGGGTCCAGCCTTTGTTTCGGCCCTGCTTGCGGCTTTCCGGAGGAGGCGGCTGCAAGGGGTCGCCGTTCAGCCACAGATTTACATCGTAATGGTAATACTGTTTGCTCCACAGCAAGCCCGCAAATGCCTGCCGCTGAATCGTTTTAAGCTCTTGCGATAAACCGGGCGTGAGTTCTTCGTAAAACTCATCCGCCTCCTTGATTCTCTGCACAAAAAGGGCTTGATACTCTTTAGGGTCGAGCGGCTCAGAATCCTGAGCGAAAGAGAGATGAATGGTTTTGCTTTCGCCGGGATCAAGCTCGAAATCATAGATCGCGGCGGCTTTAGATCCCGTTTGAGCGGGATTGACGGCGTCCAACTCTCCATTTACCACGTACCTGTGGAAGGCGTCTTTTACGTAGGGATTGGGATTTGGAACTCCATAGAGTTTTTCGACATTCGTGTCGTTTTCGGTAAAGATCGTAGTTGGAAACCCTTCGATGCCAATTTGATAAACCCCATAGCGTGGATGATTGATTACAAAATTATCTAGCTGCGATTTTTGAATCTGTGGCCTTTCGCCGCCGCTCCACGACCACCGGTTTCGAAACCAGACCTGGGGCATTATAACCAGCCGCGATTTTTCTGGCCCCTGGTTGGTCGCCGTGATTCGGATAACGGAGTCATTCACGTCCACCTTGGCGTATTCGACCACCACTGAGAAGTAGCGCCCCTCGTCAAAAACCCCTGTGTCAGCAATCTCGAATTCGGGATCGCATTTTCCTCTCCTCGCGTTCTCTGTAATGAGTTGCTCGTAAGGAAATTCAGCCTGGGGATAGTGGTACATCGCCTTCATGTAGCTGTGCGTTGGGGTGCTATCCAGATAGAAGTAGCACTCCTTAACGTCTTCACCATGATTGCCCTGGCTGTTGGTTAGGCCAAATAGGCGCTCCTTCAGAATGGGGTCTTTTCCATTCCAGAGGGCAATGCCAAAGCAGAACATTCCGTGCCGGTCGCTTATTCCAAGAAGGCCATCTTCACCCCAGCGGTAGGCCCGAGAACGGGCGTGGTCATGCGGGAAGTAGTCCCATGCATCTCCACATTCGGAGTAATCCTCGCGAACGGTTCCCCACTGCCGTTCGGAGAGATAAGGGCCCCACCTATGCCACAAGGCCTCCTGTGACGAGTTTTCTTCGAGGCGGAGTTTTTCGGCATTCATTGGTAGGAGTTTAGCCGCACCAGCAGGTCCTCAGTCTCAAGTGTCGAGTCCTGGATCTCGCTTTACCTACTTTCGCCACGATTAGGTGCTGGGTGGAACATTGAGCGATGCAGGACTGAGGACTCAACACTGAAGACTCCCTTTAAGTTATAATTGAACCTATCATGGACACTCTTAAGTTAAAACAGTTCTTTCCCAATCACGATGGAGTGATTCCCATGATGATGCGCCGCATCATTTTGGAAAATGTTGTTCTCGGCGCCATCGTTCCAGGCGTCGACACCGAATGCCTGGGAAACGATAAAGCGTGAGCACTCCTGCCCCCGTACTCAACCCCCAACGTGGGGTTCCACCCACTACCGTGCGGGTTGCTATCCTTGGATTTGGAACGGTTGGTCTGGGCACCTATCGGATGCTGGAGTCCAACAAATCGGCTATTGAATCCAAAGTTGGCGCGCGGATCGAGATCTTCAAGATCGGCATCAAGAATCCAAACAAGAAACGCGAAGCCCCTGCCGAGCTTTTTACGACCGATATCGAGAGCATTGTTGCTGACTCGAATATTGACGTGATCCTGGAGCTTATTGGCGGCGAGGAACCTGCCAAGCACCTAATCGAAAAGGCGTTGCGAAACGGCAAGCATGTGATCACCGCTAACAAGGAGCTTATGGCCAAACACGGACCTGGGCTGCTACGGATTGCAGCCGAGCAATGCTTGGACCTTCATTTCGAAGCTGCTGTAGGCGGCGGAATTCCGCTCATTCAGCCTTTAAAACATCAGCTAGCGGGCAACGACGTGCTGAAAATGATGGGGATTCTGAACGGCACAACCAACTACATCCTAACGAATATGTCTCGCGATGGCGCGGACTATGGCCCGAGTTTGAGCGAAGCGCAAGCAAAAGGCTATGCAGAAGCCGATCCCCGAAACGACGTTGAAGGTTGCGATGTGCGGTACAAGCTGGCCATCCTTGCTTCAATCGCCTTCGGCAAAGAAGTTCCCCCCGAAGAAGTTTATTGCGAAGGCATCACCAAACTTGAAAAGCGCGATATAGAACTCGCCCACATGTTTGGCTATGAGATCAAACTTTTAGGAATCGTCGAATCTCGGCCAGATGGCTTGCTCGCCCGAGTTCATCCTACTTTTCTGCCCAAAGACCACCAACTAGCAAATGTGAATGGTGTCTTCAATGCCCTTTGGCTGAAGGGAGACTTTGTTGGGGATCTGATGTTTAGCGGCCGGGGCGCCGGCGCCGATCCAACAGGGTCGGCGGTTGTGGGCGATCTCATTGATGTAGCTCGAAATATGCGATTGGGCGGCGCTGGGAATAACGTGCTACCGGAAGAAGGAGCCAATCTTTTACCAATTGGTGAACTAACCGCCCGCTATTATTTACGCATCAACGTGGACGATCAGCCCAGCGTTTTGGGGCAAGTTGCTACGATTCTCGGCGAGAACAACGTATCGCTTGCAGCAATGGAAATGAAGGTGTTAAACGCGGCAAGCTCGCTCGGAGAGATCGTTTTCCTGACTCACCCATGCAAGGAGAGCTCCTTCCAAAAGGCCGTAGATGCCATCGAAGAATTACAAGTCATTAAGAAAATAGCTAACTGGATCAGAGTGGAACAATGAGATTTGCAACTAAAGTTATTCGGGTCGCGCAAGACCCCGACCCTATGCACGGTGCGGTAATCAACCCCGTTTACCAATCGGCAACGTTCGTTTGGAAAAATCTGGACAAGTATCCGCAGTTCGATTACACCCGCGTTTGTAATCCTAACAAGGATTCTTTGGAGCAAGTGCTTGCTTCTTTAGAAGGAGCGAACCATTGCGTCTATGTGGGCAGCGGCATGGCGGCAATTCTAATGGCGTTTAGCTTGTTGAAGTCGGGCGACCATCTGCTGATTGCGAACGATATCTATGGCGGCACCTGGCGCATGGCCCACGAGATCATCGATCGAAATGGCATCGAGGTCAGCGACTTTGATGCGAACACTTTAGAGGATTTTGACCAAAAGGTCAAACCCAACACGAAGATGCTCATCTTTGAGGGTCCGACCAACCCCAAGCTCCGGATGCCGGATATCAAGGCTGTTTGCGATAAGGCAAAGGGATACGGGATCCTGACCGTCTTCGATAATACTTTCGCTTCGCCCTATTTGCTTAATCCGTTGGATTACGGCGTCGATATCGTCGTTCACTCAACCACCAAATATATTAATGGCCATAGCGACGTGATTGGCGGAGCGGTGCTCACCAACGATCCCGACTTGCACGAGAAGTTCTTCTTCTACAACCGGGCGGTTGGGTTGCCTCCCAGCCCCTTCGATACCTTCCTAACCCTACGCGGCCTTAAGACCCTGCCGGTTAGAATGCGGCAGCATTGCGAGAACGCCCAGAAGGTGGCAGAGCTTTTGTATGAAGACCCACGCGTTGAAGTCGTCAACTATCCCGGTTTGCCCTCTCATCCCGATTATGAGGTTGCCAAAAAGCAACTCCGAGGCTTTGGCGGCATGCTCTCTTTTGAGTTAAAAGGCGGGCGAGAGGAGGCTAAGGCATTTGCAGAAGCCACTCAAGTTTTCTTGCTGGCCGAGAGTCTGGGTGGAGTTGAGTCTTTGGTCGGTTATCCGTGGCTGATGTCTCACGGAAGCTTGACTGATGAGGACAAGCTCGCCCGTGGCATTCGGCCGATTTTGCTCAGGCTTAGCGTGGGAATCGAGGATATCGAAGACATACTCGAAGATCTGAGGCAGGCGCTGGATGCTGCATTTGCAAACTCCAAAGTGGCCGCTGCCCGCTAAATGGACGCCGACCTGTTTTCGGAGAACGAACGCACGGCACCGGTCGCCGACGCGCGTAAATTCGTAGATTTGGGCTCGCTAGGCACCGAATCGGGCGGATACCTACCGAACGTCCAGGTCGCCTACGAGACTTGGGGCGAGCTCAATGCTGCCCGCGACAACGCAATCCTGATCTGCCACGCAGTCTCCGGCGACTCGCACGCCATTGGTTGGTGGGGAAAGCTGATCGGACCCGGAAAACCGATCGATACGGATCGCTTTTTCGTAATTGGCAACAACCTGCTTGGAGGCTGCCAAGGCACGACCGGTCCATCCTCGCTGGCAGAAGATGGAAAACGCTATGGAAGCAGGTTTCCCGTGGTTACGGTGCGAGATATGGTTGAAGTTCAAAAACGACTAGTCGCTTCGCTCGGAATAACCCAGCTTTATGCCGCCATTGGTGGAAGCATGGGCGGATTCTTGGTGAGCGACTGGACTGTTCGCCATCCAGGGTTCGTTAAGAAAGCGTTCATTACGGCTAGCTGCCCGCGTTCCACCCCCATGCAGATAGGCTTCCACGAAGTGGCGAGGCAGGCAGTTGTGCGCGACCAACACTGGAATAACGGCGACTACTACGATGCTGAGCAACCAAGCAACGGTTTGGCCCTTGCCCGAATGCTTGGGCATCTAACTTATCTAAGCCCCGACGCGTTCAAAACCAAGTTCAGCCGGAGACTTCAGGATCGTGAGCGGATCAACTACACGTGGGACGCCGAGTTCCAAGTGGAAAGCTACCTGCGCTACCAGGCTGAGGGCTTTACCAAGCGATTTGACGCCAACTCCTACCTCTGGATTTCAAAGGCGATGGACTATTTTTCGATCGATTCCTATGAGGGCTCGCGATCGGAATATCTTTTTGCCTGCTTCACAAGTGATTGGTTTTATCCACCTTCAATGTCCCAGGAACTCCACGAAATGGCGCTCGCCGCCGGATGCAAGAGCACCTTTTTGGAAGTCGACCTTCCCTACGGCCACGATGCTTTTCTGCTAGACGGCGAGATCCAAGGCAAAGCTTTAACGGATTTTCTTCAACCTTGCCGGTAACATCCGTTCGTGGTTTCGTTCTTACTTTGCGGATTTTCGATGGTTTTAAATTCTCAGCTTTCTCAGTTGCCCTTGATTCATAACGCCGGCCCCACTGGAGACTGGCTGGTCCATGCCCAAAACTCTCAAGCGCGAGTTTACAAAACCTCCAACGCGGATGAAATCGTTCTCACAAACGGCCTCGTTTCGCGCACATTTAGGCTCGCTCCTAATGTGGCTACGGTTAGTCTTCAGAACCTGAAGATCGGCGAAGAAATGGTTCGCGCGGCAAGTTCAGAGGGCGTTCTCACCTTAGACGGCAAAGCCTACAACCTAGGCGGGTTGCATGGGCAACCGGATTTGGCCTACCTAACGCCGGAATGGCTTAATAGTCTAAAAGCAGATCCAAACGACTTCGGTTTTACCGGTTTCCAGGTAGGAACCACCGAAAAGCGCATGCCGTGGAAACGAACCCGCCACTCCCAAGAGCACGATTGGCCGCCAAAGGGCACGCGACTAACACTTCACTTTCAAGCGCCAGCAAGCCTTGGCGATGTTAGAGCGGACGTGTTTTACGAGCTTTACGATAACTGCCCGATCTTCCAAAAATCGATTACCGTTTACAACCTTTCCGGCAAGCCGATCCACCTCGATAGCTTCGCCATCGAGAAGCTGCGAATGGTGGAAATCGATTCCGAGGTTGATACCACTTCCAACTGGACGCTACCCAACATCACCGTGCTAAGCGATTACACTTTTGGCGGCGCGGCGCAAAACGACAATAACCGTTTTGTTTATTGGGATGAAGACAAGGATTACACGACCCAAGTCAACTACAACCTGGAGACGCCGTGCATTTTGCGGATCGCGCCGGCCCTGGGCCCGGCTGCAGATATCAAGCCGGGCGGGATTTTTCAGACTTTCCACGCCATCACCGTGGTTCACGATAACCGCAACCGCGAACGTCAGGGGCTGGCGATTCGCCAGGCATACAGGATATTGGCGCCCTGGACTACCGAAAACCCCATCATGCTGCACCTGACCAGCACGGATCCGGCAACCGTCCATACGGCAATGGACCAAGCGGCTGCGGTCGGATTCGAAATGGTGATCTTCAGCTTCGGAAGCGGGCTGGACATGGAAGATGTAAGTCCCGCCAACATTGCCAAATATAAAGCCTTTGCTGATTACGCGCACTCGAAAGGGCTTCAAGTGGGGGGTTATTCCCTTCTTGCCAGTCGTCATATTTCAGAACAGGATGATGTAATCAACCCGAAGACCGGCAAAATCGGCGGGGCCATCTTTGGCGATTCGCCGTGCCTGGGCAGCAAATGGGGATTAGCCTATTTTGAGCACATAAAAGTCTTTTTAGAAGGGACTGGATTCGACCTTTTGGAGCATGACGGCAGCTACCCAGGGGACCGTTGCGCATCCACCAACCACTCCGGCCACAAGGGCCTGGAGGATAGCCAATGGAACCAGTTCCAGATCATCGCGGAGTTTTACAATTGGTGCCGCCAAAAAGGCATCTTTCTAAATGTGCCGGATAACTACATGTTCTCTGGCTCCAACAAGACCGGCATGTGGTACCGAGAAACCAACTGGTCCTTGCCTCGGGCTCAGCAGCATATCCACGCTCGGCAGAACCTGTTTGATGGCACCTGGGTGAAACCGCCAACCATGGGTTGGATGTTTGTGCCGCTGCTGGAATACCAAGGCGGTGGCGCGGCGGCTACGGTTGAGCCCTTGCACGAGCATTTGGCCGACTATGAGAAGCACCTCATCAACAATCTGGCCTACGGGGCGCAGGCCTGCTACCGCGGCCCACGGCTTTACGATACGCCCGAAACGGAAGCCTTGGTCGCCAAATGGGTGACCTGGTTTAAGGCCCACCGGGACATTTTGGAGTCGGATGTGATCCATATTCGGCGTGCCGACGGCACCCATATCGATGGCGTCTTGCACGTAAATCCCACGTTAAACGAAAAGGGATTGGCCGTTTTTTGGAATCCTTCGGATAAGGACTTGCAGGAAACGATTCGTGTGCCTTTGTATTACACGGGGTTGGGCGAAACGGCCCATATTTCTCAAGAGGGCGGCACTTCGTTTGGCTTGAAAATCGACCGGGATTATTCGGTTCCCCTTCACGTTCATGTCCCGGCGAACGGGTTCACGTGGTTTGTTATTAAATAGCAAGTTTTGTGTCTTGTGCCTTTGGAGACGACCTCAAAACCGCCTATTGATTGGAGGGCGTCCGATTGATCATCCCGAACTCCGTGTGAGGGATCTCTGCGGCTAGGGCTTCGCCCCCGGGATTCCTCACACGGAGTTCGGAATGACAAACGGCGTCCGGTTTACATTTGGGGAAGCAACCGCTCACTTCTCAAATCGAAAATGGAACGCGTAGGTTTTTGCGATCATCTCTGTCGTCTTGCGCACAGAGCTTTTAGCTCAAACAAAATCGAGTTGGACAACACTCCGAAGGCGAAATCCGTAATACTTATACAAATGAAGAGATTTGCAACCGCCATCATAGTTTCGCTTGCCGTAGCATGCGCCTTCGCGGGCCCGGGTAAAGACAAGACAAAGACCCCGACCACGATCAAATGCGCCGTAACTGGCGGCGACGTCAACATCGCCGATGCCACGAAGAACAAAATGTTTACCGATTACAAGGGCAACAGATACTTCTTCTGCTGCAATGGCTGCCCCCAGGAGTTCAAAAAGGAACCGGCGAAGTATTCAAAGGCGCCCCATATTAAGACTCCGAAGTCAGTTAAAGCCGCGAAGTAGCCATACCGCTCTTGGTGAAACGAAGTGACAAGCTTACGTCGGTGCAAAGTATATCCTTGCATCGTCGTTGCTGGCTTGCTGGTGGGTTGTGATCGAACACCATCGCCTAGGTCCTTGCTGGGCGGACCGAGAGTTCGCCCGATACCCGCTCGCCTAGCGAGTGATAGAGTGCCGTCGTCCACAAAGAGGTTCCGTTTACTCAGGATCGACTCGGTTCGAAAAGTGGGACCGATTATCCAAGTCTTTGGCACGACAGACCTTCCAAATAAAACACCGATCAAAACGGAGGTCCCTTTTGATGGTGATGTCCTTGAAACGACCTTCGATGTGAACAACGGATGGTCGGAAGTTGCTAACGGAAAGTGGCAGACGAACCTTGATGCCCCAGTTGCTCCAGAGTTCTACCGAGCGCATCATATGGTCAGTGCGTGGGGTGAATTGGACAGGGGGCAGGGTGTTGTGGATCAATCCATTTCAGATGGTGAAGACGAAGGCAGCTTCCAAACGCAAAAAGATTTTGTAATCGAGGCGAGGCCAGATTTTCTCCCTAAATCTGCCGCATCCAGGTTGCCACAAGCAAGCCTTTATCCGGCTGACAATCCCGGCAGGGCTGTGGCGGAGGTCATCGGAGATTGGAAACGTCACGATTGGCAGGATATGGCAAAGTGGACCCACGTATTCGATGATCCGGCATTGGGAAAAGGAACCCCTCCTAAGGGTGAGCACTATCACGACATTCCTGCCGCAGATCGCGTCAAGTTATGCAAGTCCGCATTTCGCTCCTGGGAAGTTCGATCTGCAAGGATTGGAAAAGGAGACATGGACGCCGATCCAGAGTTCCCCATCCTCAATGCCAAAGTGACAGTTCATTTGAAAACGATCCTTAACAACAAGGAAAAAGATGTGGATATGCACTGGGTGGCCTTTAGTCCAAATTCCAACAGTAATTGGGGTGTGGCCCCCGAAAGCGTGAGACCAAAATGAAACAGTTGCCCAACTAAGGGTGCGCATTTCCGTTCTGCGTCTTTGCGGCGCTATTTTGACCTTTCGGATAACCGAATTTGTGTGTTTGGTAAAACTGCCTCTACCAGCGTTCCCTTGCCTAACTCGCTGACTATCGACATCGTCCCACCGTGGCCCTCCACGATCGTTTTGCAGATCGAAAGGCCGAGGCCGATGCCGCCTTCCTCGCGGGAGCGGGCGGCGTCCACGCGGTAGAATCGCTCTCCCAGATGGGCCAGGTGCTGGGCGCTTACTCCTTCCCCTTCGTCCTTTACAGTCAAAACCGCAATCTCTCCATCGAGCCTAACGCTAACCGTAATCGCTTGTTCCAACGGCGTATACCGCAAAGCGTTTTGAACCAAGTTCAAAACAACCCGTCGAAGGTGATCCTCGTCGCCGTTAACCATTACCGGCTCCGCTGCCAAATCCACGGTAACGGCACGAGAGCTATGAAGCGAATCAACGGCTTCTGCCGCAACCACGCGCAAGTCCAAGGGCTCCATTTGCAGGCCCAGTTGGCCCGCGTCGGCCTTGGAGAGCAGTAAAAGCTGCTGCACGATCTTGGACATCTGCTCCGCAGATTGGTCGGCGATCTTAAGAGACTCAATAACGCCTGCGGGAATCCCAGCTTCCGCCAACGCGCCGCTAGTGGCCAGCTTCAAACGAGTAAGGGGCGTGCGAAGTTCATGGGAAGCGTCAGCCGTGAAACGCCGCTGATTCTCATAGGCACTTTCCAAGGCGGCATAGTCCGCTTTTTGCTTCTCGAAGGAGGCCTGAAGGCGGCCCAGCATGCCGTTGAATGTCGTCGATAGCTCTGCCAATTCGTCTGCTCCTTGCACCAGGAGGCGCTGGGAAAGGTCTTGTTCGGAAATCGTGGAAGCGGTTCGGGTTGCTTCAGAAATAGGCTTTAAAGCCTTGTTGGTAAGGAATAAAGCGCCTGCGCCGCCAACAATGAGGGCTAAAGGCAGCAGAATGAGCAGGCTCATGATTTGACCCTGCATTAAGGCTTGAAATTCTGTGGTTTCGCGGGCGGTTTCCACCGCGCCTACTACTTGGCCGTCGCGGCGAACTGGAACCACGGCCACCCTAACCTGCACACCGTTGTAAGTAGTGTCCTCGATTCCCTCTTGCCCGGCTAAGCCAACTGCGAGCAGCTTGGAATCGAAGGCCTGCGCTTGCTGTAAGCCCTGAAGATTGCCTTGCTTGTCAAAATGCTGCGGACGGCGAAGAAAGCCAAATTTGTCATCTGCAGGAGGGATCGGCTCACGTGGGGGTGGGGGCTGATCGCCAGGAGGGCCTTGTTGGTCGGGAGGGCCACCCATTTGGTCGCCAGGCGGGCCGCCTGGGCGCGGGGGCCCAGGATTGGCGGAATGTCGGGCGCGGGTCCAGAGGTCTCGGTCGATCTCATTAGAAAGCCTCTTCTGGTTGGTGAAATTTAGTAGCAACCCGAAAAGAACGAGGGTGATCGTGAGAATGGCCAGATTCCAGAGGGTGAGGCGTCCCCTAAGTGTCTTTGCCCAAGTCAATCGGGGCTCCTTAGGACGTAGCCGATCCCGTGCACGGTCTGGATCAACTTTGTTTCATATGGTGCGTCCACTTTCTTGCGCAAGGAAGCAACGTGGAAGTTGACCGTGTTCTCCAGGCTCTCCTCGTTATTCCAAATAGAATCCAGAATGATGGTTCTGGTGAGCGTTCTTCCCTGGTTTCGGGCTAGGGCTTCCAGCAGCGAAAACTCACGAGGGGTCAGATCGATCTCTTGGCCCGCGCGTTTTACCGTGTGGGCGTTGGTGTCGATTTCTAGGTCGGCGATCTGAATGATTCCGGTTCTATGAACCTTGTCTCTTCTCAAAAGAGCTTTAACCCTTGCCACAAACTCGCGCACATCGAAGGGTTTTGGCAGATAGTCATCAGCCCCGCCTTCTAGCCCTTTAATGCGGTCGTCAACCGAATCCCGCGCGGTGAGCATAAGGATCGGAACTGTCTCCCGGTTCTTTCGCAGGTCCTCGCAGACGCTCCAGCCGTCGCGCTTGGGGAGCATAATGTCGAGCACGATGAGGGCATAGGCGTTCATATAAGCCTGATGCAGGCCCTCTTCTCCGTCGCTTGCGATGTCTACCGTTAGGTGCTCGCGTTCCAGCACCCCCGCGATCTGCCTTGCGATGACGGCATCGTCCTCAACCACCAATACGCGCACAGATGAAGTTTAACAGGCGGGTGTGAGGAAATTATGAGGGGGAATGTCTTGTGTTTTGTGTCTTGTGTCTTGGGCGCCCGCACTTCAAGTAAGCGAATGGGCCTTTTTGGTCCTCAGATCCATCGACGTAAATGCGATCTGAGGTGGGCGCGAAACTACGCAAATGAACTGCGGTTGTGCACCATAAAGCTATTGGAATTATACTTGCGACAATTCAACTATAACGGTTAACGCCGAAGGTTGTAACGCTTGGCGAGCCCGGGCGTCACCTAGCCGGGCGAATCTCCAAGACATAAGACACAAGACACAACACATCCCCGCCCAAATCACTTAACGCTCAGCCAACTCCTTTACAAACGCGTACGGCGACCCAAAAACCCCTTCTTCCGTGATAATGGCGGTGATCAAGTCCCCCGGCGTCACATCAAAGGCTGGGTTATAAACTGTGCAGCCATCCGGGGCAATAGCAACCCCCTCAATGTGGGTCACTTCTTCCGAAGCTCTTTCCTCGATTGGAATCAAATCCCCGCTTGGGATGCTCGGATCCAGAGTCGTACTCGGCGCGGCGATATAAAACGGAATCCCGTGGTGCTTCGCCAAAACCGCCAAAGAATAAGTGCCTATCTTGTTGGCGCTATCGCCGTTGGCGGCTATCCGGTCCGCTCCGGCGATCACGCAATCTACCTTCCCAGCTCTCATCAAAGATGCGGCCGCGCTATCGGCGATCGATTGAAAAGGGATGCCTTCTTTTAGCAGTTCCCAGGCTGTCAGCCGCAAGCCCTGTAGCCGAGGCCGAGTTTCGCAGGTGTAAACAAACAGCTCTTTGCCCTCATAAAATGCAGTTCTTATAGTACCGAGTGCGGTCCCGTGGCCGGCGGTTGCGAGGCTGCCCGTATTGCAAATGGTGAGGATGTTCACCTTATCGCCCAGCAGCATGTTGCCGTTGTGGCCGATGCCCAGGTTGCACTGGAGGTCTTCCAGTTCGATCATTTTGGCTTCCGCCAGGATCTTCTCGAAGTCCCATGTGCCTAAGTTGTTTATTCTCTCCAGCGCCCAAAACAGGTTTACGGCGGTTGGACGGGAGCCCGCAAGCCCCTTGCTCGCCTCTTCTTGGATTGCGCCCTCTTTGGCAGCTAGGGCCATTCCGTAAGCGGCAGCGATGCCAATGGCGGGTGCGCCCCGCACTGCCATATCTCGAATGGCATCCCGAACTTCTTGCCAGGTGTTTAGTTCCAGCCAGACTTCCTGCGCCGGCAACAGCCGTTGATCCAGCATGCAGAGGTGGCCTCCGGACCACTCCATGGGCTTAATACTCACGCTTCGAGGGTACCCGTCACTCGTCGACGCGGGAGAAGTAGATCACGGTTACGCGGTGATCGGGCGTGATGAAATCGCCATAAATGCGGGACAGCATTTCAATAACATCATCATCCGAGCGGAACTCGGGATTCTCTCGCTCGATATCTCGGGGCGAG
The DNA here is from genome assembly GCA_036502005.1 of Fimbriimonadaceae bacterium. Lineage (GTDB taxonomy): Bacteria > Armatimonadota > Fimbriimonadia > Fimbriimonadales > Fimbriimonadaceae > DASXZH01. Next base: position 51,323 of record DASXZH010000038.1, read on the forward strand.
AGTTCTGCAACCGTTTTAACCTCGACCCTGTCTAATATTGCAGAGTAAAGCTTTTGCCTTCGACCAAAGCGAGGGCCCACGGTGACCCAAACCACCATGCCGGACTTGTATTTATCCGATTTGTCCCCAAGCCGGATGGTAGCCGTCTTGCGGTAGTTGCGGAGAATGTCTCCGTAAAGGTCATTGTAGAAGTTTAAAGCGTACATTTCAAATGCGAACTTCTAGAATATCCCATCTAACGACATGATTTGGGTTCTTTCGATTCTTGGACTCTACCTGCTGGCCCTATTTGGCGTTTCTTACTTCAGTTTGCACCCTGTGCGGACCCCAGTTTTTATTTCGCCGGGCGCGATGGGAGAACCCCAAGAGGAAGTGGAGTTTTCCAACGAAGATGGCCTAAAGCTTAGAGGTTGGTGGCTGGAAAAGCCTAACTCCACCGTGGTCGGGATTTATTGTCACGGGTATTTGATGAACCGATGCGAGCTTACGCCGCTTGCGGTCGAACTCGCCAAACATAATGTTTCGGCCCTACTATTTGATTTTCCTGCCCACGGAAAAAGCCAAGGCAAGAAATGCCACCTGGGTTGGAGAGAGCGCAACGACGTTAAAGCGGCGGTCGCTTACGCCCGAAGCAGAATGCCCAACGCCAAAGTTTTTCTTGTTGGAAGCAGCATGGGCGCGGCTGCGTGCGCTTTCGCCCTGGCTGATGACCCTAACCTTGCCGACGCCCTCTTGCTGGACAGCGCCTACTCCAACATGGCCAAAGCCGTTTCTGGATGGTGGCGATTTATAGGCGGAAAGGTTCTCAGCTTAATCCTAAGCCCCAGTATTATCATCGCCGCCCCGATGGCGGGTTTCAACCCATTTAAGGTCGATGTATCAACAGCCCTGAGCAAAATTGAGAAGCCAACCCTCATCCTGCATGGCGATATCGATAACCTCGCTACACCTGGGGAAGCCACCCGAAATGCCAAGGCTGCGGCCGGTCCGGTGGAGGTAGTGTGGTTTAAATCATGCGGGCATTCAGAGGGCAGATGGGTCCATCCGGAACTGTATTACGAGAGTATTATAAATTTTCTTAGAAGATTTGCGATCATTTCAGCCTAATGGCAGTCTTATTACAGGAAGTTCTTTTGGGGAGAACGTTCGGCGAGAGTTGTCGATATATGCACAAGGATCGCCGGCAATTCTGCCTTGATTGGACCTTCTAATTACTTGGGCACAAGTTCTGTAGGACATACTTTAAAAAGCGGCATAGACAACGAAGTCTTGGCCAAGGAACCAACAGGAACCCGAAGCAGAGACCATTATATGTGGGCAAGACTAGAAAAGTGGCAGATCAAGCAGTTGCAGCGGTTGGCTAACACCGATCCCGACCGAGTTGAGGCACTGCTCAACATTCTTTGGAACCAATCCCCCGGGCTTTATTCAGAGCTTGCCGTTTCCGCAATCGACCAGGAAATGCTTTCTGTTGAGGAAGGAGCCGACCGGCTCAGCCTTACCGAGCATCAGGTAGAAACGGAATTAGTCGATTTTCGCCAGAAAATGACCACCGTTGAAGCGGTCGTCGTTCACGACGATATGAGAAAGGCAGCGTGCATCGCGGACGGTGGGGTAGCGGTTTGGGAAATCATTCGCGAATACCGAAAGTTGGGCTCGGTTGAAAGCCTAAAAGCTTCTTTCCCAAGTTTAAGCGAAGGCGAACTTGCGGGAGCGCTGCGCTACGCGCAGTCGCATCCGGATGAGATCGAATCGATGATCTCGGATTTCGAGAATGTGTTGGCTCGACGTCGGGCTGAATATCCGTTTTCGCATTAAGCTTTGTTTTGCATTCGTAGCGATTCTTCAACGACTTCCAGGCACCTTGCAATCTGCGATCGGAAAACGCACTGCTCCGAATTTCTTAGGGTCCTTAGTTGGTCCGCAAATTCGGGGTCTGCAAGTCTCCTGGCCAGTTTAACGTAATAAGGAAACTCGCGCGTCGCCCACCTGTTCGCGGCAGCAAGAATAATGCCCTGGAGCCTCCGAACTTGCTTTTTGCTAAGGTCGTCGGCCCTTCGCTTAAAAAGGGTGAGGAGATCCTCTTTTACATAGCCGGACCGGAAGAAGATGGGGTCAGCCTCCACGAAGTCAATGAGAGGGTCAAAGTCTACTGACTCCCTTTCGTGTACGGACTGGTATGCCGTCAAAAACCTTGGGGGCCAGGCATCCATCATCGCCTCACGGGTTGCAGAATTATATTTGCCATAACCTTTTTCGCGTGCCTCGCGATATTTTTTCGAGGCGAGAGCATAATTGAAACCGTCCGGCCCATCATGGAGACCTTCGGGTTCAGGATATACGCGTTCGCCAAAGTCAAGGAGCCAGTTTTTCGCGACTTCGGCGAGAACAGGATCGCCCGAGAGCATCTTATGGGCCAACTCCTTGACTAACTCCTGATCCCCCATAAGACTCGCGATATAGGCCCTAGCGGCAAGGTACGCATCTTTCTTAAAGCGTGGACGGAACTTCTCCAAAATGGGGCGATAGTCTTCAATCGTGCGGCGCGGCACGTCTCGTTGACTGTTAATTTCGTCGACGAAATCTGAGAATGCGTTATATTGGTTCCACTTTCCCCGCGCGGACACAAAACGAGTTTATCCGTTAGCCTCTCCAGCCATCGACTAGCGCGTATAATCCATCCATGCCCGCGCTTCTGACAACGAAGTCCGCCGGTTTGCCTGCGCCGAGCAGCACTGGCAAAGTGCGTGAGATTTATGACCTCGGCGAAGAACTTCTTATCGTCACCACCGACCGTATTTCTGCCTTTGACGTGGTGATGGCGAATGGAATCCCGGATAAGGGCCGGGTACTAAACCAGCTCAGCGGTTTCTGGTTCGAAAAGCTTTCTTCAGTTGTGCCTAACCATGTTATTAGTCTCGATGATGCTGTTATAGCTTCTCGACTGGGACGCGCGATTCCAGAACTAGCGGGCCGCTCAACGCTTGCTAGAAAGGGAAAACCCTTGCCTATCGAGTGCGTTGCCAGGGGATATATCTCCGGAAGTCTTTTCAAGGAATACAAAGCCCAAGGCGCTGGGGTTCACGACCTGAATCTGCTAGCCGGGTTGCTCGAAAGCGCAAAATTGCCCGAGCCCATTTTCACTCCCGCAACCAAGGCCGAAGAGGGCCATGATATGAACTTAAGCTGGTCGCAAACGGTGGGTCTGGTGGGAAAGGAAACAGCCGAGAAAGCCAGAGACCTGACGCTGGCTCTTTACAATGCGGCCGCAGAACACGCCCTTTCGAAAGGGCTCATCCTGGCCGACACCAAGTTCGAGTTTGGGCAAACCGATACCGGATTAATCTGGATCGACGAAGCCCTTACGCCAGACAGCTCCCGATTCTGGTCGATCGAAACTTACAACCCCGGCGGCCCGCAACCCAGCTTTGATAAGCAGTTTGTGAGAGATTATTTGGAATCGATCGGATGGGGCAAGAAGCCCCCCGGCCCGACACTTCCCGATGAAGTGGTTGCCAAAACGCGCGAAAAATATCTTCAGGCGTACCACCTCATCACCGGCACAAGGCTCCCTACGGCCTGATGCTCGTATTCCTTGCCTACAACTTTATCCTGACCGTTCTGGCCCCGTTCTGGCTAATCTGGATGTTGTTTCGGGCTTTTCAGCGTAAGGAAAAGCCTGACTGGAAGGAACGCCGAGGCATTTACCCTTTCGAACATCGGCAGGATCGGAAACGGATTTGGATCCATGCAGTTTCCGTTGGCGAAGTTGTAGCCACGATCCCACTTCTGCGAGAAGTAAAAGCCCTGCTGCCAGAGTACGAGATTGTCCTAAGCGTCACCACCAGCAGCGGGCACACCACCGCCCGCGAACAAGCGGCCGGCCTTTACGAACACCTTGTTTACTTCCCCATTGAGGTGCCGCGCTTTATGCTCAGCGCTATGCAGAAGGTTCAGCCAGCGGTGGTCGTTACAATCGACACGGAACTATGGCTCGATTTCGTGTGGGCAGCGAAAAGTTTCAGAGCTACCACTATGGTTGCGAACGGCCGTATCAGCGACCGCAGCTTTCCGCGGATGAAGTTTTTTAGTGCCCTTTACAGAACATTGCTTGGCGACGTAGACCTTTGCTTGACGCAGACTCAAGTTGATGCCGATAGGTTGGCGGCGCTAGGCGCTAAGAACGTTCAGGTTCTGGGCAATATGAAGTTCGATCAGGCTCTAGATGGCCTTTCCGCCGACCCGGAGGATTGGAAAGAAAAACTTCATCTTCCCAAATGGCGGCCGGTCATCGTTATTGGCTCTTCCAGGGGTGAGGAAGAAGAGATCTTTATTCTCGAAGCGCTGAAGCGAGTGGGATTTGAGCGCTTAAGCGTTGTCCATGCCCCGAGACACCTAGAGCGCGTGTCGGAGCTTTCAAATCTTGTGAAAAACGCTACTGGCCATGTTGCTTTAAGATCCAGAGATGAAGAAGGCGCTTACTTGATTTTGGATACCTACGGCGAGCTTAGCCAGGTCTATTCCGTCGCCGATTTCGTGATCGTGGGAGGCGGATTTGCCGACCTGGGTGGGCAGAATATCATCCAGCCGCTGGCCCACGGCAAGCCCGTGATCCACGGGCCTCATATGGAGAACTTCCGCGATGTGACGAGCATGGCCGCCTCTGTTGGCGCAACGCGGACCGTGCAGACGCCGCAAGAACTGGCCAACACAATCGAAGAACTGATTCAGAATCCGGATACGGTTGAGAAGATGGGGCAAGCCGCGAAGGAGTTGGTGATGCAGAACGTTGGCGCTTCTAAGCGCTACGCGATCGAAATCGCAAAGGCCGCAAACACGAGCGAGGCGGTGGTGAAGGCTTGAATCAGCAGTTGCCTAAAGGGCAAAGGATTTTGTTGGCGGTGATTATCGCCGTTGTAGTTGGGGCCGCGATGGCGCTTGCGCTATTGAATGCCTTGGGCCTGTTGCCGGTTCGCCCGTAGGGAGTCCGTGCTTTATGCGCAACATTTGTAAACCCCTTCGGGTGTAACAAAGTTGCGCCGGAAGGAGAGTGGCGTGCTACCCAGGCCTTGCTCGTCGCCTCCGCTTCGCTTCGGCGACTTCGCTGCAACCTGGGCTAAGGTATTTCCGCCCTCTTCGGGGCTCCGGAACAAACGCACAGACTATTAACGTCTTTGCAGCCCTTCGGGAAGCGGAAATATGTTCGCAGATGGATGCCCTAGGGGAAATATTCTTACCGTTTACTGTTTACGTTCCCTGCTCACAGTTCACAGTTCAAATTCCCAAGATTTATTCAAAACCTATTGACTACAGCGGTAGTCTATGATAAGATGTGACTACGGGTGTAGTCGGATGACCAAAGAATCACTGGGCGACCACGAATTAGCGCTTCTCAGGTACGTTTCGGAGAACGCCCCATTAACAGTGGGCGAGGCCGCGAAAGCTTACGGAACGCCGCTTGGGCTCGCCAGAACCACCATCCTCACAATGATGGAGCGGCTTCGCACAAAAGGCTATTTAGCCAGGCAAAAGGAGAACGGCGTTTTCCAGTATTCGTTGAGAATCGACCACGACGACCTTTTGACCAGAATCGTGGGTGACTTCGTGCAGAAGTCGCTTGGGGGATCGCTGTCTCCGTTCGTTTCATATCTAGTGGATTCCGGCAAGCTGAGCAATCGGGAAATCTCTGAACTGCGAAAGATGGTAGAGAATCTTGAAGCCACGGAGGAAAAGAAGTGATTCATGGTGCGAACGGCTGGGCATTTGAGGTTTTAGATGCCATTTGGCGAGCAAGTTGGCAGGGCGGACTTTTTGTGTTAGCCATCTGGATAGCCACCAAGGCATTCCATAAAATGCCTTCCTGGGCAAAGCATTGGCTCTGGTGGGTGGCATGTCTACAAATGGCAGTTCGCATGTTTGTTTCCATCTCAGTTCCCGTTTTGCCCGCCGCAGAAGTGCTAGATGACCCGATAATCGTAAGCTCGCCCGCGCCCATCACTTACGCGGTGCAACAGCATCTCTCAACTTCTCTGGCTGTATCGCCTCCAGCTTTTCCGGCGCCCTCACCTGCACCGGAGGGGCCGTCACTTCAGTTCGTGCTCGTGTCCGCTTGGATTCTTGGATGCTCTGTATCTCTCGCCATATCTGGCAAGCACCTCTTTGCCTTGCGCAAGCTAATGAGAGGCAGCCAACCACCGGATTCGGGTACCGCGCTCTTGGTCGGCAGCTTGGCCCAAGATATGAACCTTAAAGCGCCGAGAGTGCGCATCTCAAGTGACGCACCTTGCCCCATGTTGGCCGGATGGCTAAGACCAACGATTATCTTGCCCGAATGGGCAGGCGAACTGAGCGAAGCTGAACTGCAACTAGCTCTCCGGCACGAACTTTTACACCTGCAGCGGCGCGATTTGTGGCTGGCCCTAGTGCCAGCACTCGTCAAATGCCTTTACTTTTTTCACCCTTTGGTCTGGCTCGCAACCCACGAAACTTCGTTAGCATGCGAGGAGACCTGCGATATCGAAACTCTCAGCCTGGGCATCGGCTCTCCGGCCGCCTACGCCAGGCTCCTACTTCATTCCGCCCAAACAAAAACTTCCACGGTTGCGTTGGGCACCGCTTTCGGATTCCGATCTTTGCAAAGGAGAATCACTATGCTCAAACGTTTAAACCTTTCCGCGCCCGCGCGACGGACCCGTTCACTGACAATATTTATCGCCCTTGCTGCGGTATGTGCCTTACCATGGAACGTAACCGCGCAGCCAACTAAACGAACTACCAAGCATCGCTACGCGAGACGGCACGCTCATCGCGTCGTTAAGAAACAGAAGTCTGCTGTTGTTCTGCTAGATGGAGGTTTAAGTTCTCTTAACACCAGGGTTGGAACCAAAATTATGATACTCACGGATTCCCCGAAAGACGCGATACCAGAGTCGGCCACGATTGCACCCGATGGCCAAATAATGGTTCTGCCAGATAACCAAGGCCAGAATGGCGCTATGGTTACAACAGATAAGCGCACTTTCACACTAGTGGGTCCGGGAATCTCCGGCGGCAAAATCGAAAAGACAAAAAACTTGAAAGTCGTGCAACTAGACGGACACCGCGACTATTTCCTTGATGGCGTCCAAGTTAAGGCAGCGCCGAGCGGCATGGGCGGTGGCGGATTCGCGGTCGCTCCTGCAGCACCTAGCGGTTTGGGTGGTGGTGGATTAACAATCTCACCGGCTCCGCACAGAGGTGCGCCTAGCGGTATGGGCGGAGGCGGCTTCGGGATAACCGCTCCCCAAGGCGGATTCGGCGGCGGAGGCGGCATCGAGGCACCAGCCCCACTAGGAAGGAGGGGCGGAACGAGGATCACGATCCAAGCTCCGCAAGCTGAGGGCATTGGCGGCGGCTCGGGGATTGATACCGGACTCGACGTAGATGCGATTAACGAATCCAATATCACGGCCAGGTTTAAGAATGTAAACCTGCGAGAAGCTTTAACCGAGCTTTTCAACGCGGCAAAGGTCAACTACACGATCAAGTCCAGCGTCTCCTACAACAACGTTGTCACCTGCGGCTTTAACCATGCAAGCCTCCAGGATATCCTCCGCGCAATGTTAGACTCCGTAGACCAGGCACTCACTTACCGAGTCGATGGCGGAACATACATTATCTCCGCAAAGGACAGCGCTCCGGAGCGGGCAGGCAACTAATCGACCTGGGATAGCGCTGGATTAGACATTGGAGGGCTGATTGCAGCCCTCTTTTCCTGTGCCTTAAAACTAGGTGGGACTCTTCAATTTGGTGAACGCCCCTAGCCAGGGCTCATATTTGCGCCAGCGTTGCGTCGACGTTTTATAGACTGGCTGCCGTACTTGCCACACGCTAGGAGTTTTTACGGATCGCTCGTTCTTCTCGGGATGCAGGCAAGCGCTTTCCCACGGCAAGCCGACGAACTCAATCATCTTTCGCGTTTGAGTTTCTTGATCGTTTACGAGATCTTCGTATTGGATATCCAACAGGGCGTTCTTCGGAAGCACAGAACGCCAATGTTCCATTACACGAAGGTATTGCTCGTAAGCGAAGACGACGTTCTCCTTCTCCCCGCATAGATCGATGCCGTTTGCAACCGGTGTGGCCCAAATAGAAAGGCACGTGTCAATCGGGTCCCTCATCATGTGAACGATCTTTGCGTTGGGATAGCCAGTGTGCAGGAGCCCGAGCAAAAGGTAGTTCGTGTTCATCTTGTCAACCACCCGCTCGTGGCCGGGAGAAATACTCTCCAAAAGCACCAGGTATTCCTGAGTTAGAACTTGTAACTGTTCTGTTTCGAGCCCTTCTTTTCCAAAGAGCTTTTCGCTAAAGCCGGCATTGTCCGGCCAAAATAGCTGTTCTCCTACGCCCCCAATTTTGGAATGGCTTGATAGAATCTGTTCGGCAAGGGTAGTGCCCGAACGCATCATTCCAACTACGAAGACCGGCAAATCGATTTTATTGCCAGAGACTTTGTGCAAGGCAAGAAACTCGGCAGTGAAAGTTCGAATTAGAAAGTCGGCGGTTTTTCTGAGATCCTCTTTGTTGAAGGCTGCCACGCCCACTTTCAAAATGTGATCTATCCGGTTAGCCTCATCGTAGTGATCCATGGCCAACTTGTAATCGCCCAGATTATCGTAGGCTTTGCCGAGCGCGTATTCAAGCTGGATGAGTTCTCGTTTCGGCAATTCCGGATCTGACCTTAACGCGTTCATTTTGGCGATGAGAGGCCGATCGGATTCCGTTACCTTGCGATTGTGAAAGAGGGCGTGGTAGGCGAATCCCTGCCTTGGCATGAGTTCGATGGACTTTTCAAACTGCTCGTTTGCCTCTTCAATTTGTCCGAGGGATTGAAGCGCGCGCCCGTAGTAGGCGACTGGCGCCCCGTTGCCGGGGGCTAGTTCCATTGCTCTTTTTGCGTAACGGGCCCCTTCTGCAACTTGTCCTTCTCCGATCAGCGCTCGCCCAAGAAGGAGATTCGCAGTTGCCGAGTTTGGATCGATTTTCAGCATTTCCCGAGCGCATTGGGCCGCTCCAACCACATCCGGGATTGCCATGAAGGCCTCACCAAGCTTAAAAAGAGCGGGAAGGGTTACTGGCCCAATTGCCAAGGCTTGCCTTAAGGCCAAGATAGCTTCTTCTTTACGGCCCAGCATCTGCAATGCCCTTCCCAGGTTATCGAAATAGGGGGCTACAGAGGGATTCAAAGTGGCGGCAGAGCCGAAGCAGTTTGCTGCTTCTTCGGCCTCGTTTAGGTCCAGGTAGCACATGCCCAAGTGGTTTTGGGCTTGATCGCTTTTGGAGTTGATTGTTACAGCCCTTTCGGCTAAGCACAACGCTTCGGGCATGCGCTTTATTTTTCTAAAGACTAGAGAAAGCCAGAAAGCTGCATCAAAATCATCGGGGTCTATTTCTAAGGCTTTGTGGAGGGCGGGGATGGCGGTCGTTGGATTCTGCCTTTTGGCGGCAACGATTCCGAAAAGCAGCGCGGCTTGGCCATTTTCCGGATCAGTTTGCCAGGCTTCATACGCCAGGCGCTCGGCCTCTTCCAGCCGGCCTTGTGTATCAGCCGCGGATGCGGCCCGGATCAGATCATCGATGTTCGGCATTGTAGTTAGTTTTCGAGTCTCGAGATCTGATTTCAAAATGTTTTTTTTCTGTTGTGTCGCTAGTCGCGACGGGCTCTCCTGCCACCCCCAAGGGATTTTCGATTTTTGATTGTCGATTTTCAATTGATTTCGCCCCTCCAGCTTCGCTGGTGCACCCATCAAAAATCAAAAATCGAGAATCAAAAATCAAAAGTTTCCTACCTCCCCTCCATCGAAAAGCTCGTTTCATCGAGGGTGACTTGAAAGTGTGGGCGCCCCTCCTCATTTCCCGTTGAAACCCAGCCCTCAACCACCATGCCTTCCAGTGCTTCAAGAATGTTGGACAAGACGTTTTGCCGCTCGTGAGGAGCGAGATGGCTAACGCTGGCCATAAACTCCTTCATCAGGTCTACTGCCTGGCTGTGTCTACAAAGGGCTCTATAGACGGTCTCATAAAGTCCAACGAGTGGAAGCAGGCTCTTATCTCGCCGATAGCATTTAACTCGCTCAATTTTGCCCTCTTTACAGAACGGAACGTGAACAACTTTTGCACCCTCAAGTTTTAGAGTGAAGACGTTGCATTTGTTTATTTCCCATTCCGCAGGCAGGCCCGTCATGATCTGCATGGCGGATTTTACGGAGCCCAATCGGTAGGTGCCCACGACGGGCGCAGAAAGATCGTCGCTGACAAAACCTCCGGTTCCAAGCCACTGAAAGGCCTCATCGGGATTCAGTTTTAGGCCGGCTTCTTCGGCGATTTTTGCAGTGTGCTCTTTCAACTCAGAGAAGTGCGTATTCGCTGAATACCAATAATCGGCAAAGTTGATATGTTGCGAAATTCTTCTCGCCTGAGAGTCGGAATACCAGTTTTTCAACCAATCTTCCTCGTGCTCATCGGCCAGCATGGCGCTATGAATGTATGCAGCTTCCCTGCCGCCGACCATAGCGAGGGTCATCCCTCCGGAAAGGATTGGATCGGCAAATCCGGCGCTTTCGCCTACAAGCATCCAGTTTTCGCCTGCCATTCTTTTCGAGAGGAAGGACCAGTCTTTGGTGGTCCAAAGTTCGCTGGAAGGGCTAGCTCCTTTTAGCAAGCCGGCCGTGTTAGGCTCTTCCTTTAGCGCTTTTGCATAAAGTTCGGCCGGCGTCAGCCCGGACTTCTTGTAATGCTCGGCATGTGTAACAAAACCAACGCTTACGGTTTCGGGCGCGATGGGAATGAACCATACCCAGCCCGAACCAAGACTGAAAATACGGATTCGAATCCCGCCTGAACCAACTCCGTCCACGCCTTTCCAGCCGCTACTCTCCCAATACTGCCACATGGCGATATTTTTTAAAGATGTCGGTTCATCGACCTCAACGGACAGCGCCCGCCGCAAGATTCCCACGTGGCCTGAGGCATCGATATAATGCTTGGCCTGGATCCAGCCATTAGCATCGGACCCGGCCGGCATTGAATCGCCTTGAATCTGTATCCGGTCGACGCGGTCGCCCGTCGTTTCAATCTTGACCACTTTTGCGCCCTCGCAGACTTCGCAGCCCAGTTCTTGGGCATGGTCCAGTAGGATCTCATCAAAAATAGCGCGTTCCACATGAAAGGTGGTTTGAAGGCGTTGGCCCTCAAGGCTGCCCGGCCGCACCTTTTGATCAAACTCTTCTCCTACTAAAAAATCAAAACGCCACAAGTCATCGGTTTTGCCCCAACGATATAAGGCCCCAATTTTAATAGGGAAATTGGCCGCTTCAACTTTGTCCCAGCATCCCATTTCGTGCAAGACCTGGGTGATGGGAGGCAACTGCGACTCGCCCACGTGAGGGCGCGGAAAATGCTCGCGCTCCATTATCACTACCTTTGCCTCCGGACTGTATTTCTTCAAGAGGGCGCCGGTGGTCGATCCGGCTGGCCCTCCGCCTATGATTGCGACGTCGTATTCCAAATTTTTATCCATTTTGAACCTGATTAATTGAGAAAAACTAATTTTATTGGCAATTTCTAAATTCCATTATATAATGTGTGAAACGCTTCGCGAAACGCTTCGCAAGTTTATTTTAAACAGATGGCAACAACTCTGAAAGACATAGCAAGAAAGCTCAACATCTCACAGAGCACCGTGAGTTATGCGCTCAACGGTGGGCCACGATCTGTGCCCGAAGAATTGAAAGAGAGAATTGTTCAGACGGCCCGTGAGCTGAACTACCGGCCGAACCGAGTAGCCCGCGCGATGGTTACTCGGCGAAGCCACACCATTGGCGTCGTCTTTCCCGAGTTGATCGACGATCCTTTTTCAAGCGTCTATCACCAACTCGCTTTGAACGGTATTGCGAACGCGGCCCGTCAGCTTAATCAGGACATCCTTCTCTTTACCGGTTATAACGGCGAAGGTGACGAAGAATTGATTTCCATGATGGCGGACGGACGGGTCGATGGAGCCGTTTTTATCGCTCCGTTTGCCGAGCAAGGCACCTTGGTTACAAACGCCAGCCAACATTTACCTTGCGTAATCATTGCCGGCGAACCTCCCGAGGGCGTTTCGTCGTTCAGTGTCGACAACCTGATGGGTGTCGATCAGGCGATGCAACACCTCTATGACCTGGGCCATCGAAAGATCGCGCACGTTGCCGGCTTGCTGGAAATGCTTGACGGCCGTGTCCGACTAGAGGCTTATAAACACTTTCTTTCGAAGCGAAACATTCCCTTTAGGCCCGAATATATCGGCTGCGGACAATTTATGGTTCAAGGCGGTTGGGGGGCAGGCCGCACGTTGCTTGCTCTGGAAAATCCGCCCACGGCTATCGTTTGCGCAGACGACCTTATGGCAACAGGAGTGCTTTACGCCGCCCTAGAAGCGGGAGTAAAAGTGCCGGAAGATTTAAGCGTCGTGGGATTTGGAATGATCCCCGGAAGCGCGGATACCTATCCGCCTCTCACCACCGTGAACCATCCCGTAACAGAGCTTGCCGCGCAGGCATTTAACTCTCTCCTGGCCGTCGTCAACGGCGGAGAGATCCCGGTTACAACAGTTTTAGACACCGAGTTGATAGTCAGATCTTCAACTATGAATCCGAAGGAGGATCAATCATGAAGAATAATAAAAGTGCATTTACACTTATTGAACTACTCGTCGTAATAGCAATCATAGCAATTTTGGCTGCTATTCTTTTCCCCGTGTTTGCGCAAGCCAAGCTTGCCGCAAAGAAAACGAACGACCTTTCGCAAAACAAGCAGTTGAGCCTTGCTAGCCTAATGTATTCGAACGACTACGATGACTCAGCGATGTCCATCCCCTACGCAGGGACATGGTCAACGAGTTGTCCCGGATGCGGCCCCGCAACGGCAACCCCGCCGACCGGAACGTTACCGCTTGGTTCCATGGGACCGTGGTGGACGGATCGACTCATGCCATATGTTAAGAGCAAGGGCATGTTTGCAAATCCAGTGGACGTGGATCCGGTCTATCAAGACAAGGGCTACCAAACACCCGGTTTGGATTTGGCAGACTCGCTAACGGCATACGCAGATATCGCAGCAAGCACACCTGTACCAACTTCCATTACAAGTCAGGAGTATAGGGTCACCTATACCTATAATGAATTTGTAAGCCATGCGGATGCGAATCCTTTGAGTCCGGGCGCCGCCTCGATGACGAGTATTCCGCAACCCGCTAACACAGTGCTTCTTGGCCCAGGCAACAACTGGTTCAGCAGAAGTTCTTGCCATTCCAACGGCACGACCAATTCTGTGGACTACGACTGGGACGTCAGCACCGTAAACTGGGGATATGAGCTGTTTGGAGGATTTACCAATATCCAAAATGGTGGATTTAACCAAGGCGCAAACTTTGCCTATAGTGATGGCCATGCGAAATACGCGAAAATGGCGATCGGCCCAGAGGAGGGCTATGACCCCGCAGGAAGCACAGCTTACGAAGGCTTTTTCCCGCAGGCAAAGACAAATCCTGGCTTTACAGGAGTTGGCTCGACATGTCCAGCAACATATCTCGTCTCAACGGAGGCTACGACCTTTGAGTTCTAAAAAACTTGCCTCTCTACTGTCTCTGGCAGCAGTTCTTGCAGTCTTACAAGGTTGTTCTCCAGCGGAGAATCCGAAGTCAGGCGTGCCGGTAATGCCAGGTGACTACATGGGTGCGCCGGGAACGACGCACGGGCAACCGGGTGCTGGCCCGGTGGCTAAACCTGCAAACCCTAACAAGTAGACATAGGCAAGAAATGGGGCGGCGTAAGCCGCCCCTTTTTTTGCGTTTGAGGATTATTTCTATCGGTTCGATACGTGGTAGCTTTACGATAAGTCAAATGAGCCTAAACGAAGTTCTGTTCGCCGCTGCCGAAGCCCAAAAAGGCGGCCGATTTGACGAAGCTGAACACTTTTGTCGTAAGGCGTTTGAACTTAGTCCAGAAAACGCTGCGGCAAAATACATTCTTGGAACCCTCCTCGCCCGACAGGGCCGAACGGCCGAAGCAAGCAACCTTTTGGAGGATGTTCGAAAGCTGGAGCCATCCTATGAAGTTCTGCATTCCTTAAGCACTCTTTATTTGGACCAAGGAGAAGCGGCGAAAGCGCTTGACCCGGCACGATCCGCAGTCCTCCTGCAACCGAATCGAGCCCAGGCACACAACCTGTTGGGCCGATGTTTTTTGATGGATAGAGACTTAGAAGGGGCCGAGATCGCGTTTCTTAAAGCCATCGAACTCGATCCCTCCCTTTCCGCCGCGTATTACAACCTGGGGAAGGCCAAACAACTATCCGGTCGGGAACACGAAGCGATTGAACTCTTTGAAATTGCAGTGAACTTGCTGCCGAACGCTTCGAACTTGTTGGCCCTCGGACAAGTGCTGCTCGGCTGTCATGAATTCGAGAGGGCCGAGGCTTGTGCCCGGCAGTGCCTTGTGCTCAACCCACAATCTACCGCAGGGCATTTGCTCCTGTGCGGGATCCTTATCCAACAAGAGAAGCTGGAAGAAGCAAATGTGATTTTGCAGATGGCGATAAGCATGGACAAAGATGGCAAACATGCCCTCCAGATTGCGGAAAGACAAAAGCAGCTTGGCCATATTGAAGAGGCCAGCCAAAGTCTGCGTCGCGCCATCGATCTTGACCCCGGTCAAATTTCGGCGTATCACGAGTTGGTATATAACCGGAAGATTACGACTGCCGATCTTCCTCTCTTGGAAAGCATGCAAAAGCTTGCCGGTAAAAAAAACCTAAGCCCGACCGAACATATCTCGCTTGAGTATGCGTTGGGGAAAGCTTGCGAGAACCTTGGAAGGTTTGAGCAATCAATGCGCCACTACGACGAGGCGAATCGAGCTACTAAAGAAAATAAAGTTGGGAGTGCTCTTATTGATCGAGAGAAATACTCGGCTTACATCGATGCACTCATCGACAACTTTACGCCCGGAATCCACAAAACAGGCGATAAATTATTTGACCTGCCAATTCTAATCGTAGGCATGATGCGTTCCGGAACTACTCTCGCCGAACAGATACTTTCCTGCCACCCAAAGATCGGGGCCGGGGGTGAACAACTTTATTGGACGCTTCATTGGCAAACTGCGCTCGGCCTTGAGAATGACAAGTTAAGAGCGCTTGGGGATGAGTACAGATCGGCTCTTCAATCGTTGGCCCCGGGTTTTGAAAGAGTGACCGATAAAATGCCGGGCAACTACCACTTTGCGGGGCTCATTCATCTTGCGATGCCGAACGCCAGAATTATTCACATGAGGCGTTCGCCGGTTGATACGTGCCTGTCCATTTGGGCGACGCCGAATAAATTTCCCAGCGAAGGCGGACATCATAAGGGAGATTTGGTTTTCGTTTACAAAGAGTATTTGCGGCTAATGGCACACTGGCGTCGGGTTCTTCCAAGTGATCGATTTTTGGAGATGGATTACGAGGATCTGGTCTCAAACCGAGAGCAAAAGATTCCGGAGTTGGTGGAATTTTGCGGAGTCGAGTGGAACGACGCCTGTTTGCGTCCGGAACTGAACAACCGGCCCGTATCGACTCCCAGCCTCTGGCAGGTTCGGCAGCCTCTATATCGGTCCTCCGTTGATAGATGGCGAAACTTTGAACCGTGGCTAGGTGAGTTTACGGAATTAGAGAGGTGATTTCAAAATGTCATCCGGTGCCCCCTATATGTGAGGCATTTTGAAATCGGCTCCAGAGCAGGAAAATCTGTGACTACACTTTTTGATCCCGGTCCCGCCTCCCAGAGGCGTAAGTAGAAGTGGAGGGTAAATGAGATTTCAAGACAAAGTGTGCTTGGTGACCGGAGGAGGCTCGGGGATCGGCAAGGCCACTTGCATCCGCATAGCCGCTGAAGGCGGCAAAGTCGTAGTCGTCGACTTGAACGAAGATGGCCAAACTACCGCGAATGAGATAGCACAGGCAAAGGGCGAAGCCATATTTGCCAAGACTGATGTCGGCAATCCGGATGAGATAAGAGCCGCCATTCAGGCGGCTGTGAACAAATGGGGCAGGCTCAACATTATCGTAAACGATGCCGCGATGATGACCTTTCAGCCCATTCTGGACCTCCCCGATGACATGTTTGATAAAGTCCTGGACGTCAATGTGCGGTCCGTTTTCTTGTTTTGCAAGTACGGCGTCCCGCATATGCCAAAGGGCAGCGCGATCGTGAACATTAGCTCCGTTCACGCGCACGAGACGACAAAGAATGTGGTGCCCTACGCAAGCTCTAAAGGCGCCGTTGAAGCTTTCTGCAGGGGTTTTAGCGAAGAGCTAGAGGACCTTAAGATTAGAATCAACTGCGTTGCTCCTGGTGCGGTCAATACGCCGATGCTGTGGGACAATCCCAATGTAAAAAATGGAACAGAGAAAGTTGAAGGCGCGATTGGCCAGCCTGAAGACATCGCCGCCGCAATATGCTTTCTGGCTTCCGACGAAGCAAGATTCATCACCGGAACAACGCTTGTTGTGGATGGTGGGCGCCTGGATATCCTTTAACCGTTCTAAACCCTCGTAAAAATATTGGTTAGCAGTTAAAATAGGCTCGAAACTGTGTTACGATGAAGTTAGTCGGTAGGAATATCGATGCACCTTTGATGCAGTTATCCATGGAACAGATTGAGAGCCTGGAGCCGGCGGAGGCTCAGAGCGAATTGCGCCTCCTTGTTAGCGTCGCCGCGGATGGAAAACTGCCTTCATACGCTACACAGGGCGCGGCTGGCCTCGACCTGTGCAGCGCGGAGGACTTCGAATTGGCGCCCATGCAAAGGCGGTGTGTTTCCACAGGCTTGCGGGTTGCCATTCCGCAAGGGTATGAGGGCCAAGTTAGGCCCAGATCCGGGCTTGCTCTAAAAATGGGGCTGGGCATGGTGAACTCGGTGGGGACCATTGACAGCGACTACCGAGGAGAAATCCGGGTATTGCTGATCAATTTCGGCTCGGAAATCGTTACAATTTCACGCGGTGAGCGCATCGCTCAAATGGTTGTTTGCCCGGTAACGCATGTTGAGGTCGTTCAAGTAGAACAGATACCTATGGACACAGTGCGTGGGGAGGGTGGGTTTGGCAGCACAGGGAAGTAAGGAAACCGTTTTTTGCGGCAAATGCTTTACGGTCGTCCCCAAGGGCTCTGAATTTTGCCCAAACTGCGGCGCATCTTTGAGTTCAGCCCCAGGAGCTGAAGGAAGCGATGCCGCTGTTTACCCACAGTTAGCGCAGGCTAACTTGCTTCGCACGCGTAAACAATACAAAGAAGCCGAGGATATGTGCTTGGCGATTCTCCACCAATACCCTCACAATTTTTCTGCAAATGCCCTTATGGGCGATATTTCGGTTGAAGAAGACCACCTGGATCAGGCGGTGGAGTGGTACGAGCTTGCCCTAGATATCGATCCCAATGCCGAAATCGTCCGTGAAAAGCTGGAGGTGGTTGAAGAGAAACGCCAAACCCAAGTGGTAGCGACAACCGCTGAGAGGCTAGGTTTGCCCACTGAAAAACCGAAGACCGCTCTTATAACAGGCGTTTCCATTGGGGCTATTGCCCTTGTAGGGATACTCGCATTCTTGGCCTATAAAGCGGCGATGGGAACTGGGCCAACCCACAAATCAATTGTCGACAAGCCCATTTTGGTGGGAAGCCCGACGTCGCCGTCAGCGCCCGTCGCTGCCGATTCCGGAAAGGACAAGACTATTTCAACCTCCGGGTCTCAAGAAGATCAAGAGTTGACGAATGTATTGGCCAAATCGACTGATGGCGCTTACCTAATGGACGCTCGATTTGAACCGGCCGTGGATGGCATCAGCCTCACCTATCTCGTCTCTGACGGCAACGAGAAGCAAATAGGGGCCAGCTTAGCCTCTGAATCGTTCGGACTCGTAAAGGACAAGCTGGATAAGGATATTAGCGAGGTAGAGCTTCGGGCGATAAAGGATAAGAAGCTTTTCTACAGTGCGGTGGTTAAGAAGGACGCCTATGATGCGACTCAAGCCGCTGACTGGCAAAGCGCCCATAAGGACGATTTAGAAGCCTTGGCCAAAGCTATTTTGACAAGCGAGACATACCCCTCCGCAAAAGCCGAGGCTGACGAGGACAAGGCGACAAAGGGCGTAACGACAGGTTCTACAACAACAGCCGGGGATCAGACTGCTCCAACCACTACAGGTACGGCAGCGCCACCTGCTGCAACCGGCGGCTCAACAAGTACGGGTTCCCAACCGCCCGCCCCGACGACGCCTCCGGCGAGCACCAGCACGGGCTCGTCATCCGGCGGCTAAATCGTGCCAAGGACGTTTTGAGTCGTTTTGAAATGCAACTTCGCCACTTGGCGAAGTGCTTCTGGGCCGCTTCTGGCGACCAGCTTCTTTCCAGCCGCGATAACCTGCGGCGAAGCACCCTTCGGCAATTCGATTCCGATCTCGCTCCCCAAACGCTTTAGGCGGTGCAAGAACTCGGCCCGCGCCAAAACAGAGGCGGCGGCAACGGCAATATCGGATTCTGCTCTCACCATCGACTGCAACGTGATAGTTCTTCCCTTTTCAAACAGTTGGCGTTTTAAACCGGCCGGGTCGGCAAACTGGTCTGAAATAACCAACTGGCAAGGTCTCAGTTCTAGAACGTTTTCGATGGCTCTCGCATGGCCCCAAGCAAGCAGCTTGTTAAGGTTGCGAAACTTTTCGTAAAGCTCGTTGTACTTGGCGGGGCCAATGGCGATGACCGAATGAGGGCAACATCGCTTGATTTGCTCCGCAAACTTGATCGAAGCGAGGTCGGTCAGCTTTTTCGAATCTTTGACGCCCTCAAGTTCCGCCAGATGTTCCGGGCCCACGAAGCAGGCAGCAATGACAAGGGGACCGAAATAGTCCCCCTTGCCACTCTCATCGACGCCAATATGCCCGTCATCGAGCATCGGTTACTTGCCGCCGCTCTTATCAACCGGACTGGAAGGCATTGGCACCACGCGAGGATAAACGGGCTGTTTTATCGCCGGGGCAGGATGCTTTTGCAACTCATCCTGCAGATATTTAATGGCTGCATCGAGCTGCGGATCTTCGCCTTTTGCAACCAAGTCCGGTCTCGCGTCAACTTCAATATCCGGTTCAACGCCGTTGTTCTCAGCGATCCATTTGCCAGTCGTCTGGTCAAAGATCCCAAAGGCGGGCGAGGTGATCTCTCCGCCGTCCAATAAGGGCGCGAAGCCGCTGATGCCGACGAGGCCGCCCCAGGTTCGCTCACCGATGAGCGGACCGAGCTTGGCATGGCGGAAGAACCACGGGAACAGGTCGCCGCCTGAACCGGAATAGCCATTGATCAGCATCGCTCTCGGTCCTGTAAGGATCTGTGACGGTGTGCCAACTTCCC
Source organism: Fimbriimonadaceae bacterium (assembly GCA_036502005.1). Taxonomy (GTDB): domain Bacteria; phylum Armatimonadota; class Fimbriimonadia; order Fimbriimonadales; family Fimbriimonadaceae; genus DASXZH01. The sequence goes on from DASXZH010000038.1 coordinate 70,776, forward strand.
CACCATAACGGGCTTTGCCGATGGCAAAGTAGGTTCGGCTGAGCCACTCGATGAAGAAGGTCGGCAGATGGCCGCCTGCATTCCATCGCTCGTCTATGATGACGGCATCCTTGTCGTTCTGGGAATAGTAGCCCTCAAGGAAGCCACTCATTCCAGGCTCGGACGTATCGGGCACGTGGATGTATCCGATCCGGCCACCAGACTTATCGCTGACGTACTTGCGGTTATCGGCAACCCACTGGTGATAGCGAAGGTCCGTTTCCGAGGCTACGGGCCTAACAGCAACCGTGTGGCTACCCTCCAAAGTCGGCGAGGAGTTGACGGTGAGAACGACCTCTTTGCCGGCTTTATCGACCAAGCGAGAGGCGGGCGAATGGTCAACGTCCACTGGCTGTCCATCAATGGCAAGCAGATAATCTCCGCTTTTCACGTTCACGCCGGGGTCAGAAAGAGGACCTCGGCGGTCCTCGGAGAAATCCTCGCCTTGATAAACCTTGGCCAGCTTCACCTTGCCGCTATCGGCGACGTAGTCGGCACCAAGTTCGCCCGTCGGGATGGCGGGAAGTGGGGCACCCATGTCTCCGCCCAACACGTAGGCGTGTGAGGTTCCAAATTCGCCAATCATCAGCCCGAGAACGTAGTTCAGGTCGGCTCGGTGGGCGACGTAGGGCAGATAGGCCGCATACCGCTTGCCGATGTTCGCCCAGTTCATCCCCAGGAAGTTCTTGTCGTAGAAGTTGTCCCGTTCATAGCGCCAGGCTTCCCAGAAGATCTGTTTCCATTCCGCGCGGGGGTCGATAACCGCTTCGACGTTTGTGAGATCGACCTTGCCGGTCCCGGGTGTGATCGGAGGTCCAGGGTGAATGTCGGCAACGCCAAGGGTGGTGCCGGCCAGGTAGGCCAGTTTGGTTCTATCGGCGTTGAAGGTTATTGCACCCGGGAATCCAACGAGGATTGGAGAAGCCGCTTTTTCTGTCAGATCATAGCGAACAAGGTCTCCTTGAGAAGAAATAAACACGCCATTGGTGCTGCCAATAATAGCACTGTACGCACGCGCCGGTAAAGGCAACGGAACGATCCTGTTGCCGAGGCCGTCGAGATCGATTTTGGTCGGAGGAGGGCCGCTGGGACCTTCTTCACCGGGAGGAGGGCCGGAGGGTCTTCGTCTGGGGCGGGCACCGGCCGGAGGCGCGCCGTGCTCTTCGTCATCCTCGGCCACTAACGGATCCTTCGTGTCTTTGGCGAGAGTGAGGACGTAAACCCGGCTCGTTGGCCCCAAGAACAGACTTTCACCAAATGGTGCATTGACAGGATTGTAGGTCCGATCCGACACAAGATAGAGATATTTGCCACTCAGGTCGAAGGTGACAAGAGTATCGTTGTAGAAGCCATCGGTCACCTGCGTGGTTTTGCCGGAATCGAAGTTGTAAAGGAAGGTCGCTCCGAACTGGTTCTTCACATTTCCTGTAAAGACAAGCCATTTCCCGTCCGGCGAAAAGTCAAACCCGGCAATTGCCGAGTATGGATCAGTGAAGACGGTTGTGACCTTCTTGGTCTCCGTATCCAAAACGTTTAGCTCCAAATCCGCCGTGGTGTATACAATGCGCTTGCTATCCGGGGCCCACTGAAGGCTTAGGATGCTGGGGCCTTTATTGTCGGTGACCTGGGTTGGCTCGCCGCCCATTTGGGGCACGGTGTAAATCTGATATTCGCCGGATTTATCGCTCATAAAGGCGATGGTTTTGCCATCTGGCGACCAATCGGGGAACCTGGCCCGATAGCCGCTTTCGTTAGCCGTGAAATCTCTCGTTTCGCCGTGCTTGGCGGGAATGGAGAAGATATGGCCTCGTGCCTCTGCCACCACTCTTGCACCGGACGGCGAAAGCGCGAATGCGCTGATGGCAAGGTGGCGCAACTGCGGCCGCGTCGCGAGCAGATCGCTGCGGATCATGGGGCTGAGCCGATTGACGCTTCCGGTTGCTATCGCATAGCTGTAAAGGTAGCCGTCCCTTTCAAACACGATCGTCTTGCCGTCGGTCGACGGCCAATGGATATCGGCATCAGAGTAGTCGGTAAGTTCGGTGGCTTTACCGCTATCCAAATCGTAACGATAGAGGTTAATCGTCTTCAGATTTTTATCGCTGACGTAGTAAATCGAGTTGCCAACCCACATCGGGTTCCAGGAGTTTTCGCGGCCGTGGGGGAGTTCTTTGTAGGTGTTCGCTTTCAGGTCGTAGATCGAAATAACGCCTTGCGATCCACCCCGGTAGCGCCGCCAATTGAACCGGTTAGAGCCTTGGCGGTTGTAAGCCACTTTTTGACCATCTGGTGAAAACCAAACATCGGCTGCTTCTAGGACCGGAGTGGCCTTCGGAAGGCCGCCCTTAATGTCGATCAGCCACATTCTTTGCTGGCGATAGCTGACGCTGGCATAGCTGGATAGATAAATGATCTTTCCATCGGGCGTCCAGCCTTCGCAAACGTTAACGCCGGTCTCGTAGGTGAGGCGCTTGGGCTCGCCGCCTTCGGCGGGCATTACATAAACATCTGTGTTGCCATCGTATTGGCCGGTAAAGGCGATCTCCTTTCCATCGGGGGAGAAATAGGCCTTCTGCTCAAGTCCGGGGTGGGATGTAAGGCGCCTGGCGTATCCGCCTTTGAGGTTTGAAACCCATAGATCGGAGGCGTAGGTGAATACGACTTGGTTTCCGTGAACCGACGGGTAACGCATCAGCCGCATCTCAGGCGGCATGGCAGGGGTAGATGACTGTGCGGCGATGCACACCGATAAGGCGAATAAGATCATAAAATACAAGCTCCGGGGGAGTGATTTTTACGTTACCTGATAGGGGCAGCAGGTAGTCGCTTAGCCGCTTAGTCGATGGTCGATAGTTTATAGTCGAAGGTCGAAAGCCGATTTCCGAAAGATTCTAAATGATCTCAACGACTGGTTGTTCGAGCCTGTACGAGGTCCAAGGGTTCAGACGCTTTGTAAGGCGCGTCTCGAATACTGACCCGAGGCGATTGTGCCTGGCTGGAGCGCGCCGCCAACGCCGGGGGCAAGCCTAGCCGGCTATTGCGTTTGTACGGCCACCAATGCACCCATGACATCGGCAGGATTCGCATAGCGTTGACGCCCAAGCCCTTGGGCGTTCAAAATTCTCAGCCGGGCCTCTTGCTGGGAAAGGTGCATCGAAGCCTAGTAGATCACCTTATTAAGTGGATACTCGACGATGCCGGTGGCGCCGCCACGCTTGAGGGCAGGGATCAAATCCCGAACCTGAGTTTCGCTGAGAATAACTTCAGCCGCGATCCATTTCTTGTCCGCCAAAGGAGATAACGTTGGATTCTGCAGGGCCGGAAGCAAGGACAGCACTTCGTGCTGTTTCTCCACTGGGATGTTCATTTTTAGGCCGACCAATTTGGAGGCGTTCATGGCACCCGTAAGCAGGATCTCCAAAGACTCAAGCTTTTCGCGCTTCCATTGGTCTTCCCAAGCTTTCTTGCCCGCAACAAGCCTTGTTGTGGACGTCAGCAAAGTGTCTACAATACGCAAGTTGTGGGCCCGTAGGGAGGAGCCAGTCTCAGTGTTGACCACAATGGCATCCACCAGGCCCTCGGGAACCTTAACCTCGCACGCGCCCCAACTGAACTCCACGCTAGCTTCAACTTTGTGCTCCTTTAAGTAGCGCTGCGTAAGCCGCACATATTCAGTTGCGATTCGCTTGCCCTTAAGGTCTTCAATGGACTGGATCGATGAGTCTTCTGCGGCAGCCAGGACGATGCGAATTGGGTTGTTGGTGAGCTTGGAATATCTCAGCTCGCAAATCTCATGAACGTCCACGCCGCAGTCGGTGATCCAGTCATGCCCGGTGAGGCCGGCATCGATGACGCCGTCGGCAACGTAGAGCGGGATTTCCTGCGGCCTCAGAAGGATGGGCTCTAGTTCGGGGTCGTTAACGACGGGTTGATACGAACGGCTTGTCATTTTGAACGTAAACCCCGCTCTTTCGAAGAGTGAAAAGGTGGCGTCCTGGAGGCTGCCTTTGGGCAGACCTAACTTCAACTTCATGGGGCAGAGTCTACCAGCGGTTCTTTATGACCCTGCTGACGCTCTGATGACGCAAGGTTCACTACACTATCCTTCGACAGATTTCGGAGGTATATGAAACTTATTCTTAGTACAGGCAAAGCCGCCGTGGTCGGGCTGATCGCGGCGCTTCTGTTAGTTTTAGGCGGCTGCGGCGGAAGCGGCAACAGTGCCGGAGGCGGAGGCGGGAACACCACCCCGCAGTTCAACGGCTTTTACCAGGGCAGCGTAAGTCCCAAGCTGAGCGCGCAAGCTCCGCTTGTCCGAGGCCAGGCGCCGAGCAGCAGCTACACCTTTAGCGTGCAGATGAACGGGACAACGGGAACCGCGAACTTCACGCAGGCGACCCCTTTCTTGAACTTCACGGCCAGCATTAACAACATCGTTTATAACGCGGGCACGAAGGAACTCAGCTTCAAAATGAGCAACTTCAGCGCGGTTTATACCAGCGCCAACTTCACCGGATCGGTAACGACCAATACTTCAAATCAGATCACCGCTCTCAACGGCACCTTCAGCGCCGTTCCTGTTGCTGGTGGAACCGTCACAGGAACCTTTGGTCTCACCTTCAAGGTTGGCGTCGCTCAGGGCAACTTCAGCGGAGATTGGTCGGGCCAGATTGCGATTACGCCCGTGCTTTCGATAAGCGGCCCGTCCACCTATAACTGGACCGGTACATGGACCCAGACCAATGGCACGGTCTCCGGCACGATCAGCTATGTGGACGGTAGCGGCGCAACGCAAACCGTTAGTTTCCCAAGCGGCCCGACAGGGAAAGGAGCTGTTACCGGCAATGTTATGACCGCTCAAGCGTCAGCGCCATTCAGCTATGCTGGACAAACTCTCCCTGGCAACGGTTCTCTCCAGGCGACTCTGACCGACCCAAGCACCATCACTGGCCAGTTCTCTTTCAGCACCACCATCCTCAACGTTAACGAAGTTGTTGCAACGGGAACGTTCAATGCCACAAAGAGCACGGTGAACACAAACTCATCGGTTCAGTTCGTGAACTACACTGTTCAAACGACTACGCCATTCTTAGCGAAAATTGGCAGCTTGAGCATGGGCACAACCTACGTGCAGCCGGGTCTGCTCTCTTCCACTGCGCAAGTTGCCACGGGCACTTCTAACTTCACCCTAACCCCACAAGGCTCAAGCAGCCCGCTCGTGAATACGAACTATTCATTCGACGGGTCGTTCAAGACCTTGTTCGTCGGATTAGACGACACGCTGAGCGGAGGAACGTCCGGAAAACCGGCCGTGCAAGCGTTCGAAATCACCTACCCGAACAGCAGCACGCTGCCGTCGGGTGACGTCGGACTGACCATCGTGGAGGGCGTGGATACGGGTGCTAATGGCTTCGGGACGAACGTCGATTTCTACGTTTACCCGACCACGAGTCAAATGCCAAAGACGCCAACTGCGACCAACCTCGCCTATGGCCAAGCTGCGCAGTTGAAGCTAGCCGCCGGCAGTTACATCATAGCGGCCGTGGCAACTGGCACAACCTATCCACTCGCAACCTCAAGCGCATTGAGCTTGCCGACTAACGGACAATACTACGTGACAGGCGTGGTCTCGCCGCCTACAACATCGGCAATCTTCGAGACGCCGGCGAAGTTGTTCCAGTAGCATCAAAGCCGGAGCACAAATCCCCGGGGATTATCGACCCCCGGGCCTTAGGCGCTCGGCATTCGGCGTTAGGGATGGATTAGCTTGGGTTCAATCCCTAATGCCGAACGCCGAATGCCCAAGACTTATTTGAGTCCGTACTGACCAAGCTTAAACTCAAACCTCTTTAGCGTATCGTTGGCGCTGCTGAGCCGTAGCCGCTTGATCTTCATCACGCTGTCACCAGGCCGGTTCACGCCATATTCGGTGTCTACCATCGCGTAAAAACCCTGCTTGGCGGCCAGATGGATCAGATCCGTGTTGTAATCGCCGAAAGGCCACGCGATATAATTCACCCGCCGGTGCGTGTGTTGCTCGATATCGTGTTTGGCTCCAGCAAGATCGTGTTCAATATCCGTTGACGGCAGTCCTTTGGCTTCCTCTTCCGCCAAATGCTGCCCCAGTTTAATGTGCATCCGCTGGGCATGGACCTCCGCCCGAATCACGTTAGAGGAATCCATTTCCACTATTTGAGGCCAGGTCAAGTGAGGCATAGGCGGCGCTTCATCGCCCATCACCGAAGTGACCAAGAACAGAACGCCTTTAAACCCATACTGCTTCAAAACTGGAAAGGCGTATTTGTAAACGCCTTCGTAGCCGTCGTCAAAGCTGAGAACCACCGCCTTCCGCGGCTCCGGCATCTTGCCCTTCATGATTGCTACCAACTCATCCATGGAAAGGGTTTGGTAGTCATGATCCTTCAACCACTTCATATGCGCCTCGAAATTCTTGGGGGTGTTGGTCATATCGTTCTTCGCCACCAACTGGAAATCGTGATAGCAGAGCACTGCAATTCCCGGGTTCTTTAGTTTTGAGAGGGAGACTAGGGCAAGTAGCGGAAGCATTGGATACAGTATGCCAGCCTGAGTAAACGCAACCTTCGCTCCTTTTAAGGCAAAATCACGTACAATCTAATAGAGATCGTCATGAACAACGCAAAGGACGCCAACGATAATAAGCCTATTCGCTTTTCAGAAGAGGCTTTAAAGATGATCGATGAGGGTGTTGCAAGCCTCGAACGGGGCGAAAAGTTCTCGCAAGAAGAGGCCCTGGAGTTCGCGCGAACAAAGGCTAGGGAATGGCTACCGACCCGTCAGAACCGATCCGCGTAGTTTGGAGTGCGGCGGCAACGCATGATCTCGCTTCAATCTACACATACAGTGGGGCTTGAAGCAGGCCGAGAACTACACTCATCTGATACAAGAGCAGGCAGATTCACTCAGCTCTTTCCCATACCGGGGAAGCACCTTAGCGGATCGCCCCAGTCTTAAAGCGCTCCTAGTGCGGTGGAGGCGATCAAGATTTGCTCACTACATCATTTATAGATTCGAAGAGGGAGTAAGTATCGAAGTTGTTCGCGTCCTTCACAGCAGCATGGATTTGAATTCGCATATCGCCTGAGGGTTCGTCACGCCCCGAATCCAAACGGGTAAAACCTAACCGATGAGTCAGCCCTATTCCCGAGTTTTTAACTTCTCCGCCGGCCCCTGCACACTTCCTGTTTCTGCCCTAGAGGAAGCGCGCGACGGCATGCTCAACTGGAACGGATCCGGAATGAGCGTGATGGAGATGAGCCACCGCGGAAAGGTTTACGAGGGCATTTTCTCCGAGACCGAAGCTAATTTGCGCAAGCTCTTGGGCATCCCCGAGAACTACAAAATCCTGTTCCTGCAGGGTGGGGCAAGCTTCCAGAACACCATGATCCCCATGAACTACCTCCGCGAAGGCCAAACCGCAGATTACGTGGTCAGCGGCGCGTGGGGAAAGAAGTCTCAGGAGGCAGCAAAGCTCATTGGCAATGTCCACACGGCCTTCGATGGTAAGGCTGGAAACTATAACGATGTTCCCGATTTAGAGTCGCTTCAATATAGCGACGATCCAGCGTACATCCACTTCACGACCAATGAGACAATCCACGGCGTGGAGATCGCAAGCGATCCCTCTCTTAAGGCGCCCGTGGTGTGCGACATGTCCAGCGACATCCTTTCCCGTCCGGTCGATATTTCCAAATACGCCCTTATCTATGCGGGCGCACAGAAGAACATGGGTCCGGCCGGCGTCACGGTCGTAATCATTCGAGACGACCTGGTCGCAAAGGTGCCCGAAAAGCAGCACCCCATGATGGATTACAAGCTCATGGTGGAGAACGACTCCATGTACAACACCCCGCCATGCTGGGGCATCTATGTTTGCGGTCTGGTCTATAAGTGGGTCATCGCGCAGGGTGGGCTTGCGGCCATGAACAAGCTGGCGAAAGATCGCTCTTCGCTTATTTACGAAGCAGTAGAGGCTTCGGGCGGATTCTACAAAGGACACGCTCTTCCGGCTAGTCGATCGATCATGAACGTGACGTTCACGCTGGGCAGCGACGAGCTAACGGACAAGTTCATAAAAGAAGCCAAGGCTGAGAAACTGGACGGCCTAAAGGGCCACCGCTCGGTCGGCGGCTGCCGCGCCAGCATCTACAACGCTTTTCCGGTTGAGGGTTGCCAGGTGCTGGCAAACTTTATGGAGGATTTCGCCGCGAAGAACGGCTAGCAAAACTTTTGAACCTAACCGCAGCTGAATTGAAATAGCCAACGAGGGCCACACACATGAAGCGATTTTTGACCTTGAAGACCCTAGCTCCTTTCGTCGTCACAGGAGCAGCCTTTGCCTTGATCTCCTGCGGAGGCAGCGGAAGTCCAGCAAGTGCTGATAAAGCCGCCGCTACAACGGGAGGCGGAAAAATTACGGGTTCCACCTCATCAGGCGGTGGAGAAACGGCCGGTGCAAGCACCGGTCAAACCGGTGGCCAGCTTACTGGCGACGCTGCTACCGGCAGTGTCTCGGCAAGCACGACGGGAACGACGGCCACGGCGACCACAACAACCGGCACGGTTGGCACAACTGGACTTAACACCACCACCACCGGCATTATTGTCACGAGCGCGGGAACCGATGGCTCTACGGCCGGGACATCGGCGGGGTCGGGTACGACCGGAACCGCCGGCGGCACGGGCACAACAGGTGTTTCGACAACTACCACCACTGGAACAGATAGTGGAGGTTCCAGCACCACTGGTGTGTCAACTGGAACGACGCGCACGGCTGGTACAACGGGGACTACCGGAACAGTTGGTACGACAAGTGCCGGCTCTACTGGCAGCGGTTCCTCAAGTTCGACCGGCTCGGGCACTTCGGGAAGCAGCACTGGCGGAGCCAGAAGACGGACCCGCTAGCAAGTAGCTCTTAAACTGAGCTACGGCTTGGACGTCTTGTGTCTTGAGAGGCAATCGGGAAACCTCCCCAAGCATATTTAACTATGCGGAGCAGGCTCTTTAGCCCTCTCCCGGTTCGTTCCTCAGCGACCTCTCCTCAAAGGACAGATGACTTGTTGGGCGAGTTTCAAAGTTGGTAGGAGTGTCCTCAAGCTGCAAAGTAACTGGGAAATGCCACAAAACTATTCATCTCTCCTTGAGGAGAGGTCGGTAACTTTATCAGCCATCCCGCAGGAGGTTTTTCAAGTATTTTAGATACTTTAATAACGACAAGATCGTGCATGGCAACTGGATTCCGATCTTGTCATTGCAAGTAGCGGGCGCGCTAGCGACGTGGCAATCTACCTCTGCATACCACCGGCTTTGCAAATGGGATTGTGCGGAATTGTGCGGTATTTTGCGGCGCAGAATAGGTTCAAGAGTGCATAAGAAATTTAAATTATCCTAGTTTTTTGGGATTGTCCTGACGGCGATCTATTAGCGCTTGGTCGATGGCCCTTCTCGTTCCACCTAGGGTCCAGACGGACGACCTGCCCTCAATGTTAAAGCCATTTAAGTTTTGCGATTACGTTACAAAGCGCGAGACATTCTGGGGCTATGGCTTTGCCCCCGAGATTCCTCACACGGAGTTCGGAATGACAAAGATGCGCTGCGGCTAGGGCTTTGCCCCCGGGATTCCTCACACGGAGTTCGGAATGACAAAGACGCGCTGCGGCTAGGCCTTTGCCCCCCGGATTCCTCACACGGAGTTCGGAATGACAAAGATGACTGGCCCGACTTTTCTTCATGTAAAAACCTCTCCAAATCGTATCGGCAAACTCTGGCCATGTGCCAACATAACAACCTGCGAAGATTCCGTTATCGTGACGGAACTTAGTTGGGGAAAGTCCGGTGTGAATCCGGCGCTGTGCCGCAACGGTATGGGTTCTAAAACCCAAAGCCCGAATGCCCTCTTCGCTTAGTCTGTGTTGTCGTCGTCATTGAGCGTGGACCCGCAGTAAGAAGCCCGAGCAGGCGACTTGCAGCCCCATTGCTTTTGATCAGGCGGCCTCACCTGTCCGTGTTCGCAAGAACACAAAAGGAGGTCGAACTCTTGAAAACTAAAGAGGGCTTTACTTTAATAGAGCTACTTGTCGTCATCGCGATTATTGCGATCCTCGCCGCCATTCTATTCCCCGTCTTTGCCCAGGCAAAACTCGCCGCCAAGAAAACGGTGAGCCTCTCAAATCTGAAGCAAATCGAACTGTCGCTAATTCTTTACAGCAACGACTATGACGATTTTACCATGCCCGCCTATTACACTCAAGATGGCTTTGCCAGCATCAACTGGTGGTGGGGATATCAGAATCCAAATGGCACGGGAACAACCGATGTAAGCAAGGGCCTTCTCGTTCCCTATGCGAAGTCGACCGGAATCAATGCCGATCCCGTCTTCACCGACTTGATAACGGCGAACAGCTTTGGTTCGCTTGGCTATGGATACAACTATGATTACCTCACCATAGGGGATGCCAACTTCAACCAGAATGGCATTTCCAACTCGAGCGTGCAGGTTCCGGCTTCTACGGTGGCCTTTGTTACCTCCGCGCAGTGGGATAACTTCTCAAGCCCAACGCCGTTCCTAGCCGCAGATGGCAACATTGATGCTCCGTCGTACAACGACCCCAACGTCCAGGGGCGTTACGGCGGCCAAGGAATTGTAGCTTGGTGTGATGGCCATGCGAAGACTGTCACGCCGGTGTTCCGCTCCGGCGACATGCCCACTTACTCCGGCCCGATCACGGTTGCAACATTGAAGTCGACCAACCTAGGTGACGTCTCTCCCATCACGCTTCCAGCAGACTGTTCGGTCAACCCGAGCTTGTACGACCAGTATTACGAGCTACAGAAGCCTTCAGGGTACTGAGACGTGGAATGTTGGCGTGCCCGTACTGGGCACGCCAGATATTTTAAACTCTGCGCCCGCTAACGACTCGGATGATGATCACGATAATCGCTAGAACCAGCAGGATATGGATCAATCCACCCGCAATGTGGAACGCGAAAAACCCAAGCAGCCACAGAATGACCAGGATTACAATAATTGTTTCAAGCATTTGTCTTTTCCCCCGCGCCAAAAAAATTGGCCATGCATGTGTAAGACGACAATCTCAAAAATCAACTTGAGACGAACTTTAATGACACAAATGCAATGTGATAACCGAATGAGCCTGCGAGCCAGTTGCATGGTGTAACTCTTTGCAGCGGGAGCAGGCTTCAAAAGCAGCCAAGCCCAAACCTCTCTCCTCCGTGAGGGAGGTCGGAAGCTTTCCAATACGCGCACTGTAGTCCAACCCGGACACACCGACAAAGGAAAGCGGTGAGGCACGAACCGGGAGGGAGGGGAAATAGTTAGCCGCGAAGCAGGACAAAAGCTCCGAGTAACCCCTCCATGTCGCGCTCTCATTAGAGCACTGATTGAATCTATTTCGTAGATAGAGAAAGCGAAAGGTAAAATCAAATGTCTTGTGTGTTGGGCTTTGCCCTCCATCGCATAACAAAAACAACTATGTTAGAAAAGCTCGAGGAGATTGAACAGCGGTTCCAAAGCATTGAGGACCAGTTGCAGGATCCAAATATCGTCACTAACCCCTCGGAGCTTCAGCGGCTCGGAAAGGCGCGTGCGGGCCTGGAGGACATCGTTCCCGTCATTCGTTCTTACCGCAAGGCGCTCAACGATCTTGCCGAATCGGAAGGAATGCTTTCCGACCCAGAGATGAAAGAACTTGCCTGGGAAGACGTCACCCGCCTAAAAGCTGAGATCCCAGTTTTCGAGGAACAGCTCAAGATGATGCTTGTCCCCAAAGATCCGAAAGACGAGAAGTCGGTCATCATCGAAATCAGGCCCGCCGCCGGCGGCGACGAGGCAGCCCTCTTCGCTAACGAACTCTACCGAATGTACAGCCGCTACGCGGAGCGCCGCAAATGGAAGTTTGAAGTTATCGAGTTCGAGGAATCTGGCATTGGCGGCGCCAACCGGGTTGTTTTTACTCTCGACGCGCGTGGCGCGTTCAGCCAGCTCAAGCATGAAAGCGGAGTCCACCGGGTTCAGCGAGTCCCCAAAACGGAAAGTGGCGGCCGCATTCATACATCCACCGTTACCGTAGCCGTTCTTCCGGAAGCGGAAGAAGTTGATGTGAACATCAAAGCCGATGATATTGAGCTTTCCACCTTCTGCTCCAGCTCGGCCGGCGGGCAGCACATGCAGAAGAACGAAACCGCCATCCGCATCATCCACAAACCTACCGGCATTGTGGTCACCTGCCAGGATGAGCGAAGTCAGCAGCAAAATAAGCTCAAAGCAATGGCCGTTTTAAGAGCCAAGATTTACGCGTACGAACAAGAAAAGATGGAAGCAGAGCGATCCGGGATGCGAAAGGGCCAAATCGGCTCAGGCGACCGAAGCGAAAAGATCCGCACCTACAACTTCCCCCAGAGCCGAATCACCGACCACCGAATAGGAATGGACGTGCACAACACGGTCACCTTTATGGACGGCGAAATTCAAGAGATGTTGGATGCCCTAAACCAAGATGAGCAAGCCCGAAAGCTTGCCGCCGTGGAAGACACCGCTGCCTAATGCTGATTACCGGTTTTGGACCCTTCGGTGAGATTGCTAAGAACCCATCCCAATGGCTGGCCGAAAATCTCGGCCTGCCCTTTGAGATTATTCCGGTCAGCTATGCGGCCACGGATGCTTTTGTGGAGAGGACTGCAGCAAACCCGCCAGAGAGAATTCTCCACATTGGCGTTGCCCGCAAGGCCACCAAATTTCGCGTTGAGCTTGTCGCCCATAACCTAATCGGTCCCACACCCGATATTGATGGGATAGTTGCTGGACCGGGCCCCATCGACCCCGCCGCCGACCAACAACTCGGCACCACCCTCTGGAAAAGTCCCGGCTTTTTCCAGGAAAACGAAAACTGGGAGACCAGCGTTAACGCAGGCGACTACTTGTGCAACTACATCTATTTTCAAAGCCTAAAATCGTTGTCGAACACCGAAATCGGCTTCCTACACGTTCCTCCCGAAGAAGCAATGCCCCTTCCCATGCAATTAAAAATCGCAAGAGAAATCCTGAATGTTATGTCCGTTAACACTGGCTTAACATTGAAAAGCTAACTTAGAGTTGCGGGGCACGGGCGATGCAGAGTAGTAAACTTCCCACCGTTTGGCAGAAGCCAACAACTCGGAGGAAATGAAATTTGGCTAGCGCATATACACCCGGTCTAACAGTAAGCGGCGACATCGTCGTCCGCAGGACTCGACGTCTGCCTATTAAGGGCGACGTGTTGGTGTCTATGGGACAAGAAGTAAATCCCGACACCTTTGTGGCGCGGGCGATGCTTCCAGGCCCGCTACAAACGATCAAGCTTGCCGATAAGCTCGGAACGGACCCGAAAGACGCTCCCAACCATTTTAAACTCAAGGTCGGCGATCCGATTTCCAAGGGTGAAATCGTGGCGGAAACGAAAGGATTTCTGGGGCGCTTCGGCAAGACGACGGTCATTTCTGACTATGAGGGCACCGTTGAATCGATGTCGGAGATCACAGGCAACATTCTCGTACGGGAGCCTTCCATCCCCGTCGACGTAACCGCTTATCTTCGCGGGAATGTCGCCCAGGTGATGCAGGGCGAGGGTGCCATTATAGAGGCGCGCGGTGCCATGGTGCAAGGCATTTTTGGAGTTGGTGGAGAGCGCGTTGGCATTATCCACGTGGTGGCAAAATCGCCGGACCAGGTGCTTGACGCTGCTGATGTCCACCCAGACCATAAGGGCATGATCCTTATCGGCGGCTCAGGCATCACTCTGGCTGCGGTTGAAAAAGCTGCGGAGGTCGGCGCGGTTGGCCTAGTCGCCGGCGGCATGAAAGACAGCGACCTGATTAAATACCTCGGCTACGATATCGGCGTCGCCATTACCGGCCAAGAGCAGATTCCGCTGACGATTATGCTGACAGAGGGCTTCGGGCACCTTAACATCGCGGCGAGAACATTAGAGCTTTTACGAAGCCTTGAAGGAAAAGAAGCAAGCATCAACGGCGCAACCCAGATCCGAGCGGGCGTTATTCGGCCCGAGATCATTGTGCCGCTGGCTGTAACCACTAAGGAGCAGCCCAAAGAGGCAAGCTCAGGGGAACTCAAAATCGGGACCTCGATTCGGGTCATCCGAGAGCCCTATTTTGGCCAGCTTGCCGCCGTAACGGACCTGCCCGCCCAACTCATGGTGGTAGATTCCGGAACAGAAGTTCGTGTCTTGAAAGCAAAACTGGATGGTGGAGAGGAGGTTGTAGTTCCGAGAGCAAATGTTGAGATCATTGCGACCTAAACAAATGCACTCGCGGCTCAATCCTGTATCAGCATGAAATTATTGATCATAGACGACGAGCCGACGTTGGTGGAAACCATCGAAACGCGCATGCGCAAAGAGGGTTTCACCACCTTCACCGCCGATTCGGCGGAAGAAGGAATGAGATTGTATAAAAGGGTCAAGCCCGATCTCATCATTCTTGATGTCATGCTTCCGCAGCGGTCCGGATACGATTTCTGCCGGGCGATTCGAAAGGAAAGCGAAACCCCAATTATTTTCCTTTCCGCGAGAGCCGAGGAAAGGGATCGCGTCAAAGGCTTTGATCTTGGGGCCGACGACTACGTCGTTAAGCCGTTTAAACTGGCCGAACTTGCGGCACGCGTTAAAGCCGTTTTAAGGCGCGCGACCGGCGATACGCCGGCGGAATCGGTGGAGTTGGGCGACCTTAAGATCGACCCCAGGTCGCATGAAGCGACCCTGAAAGGGACGCGTCTGACTTTATCGCCAAAGGAGTTTTCACTCCTTTATTTTTTGGCCCGAAACGCTGGCCAAGTCTTTTCGCGAGAAGCATTATTGGATAGAGTTTGGGGCAAAGATGCGTTCGTAAACGAACGCACTGTAGATGTGCATATAAGGTGGCTGAGAAGCGCGATTGAGCCGGATCCCCACGAGCCATCTTTACTGGTGACGGTTAGGGGTGTTGGCTATAAGTTCGACGCTTAGTCGAAGGCATTCAAGGCGGTCTCCCGTTCCCAATCGAGAATCCGCAATCAAAAATCGAAAATTCCTTTGGGGGGTGGCAAACGGACCCGTCGCGCTCCATAAGAATTTTGAATCACTATTCGAACATGCTTTCGGCGAATTCTTTGGGCTTGAAGTCCTTCAGGTCCTCCATCTTTTCGCCGACGCCAACCAGCTTCACGGGCACCTTGAACTTCTCGTAAATGCCGAGCAGTGCGCCACCCTTTGAAGTCCCATCGACTTTTGTGAGAACCAAGCCCGTCACCCCGGCGAACTTGATAAACTCTTCCGCTTGCCGCACGGCGTTTTGGCCCGTGTTGGCGTCAAGTACGAGCAGAACCTCATCGGGCTTGCGGCCCAGGGATTTTTCCGCCACTTTAGCCACCTTTTGAAGCTCGTTCATAAGGTTGCCCTTGCTGTGCTGCCTGCCCGCCGTATCGGCCAATACGAAGTCGATTTTGCGGGCTTTGGCTGCTTGGATCGTATCGAAAATGACAGATGCTGAATCAGAGCCTGGCTGCGCCTTTACTATGTCCGCTCCGGAGCGCTTCGCCCAGATCTCAAGTTGTTCTATAGCGGCCGCCCTGAACGTGTCACCTGCTGCGAGAATCGAAGTAAAGCCTTTTCGTTTTAAGAGCGCCGCCACTTTGGCGATGGTGGTCGTTTTGCCAACTCCGTTTACGCCAACAAAGATGTACACCGTTGGCTCCTCGTCGGCCACAACAAGCCCTGGAGCATCCTTCTGCGTCATTCGAGCGGTAATCGATTCTCTGAGGCGTGCCTTCATGCCTTCCGCATCGGTGATTTTCTCTTCTCGTACGGCTTTGCGCAATTCTTCTAAGATATGCCCTGTCGTAACAATATTGGTGTCCGCTTGCAAAAGCGCTTCCTCCAGCTCGTCGTAGAGCTGGTCATCGATCACCCCCCGGCCCATAAGCCGATCAACCTGTTGCATTAACTTCTTAAACATGGATTTGGAAAGCCCCTAGAGTATGGCCCGAACCGCCTTCTCCCATCGTTGCCACTTGGGGCTACTACGAACCTTGCTCGCAAGAGGTTCTGGCAGATTGGGGGTTAAGAAGTCTGTATGACTCTGAAGCCGCATGCGCTCGGTCTTTCTCAAAGCCTCTTCTGGCGACTCAAGCCTAAACGTCCGGCGGACTTCGCTAAACTGCAGGTTGCGGTAAATGCTCTGGCTCGTAAATATCTTTGAGAATGCGACCTTGAAAGCCTGCACCTCACGCGGAAGCTTTATGATCTCTTGGCCATCCGGTTGCGCAAATCTGTTAACGATGGGCATGCGGTTTAGATAGGTGTGATAAAAAGGGATCTCAAACACGAGGCCACAAAAGGTTTTATTTACCAATAGGTTGGTTGCATCGTGATCCAGATGGCCCTGCTCAAAGGCGCCACAACAGATGCGGTCGGGCTGAACAAGGTTGACCATTTCTGAGAACGATGGGGTCAGCTCTTCGATCTGGTCGCAAACGTCCCCATCGCGCCCTGCGTGAAAAAAGAGTCGGTCTTCTGGAACGCCAAGATACTCGGCGCTGTAACCCGCCTCATATTTTCGAACTTTCGTGTGATGCGTCCAGCTCAAGTGGACTTCAGCGCCGCTTGCTACCAGATATCTCACCCACGCGCAAATCGAGATCTCGTCATCGGGATGCGTCATGCAGAAAAGCCAACGCAGGTTCGGGTCTGTATCGAAAATCCTCAATCTTCTTTTAGCGCCTGAAGAGTTAACGTGGTAGAACGCCCTGCTAGGAGCGGCAGGATGACGACCTGGCCTCCATAACTGTGGACGATGGCCGATTCCGGCAGGTCTTCGATTTTATAATCCCCGCCCTTTACATGGACTTCAGGTTTTAGTAGCTCGATCAGGTTCTCGGGAGTTTTCTCAGTGAAGACGACCACCCCATCAACACAGCGCAATGCCGCCACTACCGTAACGCGGTCGGCCGTGGTGTTTATCGGCCGATCCGGGCCTTTTCCAAGCGTTCGCACAGATTCGTCCGAGTTCAGACCCACAATCAACAGATCCCCAAGCTCGCGCGCCGACTGTAGGTACGTTACATGGCCCGCATGGAGGATGTCGAACACTCCGTTGGTAAAAACCAGCTTCTTGCCCTTGCGGCAGTCTAAAGCCTCCAAAATGGTCAGTTCTTTCACGCTATCAACTCTTTTACCTTTCCGCTAACCGCGACTGGGTCTATTGAACTCAAGGCCTTCGGCTCATAAAAGCAGTTTTCTATTTGGCCATAGGGGCAAGATCGGCGAGGATTAGTAATCGAATACAGCCCCACGCTGGGCTTGCCTAGGGCGGCTGAGATATGAGTGCTGCCGGTGTCCCCACCAACATGGGCTTCGGCCAAACTAAGCAGAGCAACCAGCTCTGCAATGTTCGTTTTCCCTGTTAAAATTGCTGGGCTCTTCTTGCAAGCTGTTGAGATGCGCTGAGAGATCGCCAACTCTTCCTCGCTCGATCCACCGATCAAAACAACCCTTGTTTCCAAAGCATCAATAAACGCCGCGCAGTGTTCCTCTGGCCATCTTTTTGATGCCCATGCCGCGCCTGGGTTGAGAGCTACAAAACGCGTTACGCCTTCGTTGCCCAGAATGGTACGAACGCCAGCCAAGGCATCGGCCTCCGGCGTCAAGTCAAATGACGCACCATCCATCTGGCCCCCGGCCGCCCGCGCCACATCCGCGTATTGGTCCACGATATGGAAAGACGTGGGGTCCGGCAAAACGCGCGAAGAAAAGAGAAACGAGCCCTCTCGCTGCCAATGATAGCCAAGCTTGCGCGACGCCCTTGCCAAATGAATTGGCCACGCGCTCTTAAACAACCCTTGCAAGTCCAAAGCGCAGTCGTAAGCCTCCGCCAACTGGGGCCAATCGGATAGTTTTAAGCCCTTCTTAGCTTCGATCACCGTATCGACGGCCGAGCAGGCTCGCACAATGGCCGAAAACTTTTTCGAAACAACCCAAGAAATAGAGCACCCCGGAAATGCGTTTTTCAACGCAACCGCCGCCGGCAAGCTGCAAACGACATCCCCAAGCGACGAAAGGCGGCTAATTAACAAACGCATGCTGGCGTGCCACTATCGAATCAACTGACTCCACAATTTGCTCCGGCAAAACCCCGTCCATCGATTTTCCGGCGTTTAACAAAACACTGTTCTGGGTGTAAGGCCTGTATTTCGTTTGATTAGTGTAGCCAAAAACGGACACCACCGGAACTCCATAGGCTGCTGCCATGTGGCCCGTGCCTGTGTCGGCCGCAAGATGGACGGCGCTGTTTGCAACCGCCCGCATGGTGGCCCCTAACGAGAGCTTGCCAACCCAACTCATAACGCCGGGCAGTTCCGGCGAAGGATCGCCACACCCGCCCAAAAAAGCAACCTGGAATCCCTGCTGCTGGAGCAGCCTGGCGACTTCACCCCAGGCTGCCGCCGAATAGCATTTCTTTGGGTGGCCCGCGCTGGTGGAGATGGTCGCTAGCCGCCCGATCGCTGGTTTCCATGGGATGTCGGGCAGCAACTCCAAGCGAGGCATGATTGGCTCAGTAGAAACATCGAAGTCACCGATTAAGGAAGCCATTTGTAAGTTCCGCTCGACGGTATGTACACCCTTGTGCCGAATGTCCGCCCGTGGATTTAGCAGCAGCGCGGCCACGTCAGTCGCCTTTGCTGCCCAGCGCTTTTTCGGCGCGGCAATGCGTAGGCAGAATGCGGTTTTACTATGGCCCTGTAGGTCTAAACCGTAATCAAATTGAAACCGGCGCAGTCGGGCGAAATGCCGAAATTGTTGGTGCCACGAGGTGTGGTCCTTCTTCCAATTTTTGCGGGGAATCTCGTAGCGCATATCGACCAGGCGTTCCGTGTCGATTACGTCCACGCATCTGGAATCCACTGCCCAGGCAATAAACGCATCCGGCATGGCGCGCCTTAAGACGGAGGCAGCGGGCGCTGCCATGACGCAGTCGCCGATCGCGGAAAATCTTACGATTAAGATTTTTGGCCCCATTAGAGTAACCCCTTCTGCCGCGCCGATTTCCACCGGTTATGCATCCACAGATATTGATCTGGAAACTCCCTTACAACCTGCTCCAGGTCCTGATTAAACCTTGCCATTATTTCGGTTGCCGTCGGCTTGGGTTCTGCTACAGGGTCGATCACACTTGTAAGGCGATAACGATATTTTCCGGGGCCGGTTCGGTAGCAAAAAGTGATATAGATTTTAGATTTCCCGCGTTGAGCTAGGACGGCCGGACCCAAAACGGTGCCGGTCGGTTTTCCGAAAAAGAGTGGGAAAGACTCGTCTGAGTTCTGATCTGGCAACAACGCCACCGGCTCGTGCCTTTTGAGCTTTGTAAGAACGGTTCGCGCCGCCATTCCGCGCGGGATAACTTCCAATCCTGCCGCAGTCCTCAGGTTCACCACAAGATCGTTTAGTCCGCCATCATCGGGGTCGCGCACCACCACTCCCAACTTGTAGCCGCATAGCGCCACGTACTGGGCAACGCGCTCCCAATTTCCGAAATGTCCGGTGAGGATGATAAAGCCGTCTTCCGGCGGAAACATGTCATGGATGTGGTCGAATCCATCCAGGGTCATGCTTTCCATCACCTCTTGCTTGCTTCTGGTGTCGGATCTCACAAAGTCGCACATGATACGTCCGAAGTGTTCGAAAACGCCTTGGGCGATAGCGTAGCGTTCCTCGGGTGTCTTTTCAGGAAAGGCGATTTCCAGATTGGAGAGAGTGATGTTCCGGCGGCGCTTGCCTAACTTAAACGCCATTCGGCCAAGCCGTTCACCGACTTTTTCAGCCTTGAAAATGTCTTTCTTAAGCAGCCATTTCCGAATTCGTACAAATGCGAAAGTGCCGGCGCGGCGTTCGAACTTCTTACGTCTTGTGCTCATCCAGCTTTTCTTGGATCCATTTTACGAACTCGGCTTCGGGCTGCACGCTTACTTCGTGCCGCGCAATCAGGATATTGCGTCCTTCCAAATCGGTTCGCTCGCGCAGCTTCACCCAATCTTTTTCGGTCACGATCAGCGGAGACTCGGCGGGGAACGATGCAAAAAGGTTACCTTCCTGCAGCGGGTCATGATCCGGCTTTCGTTCTTCGTGGTCCGTGCTGATGCCTGCCAATTGCAGACCCGCGATAAAGTTTTGGGGTGAACCGATGGCGCAGAGGACGTTCGCGGTTTGGGGTTTTAAGGCAGAGAGCCCAGTTTGGGCATCGATAAACCGCATCGGTTTGGCTTCAATTTTGAATTGGCCGGGAAGAATGAGATCGGCTTTCGACCGACTTGAAACCGGCTCGCGGTAGGGGCCCGCGGGGAGGCAATGGCGGTGGTGTCCCGGTGGATCAAGCAGGATAATCAAATCCTTTTTTAGCGGCAGATGCTGTACGCCGTCATCCATGAGCAGAATAGCTCCGGGATATTTTTCGTGGCAGATTTGGGCTGCTTTCACTCGGTTTCGCCCCACTATGAGCGGGATTTGTGGCAGTTTCCATCGGAAAAGGGCTGCCTCATCGCCCCATTTCAGGGCGGATAAGTCACCGGCAGGCGCTAGGCTCGCTTCCTCCGAAGCCGGGCTCCCGTAGCCACTGCAGCCGATAACGACCTCCTTCTCCATATCTGCAAGAAGCTTGGCTAAGTACATCGTTAGCGGTGTTTTCCCGCTCCCCCCAACGGTTAGGTTGCCGATACAAACGATTGGGGTATGCGGGTGTTTGGGCTTTTTCAGCCCAGCTTTGTAAGTGGCGGCGTAGGTTCGCCAACCGAGTTCATACAGCCATGAGGCCGGCAACAGGAGCGAGCGGATCAACTTGGAGGCGGAATCTTCGCCGTACCAAACTTCGCTCCAATGCATGCATGCATTATGAAAGCTTCTGGCTATCGACTCCCATCGGCCCCGGCGGACTCAAGATATCCATAACTTCAGAATCTTCCAGCGCCACAACCGAATGAGGCACATTCGAGGGAATTACAAAAACGCTGCCTCCTTCCAAAATGTGCTCTATGCCAGCAACCGTCCACAGCGGCTTGCCCCCAACAACCACCGCGATTTGCTCGCTCTCGTGAGAGTGCATGGCCACATGGCAGCCCTTGAACAAAAGCACTTTGGCGACCAAGGCTTTTTCGCCCTTAATCAATTGTCTTTGCAAATGGGGAATGGGGCGGTCTTCTGTAACTTCACTCCAACGGATCGGTTCTGACATGTATCCGGTTTACCCTGCTTCAACGGTAGAATTCCCGATGTGCCGTCTGCCGCATTCACAACCTTGGGCTGCAAGGTGAACCAGTACGAGACCCAGCGCATTCTCGAAAGCTTCGAGAGCGCGGGGTTTGAGATCGTGCCGTTCGAAGCCAAAGCCGATGTGTACGTGATCAACACCTGCAGCGTAACTTCGATCGCGGAGAGCAAGAGCCGCTACACCATCCGCAAAGCTTGCCGCACTAACCCTGGCGCCAAGTTTGTAATAACGGGCTGCGCATCGCAAATGGCCGCGAACAAAGGCGAATCAATGGAAGGAGCGGACGTGTTGGTGCCCAACCCTGAGAAGCTGCAAACTTTGCAGCATTTCTTTAAGGCCTTCCCTGGTTATGAACTTCCTGCGGAACCAGCTTCGCCTCACCGCCCGCTTGGGCGAACGCGGGCGACTTTGAAGGTTCAAGATGGGTGCAGCATCTACTGCAGCTATTGCTCGATCCCCTACACCCGGCCTGGAATGTCCTCGCGGCCATATAAGGAGCTTTTGACAGAGGCCAGAGCCATGGTTGCCATGGGCTACAAAGAGATCATTCTAACCGGAGTTTTGATAGGGGCCTACGGGCCCGAAACCGGCAGCGGCGGGCCTGATTTCGAATCCATGGTCCAGGGCCTTGCCGTTGAATCCGGGATTGAGCGAATACGGATCAGCAGCATTGAAATGCGCCAAGTTACGCCCCGCTTGATCTCGCTGATCCAAGCCGGCTTAGTGGCGCCGCATCTTCATATTCCGTTGCAGAGCGGAGATTCCGCCGTGTTGAAGGACATGAACCGCCCCTACACACAGGAGGATTACATCGCTCTTTGCGAGCGCCTTTACAAAGAAGTGGTTGATATCTCGATCACGGCCGATATCATGGTCGGCTTTCCGACGGAAACTGAGGAGCGTTTTCAATCAACCCTCCACGTTTGCGAGCGGGCCAACTATTTAAAGGCTCACGTTTTTCGCTTCAGCCCTCGCTTTGGAACGCCTGCCGATCAGTGGGGCGATCCTGTTTCAGTTGAGGAGAAAACCGCTAGGAGTTTGCGTGTTGGCGAGATCGCGAAGCGAACCGCCGACGCCCATGCCAGGCGATTTGTTGGCCGTACTTTGCGTGTTTTAGTTGAAGGGAAGCTGAGCAAAGATGGTCTCTTGGAAGGTTTGACCGATAACTACCTGCAAGTTCACTTTGCGGGTCCGATCTCGCTGCAGCGTCAGCTTTGCTTTGTTCGCATTCTGTCGGCGGAAGGTGGATCGCTCCTCGGCGAACTCGCCGACGGAGCAGCTAAGAAGCGACTTGTCTTGAGTCTAAAATAGCAACGTGGCAACACTTTTCACCAAAATCATCAACCGCGATATCCCCGGCGATATCGTCTACGAAGACGACTACGTGGTCGGATTTCGGGATATCGAGCCCCAAGCCCCCGTTCATATCGTCATCGTTACCCGAACCGAAATAGCAGGTTTATCCTCACTGCCAGAATCCGGCGACCACATGCATCTGCTGAACGCAGCGAAGAAAATCGCAGCGCAAGAAGGGCTGACGAATGGCTACCGCGTGGTCATCAACGATGGGCCCGACGCTGGCCAAAGCGTGCCACACCTTCACGCGCATCTGTTAGGTGGCAGGAAGCTTGGCTGGCCGCCGGGATAAACTTGGGGATAGGGGTTTGCAGATAGAACCTCCAGAGGCGAAGGGGGCAACCTAATTTAGAGTGCTCGATCTTGATCGCGCTTTAATAGATGTCGGCTTGACGCCAAATCACTTAATGCTGCTGCGCCAGCTACATTCCAAGGCGAATGGCGAGATGCAGCAATCGATCAGGTCTTTGTGCCTGTGATATGATCCAGAAATGGATCAGTCACCGGAATATCGTGAAATTAATTCAGCCGAGGACGTCAAGCTCTATGACGAAGCCGTAGCGGAGTTTCACGACGGAATCGTCAAGGAAATCGCGATCCTAAACCCAAGCTACGTGAGGGAAGATTTCTCAATGATCTTCGGAAACCTGCCTACCGTTCGATTTCTTATACAAACTCAATCGGCAAAATGGGCCGCAACAGAAATTATTTTCATAGGTTGTTCGACTGTTAGTCTTTATTTTGACCATCCGAGTTACACGTACACGTCGGTTATCGAATGGACCGAAGAGGGCGTTAAACTGACTATCGACGAAGGCACATTTGTGTTCGTGGCTTCACGAGCTAAGTGGCGGTTGGTCCCTGAATGGATCGGACCGGACGTTAGATTCACAACTTGGCCGAGTTTTGTATTAACCGCGCCGCCGGACCAACCGGGGCCAAGTATAGGAGCCCCTTTACCGGGACTGCCCCCTATTTGATCGAATGGGGCCAAATCGTTAACCCTTTCTCCTCAAGGGACTGCGGTTCGCTTCGAGAACGTCTAAAATAATAGCATGCAACGACGCATACAACAAGCAAAGGAGCACTTCGTAGATCGTAACCAACACCTGGATTTCCTCCGGGTGACCGAGGCCGCCGCCCTCGCCTGCGCGAGGTGGGTAGGCAAGGGTGACCGAAACAGCGCCGATCTGGCCGCATGTGAATCCATGCGCCACACCCTCAACGAATTGGACATGGCAGGCACCATCGTAATTGGCGAAGGCGAACGCGATGAGGCGCCGATGCTATTCATCGGCGAAGAAGTCGGCACCGGCGAGGGGCCCAAGATTCAAATTGCAGTAGACCCGCTAGAAGGAACCAACCTCTGCGCCAACGGCACGCCCAACGCAATCGCCGTTTTAGCGGCCAGCGTGGAAGACGAAGGCTTCCTGATGCACGCCCCCGATTGCTATATGGAAAAGCTGGTCGTCGGGCCGGAATGCGTCGGCGTGGTGGATATCACCCTGCCCACCAAGGTTAACGTAAGGTTGATCTCAAAAGCATTGGGCAAAGATGTGGATGAACTGATCATCGGCGTTTTAGAAAGACCGCGGCACGATGAATTGATTAAGGATATTCGAAATGCCGGCGCGCGGGTGCATTTGATTCCAGACGGCGACTTATCGGTCGCTATCGCCGCCCTCGATCCCGAGGCCGGAATCGACGGCTTGATGGGAATTGGCGGCGCGCCAGAGGGCGTGATTACGGCTGCTGCAGTTCTCTGCTGTGGCGGGGAAATGCAGGCTCGTCTGCGATTCTCGACCCCTGAACAAAGGGACCGAGCGCTAGCAATGGGGTGCAAGAGCGAGGATGATGTTTACACCACCGAAGAGCTTGCCAACGGCAACGTGGTCTTCTGCGCGACAGGCATCACCACCGGCGATCTCCTGCGCGGTGTTCGGTACAGGCGCAACTATGCGCTTACGGAGTCGATTATCATGCGGTCGGGCTCGGGAACGATCCGCAGGATTGAAACCACTCACCGGTATCCAGGCATGGGTATAAGGTAGGACAGTTCCGGAAGCCCTTCCACTTGCGCTCCGGCGGAGGGGGAAGGGTTGGGATGGGGGTTCCCACGCCTATTAACATGCTTCTTTAATTATTTGCAGCCAGGCATCACGGACGTGACCCGTTTCTTCGAAAAGGTCAAGACTCGGAATGCGGATGACCTGAATCCCTAGTTCGGCCAGTTCCGCATCACGTAGCTTGTCTGTTTCGAGAGAATCAAAATGCTGCTCGCCATCGACTTCGACACATAGTTTCTTCTCGGCGCAATAGAAATCTAGTCCCCACTGCGTATTGCCGACGAAATTTGACTCCTAATCGCTTGTTTCGAAGAAAAGACCACAGCCACTGTTCAGAAACCGACGCTTCAGTTCGAAGTTTTCTGGCCCGAGCTATCCTGTGTTCATCGTGGGCGCGGGTATTGGGCGGCAGCATAATTGAATTCTATTCTAACCCCCACCCCTTTCCCCTCGCCCCTCCGCCGGAGCGCAAGGGGAGGGGTTCCGGAGGGCCTTCCCCAATGCAACAGACTCGGACTCGCCGCACCCGAAAAGGAGCTTACTCCACGCTGTATTTCGACATCTTCGTAAACATCTCGCTGACTAACTGCGCTTCGATGTAGATGCCATCCTCGCGGTATTCGGTTTCCAAAACGCGCCCAAAGTCATAGCAATCCTGAACCAGGCCCGATTCCGAATAGGGAACAAGCGCCTTCACGAACGTCAGCAGGTTCTTAACCATCCGAATGATGGCTTCCATCAAGTTGTCGATGCCATCGCCGTTCCGCGCGCTAATCACAACCGAATTCGGCCACTCGCCCAAAAGCCGACGCCGCAGGAATGGATCGTCCACCAAATCCGCCTTGTTAAAGGCGGTTAGAATCGGCTTGTCCGAGGCCCCCAGTGTTTCCAGTGTCTCGATAACGGCGCTGTGCTGAAGGTCCCAGTTCGGGTTGCTCACATCCACCACGTGGATAATAAAATCGGAAAAAGTGACCTCTTCCAATGTGGACCTAAACGCAGCCACCAGTTTGGTGGGCAGATTGCGAATAAATCCAACCGTGTCGGTAAGGAAAAGGCTATAGCCCTCTGGCAAGTCGATCTTGCGCGTAGTGGGGTCGAGGGTTGCAAATGGCATCGCGTCGGCAAGTAGGTCCGTGCCGGCAAGCCGGTTCATGAGGGTCGATTTGCCTGCACTTGTATAGCCAACAAGCGAGGAAAAAGGAAAAGGATGCTTGCGGCGGCTGGCGCGCTGCTGGTCGCGAATGCGCTTCACATCCTCGATTTCGCCTTCTAATCTCGAGATCCGATCCCGAACCATGCGGCGGTCGCTTTCCAGCTTCGTTTCACCCGGACCCCTCATGCCGATGCCGCCTTTTTGGCGTTCGAACTTCGTGTAAACGGCCATGAGCTTGGGCAGCATATAGGTGAGTTGCGCGAGCTCCACTTGGAGCATGCCTTCTTTGGTCTTCGCCCTTCGAGCAAAGATATCCAGAATGAGCTGGGTTCTATCGACAACGCGGCGCCCGATAACTTCTTCCAGGTTCCTCTGCTGGACCCCGCTTACCTCGCCATCGACCAGCACAACGTCGGCTCTGGTTTCTCTCGCAAGAGCGGCAACCTCACCCATCTTGCCTTTGCCAAGAAAGGTGGATCGGACCGGCTGATCTTGCCGCTGTCTTATTTCGGCAACCGGCTCCACGTGGGCGGCTTCGCAAAGCCCGACCATTTCTTCTTCCGCGTACAGGTCATCGTCCGCCTCTTTGTTGACGAAAACGAGCACCGCGCGCTCTTCCGGGGCTGATGTTTCCGAGGTTGTGCCTTTTGCCATCTATCGTATTATGAAGGGGATGGCAATCTCGATTTTCGAATGTCGAATCTCGAATGGGGATTGAAGCTCTGTTCTAATTGCAATCCGGACATCGAAACCTTATCAGAGGGGTCAAGGGAATTCTGCCATGTTGTGCTTGCGGCGACCAGCTTATTTCAATCGACATTCGACATTCGAGAATCGACATTACCGAGCGTAGCTCGGCACTTTAACCCATTCTCCGCCTCTTAGACTCGACTCGTGAGCGCAGATTCCCGGCGCGGTCCAATCTGCGGCCACGCGCGCGTTGATCCAAGCCTCTCGGCGCTCCACTATCGCAGAAATAAACTCATGAACCAAATGCGGATGCGAACCGCTGTGCCCACCATCCGCATGAGAAGCCAAAGACGCCGGATACAACTCGGGCCGCAAAGGCGGGCAAACACGTGTTGCCGAAGCGTTGCGCCACCTAATCTCGTGCTGAACGGGCGGCAGTTCAAACACCAGCGGCTCTTCTTCCTCAAGCTGTTGCCATTCAAAGCCGCGAAGTTCGCCGTAAATGTTAAATGCTTCCACATAGGGGCGCGCGGTTTGATACCAGGCGCGGTTAACCTGGGCTACCGCATCGGTGCCCTCTAGCTTAAAATGTGCGGTTTGCATGGGGAAGGGGTTCACCGGACTGTCGCAAATGGAGGGTTTTAGCTTCCCTGCCCCCAAGCAAGAAACCGATGTCGCCCGTGCTTTAGCAATAGCCAGCAATGGCGCTATGGCATGGGTCGCGTAATGCATGGGAGGCACGTAACGCCAGTAGTCGCCGTAAGGCGCTTCCAAGTCCTGATAGTAATCGGCCTGCAGGAACGTGATCGGGCCGAATTCAATATCCCGTGCGTAAAAGAACTCCCGCGTGTAGACCATGGTTTCCATCATCATATAAACCTTGCCCGAAGCATCCGCGGCGGCAATCACCTTATCGAGATCTTCTAGAGAGGTAGCAATCGGTACCGCACAGGCGCAGTGTCGGCCAGAGTTGAGCACGGCCAAGGACTGCGAAACATGAACGGGAACCGGGGTGAGCAGATGCACGGCATCCACGGTCGGGTCTTCTAAGACTGAATCTAAACTCAAATGGCGTTTAGCAATGCCAAATTCATCGCCAACCTTCGCTAAAACGCTCGGGTCCGTTTCGCACAAGCTCACCTCGGTGACTACCGGGTGGTTCTGATACAAGGGAACAAACGCTCGGCCAAAGCTAAGGCCTACGAGGGCAACGTGCATGAATGGAATTATCGCACTGGACAAGGTTAAGTTGGTTGGTTAGAAACTGATTAATTCCCACATCGGGTTGTGCCAAGAGCCCTTTGCCGGATTGTTTCACGCAAAGACGGTAGAGTAGGGGAGGATTTAGCGCCTCCCCCCTCATCGAACCGGACGTGAAGATTTCCCTCATCCGGCTCACCTGTTGGATTTGGTCTTTCGCGATTGCGACCGAAACCTTGAGCTTCGAAGTTCTGTGA
>DASXZH010000039.1:0-149901 GCA_036502005.1 Fimbriimonadaceae bacterium
CAAATGACGCCATCGGCGCTCCACCCGGGTGTCATAGCCAGGCGAGCGTTTCATGCAGACAGGGCAAGTTAAAGCGGCCTCCGCATTCAACTCAACCCTAACCAAGACTGACTGGCTGCTCTCGTCAAACTCTACAGAAGAGACAAACCAAGGAGCGCTGACACCCAGCAAACGTGTGTAAAGATCTGAACCGTCCATCGGTTAAGATTAGACCTAACCCACAGAAAATCTGCTAGACCCAAAAAACGAGGGCCAAGATTGGATTGCGGTAACGGATTCTAGCATCCCCATTGAGAACTGGCGGCTGGATGATGCGGGTCTGCGAAAACTCGCCGACCTTATGTTAGCGCCTTGAGCGAATCTCACGCCCGACGCCTTGCCAAGGTTCGTGATGAGAAGGAGGCTGCCGAAGAAGCGGTTGATGCGTGTCGCAAAAACTACGGTGAGTTAAGGCACCTTATTAGAAGCGATCCCCTTGCCCTAGAAAGTGCAGCCCGAAACCTTGAAAAGACCTATTACACAAGGCTTTGCGCTGATACCGAAGCAATGCTTTATCGCCATTTTCAAGATCATTGGCCCGCGTTACGCGTATTGGTTAACGCAACTGGCGCGCAACTGATCAATCATGCAAGGCACCATCTTAATCCATCACAGAACAACTCATTGGACACTGCCGTTGCGGATAGGGCTCTTCAAGTCATGGATTATCGGAATTATCTTGCTCACGGAGAGAAATCCCGGCAACCCGAAATCCGTTTTTACGAAGCCTTAGACAGTCTTCAGGAAATCCTGCTCAAGCTTCCACCAATGAAATAGCAAATCACGTAATGGTGGGCCGCGACCTTTTAAGGCAAAAAGTAAGTCACTCGGTAGCGCCAGGCTGCAATTTCTCGACCTTAGCTTTGAGATTGGTGAATGTCACGGATCCGCCGCTAAGCTTGTCCACTTGGCTGAGGGAGATCGTCTTTTGGCCATGGAGCTTATTTAATGCGCTTGTCGGGACCACGTGGAAATGCCACTGGCTGACATCCAACGGTTCGATCGTTTCTTGATCCTTGTGAGCCAGGACGGCGAAAACATAGATATCCGCCTGACGGGCGCTTTCTGAGCCATAGGCTCCGGATTCACCTATAACGGCGCGAGATGGAGCTATGGAAAACGAAATTGAAGAATGCTTGGCCTGTGACCAGCTTTGGATGTAGGCCGATGACTTGACTTCGATTCTTAGCCCATCTTCCGTGGCCAAATCGTGCGAGGCCCATTCTTCGCGAACACCGTCTGTCGAGATGCCGAGCGCTTTAGCCACCAGAAACTCCGCGAAAACTCCTCTTGTAGCGTTGCTGATCAGATCGGAAGCACTCCATGCCCAGAATTCACGCAACTCAACGCACAAACCTTCTTGGCAGGACAGGAATTGTTCGGTGCCATGCTTGCGGATAACTTTTATGCGGCCGAGGTTCGGCGTGGACAACCTGTCATTTTCTTCACCGTTCATACAATCTCATGCAACATCCTAGGATACAACTTTCACCTTAATCGACTTCGCAGCAAAGAAATGTATGACTTTAAGCTGGCCCTTCTCCACTATGCCAGTCGCTCGACGTTGGCTTGTATTGCAATTATGTTCACCTATACAAAATGATTAAGATTGTATATTAGAGTCGGAAGGTCAAAGGGTGGCAGCAGATCATTTGCTGTTTGAAACGACGATGGATAACCTGCTGCTAAACATTTCGGGTCCTTATGGTTGGCCGAAGTTTGAGAATGGCTTAGACCAGCTTCCCAACATCCCAGGAGTCTACTTGCAGACGGTAGCGCACGCTGAGGGATTTTTGCCATGGGGGGTTGGGATCACGCGGCGCCCCATGTTTAAGCGATTCTTAGAGCACACTCGGAAGTTCGAGAAGGGTGAATACAACATCCTTGATTTAGGGGCTGCTCAAAGAGGAGCCCGAGAACTGGCCTGGAAGGGTTGGGGTTGGACCGATGAAAAACGCAGGGACTACGAAAACAGAAAGAACGAGGTCATTGCCGCTGCTCAACTACAAATGATTAGAGCCCATATCTTCGTGATTGAAGCGGGCAATACCGTTCGTATTCTTGAGAGGATCGAAGCCGCGCTCGCAAATCATTACTATGACCAGAACGCCCATGGCCCGAAAGGACTTTTAATAGATATCGGCATGCACCTCGAACCCAGAAGGGAGTCTGAAGAGCCGCTGACTGTGGTGTTTCAGTGCCGCGACACCCTTATTGGTATGCCTTCTCAAATCGACATATAGATAAACTCACTCCAAGCGACTAAAAAAGCCCAAACTCTTTTTACATTAACCATCAGTCATTCGTCTACGTGTTCTATGCAAGACGAAGAACTGCTAACCCCACAATATTGGATCGCCAAAATGCCCGCAGTCCCCAAACCCACAAGGGCCGGCGCGCCAATGAAACTAACCCGCGAGAAGGCGGCCGCTATTCTCGCCAACGTCGCCAAAGGCCTTAATACAAGGGCCGCATTTGCGGTCTGCGGCATTTCCTCCGACACCCACAAGCGCTACTACGAAAGAGCGTCGAGCTTCCAAGAAACGAGAGAATACGCAGACGACGAACTCCTCCAACAGGAGCTCAGTGAAGATGAGCACCTTGAATATCTAACCGCCTTTTTCGACCTTGAGCAGCAAGCTCGCGAAAGCGCCGCCCTCCGATATTCGGACGCTTGCACAACCCTTCTCAGCGGAGGCACCAACAAAACCGTAATCACCCGAATAAAATCCCGCTCGCGTCAGGCCATTTTGAAAGGTGAAATCGTGGAACTATCTGACTACGAAAAGGTAACAACCGAAATCGCTAGAGACCGTCCGCCTAAACTAACCCCAAAGCCGGAGGATGATAATTTTTAAATTCTTATTAACGTTTGAACCTATTCTGCGCCGCAAAATACCGCACAATTATCTAACTGCTGTCCTTCACGCATCTGAAACCGACCATGCCTGATCGGTCTTTGCTCGGCGCCATGAGCAGGTACTTGCCATGCTGATCCAGCCGATAGGCTTGCGGGAAATACCAAGCGCTGCCCTGCGGCTGGTAGCGGCTGCCACCCTTTAAAATGGCCGCGCGGGTGTGGTCGTCGGAAAACTCGTCCGTGTATTGCCAAACGTTGCCGACGAGGTCCATAACCCCAAATGGGCTGGCACCGCTTGAATCTTCAACGGGGGCAGGCGAACACAGGGTTCCAGTCTTCAAAACGGCAGGAACCTTGGCCGGGTCCCAGTCATTGCCCCAAGGGTAGATTCGTTTCTCGGGCCCGGTGGCGGCGTACTGCCACTCCCATTCGTGGGGAAGCCGTTTGCCGGCCCATTTGGCGTAGGCTCTGGCATCCTCCAGCGAAACCCACGTAACAGGTTTGGTGGCCCATCCGGCCGCGAAAGTGCCGCCCTTCCAATCCTTCAGAAAGTTTTGACTGTCCTTCGGTTTGTAACGGCTGGCAGCCAGAAACTGCTTGAACTGGGCGTTAGTGACCGGATATTTGTCGATATAGAAAGATTTGATATCAATGATGTGCTTATGGGCCCGACGAGGCTCCGATTCCCACGGGTATTGAACGTCGAGGCCGACCATATCTTCCCCTTCGATCTCGATGCCGTTCACTTCGAAATCAAAGTTGGCGCCGGGGATTTTGACCATCCCTTCCGGCGTTTCCGCTACAGGCACAGTTGCCGGGATCGGCGTCAGCGTCTGCTTCAGAATCACGTTGGCCTGCGAGAAATCCTTTAATGGCTTTGAGGAGAGCCCAAGCATTTTAGGCGCATTGCCACGCGTGGCAAGCACGGCTCCATATCCACGGCTTTCTATAGGAAAACTAAGCAGAGCATGGTTCCCTGAGATTTCAGGCTGAATCTCGGACCCGTGCCATAGGTCGTCAAAGTGCAATCCAGGCTGATATGGCACCGATATCTGGGCACCGCTTAAATCTACATCGCCGCGGTTGATCATCGTCCAAAGGGTCCCTCCATTCTGCCCCGGCCACTTACTGGCGTAAACGCCTTTTTGCAGGGTTGGCGTGTGCGGCTCCCAATCGGCACTGGAAAGGAAGCCGGAGAACTGATGCTCTATCGCCGAAACGCGGCGAATCGCCTCGCAATCGCGGTCGGTGAGGCCATTCCAAATCCCCCAAACGTTCTCCCAAGTCTCAATGCCAACCCCGTTAAAAAACGCATCCTGAATGATGTTCGTCTTGTTCGTCGCCCACCGGTCACAAATATGGACCATGTGGCGCGGCTCCAGCCACTTGTTGGTGCTCACCATGGGGATGGAGTCGTCGGTGTTCCAGTAGCCCCAACTCATCAGGTTCCAGCCAAGTTCTTCGATCTTGCCCTGAAGGCCAATTTCGGGTTCTAAAACGAGTGGATGGCCAATGGCATCTGCATTCTCCAAATAGTCGGGGGTAACGGCATACATCGTGTCGCCATTCAAACCATCGGCCCCTATCTCCTTCATTGTCTCCGGAAGCACCGCGCCCCACGGCTTAACTGGGTCTCGCGTGCCAACGTCCCAAGGATGGATCGGAAACAGAACCCTAACTCCTGCTTTTTGGAAGTCCTTCACCATCTGACGAACGCCCGGTATCCCGCCAGGAAGGCTCCGAATCATATCGTCCGTGTTTCGGTCATCAACGCCGATATTCGGATAAGTTGGCCAAATCAGAATCGAATCGATTCCGCCGTATCGCTTCTTCGCATCTTCCAGGTATTTCGAAACCGTATTACGCCCGGAAGCAACATCATAGAAGAACCTGTCCTCCACCATCATCTGTGGCTGAATAAAAGAGGTTCGCGTCCAGGCAAACTCGACGCGGTCGTAATTCTTGGGGTCGTAGCCAATGGCTGCCAGCTTTTGGGTCCGCCACTCTTTCATGGCCTTCAGCCACGAGGGAAATTGCGCTGGGTCGGTCGGCCCGGCTATCTGCTGATCTTTAACATTCACCACCGATTGCGCAAGCGCCATTCCGGACATGGAAAGCGCCGCCACAAGTAGGCCGCATCTTAAGAGCAAGAGCTGTTCGTTGGTCCAAGCCACTTAGAACTCTAGCTCATCTTCGCCATTCTGGCTCAACCCCATGGTGCGAAGTCGCTCGCGATAGGGCGTAAGCCTGGCTGAAAAATCTTCCAGATCCGGCTTGCCCGCCCAAAGGATCTCCGCCATGGAGGCGAGCCTTGGAAGAGTCATGCGCTGAACCGTTGCCAGATCCGGCACGTACTCTGTCCAAAGGTTTGCCTGTCCGCCTAAAATATGCTTCGCCTCTTCCGGGTTTAAATCCTCGGGAATGGGCTCGAACATGAGAACATGCTCGGTCGGCGTTTTGTCGTATCCGAAATCGAAGTAGCAGTGCGAGTAAGGGGACATGACCACGTCATGTCCGGCCCTTGCTGCCTCGATTCCGCCTTCCGTCCCGCGCCAAGACATGACGGTAGCGTTCGGGGCCAATCCACCTTGTAAGATCTCGTCCCAGCCGATCAGAATCCGCCCCATGCTATCAAGGTGCTTCTCTATGCGCCGAATAAAATAGCTCTGCAGTTCGTCGACGTCCGTAAGGCCTTCTTCTTCCATACGCTTTTGGCAGAACTCGCAGTTCTTCCACAGAACCTTGAATACTTCGTCGCCGCCAACGTGGATGTATTTGGAGGGGAAGATCGCCATCATCTCATCGAGAACCGTCTCCAAGAACTTAAAGCTCGCTTCCTTACCAGCACAGAAAACATTGGGAAAGGGCATGCCAACTTCGGCTGTGAACAGCTTCGCCGATTCGGCCGTGCAGGCCAATTCCGGATAGCTACAGATGGCAGCTAGGCTGTGGCCGGGCATTTCTATTTCCGGAACTACCGTGATATGCCTCTGCGCGGCGTAAGCCACGATGTCGACAACCTCAGTCTGCGTGTAGAAGCCACCATAAATCGGCTTGTCCGTTCCGGGGCCGGGGAATTCAATATCGAGGTAATCCCAAACAAAATCTTTTTTAGTTCGCCAAGCGCCCTTTGCGGTGAGCTCCGGATAAGCCTTGATCTCGATTCGCCAGCCACCATCATCGACTAGGTGCCAATGGAAGATATTCATCTTGTGGAGGGCCAATAGATCAAGGAGACCTTTGATTTCATCGACGCTAAAGAAGTGGCGTGAGACATCGAACATCATGCCGCGCCACTTAAATTTGGGGCGATCCACTATTTTCACATGCGGCAGTTCTGCGAAATTGGTGTTGTCGCCGGTCTCGACGGAGACAGGAAGCATTTGGCGAATGCTCTGTACTGCATAGTAGGCGCCCGCAGCCGTGGCTGCGTGGATTTCAATGCCGGCTTTATCAATCTTTAAACTGTAGCCTTCGGGGCCGAGCTTGCCCAGTTCGTCCCTGTCCTGAACCAAGGACACTGTAACGTTGCCACCCTTTCCAGCGCTCAACTTTGCGCCTGCTTTTGAGAGAAGTTCCCTTAGAGCCTCGCCTTCAAAAGCAAAGGCGTCGGGATACGAAATAGCCATTGGCTGAGCGATCGAGAGTGAATCAGAACCTAGAGTTGCTTCTATAGGTCGAGGTATCAATTTCAGGCTGGTTGGCGTTGCAATCATATCAAATTCTTCCCTTTTTTTGGTCGCTTGTCAGGCTCATCCGTGCAGCAATGAACTGCTAGCTCTATAGAAGTCTACATCACATTACGCGAATTCCTATAGAAGATTCTATAAAATCGCAAGGTTGGTAACTGGCTACCGCGTTATTACGGGTGATTTAGCTCAGAAAACACCCCAAGCCAGAGCTCATAGTTGCGCCACTTCTCAACAGAAGTCTTATAGATCGGCCTGCGCACCTGCAGCATGCTGGGCGTATTAACGAGCCGATCCCCGGCGTAAAACTCCAAGCAATTCTGGTTCCAAGGAAGGCCACAGAACTCGATTAGTTTTCTCGTCCAGTTTTCCTGATCCGCGACGAGATCCTCGTAGCGGATGTTTAGCAGGTTTTCTTTTGGCAATATAGTTTCCCAGTGCCGCATCCTTCTTTCGTAGTCCCGGTAAACGGCAACGATATGGCTCTTTTCGTAGGAGAACTCGGGCTGAGGTTCTCCTAGGTCGGACATATAAATGGACAGGGCCGTATCGACCGGATTTCTGCGAATATGGACGATCTTGGCGTCCGGATAAGCGAGCCAAAGCAGGGCGGCGAAGCCGTAATTCATCGGCCATTTGTTGGAAACAAACGGCGAACCAGCATCGAATCTGCGAACAACCTCCAAATATTGGTCTCGCACTTCGGTGAACTCTTTTTCGCGCAAGGCTTGCTTGTCCAGGTCGATGATGGAGGGATATGCAGTCGTCCAGAAGGGCAACTCACCTGCATCGCCCACTTCCGGGTGGCTGGTCAGAATCTGCTGAATAAGCGTCGTTCCAGACCTTATCATGCCGATTACAAAAATCGGTTTTGTCCCAACTCGCCCTACGTGTTGGTGCCGTTCGAAAAACTTCTTATCGGTAAAGCGAAGCAAGCTGGTGGTGGCTGCTTCCAAACGGGCCGGGTCGAACGCTTCCTCCGCTTTGAAAACTTGCTTTCCAAGGGCAGCCGCCTCGTCAAATCGGTTCATGGCCAATTCGTATTCGCCCAAATCATCGGCTGCTTTGCCCAGGGCACGGAGGAGGGCGAGCCGTTCCACCGGCAATAATTCGCCCTGCAAGCGCTGCTCTAGATCAGCCAAGAATGGCTTGTCCTCTTGCACCATTTTTCGGGCTTTTACGAGACCGTAATAGGCCCTTCCCTGCTGCGGCCGATCCTTGATTGATTGTTCCAGAATGCTTAAAGCAGCCGAGGATTGCCCGTACGATTGAAGCCAATTAGCCACGGAAGGAGCAAGGACGGGATCCAGTTCCACCGCCTTCAACCCTTGCGAAATTGCCTCTTCCCGACGACCAAGCGGAGCTAACGCCTGAGCGGCCATCAAATAGGCTCTGCCATAGCTCGGCATTGCCGCCATGGCCCCTTCGCACAGCTTCAAAGCAGCGGCAAACTTCCCTTCTTCGTGAAGCAATCGAACAACCCGATCATACGGCTCAGTTAGGGTTGGCTTTAAACGGATGGCCTCTCGGAATTGGGCCAGCGCCTCGCGATGGCGTTTCGCTTTCTCGTATGAAAGGCCCAGCAAGTGCCGAATAATCGGGCCTTCAGGATTCAATGAGCGTGCCTGCTCTAGGTAGCGAATAGCCCGGTTAAAATCCCCGCTTTTGAAGCAAGCTTGGCTCAAGCCCAGCAGGATATTAACATCGTTCGGACGCAACGCCAAAGCCTGTTCCCCAACTTCCAGACCCTGCGTGTATTGGCCGGACTCCAAGAGAGCACCTTGCAGCCATTCCAGGGTCAAGAAATCCTTCGGAGCGCTCTCTAATGCCCTGCGAAAATAGGAAATAGCTTCGGCCAGATGACGGCGATGAACCTCGATCATGCCCTTTATTCGCAACGCTGCAGCATCATGCGGGGATTGCGCCAAGACCTCTTCGCACATGGACTGTGCGGCTTCTAGATCGCCATTCTTAAAAGCTTGTTCGGCGGCGAAGGTGCTCACGGTTTAAGCTCTGCGAACTCGCCCAGCCAAGGCTCAAAATTGCGCCACTTCTCGATGGAGGTTTTATAAATGGGTTGCCTTACCTGCCAACGACTCGGAGTTGTCACCTGCCGTTCGCTGGCATAAAATTCAAGACACTGGTCATCCCACGGCAAGCCGCAAAACTCCAAGAGTTTTCTCGTCCAATGCTCCTGGTCTGCGATTAAATCCTCGTATTGGATGGTCATCATGTTGCGCTCCCGAATCAGCCCCGAAAAGTGCGCCATGAGTTCCTCGTAATCCCGGTAAGCGGCCACGATGTTCTTCTTGTTATGGGCGAATTCCGGCGGCTTGGCAAGATCGGTCATGTAGATCGAAAGAGCCGTGTCCAACGGACTCCTTTTGATGTGGATGATCTTGGCGTTGGGGTACGCCAAGTGGATCAGCCAAATCACAAAGTAGTTCATCGGCATCTTATCGGTGACGAACCGCGAAGTTGGTTCGAGGCTGCGCAGAACCGCCAAATATCGATCACGAGCAACAACGAATTTCTCCTCGTTTATGGTCTGAGAATCCAAATCGATGAGCCCGGGCGCTTCGGCGACCCAGAAGCGCTGTTCGCCAGCTCCGCCTACATCAGGATGGCTTGCGATGATCTGCTCGGTCAGCGTGGTTCCCGATCGAATCATCCCAATGATGAAGATCGGCACTTCGCTCTCGCAGCCCAGCCTGCGGTATTTCTCCATCGTTTCGAGAGAGGCCATCGCCATCGTTTGGTCAAGCCATTTTCGGTTCTTTACGGCATCAAAAGGCTTTCCGGATAGATGGATTTTATAGTTCAGCGCGTTGCCCTCATCAAAGTGGCGCATCGCCTTTTCATACTCTTTCAGGTCGTTGGCGGCCTTGCCCAGGGCGTAGTAAACGGAAGCCAGTTCCTGCAATGGCAGGTTCGTGTTTAGCATGGCCTCAAGTTCCTTCAGCATGGGGCGATCATCCTCAGTAACCTTGCGACTTTTGACGATGCCGTAGTAGATGGTGCCGTGCCTGGTGTTCAGATCCTTGGCTTTCTCAAATAGCTTTGCCGCTTCCTCAAAGCGACCATCTTCTTCAAGCCATTTAGCAGCCGCCAGGGTCGTTTTCGGGTCCAGTGCAATCGCCTTTTGAAGATGCGTCTCGGCCAAATCCATCTCCCGTACATGCCGCAGAGCCTGGGCGTAAACCAGATGCATTTGGGCAGAATCCGGGAGCACTTTCAGGCCCTTTTCGCATAGCTCAATCGCCTCCACGTAGTTGCCGTGACCCATAAAAAGTCGGCCCAACTTTGAGTAAGCCTCTTCCGCTTTCGGCGCGGCGTTGATGGCCCGCTCGTATTGGCTAAAGGCCTCGGTTTCCCTCGCCAACAGTTCGTAAGCGGAGCCGAGTTTGCATAAAAGAACGGGGTTTTGGGGCTCAAGCTTTACGGCTTTTTCGAGGTAGTAAGTGGAGGTGTCGATGTCCTGTGAACCCATCATGTAGGCGTGGCTCAACCCGACTAAAACCTGGACTTCGTCCGGCCACAAATCATGCGCTTGCTTGCCGCGTTCTATGGCTTCAACGTATTGGGCGCTCTCGTACAATGCGCCGATCAGCCACATGGTTGCTACATAGTCGTTAGGGCTTAGTTTTAGGGCCGCTTTAAGCAGATCAATGCCCTTATCAAGCTGCTTTCGCCTTACCGCAACCATGCCCAAAAGGAGGGTGGCGGGCGCGTTTGAAGGAGAATCCATTAGCAGCTCTTGGCATAGGCGCTCTGTTTCGTCGATGTCTCCTCGACGAAAGGCGGTCTGCGCCAAAACGGCTCGGTCGTCATTCATTAAACAACCACAAACTCTTCGGAGTCTCGAATTCCAAAGAGGACGCCGCTTGAGCCCTCTCCCGCTTCGTTCCTCAGCGACCTCTCCTCAAGGAGAGATGAATCGTTTTGCGTTCGATACACTCGTTTTACGAACTCGGCCATATAATCAGTATCGTAGATGTTCGGTCCGTTCTGCTACGGGTTGTAGCCGCGGAAGCTCGGTGGTTGGCTTATCCAAGTAGAAATAAGCCACCGACGAGTAGTCATCGCGGCGGAAAAAGTTGACCCACGAATCGAGCGGAAACTTGGGATCGCTCAGCTTGGGATAGTTTGGATCGCTTAACAGCCGCCCAAAACCGGGGTTATCGGCAGCCGAAGAAACAGGCACCAGTTCAGCGCCTGCAGCCACCATTTTTCGCACGGCTTCGGTCGCATCTCCTCCGATATCCTGGATCGTCACGTGGCAATCGTGATCGAAGATGATGGGGTCCGGAATGTGCAGGCGATAGAAAGCCCAGCAGTGCAGTTTGTTGTCGGAAAGCGAGCAGCCTTGATATTGGTTAAAGAACGGTCCCATGCCCCAGCCGGTCCCGATGTAATCCTCCGTTCCCGTTCCGCAGATGGTGGGCAGATTGGTATCGCCGTCCAGATAGACTTTGACCTCGCCTTCGCCCCAACCGGACTCGCCGTATTGCGGATGCCCTTGCACTCCAATCGTCGCGCCAAGGTAGCGGCCCCGACCTTTAATGGGCGGAAGAATATCGTAGTCTTTGCCTAGCGCGGTGTGTGGATCGCGGTGCCAAAAAGCGTGGAAATAACCGGCATCAGAGGGGATGTGATCGCCCTTCGTGATGTCGATGTCGTAAAAGAAAAGTCCAACATCTTCCGTGTTTTCGTTGCGCAAAACAACCCGCGCGCCTGTCCTAAATGGCATTGGGATATAGCAGTTATAGGAGCGGCCCTCGGGATTAGAGAAGAAGGCGCTTTCCCCGGCCACCGGCTGCGCCAATCCATTTCCGAAAAAGTCTCCTACCGGCACTTCTACCGCAGGCTTTGTAGAGTGGTCCCAATAAATCTCCAGCACCAAGGACCGAAGCATTTTCTGATTCCAGGGTCTGAGGGTGAGCCACATCCGGCGTAACACGCCGGGGCCGTCCACGTTCATCAACTCCTGCGATTTTCCGGCTGGAATAGGTTCCCATGCATCGCCTTTGGCGCCTTTGTTGGTTGAACCGGCAGTACCCTTACCGCCCGTTCGGTTCTCGAAGCTATACCAGCGAGGCTTGCCGATATCGGGAATCCGGAATAGATCTTGGCCGAAAGCCGACTGCGCGAAGAGCACAAGAGATAGAGCGGAAAGAGTTGAAAGATGGTTCATGAACGCCTCACTGCTGAACTTTAACAGATTTAATTCTATAAGAATTTTACAAAGTTCCTTGGCAAACTATAAAATCTGCGTTATTATATCCAATGTGCTCTATAGTAGAGTGCTGCGAAGTGATCGGCCTAGTATAGGTAAGGCGGAACCCGCCAAACTACGGGAGCAAGGAATTCCCTGCTATATAAAGCCGAGCATGGACAAGGTCTCAACGCGGAGGCGTTTTTCCGCAAATGTATCGGCAGATTATTGTGATGTTGCAATGAGAACAATGAAGGATATGACTCGAATTTCCCTAGTCGTCGCGTTATTCGCAATCGCACTTATGGGCTGCGGTCCATCCTATCCTGAAGCGCCGCCAATGAAGGAGGTCTATTCAACGATCGACGCTATGGCACGAAGAACGCAAGGCGACTATACAAAGCTAACACCTGCTGAACAGTCAGAAATCGACTCTTTCGCGCGGGGTCATGGAAAGGACTACATCGCGAAGCGATACAAGATTATTACTACCGGAGGAAAATAACATGCAACGCACTCATAACAAAAGCAGGGCTTTTACCCTGATTGAACTTCTCGTCGTCATCGCAATCATCGCGATTCTCGCTGCCATTCTATTCCCCGTCTTTGCCCAGGCAAAGGAAGCGGCCAAAAAAGTTTCCTGCCTTTCAAACATGAAAGAGATCGGATTGGCGCACATGCTTTACGCCAACGACTATGATGATAACTTTGCGGAACCCTTTATTGATCCGCCCGCTTACTCGGGTTACACCTACCCGGCGACACACTCATGGCTGTTTA
Organism: Fimbriimonadaceae bacterium; assembly: GCA_036502005.1. Taxonomy (GTDB): domain Bacteria; phylum Armatimonadota; class Fimbriimonadia; order Fimbriimonadales; family Fimbriimonadaceae; genus DASXZH01. The sequence goes on from DASXZH010000039.1 coordinate 12,584, forward strand.
CCATTCAGCCTTACATCAAGAGCAAACAGCTCATGGTCTGCCCGGATAACTCTTACAACAAGAATCTAGACATCGATCTTGATCCGGAACCGATTTCCTATTGCTACATGGACGATCCATGGACGCAAGGTTATGGCGCAAAGGCTAGCAGAAACTCAAGCCTGATCACGGAACCTGCCGGTGAAGCCCAGACTGGAGAGTGTCGATATCCCTACGCGGATATGTCCTTCTCTGAAACCAACGCGACAGGCGGATACGCCTACTATTACAACTCGCTGGACTATACGGCCGGCGGTTCGCTCAGTGGATGGACGTTCAGCGGCGTTGGCGGTTGGCCTTCAAGTCCAACTAAGCCGGGAATCGGACCGATTCAGATCCACGGCGGCGGAACAAGCAACTGGCAGTTCTTTGATGGCCACGCGAAGTCTCTTAAACTCAATGCGGCGTTTGCGACCGGAGTCACCTTCGATCACACGCCTGGAGTCTACGGAAGTCGGACTTTAGCGCAGATTGAAACGGACGACGTAGCCACTCTGCAGTTCTTCAGTGAATACGTTAATGCGGGCATCTAGCCTGGCGAGTGTTCACTCAACTAGAATCTAGAGGTCTCCACGGCCTCTAGATTCAACTCGGCCTTGCTTCGTAACATTACGATGTTTGCTTCAATTGCTTTAACAGTATCCCTAGCGCTCCAAACAATGCCCCGCTCGATGTGGGCTTGGCATGGGGACAAGTTGTTAAGCGATGCCAAGGCCACTCAAAATTTCTTTAGGTTTTTGAATGCGCCAAAAGGCGACCCGGCGCACAAAATTTCAGTCATCTTCTTTGAGGTGGCAGATCCAAGCGATCCGAATACAAGCGCTCTTTTGAAGCCTTTTATCGCTCGGGCGCATAAGGATTCTGTTCGTGTGGACTTCCTTTGTGGAGACGCGAGCTACGTTCGGCAAAGCAAAATGGCCGAAGGGCTAAAGCTGGTGGACGAGATTGTCGCCTATAACCAAAGCGTTTCGCCTAAATACCGATTTGATGGCTTTCAATACGACGTTGAGCCTTACGCTCTGCCGGATTGGCCGACACCGGAGTTGCGACAAGGCTACATGCAGCTTTTTGAGCTCACGGAGAAAAAGATCAAGGCGGGAGGAACGCCCATTCTGCTTGGGGCGGCGATCCCGCGCTGGTTTGATAAACCCGACCAGCACGATCTATACAAGGATGTTTTGGACCGCGTCGATTACGTTGCCGTGATGGACTACGTCGATACCTCGGAAAGTTTTGTCAACGATGGCGCGAATACGGTTGCCTATGCAACCAAGATTGGAAAGAAAGCGTGGCTAGGGGTCGAAGCCTCGCAGTTGCCGGACGAGCCGATGGCAACCTTCTATGCAAAAGGCAACTCTGCTATAGAATATGCTTTTAAAGCTGCCTCATCTGCATTCGGTTCCGATAGAGGTTTTGCCGGAGTTGCTATCGAGTGGTACGACACTTACGTGACGTTAAAGCCCTAAATCTGCTACAGAACGACTAGAGCTGTGATGGAATATACTTCAAAGTACGCACCGTTGTTTCGGCTCAACGAGTCGTTAATTAGAAGCAGATCGTTCCGTGCAGCTATAGAGAGGCCGGAATGATTGAGGGGTACGAATCAACTTTGGAAAAACGTCCGAGACGGATGGCCAAAACTAAGAGAGCGCTAGCCTCAACTAAACATAGCTCCGTTTCTCAAGCTTTGCTTGAGGAAATAGAGAAAGGTGTTTGGGCGCCTGGTGACCGCATCCCATCCGAGCAAGATATTGCGACCAAGTACGGAGTCGCTTACATGACGGCCAGGCAGGCTGTAACCTCGCTCGTGCTGGACGGAGTCTTGGAGCGAATAGCGCGGAAAGGAACCTTTGTTTCTCATAAAAAACTAGGAACCCCCACAAAGCGATACCGCTTTGTAATTCTGATGGAGGGGGATGGCAAGCCATCCCTCGACCCCTATTATTTGCCGCCCATCGTCACAGAACTGGAGCGCTGCATTCGCCGCCACGGCCACGATTTTGTGATGTATGGCTACACAATTGCCGTTCTTGAGCGGTTACTCGCGCCGGACGACATTCTCTGCTGTGTCCTCCTTAGCGAGCCGGAGATCCTTTACGCCAACCTTCTTTTGGACTGCAACTACAAGGTGTACGGGATTAACCGCTGTCCAGTCGGGAGCAGGGTCCCGTTTGTGATGCCGGATAACGAAGGCGGCGCGCAGGCGGCAACCGAGCATCTACTAAGTCTTGGGCATCGTCGCATTGGGTTCATCCGTGGCTTAACCGGCAATATCGACGCCGGCGAGCGTCGTCACGGTTACTTGCAGGCCATGGCCAACTTTGGAATCCCTTCCGGCCCCGAGGGGGGCGATCATTTTGTGGAATCGTGCGGCCATGAGGTCGCCACGAAAATGCTTGCCATGGATAACCCGCCCACCGCGATTTTTTGCGCCAGCGACCTTTCTGCGATCGGCGCCATGAAGGCGGTTGCGGAAGCAGGACTCTCTGTTCCGGACGACATTTCCATCATGGGCTTTGGCGACTTCCCCATGTCTCGGTTCTTGCATCCAAGTTTATCGACCGTGCGGCTGCCACTGGGTGAGTTGGGTTTGACGGCGGCAACCGAAATGCTGCGGCTTTCGGCCAACGAGGATGTTGGGCACACGGTCTTGCCGTGTGAACTCGTTCTTCGGGGCACCACTGCCGAAGTTCGGCACAGCCGCGCCGCCACGGGCTAAACCGGTTTTCACCTATGGTTGATGCGGCTTCACAGGTTCTTTCCCGCGTGCTTGGCTCGCGGGCGGATTCTTTTGAACTGTCTCTTTATGGGTCCGGCGATAAGCTGGATGAGTTCGTGGTTTGGGCGGAGGGGGGCAAGGTTTTTGTTCAGGCGACATCCCCGGTGGCCCTGTGCCGAGGCGCTTACCATTATCTGAAACACGCTTGCCATGCGCAGTTCCCGTGGTCTTCGGGGCCGATCGTTTTGCCACATTTATTGCCAGACTACGCTAAAGTTCGCGTTCAAAGCCCGCAGCTTTTTCGCTACTATCTCAGCGTTTGCACTTACGGCTATTCCATGCCTTGGTGGGACTGGTCGCGTTGGGAGCGGGAGCTGGATTGGATGGCGCTGCATGGGATTAACATGCCGCTGCTTCTGGCTGGTCAGGAATATGTTTGGAAGCGGGTTTTTTCTGCCTTGGGTTTTTCCCCTCGCCAAATAGCTGCGCATTTTTGCGGCCCCGCTTATTTGCCTTGGCATAGGCTAGGGAATATCAACGGGCACATGGATCCACTGCCGGAATCCTGGATTGAGAGCCAGATGGTTCTGCAACGCCAGATTATGAATCGGGCTCGCGAACTCTGCATGTCACCGGTTGTGCCGGGGTTTTCTGGGTTCGTGCCAACTTCGCTTGGCAGTGTGCGACCGGGGCTCGAGTTGTTTAGCGCGGAGCCTTGGGCGGGGTTTGAAAAGACCACTTACATCGATCCCCGAAGCGACGCTTTTCTGGAAGTTGGGCAGCTTTTTATGCGCGAGTATCGGGCGACTTATGGTGAGGCCCATCACTACTTGTGCGAGACCTTTGCCGAACAGGTTCCGCGTTTACCTTTTGATTCAGAAGTAGAGGACTTGCGGGCGATTGGCGAATCGATTTGGAAGGTATTGATTCAGGCAGACCCGGAAGCCAACTGGGTGATGCAGGGCTGGCCCTTCTATTTTGCTCCTGATTATTGGACTCAAGAAAAAGTTTCGGCGCTTTTAGACGCAGTACCTGCAGGCAGGGCGTTCGTGCTCGATTTAGCGACTGAGGAGTTGGAGCTTTGGCGACTGTATCCCGCCATGCGTGAGAAGGGCTGGATGTTTAATGTGGTCCATAATTACGGCCAAAACACGCACTTGCATGGAAATCTTCAGAGCTTTATTGATCGTACTGGGGCGGTTCTTGCGAGTTCGGATAGGGGCGATATGCACGGAATGGGCATCTCGCCGGAGGGGATCGATCAGAACCCCGTTGTGTACGAACTCCTTACCGATCTTATGTGGGCTCAGGAGCCCCTTGCGCTAGAACAATGGCTTGTTGGATATGTTCGTTCTCGGTATGGGGATGTTCCAGAAGCAGCATTGGCGGCTTGGAACATCTTGGTTGAATCAGTTTATGGAAAGCCGGCTGCCTTGAGTCCGGGTTTTACGTGGCGCTTTCGGCCAAGGGATCAGCCTCTTGTTTCCAGCCCTGACGCGGGCCGCCTTGGGACCGCGTTGGGTTTGTTTCTTTCTGTTTCGAATGAGCTTGGCGACAACTTTAACTTCCGCCGAGATCTCGTTGACATTTGCAAGACCTGGCTCGGCGTTATCGCGGATGGCTTTCTTAATTCTGGAAATCGCGACTCATTTTTTGACGCGTTAATTGACTTGGATCGTTTGATGGCGACACGTGAAGAGCATCGCCTCTCGACTTGGTTGAATATGGCCAAAGCGATGGGGCAAACCGCTGAAGTGAAGGCACTTTACGAAAAGAACGCCCGCCTGCTTATAACAGCCTGGGGAGGGCCATATCTTTTTGACTACGCTATTAAGGAATGGGCGGGTCTAATTGCCGACTTCCACGCTGAGCGCTGGAAGATGTGGTTCGACTGGACAGAGGGTAGGGGTAACGAACCCAATTTTGCTTCCTGGGAACTTGAGTGGGCTTCTCAGCAGACTGCGCCGAAAGAATCGGAGCCGGAGGAAGAGTTAACGGTGGTTCGCGAGTTGTATGCGAAATACTCATCGTATAGCCTCTCTTCGTCACCTATGGAGGTAACGAAGCTAGAAATCTGCCGCGCCCAGGAAGGCGCTATTGATCTCGATGTTGGGGCCGTTAAGAACGTCATTGGGTTCGCTATCTATCCAATCTTTGGGCAAGGCTTCCGAGCCTCGTATAGTTTTGAGCTATCCGAAAACGGAAGGGATTGGGGTTCACTTGATACCACCCAAGCGCCGACTTGCCGAGGAGCACGGGCAAGTTTTGAATCACGGCCCGTGAGGTTCATTCGCGTGAAAGTGGATATAAAGGATGGATCGACTGAGCAAGTTTTTCAGCCCGTCGTTTGGGTCACCGGATGCGACAGCGTAGCCTGATCTATGAGGTGTTGAAGCTCGTTGCCGAAATGTTGAGCCAGTTGCCACTTCCAACAACCTCTCCCCTCCCAGGGAGCAGGGGAGGGGGCTCTTTTTAGCCCTTCAAACCCGTCAGCGCGATGCCCTGAATAAACAACTTCTGCGTAAAGAAGAACAGCACGATGAGCGGCAAAATCACAATGGCGGTTGCTGCCATCAATAGGTTCCAGTGCGTGCCCGCGTCCTGGCTCTGGTAGAACTGCAGGCCAAGCGAAAGAGTAAAGGTCTTCTGCTGAACCAGATAAATCAGGGGGCCGAAGAAGTCGGTCCAGGTCCCCAAAAACGTGAACAGGGCCACAACCGCTAAAGCGGGCTTCGCCAACGGAACGACAACGGTTCGAAAGATCTGCCATTCGCTGGCGCCATCGATTGTGGCAGCTTCAGACAGTTCAAACGGAATGCCGCGGAAGAACTGGCGCAACAGAAAGATATTAAAAGCGCTTCCGAAAAAGGCAGGCACCCACAGCGGCCGCAGAGTTCCGATCCAACCCATGGAGCGGAAGAGCGTGTAAAGCGGCACCATTACAACCGGAAACGGCACCATCATCGTCGCCAGGGTGATCACAAAAAAGATCTCGCGGCCACGCCATTTCAGACGTGCAAATCCGTAAGCGGCAAGGGCGTTGGAGAACACCGTTCCCACCACCGTTAGCCAGCACAAAATGATTGTGTTGCGGGCGTAATAGAGGAAAGGAATGTATCCTAATCGCTTCGAATCGAACATAAAAGCATCTTTATAATTCTGCCATTCGAGATGGTTTGGCATCCAAACGGGGTGCTGAGAAACCGTCTCCGGAAGGGTCTTGAGCGAGGTTGAAAGCAGCCAAAAGAACGGCCCCAAACAGACCAAGGACAGAACAATCAACGCGATTTGATTAACCGTCGTTTGCACAGATCTTCTGCTTGAAACCTTTGCCGCCACTAGCTACCTCCGTAGTACACATGCTTTTCGGAAAGCCGCATGCTGAGCATCGTAAGAACAAGGATCAACACGAACATGATCCAGCCCATGGCGCAGGCGTAGCCCATGTTGTGGAAGCGAAATGCGCTGTCATAGAGGTAGGCCGCATAGAAGTACGTCGAGTGGGCGGGCGTGCCGCTGGGAAACATGACAAAGGGGGCCGTGAACATTTGAATCGCCCCAATAATGCCCATGATCATATTGAAAAGGATCACTGGCGAGATCATGGGCAGCGTGACGTTCTTGGTCTTTTGCCAGGCGCGTGCGCCGTCAATTTCGGCCGCCTCGTAGAGCGATTGCGGCACCTCTTGCAAGCCGGCCAGATAAATGATCATCGTGTTGCCGCCGCCCCATAGCCCCAACAAGATGATCGTAAACTTGGTCCAGGCAGGATCGGTTAGCCAGCCCGGGCCGTTTATTCCGATCGAGGCGAGAAAGGCGTTCACCAAGCCATGCTCCGAGTTGAAAACCCACAGAAATAGCACGGCCGTCGCCACCTGTGGAACCAAAGAGGGCAGATAAAAAATCGTCCGGTAGAAGGCCATGCCGCGAACTTTCGTGTTCAATAACATGGCTAGCCCGAGCGTGAGAATGAGGCTGAGGGGGATAAAGAACAAGGAAAAATAGGCGGTGTTCTTAAGGCTCTGCCAAAAGACCTCATCGTGGGCGAGCTGGATGAAATTGTCAAAGCCGGTCCAGATCGGCTTCTTCAGAACCGAGTAATCGGTGAACGAATAGTAGAGCGAGGCGAGAACCGGGTAAGCCAGAAAACCGACGAATCCGACCACCCACGGCGAAACAAACAGCCAGCCACTCCTCTCTTGGCGCTGTGCGTAGCTCATCCGCCCGCCGCCTGCCTTAGTTTGGTGATCCTTAAATAGTGGTCTAGCACTTGCTGGATGCGGTCGTGCACTCCATCCAGCGCTTCCTTTGGCGTCTTCTGCAGGAGACAAACCTCATCAAAAGCCTCGCCGAGGGCATCGTTGTACTCATTGAAAATCCCCATCATGGGGGGTGTTCTTGCCGACTTCAATTTAGGAAGATCACTAAAAAGCCGAATGTAGGGATTGGGATGGTTGTTTAGGAACCAGTCGCTGACTTTGGCAAGCGGAGAGCCCTTCCTCTGTCCCATGCAAAGCAGTTCCATATTGGGCTGCTTTTGAAGGAAAGCAATGAAGTCAAAAGCCTCTTCCGGGTGCTTTGCACCGGCTGGGATCACCAAGTTGTCGGAATCCGCGAAGGTCATTTCGGCAAGATCTGGACGATCGGCCGGGTGCGGAAAAGGGGCGGCGGCCCAGTCGAGCTTGGGGTTGAACTGCTGGATGAAGTTGTACATCCAAACTCCCTGCAACTGCATCGCCTCCTTTCCAGAGATGAATCCATCGCTGGAGGATCCGAACGCAAATCCACTTTTGAATGCCGCCATTGCAGTGGCGCCGTACTTCTTGGAATAGCTTGCCACCCACTCCCAAGCGCGAATGTTCTCAGGGCTGTTGCAGGTGATCTTGTCTTTCCCATCCCACAATGTTCCCCCGAAGAAGTAGCCCCAACCCCAGTTCCACCAGCCAGGATCGGCCGGAATGAATCCGAACTGCACATATTTGCCATTTGCATCCTTCTTGGTGAGCTTTTCGGAAACGGCGTCCAACTCGTCGAAGGTAGTCGGCGGTTTGTTTGGGTCGAGGCCCGCCGCCCTGAATTCGGCGCGGTTATAGTGGAGCGCGTTAGAATCCGGCGTGGTTGGAAGCGCAAACACATGGTTGCGGTAGTACATCATCGACCAAGTGGTGGGAATGTAGTCGCTCGCCTTTATCCCATACTGGTTGCAGTAATTATCCAGCGGCATAAGCGCGTTGTTATCGGCAAATGCAGCCACATCCAGGGTGTCCAACCCAGCTATATCGGGGGGCATTTCGCCGGAAGTTGCAATCAAGACCTTGGCTTCGATATCCCCAACCGGCAAGAACTCAACGAAGATGTGCTTCTTCTTCCCTTCCGTGCTGTTGTAACGATCGACGACCGTCTTCATCGCATCGCTCTCAAAGCCCGTCCATTTTTCCCAGTAGGTGACGTGGGTTACGTTTCCGTAATCGGGCGGAATGGTGATCATCTCGGCAACAACAGCCAGCGCCACGGTAACCGCAACGAACAGAGTTCCAAGGATAGAGCTTGCGATGGGTTTCATCACTTTTGAGGAGAGCCGAACTCGCACTATAGAGTACCACTCAACCTGAGATTAGGCAAGGATTTTTATTTACTATAGAGCACTGTCTAAATTTCTAGTGATTCCACTATTGAAACGGCTTCCCCGTGCTAACATCCAACTCATGGCAGAGGCAAGACCATGGAATACCGCTTTGCGGTTGCTCCAGCGCTACCAAGGGTTGGCGGGCCTTGCTTTGCTGTTTATTGCCGCCCATTTCCTCTCAAGTGACTTCTTTGTTGCGCAGAACTGGGTGAATATCCTTAAGCAGCTTGCCATTCCCGGCGTTCTGGCAATCGGAATGACGTTTGTGGTGCTTACGGGAGGGATCGACTTAAGCGTGGGCTCCCATTTGGCCCTATTAAATGTGATCCTTGCCACTTGGGCAAAGCATAATGCTAACATCTGGCTATCCTGCGGCTATGTGATCCTGTGGGGCGTTCTCATTGGGGCGTTCCTTGGATGGCTGGTTGGGAGGCTGCGAATGCAGCCGTTCATCGTGACCTTGGGCGCAATGGTCACCCTGCGCGGCATCGCCTACGTTTATTCTGATCGATCTATCGTTTCGGGCTTTGGAGACCGGTTCGATGCCTTCGAGAAGCCGTTTTTGGGTTTGCCTATTTCTGGTTGGATCTTGATCGCTTTAACCTTGGCAGCCGGGTTGATTTTAAGCAAAACAGTTCTTGGGCGGCGCATTTACGCCCTTGGCGGCAGTGAAACTGCCTCGACCTATTCAGGCGTTCCCGTGAACCGGGTCCGGATTGCCGCGTATGCCATGAACGGCCTTTGTGTGGCCGTGGCGGCCATCCTTTTCACTGCCCGTTCCAGCAGCGGGACGCCGAGTGCCGGCCTAGGCTATGAGCTGGATGCGATTGCCGCCGTGGTTGTGGGAGGAGCTTCGCTTTTTGGGGGCGTAGGCGACGCCTTTGGCACCCTAGTGGGCGCTCTGTTCATTGTTTGCGTGAACAACCTGCTGCAGCTTCGAAGCGTGGATACGAATATTGCCCAGGCTTGGAAAGGAGTAATCATTCTCCTCGCCGTCTATATGCAAACGATTGGTAGAAAACAACCGACTTGACCCCCAATGAATCACGTTATACTGGAGTTTCAAAGATGAAAAACTTGCGCAGCTATATAGTTCCATCGGTCCTCGCCGTTTTTGCGTTATCAGGATGCGGAAGCGACAAGTCGACAACGGGAACGGCGGACAATCCGAACTTGCCCCTTGTCGCCTTTGCCCAGGCTAACAGCCAAGATCCGTGGCGACAAGTGTTCGATAAGGATATCAAGCAAGCGGCCGATAAGCATTCGTCGGAGTTTCAGTTTACGGAGCAGGAAGCGGGAGACGATCCCAAGAAACAGATCGATGAGATTGAGACCTTGATGGTTAAAAAACCCAAGGTGCTGCTTGTTAGCCCAGTTACTGAAGCATCCCAAAAGGCGATTGAAGACGCTCACGACGCAGGCGCCTACGTGATCCTGCTGGACCGATCCATTCCTGGCAACAAGTGGGATGTATACGTGGGCGGCGATAACTACACGATTGGCAAAATGGCTGCCGAGTTTATGGGCAAGAAGCTTAATGGAAAAGGCATTATCCTCATGATTCGCGGCATCGCCGATGCGATTCCAACCAAAGAGCGAGCGGGCGGCTTTATGGATGCCATGAAACAATTTCCAGAAATCTCGGTGATCCAAGGTGATGACTGCGGCTATCAGCGGGCCAAGGCGCAAACGTTTATGGAGAACTTCTTGCAGAGCAAGAAGCCGTTTGATGCCGTCTACGCCCACAACGACGAAATGGCGATCGGCGCTTATCTTGCCATGTCCCAGGCCAATGCTCCGGCGAAGATGATCGTTGGAATCGACGGATGCCAGAAAGAAGTTGTGAAAGACATTAAAGATGGCAAGATCGCGGCCACATTCCGCTATCCGCAACCGGGGGCTCCCGCCATCGACATCGCGGCGGACTATCTGAAGGGCAAGAAGCACCCTTCGAACAAGGTCTTGCTTCCGACCGAGATGGTCACGAAGGATAACGCGGAGAAGTATCTGCAAGAGCATCCGAATTTGGCTGACTAGGGAAGAATCAAAAAGATGTCAGATACCGAAGTTGGGTCGTTCAAGCCTCTCCCGGTTCGTTCCTCACCGCTTTCCTTTGTCGGTGGGCCCGAGTTGGACTGCCGTACGTATATAGGAAACCTTCCGACCTTCCCTCTCGGGGGAGGTTAGGAAGGTAGTTAGCACTTCTTAATTTAGGCGCGAGCGGCACGAGAAGATAGCCTTGGAATCAAGCATGAATAGAAGACACCGATTAAAAACACCTTTACCTAAGATCGGTATTCGACCGATTATCGATGGCCGCTATGGCGGCGTTCGCGAGTCTTTGGAAGAGTTCACGATGGCGCTTGCCCGTAAGTGCGCGGAACTCATTTCCCGCGAGGTCCGCTACGCTTGCGGCATTTCCACCGAGTGCGTGGTGGCAGATACGTGCATTGGCGGTGTGGCGGAGGCCGCGCTTTGCGCGGCCCAGTTCGAGCGCGAAGGGGTGGGTGTTTCCCTCAGCGTAACTCCGTGCTGGTGTTACGGCGCGGAGACGATGGATATGTCGCCGCTGATTCCTAAAGCGATTTGGGGATTCAATGGAAGCGACCGGCCTGGTGCGGTCTACCTGGCGGCCACCCTTTCCGGGCACGGCCAAAAAGGTTTGCCTTGTTTTGGGATTTATGGACGCGATGTGCAAGATCTTGGCGATCTCAACATCCCTAACGATGTTCAGGAAAAGATTTTGCGCTTTGTCCGGGCTGGGCTGGCCGTTGCCCAAATGCGCGGCAACAGCTATTTGGCCATGGGTGGGGTCAGCATGGGCATCGCCGGTTCCATGGTGGACTCCAACTTCTTCGAGAACTGGCTTGGAATGCGGGTTGAAACGATCGACATGTCGGAATTTACGGGCCGAATGCAGACTGGTCTTTACGACAAAGATGAGTTCGACCGGGCCATGTCTTGGGTGAAAGCTAACTGCCATGAAGGGGCGGACCTCAACAATTCCGCGAAACAAAGAACGCGAGCACAGAAGGACGAGGATTGGGCGACCAGCGTCAAGATGGCCCTTATCGCCAGAGATTTAATGGTTGGCAACGAGCGGCTTCGCGAGATGGGTTTCCCAGAGCAGGCGATGGGGCATAACGCGATTGCAGCGGGCTTTCAAGGCCAGCGCCAGTGGACGGATTATTTCCCTAATGGGGACTTTATGGAAGCATTTCTTTGCTCCAGCTTCGACTGGAACGGTATCCGGCAACCATACATTTTGGCCACGGAAAACGATTCGCTGAATGGCGCATCCATGTTGCTAGGCAATCTTTTGACCAACACCCCTCAAATGTTTTCGGATGTGCGCACCTACTGGAGCCCGGAGGCGATTAAACGAGTGACCGGGCATTCTGTGCAAGGTGATGCAGCGGGCGGCGTTTTGCATCTCATTAATTCAGGGCCGTCGCCACTGGACTTCACGGGCGAGCAATCCCGCGATGGCAAACCCGTTTGCAAGCCGTTCTGGGAGATTGAATCTAGTGAACAAGAGGCTTGCTTGAAGAACACGCTCTGGTGTGCGAGCGATTTGGGCTATTTTAAAGGTGGCGGATGGTCCACCGACTTCCTAACTAAGGGCGGAATGCCCTGCACGATGTTCAGGGTTAATCTTGTGAAGGGGCTAGGCCCGGTCTTGCAGATTGCGGAAGGCACCACGGTCTCGCTCCCCTCTGACGTCCACGAGGCTTTGGATGCCCGTACCAACCCGACTTGGCCGACAACCTGGTTTGTGCCACGCACCAACGGCGTGGGCGCTTTCCGGGACGTGTACACGGTCATGAACAACTGGGGCGCGAACCATGGTGCCATCAGCTATGGGCACATCGGTTCAGATTTGATTACGTTGGCTTCGATGCTACGGATTCCGGTGGATATGCACAACGTGGAGAACGTTTTCCGACCGGCGGTTTGGTCGCGATTCGGCACCGCCGACCCGGAAGGAGCCGATTATCGAGCTTGCCAAACCTACGGCCCGCTTTACGGGCGTGGATAACCCGCCCTCACGGCGTGACCGTGAGGGTAGTTTGCAAGGTTGTCGCTCCTAAAGTTGCAGACAGCGTGACAGGAGTAGAGGCCCCAACCGCGGAGGTCGTCACCTTCACATTTGCCGCCGACGCGCCCTGAGGAACCAGCACAGTACCTGGAATGGACGCAGTGGCCGACGAGCTTGTAAGCGTCACCAGCGTTCCTCCGGGACCGGCGACTCCGTTCAAGTACACAGCAAAGGCCGCCGTGCCTCCGCCCTTTATCGAGGTCGGCACGAGCCGGACCGAACTAAGACCGGCAGGGTTAACGGTCAACGTTGTGGTCACCGTCGTTGAGCCCAATGTGGCGGAAAGGGTCACCTGTTGCGCGCTGCTAACGGGTGCCGTATGAACTGTAGTGCTAGCTGTGCTGGCTCCTGGCGAAACGGTCACACTGCTGTTTACGGTTGCGCTCGAAGATGAGCTTTGCAGGCTAATGGCCCTGCCGCCTGAAGCCGCGTAACCGTTTAAGCTAACCGTAAGTGTTGTGGGATTGCCGCCTATTACCGAACTTGCCGCGACCTTATCGCTAATTAGGATCGGTGGCGTCACCGTGACAGTGGTATGCAGGGTGGTAGATCCGAACGTTGCTGATAGGGTGACCTGCGTCGAAGTATTAGCGGGAGAAGTGGCAAACTGCACGTTGGCATCGGTAGCGCCTGAAGGAACAGTTAGAGAACCTGCAATCGTTAGGGCGGCCGAACTGCTGTTAAGGGCAACGACATTGCCGCTAGATCCAGCCGCGCCGTTTAGGTAAACGGCAAGGGCTCCTCTTGCACCACCTGTAAGGGATGTCGGTGCTACTCTAATGCTCGACAGAACTGCCGGAGTTAGGGTCAGCGTTGCGCTCAAGGTTGTCGAACCAAAGTTAGCCGAGAGGGTGACCTGCTCTGAGGAGCTAACTGGCTTCGTGGTAACTGGCACATTGGCGGCACTTGCTCCTGAACCGACCGTCACCGTACCAGCAATAGTCACATCGGCCGACGAACTACTTAAGGAAATCGTGTCGCCAGTTGGCCCGGCGGAGCCATTTAAGTAAACGGCGAACGCCGTCGTAACGCCTCCTTGTACCGAAGCGGGAGCAACCTTTACGCCCGTCAAAGTGGCCGGATTCAACGTGATCACACTGGTCGACGTGCCCGAATTGTAAGTGGCCGATAGAGCTACCTGCTCCTGAAATCCAACCGGAAGAGTGTGAACAGTTACGTTAGCGGCTGTCCCTCCCTGTGGAATCGTAAGCGTCGATGGCATCGTTAGGTAGGTATTAGACGAAGCGCTGAGGTTCACAAGAACCCCGCCGGAAGGTGCCGGAGCATTTATGTAGACCGCAAAAGCAGATGCCTGGCCACCTTGTACAGGGCTGGGAGCGACCCTTGTCAGTGTGATGGCAGCGGGAACGGCGCTTACAGTTGTCGTAGCCGTAAAACCGTATCGAGTAGCGGTAATGTGGGCTGTTTGAGAAGTGGTTCCGAAAGTCGAAGTGATGTTAAAAGTCGCAGAACTGCTTCCAGCCGGAACGACAACATTTGCAGGAACCTGGACGTTGGCGTTATCACTCGAGAGTTGGATCGTTGCTCCGGGGCCGGTTGCGTTGGCGGTAAGGGTTACGGTCCCCTTTTCGCCATTGCCGGCAACCATCGTGTTGGCGGCAACCGTGGTCGGCTTAACGCCGTCCCACATGGCAAAAAGCACCGCGTTGTTAACGGCAAAGGAGATCCCATCCGCACTTACAACGGTAGGAGTGTACGCTTCGCCGGTCGCCGGTTGCAAATCTTGAACCTGGTTTAGCGTGTTGGTTGTAAAGTCCCATCGGTAACAATGACCATCTTCCGAGTTGACAATAGCGGCCTTTCCGGCCACATCGATGGCTGCCATGTTAATGCACCACTCTCTAACACCGTCTTGGCCAGTATTGGGTGTCGGACCTACGACGGTCAGGACTTCCTGCATTGTCGTATAGGTCGGACCGGTGCCATCACCCGTGTCGTACTGAACCGTGTATTGTTCGCTGGCATTGGGATCCAAAACGGCAACCTCGTTCTGGCCATCGCCAGGGTAAGGAGAAGCACCCCCGTCCGAATAGTTGTTGTACTTGCTAAGGATTAAGTAGCTTGAACTGCCGACATAGCTCGGCACCGCTGAAGCGGGGACGACTGAAGCCGTATCATCCCAACCGAAAGCACCCGGAGTCTTAGCCATGGCAAGGTTGGCCGAGTAGTGGAGCATGAAGCCCCGGCTTGCAAGATCATCCCACCAAACGCCTAAATAAACGTCGCCATCCGGTCCGATCATCGGCGAAGCGGTTCCGTCGTCTAAAACGTAAGGAAATGCCGAAGTATTCATGTCTTGAGAGGTGTTCTGCGCGTACGGCACGTGATAGAGATTGGCTGCAATATTGGTGCTCAGGTCTGATGTGTTCAATCGCACCAACTCGGGATTGCCGTAGCCTCCCTGCTGCTTCATGGCCACATAAACATAGTTGCCATCAGCGGAGATCGCGGGCGCACAGTTGTAAGCGACAGCATCCCCGCTCACACCCGTCGCGTTGTCTGCCGTAACCCAGGTGCCAACACCCGTGGAAGAGATCTTCGCGATTCCACTGCCTAAGTTGACACTGTTATTCCAACCCGACGTTACATAGAATCCAAAATAGATGTTGTTGTTGCTATCCACGGAGATCGGCGTGCAGATTTGAACATTGCTGTTGAAGTCGGAAGGGTCCGATGTGTAGTTGCCAATCCCATAAAAACAAAGCCGCTGAAAAGATCCGTTCGCGTTATCGGCGTTTGAATACTGCCATACGGTGCCACCTGCGCCGGGCGAATAAACGACGCCGTTCGAGTCGATGCAAGAACCGTAGCTAGGTGTCCAGTCATGTGGCATCCAGTCCACGTAATCCGTATATTCTGTCCAAGTTGTTGTCCCGGTTCCGAGATCGTGACCTTCTACACGGTAGACATCATTTGACGATGGGAATGTGTTCGAAGGGGCAACCGTGTTAAACCCGGAGCCAGCCGTAAAGGTGGCATTGGGATCGGAAACGGTACCCAACCGTACGTTTACAACTAACGTGTTGGCCGTAACCAGCGGTGAGCCATAGTGAGCTAGCACGTCGCTGCCATTTGTTACAGGAAAGAGATCCACCGGAGTTTGCCAGAGTATGGAGTTCAGCGCTTGGACCCCATTTGTGCTCATGGCATCATGTTGGGCGTCCTTGCCATACTGGCCCCAAAAAGTTTGAGCTTGTGAACTGCAAGCAAGTAGCGAAAGGCCGCAGGCAACCGCGAAGAGAGCAACAGACTTTAAAGTGCCCATATTAGAAGAACATCCACCCCTTGAAAATACTTGCTTAGTATAAAGCAGATTTATGGCACTTCGTGCTTGATTGTTGATTAAATGCATGGGGTTAGAAACTTTGATATTCCATTTTCAGTAGGCGCGCCAACTTTTGAATCGTGGCGCCGTGATGGCCGACTCCCAAGGCTACGTGATGCGTTGGGCCGGCGGAGGCCCATCGGTTCATCCAGTCGGCGACGTCAAAATCGTCCTCCGGCTTCGCGGTAAACCGCAAGCGTGAGTTTGTGTTGCCAATCCGCAGCCGATCTCCCGGTAAGGACCATCCTTCCGCATAAAGCCATTTCATGTGGCCCTCATAAGTTTGGGTTAAGCCAAGAATGGTTACGGGGCCAACCTGTACTTGAGCCTCCACGGACACGCCGCTTCCCCGCTTGCCGTGATAAAGGTCAAGCCCCCTTAGAACAGGCTGCCCTTCAGCGATGCCAAGATGAAACGGCCCATCATGGCCCATGAGGATGAAGTTCTCGGCAAAATCCATCGCGTAGAGCTCTGTAAAGCTGCCACCTGCGCCTAGCTCGTCCATCACCTTCATGGCGATGCAGTTCTTGAGATCCCCTTCCCCGCTACACGGGACGCCTCGGGCGGTTAAGAGGGAACAACCAACAATCAGCCCGGCGCCAAGTTGCTCGTAAGCATTGCCGTCAACCCCACGATGGTAGTAAGTAAGACCATTCAAGTCAAAATCTTGGGACAGGGCGTCCAACCCGGCAGCCACGTGGCAGGCATACTCTAGGGCTTGCGGATCGGGCTTTTTCGCCAACGGGTCGCTTGGGCTATCTTCGCTGATCTTGAAGGTGCCGGCCACCTCTTCCAACTTGGCTGCTACCTGTTCGGTGGTCACCTTATTGGTTCTCGCCTCCAGATCGTCCATTTCCAAGACTTCAATGTGAATTCCGAATTGGCCAACGTGCTGGGTAAAGTCGCTGTACATATCCAGCATTCCGGGATAGGTATGGCCAAGGAACCCAATCCGGCTTCGGGAAAGCGCTCGCTTTGCCGAGCAGGCGGCGAGCCAACTTTTTACTTCCTGCCAAGCCTTAATGGCGGCTGGGTCGTTTGCCGTTATTTCGTTGGCAACTGCTTCCGGCGTCTGCGTTTCCAAACCAAGCAAGCCGGTAACTGTATGAAAGGGGATCCCGCATCGCTCGAAGGTACATGCGATCTCAGGAACACAACAGGCCTGGCAGTTGGCCAGCCACTCTCTCGTTCCAGTTTCCAAGTACTTCAACTGCGCCGTAGGCTGCAGGTTCAAAATCAGGACCGGCTTGCCTACTCTCTGTACCGCGGTGACAATTAAGTTGGATGTGGCATAGGTGCTCACGTAGCAGATAACAAGGTCCACATCTTCGCGAGATAGCCGGTCAGCGGCAGCAGACGAGGACTCGTAGTCATCGACCATTCCAAGGTCAACAACTTCCGCACCGAGACCCGAGAGCCGCGAGCCGACAAACTTCCCGTAGCCTTCCAGTCGCTTTAGCAGGCCAGGAAACTGGGGCCAGTAGGCGGCCAGCCCAATCGAAAACAACCCAACCTTAACCCTGCCCATCTGTTAACTCCAAGACTGGATTATGTTCTAGACCCAGTTTGGCAACGCCGATTAATTATTCAGATCTGAGTTTACGCACTTACCCCCTCACAATCGAGTGGATAGCGTTTACAATAAAATAATGAGAGCTATCTTGTCCCTGGCTGCGGCCCTAATCCTGAACGCGGCCGCTCTTTCTGCACCAACATTTACGGTGTTAACCCCTCCAAACAACTTCTCAGCCGACGGAGGGGGGATCGCCGCTGCCATTTCCCGCGACGGCAGTTCTCTCATGGTTCCCGGGAGCTGGACCGGCAACGACGGCTGCCTACTCTACAATAAGAGCGGGTTCCATTTTCTCTCAAATCTTGTAGGACAATCTATCTCTGGAGACGGAACCCGAGTGGTGGGTCATTATGAGACCGGAAACAACTATTTCTTCTGGGATGGGAGCCCAATTTCCGTTTTGGGAACGATATATGGGGGCAGCTTGATTGGAATGGCGGCACAGGGAAATTTCGCCGTCGGGACTTCGGAAGTTTATTCCAACGCTTTGCAACAGTATGCAATCCTCTATTACGCAGGC
The DNA here is from genome assembly GCA_036502005.1 of Fimbriimonadaceae bacterium. Lineage (GTDB taxonomy): Bacteria > Armatimonadota > Fimbriimonadia > Fimbriimonadales > Fimbriimonadaceae > DASXZH01. The sequence continues at coordinate 30,506 of DASXZH010000039.1, forward strand.
GGCGATAGCTGCCAATACCTAAACCACCCGACGGGCCGCATTGACTCATTCGATGAGGCATGGGCCTGTTCAGCAGATGGAACCCATGTTGCGGGTTTTTCTTACAGCGATGACGCATTAGGAGGCCAAATTCCTGTGGAGTGGCTTTATGGAAGCCCCTATAACTTGCCTTTTATTAGCGGCACCAGCCGTGGCGATGCCCTTGCTATAAACGATCAAGGCAACTTGATCTTCGGTGAAGAGGGCGGCCCACTTGGTTCTTTGGACAAATGGAGTGGTACAAGATCTTGGGGCGAACGAAGGGTTTTACTCGGTCGGCGCCGAGACCAGCATGTCCAATGACGGCAATGTTTTGGTCTATAACGGCCCCGGCGCAAAAGTGCCCCTCAATTACGCTATTTGGACGCCACAATACGGATTCATGGACGCCTACCAGTTTCTCTTGGATCGCGGCGTGAATTTTGAAGGCTACGATGTCTACAACGTTTATTCCGTTTCGGCCGATGGCACTAAATTCGGTGGCTTGGTCTGGTCACCCGGCCACAACAACCTGCTTCCCTTCATTGCCACCATCGATCCGCTGGTCCCGACACCGAAAACATTTTCGGTCAACGCCTCCATAGTGGGCGGCAACAACGCAAGCGGCGCCCTTACGCTGTCGGCAGCTTCAAAGAGCAGGTTTCGTGCGGTTGTTTCCAGTTCAAATCACCTGGTGAGCGCCGCTCCCATTCTAAATGCAAATACCACGGTAGAAAGTTTTCAAATCCCAACTTCAGGAGTAGCGGCGGCTACCAATGTCTCCGTCGAAGCCACAATCGGCGGCACTTCCCTTGCCTTAAGCGTTCAACTGCTGCCGGCCAGCTTAACAAGCATGAACTTTGCTGTGAACAGCGTTGTTGGAGGAGCCAGCGTTCTCTGCGCCGCTCACTTCAATGGCAACACTCCGACCACAGGCGGAACAATGTCTGTTAAAAGCAGCCTTCCGTCTGTCGCGGCGGTTAACCCTGGCTACTACTTGGCCAAGAATAGTCCCTATTCCGAGTTCGCTATCGTAACCCATCCTGTCGCCACGGTTCAGTCACCGGTAATCACCATCACTTATGGCACAGTCAGTAAGAGCGAAACCTTGACTGTCGATCCGCCAACGTTGAGCGCAATCGTTCCTGGGGCAAGCTCTGTGGTTGGCGGAAGCGCGGCCAACATCAAGGTTGAGCTTAATGGAGCGGCTCCAATCGGGGGTCTTAAAGTAGCCGTTAAGTCCAGTTCAGCCCTGGCCACCGTTGCCCCCACTGCATCGATTCCCGCCGGAGCTGCTAGCGTTGTGCTGCCGGTAGCGACAACGGCTGTAACCAAAAGCACAGTGGTCACCTTTACGGCAACTTACGGGAGCGTTGTGAAAACTTGCACGCTGACGCTAACGCCTTAGCAGCTCAGCCTTCGCTTGACTAAAGAACCGGGGATAGATTTGCCTCTCGCCACTCAAATCTTGATTAACATTGCTACTTTCTTCCCCACACTTGAGAACTTCGCTATAGAATAGAACAATGAGAGCGATCTTTTCAGTTGTCGGTACATTGGCCTTAAGCATCGCGGCTTTGGCTACCCCAACCTTTGTTGTGCTAACGCCAACCGAAGGCGGCGGCGCGGCGGGCGTCGGCGTCTCGGCTGCTATTTCCCGCGATGGCAGTTCGATCATGGTGCCAGGAAGCTGGACAGGTGGTTCCGGGACGATGCTTTACAACAAAACCGGTTGGCATCTTGTCCCGAATGTTACAGGTTTCGGCATCTCCGGCTCCGGAGCTGCCATGGACGGGATCTACGAAACAAGTGATAACTATTTTTTTTATAATGGGAGCGTTATCACCATCACCGGCACCATTAACGGCGGAGGAATACTTGGTATGTCCGCGAATGGCCTTTATGGCGTTGGTCAATTCGACTACTATCCCGCACAGGACGAGGGTTATTCCTGGGCGACAGTATGTACTCCTGGATCCAACACCATTCAATTTCTAAACCATCCAGCGGGTCGAGCCAACGCAGACGATACGGCTTGGGCGTGTTCATCAGATGCTAGCCATATTGTGGGGTGGTCCTACAAGGATGATGATAACGATGGCCTTATCCCAATTGAGTGGATCGATGGAGCTGCCGCGAGTCTCCCTCTTATAAGCGGAACAACATACGGGGCAGCCCTGGCTATAAACGACCAGGGCAACATGCTTTTTGGATTCAACGGAAGCCACATCGTTCTCTACACAAATGGTGTTCCGCAAGACCTTGGAGCAAACCAGGCAGTTCCTGATACCCTTAGGGCGGAAACCAGCATGTCTAATGATGGCAACGTGCTCTTGTTCCATGGAGCAGCCGCCGTCTATCCCAGCTTTTACGAGGTGTGGACGCCGCAGACCGGATACATGGATGCCTACAAGTTTCTAGTTGCCCAGGGAGTTAAGTTCGGCACATACACGATTTACAATGTCTATTCAGTTTCGGCGGACGGAACCAAATACGCCGGCCTGGTTTGGAATGCAGATAAGAGCTTGCTTCTTCCATTTATAGCCACCATCGACCCGCTGGTGCCAATCGAAAAGACCTTTTCGATCAACCCATCGATTATCGGTGGCAACAATCTGAGTGGCGTTATCGGGCTCACGGCCGCTTCCAAAGGGAGATTCCGAGCTGTTATTTCCAGCAGCGACAATCTTGTGAGCGGTGTTCCGATTCTGAATGCCAACACCACGGTAGAAGATTTTATAGTCCCAACCGCCGGCGTGGCGAAAGAGACAGCAGAAACAGTGGATGCAACCATTGGTGGCACTACCCTCTCGCAAACGATTAACCTTTTGCCTGCCGTGTTCACCAGCATGAACTTCAACACGAACAGCATCGCGGGCGGCAATAACGTTCTTTGCGCGGCCCATTTTAATGGCAACACCCCAACCACAGGCGGAACTCTGGCCCTAAAAAGCAGCATTCCAACCGTTGCCGTGGTTCCCGCAACATGCACTCTGGCAAAGAACTATCCCTATTCCGAGTTCACAATCGTAACCAAGCCGGTAGCGACCACACAATCTCCCGTGATAACGATCACTTATGGCGGGGTAACTAAAACCGAGACCCTGACCGTGGTGCCGGCCGCTCTAAGCGCCATCGTTTCTGTGGAAGCTTCTGTGAAGGGTGGTGCTGCCGCTAGCTTGAAAATAACTTTAACCGGCGAGGCCACAAGCGCAGGCATTAAGGTTGCTCTTAAATCAAGTAATGCGGCGCTGGCTTCCGTAACTACTCCGGCGACCGTTGTTTCCGGAGCATCGAGCGTGGTTGCTCCGGTCACAACAAAGGCGGTAACCGCGAACACTGTGATTACCTTTACGGCGACCTACGGGACGGTGACAAAAACCTGCACGCTTACCTTAACGCCCTAACAGATCAACTTTAGCTTGCTCGACTTGCCGTGGCCGCTTTGTTCTTCGCCAATCCATCTTTTGTCGATGGGTTCCGAAGACAATTGGTATCGCGAATCGGTTGATAAGCGCACACGATGGGTTTGGTTATCCAGGCTACCGTGTACCGTGAACATGCCGAATATGAGAACATCCCCCATGTTGTATTCGGCGGTTAGCCATCGACCGCCGTACCTCTCACGCAATTGATGGGGGTCCAACGTGATCGCGCCCGATTCTTCGTAACCCTTAGACTTCAAGATGTTTGAGCCGCCATTGTTTTCGCATTCAGTATCGACATCAAGCCTTCCGTAAGTCTGCTGCAGCTCGGAAAGTTTGTTGGAGCCTTCGAGGATGATGAGTCCTCCTAAGTCGATAGGGATGTTGCCAAGAGGCGTCCAAGCGGTGTATAGATTCGTCGTGCCTCGCCCCATATAAACGATATCGCAATGGGGGCAAGTGCCAATACCGTGGGATATGGCGCGCAACCAAGTGAAGTCAAAGTGCCTGGTATCTCCGCCTAAAAAGCGGGTGAAGAATCCCATAAGCTCGCGGCCATAAATGAGGCGCTCAATGTCCGGGTTCTTTGACGCGAAGTCAGGCCGAAAACACATTTCCGCCATTGGATCCAAAAGCATTCCCTTTTCAGAAGAATAGGCTGGATCAAGCAGATCCTCCGTCTCAAGCTTCGCGATAACGCTGGCTCTTGCTTGCTGAACGAGTTCAACCGGAAAAAATGAAGGTAGATAGAGATACCCATCTTCCGCCATTCGTTCTCGGAGCGCGAGTTCATCGCTGAGGAGCGGCGAGGAAGACTTTAGCTCGCCAAACTTGTCGGGCGACGTTTCGATGGGGCGACCATTGGACGTTAGCGGAACTCGAACGTTTAAGTTCATGGTTTCTTAGTGGGTTGATTCTTATTGGCAAGGACCTGGGGAACTGTTTCGTAAAGCTCGTCCATCATCTCCGCCGCCATATCTTGAAGCTGGCGCTGATGTTCCTCCGCATGGATGCGTTTATACGAAAGGGTCGCCACTAAAACGGTGGCCAACAAACTCACAAGGCCGCCTAAAACCCACACCACTAGCTTAAGCCACCTTATCCCGCCGGAATCCGGAGGGGATAGATATTCAAGGTTTAGAGCAAAGACCCTTCCCCCAAATCGAACCGTCTCTTTGCGGTCGACGTGGGGAATGTCCTCCGTTGTTTTCTGCCAACTCGAAATTTCTCCACCCTTCTTTGACACATCCGAAACCTCGATGATCTGCGCATGGTCGGCAATGCCGTTGGATTTTTCGGCGAGCATGGAGGGCCTGAATAAGGCGATGACGAACAGCTTTGAACCCTTCTTGAAGTTTTCATCGGCAGACTTTACGATCAAATTTGACTGAGTTCCCTTGTTGGTATCTAAAACGCTGGTTAAAGGGGCGGATAAAACAATCTGATCGGTAAGGGACGCATCCTTAATGGCGCTGGCGCGTTTGGGCTCAGAGAACAGATCGAGGCCGAATGCCTTTGGGTCTCTGCCCATGTCGATGCTGCGAACAACTGCATATTGGGGCTCTTCGGGGGAACGGTCAAATCTCCCATTGTTGTATCGCAGAATGGATCTTCCGCGGAGGCTTGTTTTTTCGAAGTTGGCGCGGTCGGCTTGCGAAATAACTTGCACGACGCCGACCCCTTCCAGGCCGGGATGTTGGGCCGCGAGCCCGAGCACGAGCTTCTCCTCGCCTTCGCTGTTGACACCATGCTCGGATTCAACGAACAGGGCTAAATCGGAAATCGCCGTTTTTAGCTCGGTGAGTGAAGACTGGATCTGCTGAGTAGCTTGGAAACAGGCGTCATCCGCCTGAAGGTCGTTCTGTGCTTGAACCCGTCCGTAGAGTTCATTTTGAAATAGGAACAGAGCGCAAAGGCACAAACACAATGTTGCTCCCGTAAGAATCAGAGCTCTCGTTCGCGGGAATTTCCAATGCCCCTTATTCATTCGCACCTTGCCGGCACCGGGCCACACAAACACAAGATGCTAAATCGTCAACCATCTAAAACAGCGGGCCGTAACTTCGTAAGATTATACTGCCCCAGCCGGTTCAAATTGAACCTGCATTTGCACACGCCCTCTTATTAGTCGCCAATACGGCGGGGCTTGTTCAGGTTATGAAGGAGTTTTCGAGCCGAGGGCGAAAATAAACTTGACTTCGATCTTTTTCTGAAACGTGAGCGGATTCGGATCGCCGAGCAAAATATACATCTCGGTTCCCTTTCCGCCCGAGTTGTGATAGTAGAGAAAGCCATTTGTGCCCCCCGTCTGGGAGACAACCCGCCCTCCCACCGATCTGGTCGGCGAAAGCTCATAGTTGGCCGTAATAATATGTTGCTGGGTCACTCCGCCAAGGTTCAAAATCGAGCCGCTATAGGTAAGGTCCAACTTCTTTAGCAAACGAAAACTAAACTGCGGCGAAAGAAACGAGGCCGATTCGTTATTGAGCATCCCAACCTGATAACCGAGCCCCCACTGGCAGAACCTGTTCGTGGCACCCCTTAGGAACGTGAGATTGGCAGTTTGGTCGGTCGACGCATCGTAGCGGTTATAAGTGTATTCAAGGCCGTAATGAGTGTCGGACCTCGAATCGATAGTGGTTTGGATATCGACTCCCCTTTGAAACACTTGCCCGCTTTCGTGCCAGTTGTAGTAAACGTCCGAAACGATCTGGAAATCCTTAAAATAGCCATGCTGCCACGTGTTGAACCACACGTTCAAACCGTTAAATCCCTTGTCGCCCACTTGCGGAAAATAGGAGTCTTCCCCGTTAAAGTTATCGGACAGGTCTGCATAGGACAGACCCCAAACAAGCAGCTTGTCCTCGTAGGTCAAGTTTTCGATACTGGCACCTCCGCCGGCAAATGTTCCGTGCGTGCCCGCCGTGATGTTCTCGAAGCCCATTTTCCCCCATTTGTCGTGATAGTCAAAGGCTCCCAAAGTGTTGTCGTCGCCGGGGGATGTCTTTTGCCCAAAGTAGAAGCCGAAGTTGCCATTGGGTCCGAAGTTATGGCTAAAGCGTGTGACCACATCGTTGCGGCCGTTAAACTCGTAGGCGTCCAGAAAACCGAGCGTATCGGAGGGCGAGATCTTGCCATAAATGTTTGTGCCCAGATCGAAATTCTGAATACGATTTGGATAGAAGAAAGAGCCTAACCCGTTGTATTTCATGGGGATGGTGAGATAGTTGGCACCCTCAAGAAAAAAGGGCCTTAGGTCTTGAACGTACCGTTCCGTCCTTGAGAACTGTATCCCCTCGATGGCGCCTTCAACAGTCGAGAAATCCGGCTTAAAAGTCCCCACCGCCGTAAGTTCCGGGGTGACGGTATATCTGGCATCGACGCCGCCTCTAATCGAGCCACCATCGGTGGTGCCCGTGCCAAGTACGTAGGGCAAAACGGATAGTGTGTGCTGAAAGGCGGTAGACGGCACCTGGACTCCGGTCCAATAGCCTTCTTGGTCCAGCAGCCCGAGCAAACCGGTATTACTCCACATGGAAGTGATGCTCGTGTGGGTTTGATAACGGTAGAAATTGATGCCCATATCAATGGGGCCTTTTGTGCGAGGGTAGTTTAGGCTGGCCCAGGGAATCTGCATTTGGGCAACCCATCCAGTGGCCGTTCTCTTTGTAGAAACGATGAACTCGCCTTTCCATTCGGCCTTGTTTCCTCGGCCGCCCGCGAGGGATGCCGAGGGCGTCCCAACTGCGTTTACGCTGAACCGGCTGAGTTCGGAACCTTTGTGCGTTTTGAAGGCATCCAGTTGGAGTTCGACGTTGTCCTCTGTTTCGCCGTTAGTTTGGCTTTGATATTTGCTATCGCGGACGGTCTCCCTCGCCGTGATCTTGTCTGGCTGCGAATCTCGGCAATCGAAAACGACATAGATAAACTTGTCGTCGTAGGCAATCTTGCAGAAGGTCTGGTCTTGAACCAGGTGACTGCTGGCTAGGTCCACGAACCCTGTAACGGTGGCCGCTTTTCCCCAACCTGGATCGTCGATGCCGGCCAGAGTCTTCGGAGTATCGAGTTTGAAAGCCGCGACTTTATGATCCTGTCCCATGGCACACGCCAAAACGAACAAGATCAGCGATGTTACGAATACACCCCGCCAAGAACGCACAGGGGGTTGTACCGCCGTCCCCTGCCCCCTTTGTTCCGCCCGTGGGCCGATAGACCTAGAGTTGTTCGTTGCCGGGCATTGTTGCCGGCTATGTACTGAAAAGTGGACTCGAAAAAAAGACGGGGGACCGAATCGTCTCCCGTCTTGTTTAGCTCTTTTTCTTGGAATTTAAAGCCGCACGGTTATGGCAAGGCTCGGGTTATAAACGCCAACCGCAACGAGTGGCCGGTTATACCAAGCATAGTAGCCGTAATCCGGATAGTAGTAAGCCTCGTAGTATTCGCCGGTCGCCGGATCTTGGATCCAAACTAGTTCTCGGTGGGGAGGAATGACGCCCCAACTGTAGCCAATATAGATTCCGCCGTAGATCGGGTGGATATAGCCGGGTCCGTGGTGCCAGCCGCCGTGGGAGTTAAACCATGCTGTGTTGTGGCCAATGCCGGTCGGATGGAATCTTCCACCTCCGCCAAAGCCACGGTGGCCTCCGCCGTTATGCACAAAAGTGTTTGAGTGCACGTTAACGTTGCCGCTGTGATTGAAGCTGCCATTGTGGTTAAAAGAACCTCGATTGTGGCTGGCAAAGCTGTGGTTGCCGCCACCACGGGTTCGCGCGGCGCCGCTAAATGAACTGTGGCCGGCGCCGGTACGGGCCATTGCATGGCCACCGCCGCCGAACGAGCTATGACCGCCACCCGTGCGGGACATTGCATGGCCGCCGCCGCCGAACGAGCTATGCCCTCCGCCGCCATGGGACATGGCATGGCCGCCTCCGCCTCCGCCACGAGAACCGTGATGGCCCTGGGCTGACGCCAAGGCTACTACTGAGAATAGTGAAACTGCGATTAAAAGTTTTTGCATTTGTCTCTCCTTGTGATTATGTTCACGATTTCTTGGACGGATTGACCCCCCTCCTGTTTCTCAAGCTTAGAGCAAACTAAGTTTTGCATTTCAGGAAAGACCTTACGAATTTTAAGCCCACCAATTTTTTGAACTTTGAACCTAAGCCCCTATTTCGCCCCTTTGGGGCTTTAAGAAAAAAGGACGTTAAGTTACCAGGCCGTCAGCCTTTGCTAAATCTTCTCTGCCCACTGGGCCTGCTTCCGCTGGCAACATTTGAGTTCGATTTTTTAAAAACTGATGGCATTGACTCGACGGTGTGACATTTCTTACCCGATCCGGGTTTCGCCGAAAAAAAGGGGGAAACCCTTTCGGTTTCCCCCTTAAGCTAACTCTCAACTACGGTCTGTCCGCACCAAACTAGCCGCGAATGACTAAGCTAGAGGTGAAAAAACCAAGGGAGGCGGATGGCTGCCTCCATATTCAGACTACTGTGCGCCTTTGTTTGTGTCGGTTTGGGCAACCCTCTTATCGGTTACTTGCACCCTTGCGGCAATCGGCTTGATCTTGCTTTTAGTTAGAAGAGCATTTAAAGTAGCCAAATCCTTTCCATTCAGATTCTGCCAAGTTGCCATGGCGGTTTTCATTTCGCCGCAAACGGTGTCGCAGGCTTTCCGAAGCGCCTCATTAGGGGCCATGTCGCCGGAATCGAGCTCATTGATCTGAGAAGCAACGGTTCCGTTCACTCCAACAAAGCTAGGTACCCTTGGGCCGCCTCGGAAGCCACCGAAACCGCGTCGGCCGCCGCCCGTGCGGCCCTGAACGGCAACGAGCTTGGCATCGAAATCCGAACAGGCTTGAGCAATATCGTCAGAGGGCTCGCTGTCCTGTATCGCCCCTATATCGTTGCGCATCAAGGCGACCTGATGGTATGCATCAAATGATAGCTTTGAACAGTCAAGGAGCCTCATCTGGAGTTCGTGCTGCGCTTTGATATCGGCAAACGAAGCAGGCGAGCGCGGGTCGTTCTTAACGGTCACGTTCTGCTTGTACTCCTTGCCGTCGACAGTTAAAGTAATCGTGTAAACGCCCGGCACCACAAGCGGGCCTTCGGGCGAAGACGGAGTTTCGCCAGGGTTGGCGTTGATCTCGTAGGTGTGGGCGAAGGCCCACGGGCTGTCGTAGCGCAAGTTCCAGTTGATGCGGTTTGTTCCTGGCTCGGTCGGCATTGGTTTTGGCCGCTCTAACCAAAAATCCGGCACCGGCTGAAGCTCTGAAAGAGGCTTGACCGGATCGCTCGACATATGCCGAATCACATTTCCGCTAGCATCCGACACCTCCAACTTAATGGGGGATTTAGGTGTGCTTTGCAGATAGTAGTAGATGACTGCACCAAGAGGAGGGTTCTCCGCATGGGGAACTTCGGGCGGGAACGGCGTATCCTCGTTTACGTTCCGGCGGATGCGCCAAGCATCGCTTGGCTGGAACAGATGAGCCTCCTCCGTGTTTGTGGTAGGGGTTATCTGGCGAAGCGGCGCGATATCGTCCAAGATCCAAAAGCCGCGTCCATAGGTGCCAACCACCAAATCGTTGTCATGGACAACCATGTCCCGATAGGAGGTGTTCGGCAAGTTCAACGTCAGGGGTTGCCACTGGTCGCCATCATCAAACGAGACATAAACCGAGCTCTCGGTTCCAAGATAAAGAAGTCCCTGCTTCTTGGTGTCGGCTCGAACTACGCGAGCGAAGCTGCCGCTCGGCAGATTGGTCGGCAGGCCCGTAACGATCTTCGTCCAAGTCTTGCCAAAATCGTGGGTTCGGTAGACGAAGGGCTGAAGGTCGCCAGAGTTGTGGTAATCGATGGCAACATAGGCCGTTGCCGGATCCTGGTGCGAAGAATCGATGGCCGAAATATCGGCTCTGGTTGGGTTCGCCAAGCCAGGAATCGTTACATCGTCCCAGGTGTGGCCGTGGTCTTTGGTTATCTTCAGAAGTCCGTTGTTTGTCCCAACCCAAATGACTCCGCCATCGACAGTCGAGGGCGAAAATGACTCGATCGAACCACCCTGGGGCCCCTGGCCCTGTTGGTCATCGTCGTCATCACCATCCATATCCTGGCCCGCATCCTTATCGGATTCGATCATGACGCTGTCGTCGTCGGCGTCGATTCGATTGCCCGAACCACCTTTTTTAGGCGCGGTCTGGACCGGCGGAGGTTTTGGACCGGAGGCATCCGGTTTGGCAGGAGGGTTGGTTGGCCTAGTGGCAGGCGCCGGTTCTTTGGGAGGTACATAGCCCTTCGGGAAGCCGAGATCCGGGCTCAGCTTCTTCCAGTGCATTCCGCCATCGGTGGTGGCCATCAAATACTGGAATCCGGCAAGCAACTCATGTTTGTTTGTGGGCGAGAACAATAACGGCTGGTTTCCTACTTTGCGCAGCCTTGCCGTGGAATCCGCGCTGGGGCTGACGTTGATCCACTGTCCGCTCGGATAGGTGACCTTTACGATTCCGCCACCGGGGCCACCCGCGTAGCTGATTTTCGGGTTGATGGGATCGGCAACAATGGAGCCGAATTCATAGCCTGGATGAGGTAGCCAATCGAGGGGGGTAATCGCGCCAAGGTTTCCGCGCGAGGCGGTTGCGATTGAACCGCTGTCCTGCTGGGTCGCATAGACCCAATAGGGAAACTGGTTATCGGTTGAGATGTGATAGACCTGCGCGGTCGGCTGGTTGTACCACTGGCTCCAGTTCTGGCCACCATCGAGGGAAACGGTTCCACCTTGGTCGGTGCCTAGGAATAGCCGATTGCCATCGGTTGGGTCTACCCACATTTGCTGGGGGTCGTCGCCGCCGGGGGCTCCCTTAAATCCAGTAAAGGTCTTGCCGCCATCCTTCGAAATGTAGCTGGAAGTGTTGATGACGTAAACGATGTTGGGATCGGCAGAGTTCACATACACCCCGCAGTTGTAGCCGCCTTGGCCGTTGGCCACGCGGCGATCGGTCGCGTCCATCTGGTCCCAGTGGGCGCCGCCATCCTCGGAACGGTAGAGGCCCGCGTTGCTTACGACAAACATTCGTTGCGAGTTGGTGTGCATGGCGATGGCCACGCAGGTTCTTCCGGAAAGGGTTGGAAGGCCTTCACCTTTGACTTCGGTCCACGTTTGGCCCTCGTCGGTGGATTTATAAAGCGCGGTTCCCGTTGGTCCTTGGTTTCCGCCTGGCCCTCCTCTTCCTCCGCCGAAGCGGCTGGCGCCGGGCGCGTAGTAGTGGCGATCCGTGGTAGCGATAATGACGCTGGGATTGTCGTAGGCCCAGGCCATCTTCTCGACGCCTGTTTGGTCATCGACGTAAAGAACTTTCTTCCAAGTCTTGCCACCATCGGTGGTGCGGAAGATGCCGCGGGTTTCGCTCTTCTCTCTTAAACTTCCCTGGGTCGCGGCCAAAACTGTGTTGGGATCGTGAGGATCTACCAGGATAGAGGGGATTTGTTTGGATGCATCTAGGCCGAGATGCTCCCAGGTTTTCCCCGCGTCGGTGGACTTATAAACTCCGTTGCCCTCGTTGATATTTCCGCCGGTTGGCATATCGCCGGTTCCGGCGTAAACGATGTTGGGATCGGAAGGAGCGACCTGGATAGAGCCGACCGAAGCGACATCTTTCACCGAATCAAAAACTGGAAACCAGGTTGTGCCCGCGCTGGTCGTCTTCCAAACGCCGCCGGTGGGCATGCCCATGTAGAAAACGCCGGGCTGGCCGATCGCTCCGGTAACGGAAGCGACACGCCCTCCGCGGAAGGGCCCGATATCACGCCAAACGAGTCCTGAATAAAGGCCGGGATCGACTTGAGCAAGTGCCGCTGTGGCTAATCCGAGGGGCAGAAAGAGAGAAAGAACGCGAAGTTTTTGCATAGGCCTAAGAGAGGAATCCCTTAAGAACTCTTAACTACCCAAGGGACCAAGTTGATTATACGAAACAACACCGCAATTGGCAAATTCACCAGTTGCACAAGCATTCGAATCAAGGTTGGCGCAGCAATCTTAGACTTTTCTTATGATTTGCGGGGTGACGAGCATTTATCGAGTGCGGTGAGTTCTCACCGCTTTTTTATCAGGCGACCCGTCGCGGGGCCTGAGGATTACATCTGGGGCATGCACGAACCCGATCGCGACATTAAACCGAGTCAAAAGCGGCGAGAACTCGCCGCACTCGAAATTCCTACTCCTCTTCCCCCTTCTCCTTCTTGTCCTTCTTCTCTTCCCCATCTTTCTTTCCTTCTCCAGCCTCATCCTCGATCTCGAAGGTGTAGTTATATAGATTCCGATCCTCGCTGATCTTGATCGTTTCCCGCTTCATCTTGACTGGGTCCATATATTGAATTGTACGCCGTACTGCCGAATCGCCGCTTGACCCACGCCGGAAAGGTAATCTTGCAAAGAAATGACCGAAGTGATCATGCCCAAGATGGGCGATGGAATGGAAGAAGGCACTCTTCTCGAGTGGCTTAAGAAAGATGGCGAAAAGGTGAAGAGCGGCGAAGTTATCGGCACCATACAAACCGATAAGGCCACGCTTGAACTGGAAGCGCCGGGCTCAGGCGTGCTCACTGGGTTTCTGATCAATAGCGGTGAAACGGTTCCCGTCGGCCGAAAGATCGCGGCCCTTTTGAAGGAGGGCGAAGCTCTTCCCCAAGGTTGGGGTGGAAACGGGTCGGCGAAAGCCGCCAATGGCGCTGCGTCAGAAGCCAAACCCGAAGCCGCTCAGCCCGCCAGTGGTGCCACCGAAGGTGGCAAAGCTGAGGCTGCTCCCGCCCCACAAGCAGCGGCCCCAGTTGAGGCCGCTCCCGCGCCAAGCAATGGAAACGATCGCATTAAGGCCAGTCCCCTTGCCCGCAAGATAGCGGCGGAAATGGGAGTTAATCTTGGCCAAATCAAAGGCACCGGCCCCGGTGGCCGCATTGTCGAAAAAGATGTCAAGGGTGCGACTCCAGCGGCTGCACCGGCTCCCCCAGCTATTCCAGCCGTTGCCGCGACAGCCGGCGATACAACCATCCAACTCAACCGGCTGCGCCAGATCACGGCTCAACGGACACAGCAGTCGAAGCAACAGGTTCCCCATTTTTATGTGACGGTTTCGGTCGATGTCGAAAACATCATGAAGCTGCGCGAGCAGTTTGAAGCGGAGGAGAGCGGCAAAGTCTCCATCAATGATTTCGTGATGAAAGCCTGCGTTGTTGCTTTGCAGCAGATGCCGATAGTCAACTCGGTTTTCCAGGGACAGACCTTGCTCCGGGTGGGCGCCATCCATTTAGGGATGGCAGTTGCCCTCGAAGAGGGCCTAACCGTTCCCGTGATCAAGAATGCCGGGGGACTTACCCTCCGCCAGCTATCGGGTAAAGCGAAAGAACTTGCCGGCAAAGCGCGAGACAACAAGCTCCATCCCGACGAGATGTCGGGCAGCACTTTCACGATTTCCAACATGGGAATGTTAGATGTGGATGAGTTCATCGCCATTATTAATCAACCCAACGCGGCGATCCTTGCTGTTAGCTCGGTTCGAAAGCAGGTTGTGGCGACCGATGACGACGAAGTCGATATCCGACGGAAGATGAATATTTCCGCCTCGTTCGACCATCGCGTGGTGGATGGGTCCGTGGGGGCGAAATTTATTAATCTCGTGAAAGATGCGCTCGAGAATCCGACTCGCTTGCTAAGCTAAGAATTGAACTCCCCCTCTGCCTGCTCCCTGGGAGGAGAGGGGGTTGGGGGGAGAGGTTTTTTCCCGGAACCTCCCACCCAAACCCTCCCTCCTCTACTTCGTACTGGCAGGGAGGGCTTTTAAACCTTCCTAAGTTCAAACCGATGCGTCACAGGCTGCGCCTTCGCGATTTCTTCACGGAGGACGTCCTCTTCCATCTTCTCCAAGTTCTTCGAAGCCTCCAAAGCCGGCCCAACAAGCGCGAACTTAACATCGACCTGCCGCCAGCGCGTCATTTGAAGCATGCTGCGCTTTGCCGCCAAAACCAATACTTCCAAAGCCTGACGCCGCATTGGCGTCTTGTAGTCGGCCAAGTTAATGCCGCGAGCCAGCTTTTCAGAGGAAAAAAGCCCAACTCTGTCCTCATCAATTAGGAGTTCATACATGCCCGAAGGCAGATTCATAACTTCAAGTTCCTGCCGATTCAACGTGTCTTGGAAATCATAGATTTCCAGCACAAAATCGGTCGCTGGATCGATGTCTGACGCGCAGAATGGAAGGGCTTCATCAAGTTGGCTCCATGTCAATCCGTCAAAGTCCGGAACAGAGGCCCCCATTGTGTCCACTACTTCCGCTGTCAAAGCATTTAACTTCACGCTAGAGACCAAATCAGTCGCATCCCACGATTTTAAAAGTTCGCCTGCCATGATCAAATGCCCGGAAGGTCCGGGGTGGATCCAGTCAGGCACGATTTGCCGGGCCAATGCCACATCACGTACCGCGCCGCGTTTCATGACTTCCACCATCGGCAAGTTAAAATCCACATAGTTCAGCTTATAGAACTCTGCTGCCTTCTCGACCACCTTGCCGTATTCCAACAATGCGTCGTTATAGCCCTTTGGGGGAAAAGGTGCCTCGGGATACTGGCCGCACGGATCGCAGGTGTATTGGTCCCAAGGGGAGGTGCGCATAAGCGTGAACTTCGCGTTAGGCGCTGCGCGTAGCACGTTCTTCAGCATCCGCTCATATTCGGCGGCAAACTGGGCCTCGGTTTCCTGCAGGTAGGGCGTGTAGCCGCCATCGTTCATGCCGAGCATAACGGTCACCACCGTCGGATTCAACTGAGCGACGTCGCGAGTGGCGCGTTCCTCGATAAGCCCGCCCAAGTCTAGTGAGCCGCCACAGGTATCGCCGCCCCACCCACGATTGAAAAAGGTGACTTCAAGTTTTGGAAAGCGTGTGCGAACAAACGCTTCCACATACAGCGTGTATAGCTGCTGCTCGGTTATGGAGTCGCCGAAAAATACAACGCGGTCGTTGGACTGGAGATGAAATGACACTACAAAGTTGTTACCACTTTTTTAGTGGAGAATGGAAAAAGAATCCGGATTAACAAAGACAACACGGCTGTTGCCCCAAAAATCAAATCTTCTTATGGGGAGGATGCCCGTAGTTTCGTTCCTAGAAGCCTGACATGATATTCTGTAAACATGGCGTTGGATAGGCTACGAAATCTAGCTAACTCGGAAAAGGCCCGGCGCTTGGCGGATGTTCTGATTGTGTGCATCTTGGTGCTCATGAACGCCTGGATCGCTTATCAGTTGTGGGGTGTGCTGAGCGATGATTTCGCGATCACCTTCCGGGTTTCATACAACTTCTCGATTGGCCGCGGGCTGGTTTACAACCCCGGTTCGCACTATCAATCGACGTCTGCTCCAGGCTACGCCTTTCTGCTCGGGGTAATCGGCTGGATGTTCGGCAAAGGTTCCATAACGATTGCCGCGGACCTGCTTTCCGCTGTAGCCCTGTTCGCAATCGGCATCGGAACGTATGTGCTCGGCCGGAAAAGGCATTGGTTCCTGGGCGCAATTCTCGCCATCTCCGTCACAGCGATTCCACTTGTGTGGTGGGCGTACGACAACGAGTTCCTTCCTCAGCTTGCCCTTGTCGTTTGGGGATACGTGTTGATGGAGCGACGACCCACTGCGGCGGCGGTGCTGTTCGCCTTCGCTGTCGTGGTCCGGCCCGATGCCGCGCTCGCGCTCGCACCCGCACTGGGGCTGTACATCTGGCGTTATCGCAAATTTCCGGTTATGCCGGCAATTGCGTTTTTGTGCGTGATCCTGCCTTGCGCATTTCTAGTTTGGCGACAATACGGCCACTTCTTGCCGGACACGATGGGTGCGAAAGCGGCTCGCCTGTTGGCCATCCAAAGACATGATAAGCGGGGGACGACATTCTTTGGCCACCAGGTGCTGCAATGGATGGAGGGATATATTCCCTTGCCCGATCCGGAGTTGTGGCTGTATCTCGCGGTACTGGGTGCGGTTGTCCTTTTGATCCGACTGCGCATTACCTCTTTGGTGGCTCTGGCAAGCTGGATCGCTCTCTACTATGCCTTCTATGCCGGCTATTACAAAGTGTACGAGACTTGGTATTACGCCCCGGTCGGTCTCGGTTTAGCGATGATGGTGAGTTGCATTTTCTTTGAACTTTGCCGATGGGCAGCCACGCCGAAGAAATACGCAAGGATAGCGGCGAGCACGGCTCTGGCAATCGTTGCAGTTCTGATCGCCGACCAACTTTATGCCTACTTCCACTCCATGGTATCGACCGCTTTTATCCTCAATGCGTCAACGGGTCTATCGTTCCTAGTTCTGGGGATTTTGGCATTCGGCGTCCTCGCATTTTTTTGCTGGCTCTCCGTTAAATATCTTTTGCCTTGGACGGGCGGGGAAAAGGGCAAGTTTTCCGCGCCGGTTGCGTCCGCACCTGGGATAGTAGCCGCTTGTTTCGCGCTCGACCTCATGGCGGGATTTCTGGATGGGGACCTTCGAATGGCAGGCAGCAGGGCGACGTTAGTTCGGACAACGCTCTACACAGAAGCGGGGAAATGGCTTGACCTTCATGTGAGGCCGGGCGTAACGGTGGGGTATACGGAGATAGGATTTATCGGCTGGAACGCGCCAAACGTGGTGATCATGGATCCCCTTGGCCTCGGTTCGCCGGCACCGCGAGAGTTTATTCAAAGGGCGATGAAATGGCCGGTCCGTACTCAACGATGAAGCCCGACATCATAATCGGCCATCCACTGCTTACCCCCGCCGTGTTCAGCGCTTATACAGAACGGGCTTGGCCGAAGGACCATTTTGTGGACAGGTTCCCCTGGTGGTATCCGTGGTTCCGTAGCCACTACGCCCTTCTTCCTGGCGATTACTTGCGAAAACTGAATCTCGCCCATGGTGAGGCGATCGAGTTTTATTATAGAAAGGACATTCCGATGAAGCAGTTGCTGCAATAACCCTTCGTATCATGCAGGGGGATTGTTTGGGACAATGGTGGCAAGCAACTCGCCATCGGAAACTTGTTTTCCCTTCTCAGCCGTCAGTTTATCGACCTTGCCTGCAAAGGGCGCCGTAAATGCCTGCTGTGTCTTCATCGCTTCCAGCACGAAAACCTTGTCTCCCGATTCTACGCTGGCACCCTGCTTTACAAACACTTCAACGATCAGGCCAGGCATCGGAGCGCGAAGTTCGCCTGAGCTTGAGGCTGCCGCCCCTGCTTTTCCAGCCCTAGACTTTTCGACCACGTAAACATGGCCCTTGTAAGAAACATGAAGGGCGTCGCCGATCTTTACGGCAACGGCTGAGTTGGCGCCATCCGGTGTTCGGACCATGAGACGATCCTTCCAAGGATAAACTTCGGTATCGGTAGAAGGCGAAAGTTCGACTTCTTCCCCGTTAACCAGCTTTTTCATTTTCCAGCCGTGGTTAACGTTTTGACGGCCTTATAACGGGCTGCCGCAGCCACGAACTCCGCAAAAAGCTTCTTGTTGCCTTCGTGGTCTAAGGACCGTTCGGGATGCCATTGCACGCCGATCATCCAGGGCCGATCTTCTGCTTCGACAGCCTCAATGGTGTTGTCTTCGGAAACGGCAACTACTCGCAGACCGCTAGCCACTTTCCCGATTGCCTGGTGATGCCAACTCTCGCCTTTTACCGCCGATTGTCCAAGAGTATCGAGCAGTTTTGAGCCCGGCTCAAGCTCATATTCCTGCAGCATTCCACCAGTGTGCTTATCCTTGGCTGGATCATCGGGGATGTGCTGATTAATGGTGCCGCCCTCCATCACGTTCATAAACTGGCAGCCGTAGCAAATGCCAAAAACCGGGAGGTCATTATCGATGGCATTAAAAAGAGCCTTCTCGCCATTAAACCGCTCGGAAGCAACGTTACTGGCTTTGGGGTGGTTTTCTTCGCCCCAGTTGCTTGCGTCGATATCGTCGCCACCGGGGATCAGCAGGCCGTCGATTAACTCCGCGATTTCGGCAGGATCGGCTTGGGGCGGGATGATGAGCGGAATCCCTCCGGCATCGGCTATCGACTGGGCATAGTTCCAGTTGAGGGCTAAACTGCCCCCACCGGTTCGCGTCATGTCATTGCTCGGCAGGTAGTTTGCCGTGATTCCGATGAGAGGCTTCATAGGGTGATTAGGCTGGAAATGGTCTCCACGTTCTGCTTGATGGCATTCATAATGTTGGCAGCCCCGACCCCGTTGATGATTCGGTGGTCGAAGGTGAGGACCAAGTTCACATAGCGCTTGATTTTCGGCTCCGCCGATTCCGCGCAGAGGCCGTTGTAAGTTTCGCCAAGGAAGATCGTTCCCACCGATGGCGGAACGACGACGGGCACCGCATCTCGCAGGCCGTAGGCTTGCATGTTGGTAAGACTGATTGTTACCGCCTCGTTCGCTTGATCTTTGCCGCCACGGGCCTCATCAATTCTGGCTCGCAAGCTATCGGCAAACTCGCGCCATGTGAGCGCATCGGCGTTCTCGACCACGGCCAAGACCAACTCATCGCCCGGGAGGGCGACAGCGACCCCAAGCGAAGCATGGTCATAGGTCCTTAGCGTTTCCTCGCCCTTTAGGGTGGACCTGAAATGCGGGAATTTTATTAGCGCTTGAGCAACCGCAAAGGCGAACATGGTGAAGGCCGAAGGCTGGAAATCGCCGCCTTTGGATTTCACCTGCAGGCGCAGTCTTTCGATTGGCTCCCAGTTCGTAACGACCGTGATCGTTCCTGGCACGACTAGCTGCGAACCACGTACTAAACGGGAAGCAAGCAAGCGCTGTTTTGGGTTGACGGGCTCTTCTTTGTAGGCGCCCCCAATCCCCGTTGACGATGCGGCCACCTTTCCCCCGCTTAAATAAGCGTCAATATCGGCAGGCATAAGCTTGCCGTTGGGGGCTGGGATCTTGGCTAAATCGGCATCGGAAATGCCTTTCTCTTTCGCGTAGGCTCTCGTTCTCGGGGGGATATTAGCATTGCGCGTCCCGCCTGATTCTGCTTGTGATTGAGCTGCTTCTTTAGCGGGCGCGGCTTCGGCTGCGCCGCCGTGGACTTCCATTTCTTTTACGCCATCCAGAACTTCCATTCGGGCGACTTCGCCGCCGATTGGAAGCACTGTGTCTACCTTGGCCAGCCACTCGGTGAGCGTGCCTTCGTAGGGCGATTCGACATCCATAACCGCCTTATCGGTCTCCATTTGGTAAATCGGCTCATCCCGTTTAACCTTGTCTCCGGGGTTCTTAAGAACGGCAACGAGTCGGGCCTCCTGCAGGCCTTCTCCAATCTGGGGAATACGAACGGCAACTATTGGCATCTTTGACAAATCCTACGCTGGATTATGACATTCAGGACGCAAACCCAGAAGATTCCCACGAGGGGAATCTTCAAGTTAATCGGAAAGGAGAACCTCGGCTGCACACCGGGCTCTCCGTTGCCGTTTATTTCAGCCTTAGCGGCCGCTTGCTGAGCGTGGCTGAAGGCGCTGCAAAGACATTGTTACCGTAGTCGTCCTGCACCTCGATATCTCCATTGTCAAATATGAAGAACGCTTCGATTGGTTGGTAGCCTGGGTCGCCGATATTGTAGAACTTTATCGGAGGGCCGGTTACGGTTGACCAGACGGCGGTTTGGTTGTCGTTGCCACCGCCATTGTTAAAGTCGCCGCACATTTCTCCTTTCGAGTTTATGTCGAGAATAGAACAGGCGGTCGACGCAGAAGCCGGCTTTGAATAGGATGGGCCCTGGTTATAAAAGAACTGGAAGCTGCTGTTGTAACCGAAGAGTGTCCCGTCTTTTCCGATATAAGCGCCGACAGCAGATTTGCCGGTTGGGTCCAGGACGGCAGTTCCTGCACCTGTATATGGAGGCTTAAAAAGCTGCGGTGGTGATCCTGGATAGCTCACTACGAGAAGGCCGGCATCGCTCATGGTGAGGCTGACTTCGGAACCCTCTACAGGTATAGATTCCAGCGTAATCGGCTTGGCGCTGGCGCTCGTATAAACGAGGACCGACCAAGTGAAGGTAGACGAGAAGTCCATGCATGCGGCAGCACCCGTGTTAGATAGCACTATCGGAGAACTTATCTCGGATCCTGCCGGTGCCGCAAGTTGAACCGGCGTGGACGGTGTTGTCCAATAGAAGCCCGTGTTCACTCCGGTGCCCCCGCCGCTGGAAGGGTAAACGGTCAAAATGCCTAACATTTGACCGTTATCGTTAATGGCACCCGGGCTTCCGTAGGCATTCGCAGGGTTAGATATAGCCTGCAATGCGGAGTTGGGAGAAGTAAGTGAGGGCGAGTAGTACGACTTTGCTGCAGTGTAGGCAACGAATTGGCCACCATGAGAAAAAAGGGATGGGGTTCCCAAGGTTTCGGTCACGATCGACTTCGTGTAGGTGTATGTGACCGTTCCCGACGTGCCTGTAGTGCTTGTCGTTCCCGTAGTGCTTGTGGTCCCAGTTGTGCCGGCTGTTCCAGTGCCCGTGGTTTTGCTCGTCGTTCCTGTGGTTCCTGCCGTGGCTGTGGTGCCGGTGGTGCCGGCAGTTCCCGTGGTACCGGCAGTTGCTGTTGTGCCGGAAGTGGTCGCGCCTGTCGTATTAGTGCCGCTTGTTGCGGCTCCAGTGGTGTTGGTCGCCAATTGGCCGCCAGTGCCGCCACCGTTGCCTCCGCATCCGGAAGTGATGATCAAAGCGGCTGCGAGAGCAGTTGCCAGGTAGTAAACAGAGTTTCGTAGTTTGCCTTTCATAGGTAATCCTCAAACGCAGCCTCGAACAGGCGCGAGATATTGAAATACTATCAACCTATCGTGAACTATCGTGAAAAGTGCAAAATGCAGGTGACGATGTTTACAACTGGCCCCTCCTTTGATCCCTCCTACAAAGGAGGGAAATGGTTCCCCCAATATAGCGACTCTGCCCATTAAAGTCAGATCCGAGCAGGAGATGCGCGAACTGGGAGCGAAGCTGCCCCTAAAGCCGGGCGACACGGTCTACCTTTACGGAGATCTAGGCGCAGGAAAAACGACCCTCGTGCGAGGTTTTGTGGAGGCTCATGGCGAGGAAAAAATCGTCAGGTCGCCCACCTTTAACCTTATCCAGATGTTCGATACCGATCCGCCTGTTCTCCATGCCGACCTCTACCGTGTTCAATCGTACCGAGGTCTTGGAATAGAGGACTACTTGGAGACCCAAGTCTGCTTTATCGAGTGGCCCGACCGGGCGGAAGGGCTTTTGGGCGAAGGCGAGGCATGGATTATCAAAATCGATTTTTCATCGGATGGGCGCGTGGTGAGTGTCGATAGACCTCACAAGAACGAGGGCGACTAGTAGTTCGAAATATTGGACCTCTAAGAGAGCAACAGGTACTTGATTAGTTTTCTCAAACAACTCAAAGAGTTCCGGCATATAACATGATGAAGTTGATGATTTCGATACTTGAATTTTGACTGAGCAAGAACAGATGTCTAAGCCAACACACTTAACGGAAAGCAAAGACTGGACAGTTTCGGGCGGATTTGTTTTACAGTCCTGTGCCTTTTTGGCTTGCGCACTTTTGATTTTGCAGAACACCAACATCTTTCCAGATTTGGACTGCGGCATCGAGTGCACTATTGGGCGCAACTCACTTTCTTACTTTTCACTTCTTTGCGCAGTTTCTTTGTTCAGTGCGGCCCGCCTCGTAGTGATCGCCCGCGCTTCTTTAAAAAAGTCTCTTAACTGGGCCGTGGGCCAAGCGATAGTGGCCGTAGCACTTTTACTATTCTTTTGCCTGACGCATGTCCTATCGCCCCTTTCATGTCTAGCGGAAATCTTGCTTTTGGGCGCCTCCATGGTTACATTGCTGAAGTTCCCGTCTCGACTGGGGCTTGTACTTTTAGCCTGCATAGGAAGCATGTTCATCGCCGCATTCACCTACCAGCCGAAGGCGGTGGACCCGGCAAAGTTTTCCACACGAAGTTACGAGCCGACATTAAAGGGCAGCCCAGCCGCTTTTGTCGTCTTCTCTGACCCTTTGTGTGACGCTTGCCGGGATGCCGAGCGCCAGCTTGAACTAGCACCGAAAATCAAGTTACCGATCCTTTATAGATGGAAGATCGTTCCAGCACATGGCGCGGCGGCGATCAAGATAGCTGCTTTGATCGAGAGCGTCTTATCTCGTAACAGCAACATCGGCGCGAAGCTCCGCAAGTTCATTTTTAGCACAGAGACCCTACCTACGGAGAGCAGCCTAGTCAAAGAAGGCGCCGTCCTGGGGCTCGACCCCTCTGACGTTAAGAAATGGCTAGCTTCGCCAGAGCCGGCATCGCTAGAAGTTATAGAAAGCGACTCGACGTTGGCAGATCAAGCAGGAGTCACCGCCCTGCCGAGCCTGTATGTTTACAATACTGCCTTTGCGAACGCCGAGTCACCTTCGATCTCGCCCGTCGCAAGCATTTCTGGCCTGACAAGCTTGGGCTTGATGGACCACGATGACTACAGCCCTCTAAAAGATTTGATTCACTGATTCAGGGAAGTTGAATGAGCGGGAATTTAGGAACTATGAAGGCTTTTACGCTCGTTGAGCTTCTCGTCGTGACAAGTATCCTGGCCGTTTTGGCGGCTCTCCTGTTTCCCGCCTGCTCTTCCGTAAGAAGGTCTGCGCTTATGGGACAGTCCATCTCGAATCTACACCAGATTGGGCTGTCCGCCATCCTCTACGCAGGCGACAATGACGATCTTCTGCCATTCGATAGAAATAACGAAAACATTTTGCTTAAGTTCGACCCGACGGTCACGAGTGTAGGGCTTCCGACGAACTCCAAAATGCCGGCCGATCTTATAAAAATCCTTGGGATATATCTTTCTGGTGCCAGCGAGGTTTGGTTTTGCCCTGCAGACAAATACAAGGGAACGGATTCAACTTTTGGCTCGATTAACCATCTGTACACCAGCTATATGTACACTGCCTTTCCCAATAATCTTAAGGCCACAACGCCTTGGCCATGGATTGCAGGCCTTTCAGATTTGGAGCTTGGAACTTCACTTTTCGTCGAACCGGTCGACATTGCTGGGAACAACGCGACGACCTATTGGCCGGGTGGGATTGGGCATGCGAGTCTGGCAGATGGCAGCGTGCATACTACTTACATCCACTCACAATCCGTAAAAATCTATTAGCGGCTACAAATCTTGAGGGCGATGCGGCCTTGGTGATGGAACAGAAAGGGTAAAAAAGAGCATGCCCGCCAGAACCTCTCCCCACAGCCCCCTCTCCTCCCAGGGAGCAGGCGAGGGGGAGCTTTGAGCAAAGCCTCACCCTTGCGTGTTGGAATTCTTAGCGCCGCCCATCTACACGTTTGGAGTTACGCGAACGCCCTCAAGAACACGAAAAAGGCGGAATTTGTAGGCCTGTGGGACGACGACAAAGAGCGACGCCAGCATTTTTCCGAGCAAACGGGCGCAAAGGTCTACGATAATTTCAATCAGTTCATCGAGAAGTGCGATGCGGTTGTCATTACCAGTGAAAACGTTCTCCATGCTGAACTGGGCGTAAAGGCCGCCAAGGCTAGCAAACACGTGCTGTGCGAAAAGCCCCTGGTTGTGAATGAGGAGGATGGCAAGCGGCTCATCCAAGCCTGCAAACAAGCGAACGTTAAGCTCATGACCGCCTTCCCGTGCCGGTTTTCGCCGGCTTACACGCGTTTAAGAGAACGGGTCTCGAACGGAGACATTGGGCAGATCAAAGCTATTTGCGCGACCAACCAGGGTCGTTGCCCGTTCGGATGGTTTGTCGAAAAAGAGAAATCCGGCGGCGGGGCCATGATCGACCATGTGGTTCACGTAACGGACCTTGTTCGCCACCTGCTTAAAATGGAAGTCGAGTCAGTCCAAGCGCAGATTGGCCACAACATGTACGGGAAAGAGTGGGAAGATACTGCCATGGTTACCCTCCATTTCCCGGGCGGGATCTTTGTGACCTTGGATTCGAGCTGGTCGCGGCCGTCCAGCTACAAAACCTGGGGCAACGTGAATATGAATGTGGTCGGCGAAAAGGGCGTCATCGAAATGGCCATGTTCGGGCAGAACCTGGATTACTATTCCAACGAAGCCAACTTTCACAGCCAGGTTGGATATGGGTCAGATGCTGATGCGGACATGGTGGATGCCTTCCTGGAAAGCGTCCTTCAGGATAAAGAGCCGCCGGTTACCGGTTGGGATGGGCTGCAGGCTGCCCGTGTTTCCCTCGCCGGCTATGAGAGCGCGAAGTCAGGACAAGTGATCGCCGTGAATCATCAACCGGTTTAGGGTCTCCGCTTAGCACCTTGTTCCATCTGCTGGGATCGTACAAGGCACTGGTCTGCTGATTCCAAACGACGATCTGATGATCGACCACCCTGGCTTGTGCCGTGGAGGAGATTTCAGCAGCTGCGCCGGATTCGAGGTTAAGCAGCGTGTCGCCATTGGAGCGCGTTAATCGCACAACGAGCGGGTTTTGGGTTGAGACGATGCTCGCTGTTCCGTGGAACTCTTCCAGAATCCTCTTGGCACCTGTGCTCGTTTCCACTCGGGCGAGGGTTTTGGAGCCGTAAGTGGTTTTCTCTTCAGCCAGAAGTTCGTTTGGCGAGAGTCGCCAATATTCAGCCAAATCTTGTCCAGCCGGCTTGAAAACGAAAAGCTGGGTCTTGGGATCGAAGGTGGCGACACCCCACTGGGAAATCGGGAGCCCTTCCCCTTGCGCTCCGGCGGAGGGGGAAGGGTTGGGATGGGGGTTATTCTCCCGAGTCACCGCCAGCAAACCCTTTGGCGTCGCAAAAAGCTGGTTATCCAGTTTGAGTTTAGAAAGAGTTAGCCCATCAAAGCGGCCAATAAGCTTGGCGTCTAGATCAGGGCCGGCAAGATCCACTTGCACTAGAGCTTCCAGCCAAGGCTTGCCATCCTTATCATCCCAGCGCGGCAAAAAGTAAACCAAGTCCCCAACCTGACACGCGCCCGAAAGGGCATCCGCGTTTTTCTTCAGATCGCCGGTTGCGATGAGGGCCCTCGTCTGCAGTATCTCGCCGTTGGAGAAAAGCTTGGGAGTTAAGACAATATCGGGCAGGCGCGAAGAGTGGGTTTTCTTCCCTTTTCGGACGGTCAAACCGCGTGAATCCCACACTGCATAATTTGCGTCTTTTCGGTAGACAAGCTTTTGCTGGCTTTTTATTTGAATCCGCGAAGTTTCAATCGTTGTGTCGTGGCCGTTTTGGCGGATAATAAGCTTTCCACCGCTAAAATGCATCGAATCGCCCGAGCCTTGGGCGATCGCGCCCGCGGCTAGAAAGCCTAGAAGAATCGCATAACAAGGACGAAGCGAAAAGTGCACTGTAAAGATTGTAATCGGTATGACCTCGAAGAGAGGAAGTGTTTGGACCAAAAGATAAATCCGAAATCCTGGAGTGACGCGGTTGAAGTCGCCAACGTGTTCGGGATTCGGTCCATTTGTATATTTAACGACCACCGCGAGCGGTTGGTTATCTCAAGAACGCAGCCTAACCGTTACCCTCGCAAAGAAGGCAGCTAAGTTTGGAAAGCCCGGTCCTAGCTGCGTCCGGTACTTCCAAGAAACGACACATTATTGAGTTGTCCGTAGTTATCGCCCTCCTTGTGCTAAGGCCGCTCTTTGCCGCAACCCAGATGTTCCTTGGCCAGTATCCCCCCTATATCTCAGGGACAGGTGAAGTAGAGACCATAGCCATTAATCTCGCTAAGATCGGCCTTCTGATCTACTTGGCTTGGAGCGCGAACACCCCATTGTCAACTTTCGGATTCGTGAAACCCAGGCCTAAAGATCTGCTCTGGTTCTTAATGGCCTTTGCGTCAATGGCCGGAGTGGCCCTTGTGGCTTTGGCGCCGCAGTATTTCACGAGCGACCCGTTCCCAGCGAACGCCAACTCCCCGTATGTAGATGCTCCCATTGGTCTGAGTGCCATTTATTTCTTGTCCGTTGCTATCTTGCGCGAAACGTTGTTTCGAGGCTATTTGATAGTTCGGCTGTTGCAACTCGATTTGCCTTCAACTTATGCCATCACATTCTCGGCAATCTTGTTTGGGAGTTTACAGATTTATGAGGGGTGGCTTTACGTCGGCATAGCTTGCTTGCAGGGACTCTTTCTAGGCTCTATTTTCCTTAGCAAACGCACAATTTGGCCCCTTATAGCCGCTCACGCCCTGTATAGCTTTTTGGCCATCCTATTCGTTTACAACCACTTTCCGCGGGGACTATGAACACTCCCGAACCCGATATTTGCGCAACTATTCCCAGAAAGCAACTCATTGCGGAACTGTTGATCTTGGTCGGAATTATTTGCTTGCCAACCATCTTCGACCTTTTCACAAGTTGGTTCAAGCTGTATTCGGGCGATAGCGGCGGGGTCGGTTTCGTGTTCTCTGGGTTTGCTTATTTGACCGAAATCTCCCTTATTCTCTATCTGATATGGAGCGGCGGGGAGTCGTTTTCTCAGTTCGGGTTTAGAAAGCCACTTCCATCTGATCTCCTTTGGGCGATCCCACTGATTCTCATTCCCTTTGGCCTCGGTCTTCTGATCAATCACTTCACCCGGTACCCGACTCGCATCAGCAATGCACCGCCTTGGGCAATGCATTCAACGGTCGCGATGTATTCGAGGTTCGCGCTTTTTCCGATTATTCCAAGGTTCT
Source organism: Fimbriimonadaceae bacterium (assembly GCA_036502005.1). GTDB lineage: Bacteria > Armatimonadota > Fimbriimonadia > Fimbriimonadales > Fimbriimonadaceae > DASXZH01. The sequence continues at coordinate 57,660 of DASXZH010000039.1, forward strand.
TTTACTTGCTGTTCAACTTGATTTCTGCACTGCTTTTAAGAGAACTCTTCTTTAGGAGCTATTTGATCGTGAGGTTGGAACAAATTGGTTGGAAGACTGGTTGGGCGGTGATTCTTAGCACAATCCTATACGCTTTCGGCCCGATCGTGTTTGACCCCGTTGCGTTATCGGTTCTCGCAGTAATGGGTCTACTTTTCTCTTTGTACTTTGCCAAGTTTCGCCGAATCTGGCCCCTCGTGATCGCCCATTTCGTTTTAAATCTCATACCTTTGATTGATCTTTATCACTGGACCAAGGCAATTGCGTGAAGTGTTGTTGCCGACTACGCTGCTCAGCTCCCGTTATCTGCTGGCGGGAATCAAGGACAATCACATGTGGCGGAGAATGCCAAAGTGAGCCCTTGAACAATAGCAAAAGGAGCGGTCGTTTCTTTTTACGATCATAATTGGATTAGGGAATGATGGATTATTGGGAACAGTTAAGCCGGGACGACAGACGGCTCGGCGGCGAGATCGTTTTTAAAGGAACGAGGGTTTCGTTACGCACGGTTTTGGCGAGCCTTGCCGAAGGTGACACCTTTGAGCAGATAATCGCTGCCTTTCCTTCATTGACAATCGAACATGTCAAAACGGCTGTGGCCTACGCGGCGAATTCCGCACTTGAGGACCAGCCAATTCCTTCGGTTCCCCGGGTTTCGTGAGATTCAAACTCGACGAAAATATTCCAGAAGAAGCCAAGGATATTTTTAATAATCGTTTCGATGTTCACTCTGTGCAGCAAGAGGGCCTCACTGGAGCCGAAGACGATCTCCTTTGGAAAGCTTGCCAAAGTGAGCAAAGGTTCCTGATTACCCAAGATCTGGATTTTCCCGATATAACATCTTTCCTTCCAGGAACTCATGCTGGAATATTGTTGCTGCGTCTCAAAAATCCGTCACGGAAGGCTTTAGTTGCAAAACTGGCTCGGATATTGGATGAGCAAGCTTTTGAAGGTTGGGCTCGGTGTTTTGTAGCTGCGACCGATTCAAAAATCCGAATCTCAAGGCCCTGATAAACAAGAAAGATAGCCCCTTCCACTTACCCCGCATTCCCCCCCGGAATAGAAAATTAAAATTATTCTTGGCGTTTTGGCAAATCGTGTGTACAATATGAAACGGTTCATATAGAACGGTTCATATGAGAACAACACTTAAAGACGTTGCGAAGAGGCTCGATCTTTCTCCCTCCCTAGTTTCGGGAGTGTTGAACGACCGCCCCAACGTCTGGGCTTCCGAAGAGACAAGAGCGCGAGTCATCGAGGCGGCCCGAGACCTCAACTACCACGCGAGCGCCGCAGCGAGGGCGCTCAGTGGTGGTAAGACGAACACGGTTGCCTTCGTCTACCGCCGATTAGAAGGCGCCGACTACCGCCTAGCCTACAGCGGCTTGGTGGACGTTTTTTCCGCCCAGCTCCAGGAACGAGGCCTCAGCCTCATGGTTTCCAACTTCGCGACGGAAGAGGAAGTGCTGAGCCAGCTTCAGCGCCTGGCCAGTTCCCATGGTTGCGATGCCGTGATCCTTTGGGGCCGCGAAGCGGACACCGAAGTTCAGGGCGAACTTTTAGAAAGACTCAAGATGCCTTTCTTTGTAAAAGGCCGGCATGAGAAAACCCACCCCGATTGGCCACAGATTGACTTTGACCATGAATGGATGATGAAGCAGGCCGTTGATTCCCTCTTAGACCTTGGACACCGTAAGCTCGCTTATATTGGTTTCCCTCATAACGAGGCTTTTGTGCATTCCCTTAAGCGTGGCTTCTGTTCGGCCCACAAAGAAAGGCTCGGGATTGATCCCCATCCAAGGTTCCTTGCCGAAATCGAGGACGCGCCGATTTCTAACGAAAAGAAGATACAGGAATGGCTTTCCTACTCGGAAACTGACCGGCCAACCGGCTTCGTAATTGGGTCCGGGAATGCTGCCTGGCATGCGCTTGAAACTGGTCTTGCCCATGTTGGCTGCAACCTCGGTTTGGAAGACAGTGCCTACGCGGCTGCCGGCATCGCTTCCGTGCCATTTACTCTCATGTTTGGCAACGCCAGGGTCTATCAAGGAATTGAGATCGATAGCCTAGCCAGAATCGCTCTGCCGGATTTACTCGAAGCGGTGGTAGGAGAGTCGCATATGGACCGGGTTTTGCGGTTCCGGCCTGCTCTTACCAAGGCACCCACCCTGGATTTATTAAAACACGGGGTCCAGTTCGTGACAGAAAGTCTCGACGGAGGCACCTCATGAAGACAAAATTTCGTTCGAAGGCTCGGCTTCATTGCCAGAACCATAACTTCGCCATTTCGCAACAGCCTGTTCGCCGTTGCCATGACTCATTCATTAGTCGCCATTTTGGTGCACTCCGGCCAAATATCCCGCCAATGCAGGTGGGAGCCTTTTTCCTATGGGAGGAAACCCCGTGAAAAATAACTTCATTAGGCGTGGATTTACGCTTATAGAGCTCCTTGTTGTAATTGCTATTATCGCTATTTTAGCTGCTATCCTTTTCCCTGTCTTTGCTCAAGCCAAGCTTGCCGCTAAGAAGACCGCAGATCTTTCGAACGTCAAACAAATCGGCCTTGCGATCATGATGTACTCGAACGACTACGACGACTTTTTCCCGAGAAACGACTACATTCAAGGAGGCCGTGTTACTTGGGATCCGTTTACGTATCGAGAAGCCGTTGCTCCTTATATCAAGAACGGAATGGACAGCTACACTTGGCTTTCGAATAGCGGAACCCAAGCGCTTCCTCTTGCCGATAGCGGAATCTGGGAGAGCCCAGATGTGCCCGATAACCTAGTGCGAGATTACGGCGCAAACCCTTTCCTATTCCCCTCCGCCCAACAGTGGAACGGCTGGAACTACAGCGCTAACCCCCAGTATCGGGACCAGAATCCGGATGGAACGCCAACCGGCGTTGCTCCCGTACCGTCTATGTCCCAATCGAATTTGCCCGGCCCATCGGGAACGTTTATGATTATCAATCAAGGCGTAAACACGGACCCCAACTTCACTGCAGGAAACCTCATCCTCCAGGGTGATGTTTACTGGTACGCAGGCGCTGCGGCCAACATCAGAGGGGCGACAACGCCGCCGGCGTGGGACGGAGACTTCGACAGCCCAACCGGGGACGACTACAGTGGCGATCTTACTGGCCACGGCCCTTTTTCGTCACTGCCGAGATACCGATATAACATGTTTGCCAACATGGTTTGGGCTGATGGCCACGCCAAGGCAAAGCGCAAGGGTTCTGTTAGCTGGTGTACGGACTTCTTTGTCGCGGGAGGCATTGTAGATATCTACAATCCCAGTTCCTACGACGATGCTTATACGTTCAACGCCGGCGGCGTGTGCGCGGGGTACACCCCAGGTTGAGATATCTACTGCTTGCATTTGCGGCAATATCGGTTCTTGCTGTAGCCGGTTGCGGTTCATCGGACGACGCCGGTCCCGCGAAAGCCGGCAGTGGAGTCGCCCAGAACCCAGGCGGCAAACCGCAAAATGCCCAGGAACAGGCAAATGCCGATGCCAGGGCGAAGGAAGGATCCGCGATTAATGCCGACATGGCCAAAGACGCGGCAGCTATGAAGGCTGCCAAGGCGAGGACCGGCGGCAAGTGAGTGCTAAGTTGATATGGATGGTCCCGGCGTTAGCCGGGGTCATCCTATTGGCTGGCTGCAAAACCGGTGATGACTACACCCAGGCGTCTACGCCAAAAGCGGTGGTGTTCGAAGGCAAGTTGGATCCCAGGTTTGTGGGCACCTGGAAAACTCCCGGCGGCATCTCTACGATGGATCTGCAAAAGGACGGCAAGCTGGCCATCGAGACGGTGTCGGAATCCAGGAATGGCAAGAACGACATTAAGGTCTCCGGCCAGTGGCTCAAGAAGGACTCAGATCTGCTTTTTCGTTATACGGTTCAGGGCCAGGGGCAAGTGCTTCTTAAATATTCGGCCAAGCTCGATGGCAAGACTTTGACCTTGCAGCAGGCCGGAATGAAAGTGAAGTCCGTTTATAAGAAGCAGTGATTAGAACCTAGAAACCTAGAAACCTAGAAACCTAGAACCCAGAACCCAGAACCCAGAACCCAGAACCCAGAAACCCAAAAACTTAGAGTCCCAAAACCCCGAAACCCAAGGGAGCCAGCTTTCGTGTACAGTTGATGCATGGTTTCGGTCCAGCACCTAACGAAATACTTCGGCGCGCAAACTGCGGTCGACGATCTCAGCTTCGATGTCCCCGGCGGGCAGATAGTTGGCTTCCTGGGCCCCAACGGAGCTGGCAAAACGACAACACTGAGAATGATGACCGGGATGACGGAGCCGAACGGTGGCACCGCTTACATTTGCGGTTTCGATGTTCGCACGCAGCCCATCGACGTTAAGAGAAATATTGGGTTCGTGCCCGACTCCGGCGCGGTCTATGAGGCCCTCACCGGGCTAGAGTTTCTGGAAATGATCGCCGCCCTTTACGATATCCCGCGGCAGATCGCCAGACCGAGAATAGAGCAGTTCATTTCGTTCTTTGACCTAAGCATGAACGACCTTTCTCAAAAGCTGCTAGGCGCTTATTCTAAAGGAATGCGGCGCAAGGTGGTCATCACGGCTGCCCTTCTTCACAACCCTCCGGTTGTCTTCTTTGACGAGCCCTTGGAGGGGCTCGATGCCAACGCATCGGTTGGGTTTAAGGCGCTTATCCAGACCCTTGCCAAAGAGGGCAAAGCGATCATTTATAGCTCGCACATTTTGGACGTGGTGGAACGCGTTTGCGATCGCGTTCTTATCATCGATAAGGGCCGAATGCTATTAGATGGCGTCCCCGATGCGCTCGTAGCCCAGCACAACTCGGGAACGTTGGAGCACCTTTTCACGAGCCTAACGGGAGGCGAGGAACTCCAGCGCAGGGCGGAAGATTTCGCCAAGACCTTCTTGCCGGAGGGCCCGAAATTTCAAGTGTAGTGCCTCCGCCGCCGTTGCATGCAGCCTCCCAAGATAAGACCCTCCGGGCGCTGTTCCTCACCATTTTCTTGAGGGGTCACTCTTCGCGGGGGCTCACCAAGGCATCGGCGCCAAAGTCGATCGGCCAGCGGCTTGCCCTAGTCTTGATTTCCTATGGCGTATTGGGCGGCTTCATGCCCCTCTTCTTGTTTCACCAAAGCACCATTTTGATAAGCGCCCTTATGCACGCGTTTACCTTTATGGCGCTGGGCATGTTCATCACAAGCAGCGCCGGCGAGACCCTGTTTAACAAGGAAGAAACCGAGATCCTTATGCACCGGCCGATTAAGCCTAAAACCTTGTTGTGGGCAAAGGTTTGGGTGATGGCCCAGGTTTCGCTTTACTTGGCGGTTGCGATGAACCTGGCAAGCTTTGCCGTCGGGATTTTCGCAAGCGATGGAAGCGGATCAAAGATCACTATTGACCCATCCTTAGGAATCAGTTTGGTCGGCCCGTGGTATCTGTATCCGATCATTCACTTCGTTTCAATCACTGAATCAGCCCTCTTTACCACCGGTTTCGTGGTCCTGTCCTATCAGCTTTGCTTGAAATGGTTTGGCCGCGACAAGCTGGAAGGCATGATGACGGCGGTGCAGATAGTAGCTACCGTTGGCATGATTTTGGGAAGCCAAATCTTGCCTCGGGCGATGATCCATGCCCAGGGTCTTGGCGTCGTCATCCAAAAACCGATGTGGATTTACGCCATTCCATCCACATGGTTCGCCTGTCTAGACGATGCCATTGCGGGCAGCCACGAAATGCTGTCCTGGGGTTTTGCCGCCCTAGGTTTGGCGGTCACCGTCCTCGTGTTGAGGCTCGCCCTTGGAAAGCTGGCAGCTAGTTACGAATCCGGCGTTCAAGTTCTTAACGAATCTGCGGCGCCTAAGGCTAGCCAGCGTAGCCAACTTGGGTTTCTGAAGAAAGTTGCGGCTGCGCCACCTTTTTCCTGGTTCTTGGGGGGTTCCGTTGAAAAAGCCACGTTTGTGCTTGCCTGCGCTTACATTTTTCGAGACCGAGAGACGAAATTGCGCATCTTCCCGGGCATCGTGCCTATGGTGATCATGCCCATCGTCTTTACGGTGACGAATCCCGGAATGAGCAGCGAGCTTCATAGTCCGGGGACCAAAGCGATAACGGACTCGTTTATGCCGATGATGGTCTCGATTTCGGGTGGCTATCTATCTTGTATTCCGCTGCTAGCTTTGAACCTGCTTAGCTTCACTCAGCAATGGAAGGCCTCCGAGCTTTTCCGCTTGACGCCTATTCGCGGCCCTTGGGCGATTCAGCGGGGCGCGCAGGTGGCAGTTATGGTCATCTTTGTGTTGCCAATAGTTTTGGCTGATGCCATTTACACGTGCTTCATTCCCGGTATCCACTTCTTGCCATTGCTTTTGCCCGCCGTAATGCTATTGCCGGTTTATGCCTTGTTGCCGGCGTTGATTACGGGTTCCGTTCCCCTATCCATGCCGACCGAAGAGGCGAAAGCGGCGGGCCGTGGCTTTGTGATTATGTTCGCCATGTTCGCCGGAATCGGCATAGGGGTTGCTTCTGCAATCGCTTGGAGATTCGGATTCTTTTGGTATCTGACTTGCCTTGAAGCGGTGGTCGTTTCGATCTTTTGTTTGTTGGCCGATCGGCACCTACGCGGCGTTCGGTGGAAGTCGGCAGAGTAGGACAAGTGTTTTTGGCACTAAAGATGGCCGGTTTTATGTTGGATAATATAGTAAGTGGCAATAACCCAAACTTGGGAACTTGCGGAAAGCTATGAGCATCCATCAAAAAATAGATATTAAAAAGCCCGATAGCTCTGGCCGAATAAATATTGGTTTGAAGTTTAAGGAAAAGCTATTTAGACAGACTGAACTTCCTAATGGCGACATCTTGCTTTCGCCAGTGGTTGTCCGTCACGAGCGTGAACAGTGGCTCTACGACAATCCTGAAGCAATGGCCGCTTTAGATCGTGCGCTCGAACAGGCTTCGAAGGGACAAATCAAAAGTCTGGGAAGCTTCGCTGAATATGCGCTTGACGATGAGGACTGACCTAGTTGCCTTTTAACTTGATCTTTACCGATGATGCTGCCAGGCAGCTCCACGACCTCGAATTTCACAAGAAAAAGAAGGATTTGGGCAAGTTAAAGAAAGTTCGCAGGTGTTTAGGACTGCTTCAAACTGACCCAAAATACAATGGCCTTTATTCGCACAAGTACGAAGAAAAAGAGGGGCTGAGGGGTGAGGATGTTTGGGAGTCTTACGTCGAGAACAGGACCCCAGGGGCGTGGCGTTTGTTCTGGTTCTACGGCCCCGGCCCCAATGAAATCACGATCCTCTTGATTTCTCCGCACCCCTAGTGAAGCTATTATTTTGCGACGGTGTAGCTGAAGCTATCAGCAGTCTCAAACTTGTTCGGAGCGGACTCGGCCTTATAAGTCACCGTCACTTTCGGGCCGGCAATATCCACCACGACATAGCCGATCTTGCCTTCCACGTGCCCCAGATGAGTTAAGGCCCAGTTACCATCGGTCGCCTCTTGGTTTTTGCCGTGCACAAACGGCGCGCCGCCGGTGCCGACTACCACCTGGTGAATAGCCTTGTTGGCGGGCCAGCCGGTTTTCAGGGCCGTTTCGTGATCGTAAAGGTGATCGTGGCCGAAAAACACCATTCGCCCCCCCGCATTGGAGAGACTGGTTAAGAACTTGTCGCGAGCCTCGGGGACCGTGTTCATACCATCCACGTGGTTGCCCGATTTAAAAGCCATTTTATGCGCGAAGGCAAAAATATGGGTCGCTTTGGTTCCAGCCAGAGTTTGGTCTAACCAATCTTGGTTTATCGTTGGCTTGCTGGTTTGAAACTCATCTAAGCCAAGAAAAAGGGTGTTTCCGTAAGTGAAAGAATAAGTGAGATCTTCCTCGCCGCTAGGACCTCCGCCGGGGTTTGCATGGTCTCCTGCAAACGCTGCTTGCCAAACCGCGGTGGGATTCGGGCAGTGCATTTCGTGGTTGCCACGAATGGCGAGAACCTTGATTCCGGCCAAATAAATGGGCTCCATTGAAATCATAAAGGTCTTGAACTGCGACGTTTCTTCATCATCGGTTTCGCCCCCGCCCACGCAGTCGCCGTTAAAGAGAAGAATGGCCGGTTTCTCGGCCACGATTGCCGTGGCGAGCCGGTCCATTGCCGCAACGTTGACGCCGTTATCATCCATTCCTTGACGCGGGTTGTTTGTGTTCCAGCGGTCATCGCCGGTGACGACGAACCGAAAGTGGTCTTGAGCAAAGGCTTGGGTGCAAACGGCAAGAATGGCAAGGATGAGCAATCGAAGCTTCATGGTGTAAATGATGCATGAAAATGCCGTACGAGTTGGTTCTTTGTTGAGTTTATTTAACTAATAGCATGAGACTTGGCCAGCGCCCGCAAAAAGTACATGTCTGATCACTAACAGTGCTAGTGATATTGCATTTTGTTATAGGCTTATTAGGCTAATGCGCGGATTGCCGAAAGTCGCTTTTGCAAGCACGCCCTCCACTTTCATTAATGAGGCATTTCAATGTCCGGCAGCAATTCGCTTTCGCAATGCTTTCGATCACTGCCTTTCAGACATGTACCTGGGAGCGCACTCCTAGTCGCCACTACGACGCATTTGAGCGTCGAATGATCGTTTTCCTGCCAATGGGAATAAAGTCAACATGGACTTGCGAAAGAGTTGACTCGGGGGTTGTTTCTAGTAAAAACGTAAACTCTCGTTCCAAGGCATCAATATCTGCTACCTTGCTTCTTAAACACGCAGAAATGAGGGCCGAAAGCCGAAGATCTGCCGCACGCTGCCATTGAGAAAGGCTAGGAGTTTCTTGTTCCATCGTTAATGGGTTAACGCCGGTCGATAGTAGATAGTAGGCCGCAGCCAAGGAAAACACAAGACTCTGTGGATCTTCAGAAGGTGCCAAGCAGCAAAGACTGCTTAGGATAGTGTCGCCTTCTATGTTAAAGCCCCAGATCAGGTCCGGCGCGAAGATCGGCTCACAGTTGTTTAAGGACCCCAATTTGGCCAACTCAATAAACTTAGATAGCAAACCGTAAAGTTCGCTCTGGGACCAAAGCCGTTGGTGGCTGGCGCTTAATTTGTTGCCGTGCACTTTTAGCAGAAATCCTGCGACGGTATCCCCACGAGCCACGACTCCAAGGTCCAAAATTTCTAGCCCACGCGGAAATAGGGTCGTCCACCACGGGATCTCTATTTTCGCCAATGCTTCAGAATGGAGCGAGGATTTAGCTCTGACAAAAAACTGGCCCGACATCGGTTCGCAGGAATACACCTCGAAGAATTCGTTTAAGTAGACACATTCTCGGATCCGTACGAACTCGTCAACGGATGTACCCGACGGCAAGAATGGCTTGTTCATTAGATTACGTTAACCTCAAATGTGACGGAATGGATTGTTCCCTAGCCGCGGTATCAACATCTTTGACCTCAAGATCCCATAGTTTTTCTACGGCCTTTCGAAGGTCGCGGCCGCTCCCACTGCTTAATGCTTTGTCGCCCGTTTGGAACCACATGGACATCGCTGCTTGATTCGTGTACCGAGCGGGATTTCTGTCGAATTTATTGAAGATATCACGCCAAAACCAGTCATGCTTAGAAAGCACCTCGTAATTGAGTGAGCTTAGATTGTCATTCCAAGAATGCAAGGCATCCAAATCCTTATTTTGTTCGATGACGTTCAAGTCTTTAACAAGGGCGCTCAGAGTCTCTTTTTCGCTATCGTCTCCATGCTGTTGAATGTCCGAGGAAAATGTCCGAAGGGACCTCTTAGCTTGTTTAAGTTGAGCCTCGAATGAGTCGAGATTAAGTAGCTCTTCGATCTTCGAAAGGAGTTCACTTACGCGGCGCGTCTCCCACTGGAGTTTTCTTGCAGTATCAAGAATTTCTAGGGAAGCCATCTCTCCAGCAAGATGAACTTCTAAGTACAGGTGATCTAAATCTTTCCTTAGTGCCTTTATCTCTGCGCGCTGCTCTGCTGGCAGTGAGATGGCTCCGTTCCTGTTAATCTCTTTTAGTCGTTGGTTTAACGTATCAAGTTGCTCCGAAACGGCAATTATGCCTTCGGCGTTGGACCGCCCATTTTCGTCAGGCAAGTAGATTCCCTCTGTGAAATGTTGATCGAGGCGCGGGATTGTAACTCCAACCGTGAGTAAGCTTGAGCGGTCCACGTGGAAATGAATCTTGATTTCAGAGCCCCTCGGAAGCGGTTTGGAAAGCATGCTCCCGCTGATCGTAAGCAAGTTAATCCAGTTGTTAGCCTGGGGAGTCGAAAAGTCTTCCCCCTCCCACAGCTTAATTGAAACGGAGTCCGTTGGCGAGCTAGGCTTTAGAGTTACTGCAACCCGATAGGAAACCTCTTTAGACGCCGGCAGCAGTGTGCTTCGCCCAAAAATGGGATCAAGCCGAGGCTGATCATTTTCGTCCACGAACTCGATGCTGATACTGTGGGGAAGCGGGAATGGATTGGGCTCGAGCCCGTGCCTGATACTAAACTCGTTCGGGTCGGCTTCTATCAGCTTCCCAGACTGATCCCTCAGGTAAATGTGAAAAAGCGAGGTTTTGCGTTCTTGGAGCGAAACAGCGATGCAAAACTTATTGTCCTTTATAGGAACCCAACCGCTACTCCAGAATCCTTTGTGCTCGTCCATCCGAACCTCGAACGACTGTTTTGGTGGCGTATCAATAGTTCCGAGCACTTCCGTTTCCAAGGATCGGCTGACCCGGTCATATGCAAGTTTCAGATTGATTTCGCTCTTGTTCGTAGGAGCTTCGACGCGTTTCAATTCCAGACTAGCAGCATAAATGGCGGCTCCGGCTGCGACGATCGTCATCGGGTCAAGTGTGTCATTTAGAGGCACCTTCAGGTGATTGCGAAGAGCTTCACGCAAGTAGGGACTCTTGGTTGGGCCGCCAACGAGTAAAACATTCGTAAGTTCTGCAGGAGCCAGATGGGCTGCCGATAAGGCCTTATCCATTAGCTCTATACAGCGGGTTACCGTCGGTTCAAATTGCTGTTCCAGTTGTTCCCGGCTAACGGGGATATCTAGTTCAATCACCTTCCCCTCTAAATCCTCACCGATGTCGAAGAAACTGCAGATAGCGGTTCGGGTGTCGCTCAGTTCGATCTTCAGTTCTTCAGCCCTGAAGAGGGCGCGGCGAACCAAGGGTTGGTGCTTGTCCGGATGGTCGATCGGATTCGGCAACTTGTATTCGGATGCCAATGCGGGCCACAAAATGTTGTCTACTATGCGTCGATCTACATCTTTGCCTCCCAAAGTGTCCTGACCGAAATGCTCAATAACGGTCAGGAAGTCATCCTTGGTGGAGACTATGGCTACGTCAAATGTGCCCCCACCCAAATCGAACACGAGCCATTTTTGATTTGAACGGGACGGTCCGACTCCGTACGCGATCGCGGCCGCGATCGGCTCATGTAGAAGAACTGAATGCTGTAGTCCAGCCAGCCGCGCGGCCTTAGAAGTGGCCTCCCTTTGAACCATTCCAAACGCGGCAGGTACAGTAATGACTGCTGAGGTCATGTCTGTCGAGGTCTTTGCCTGGACAGCGGCCCTTAGCGATTTGAGCACCTCTGCTGAAAGCTGCTCGGCAGATAGAGCTTGGCCTGTTCCCGGAAATCTCTTGATGTCGGATTGACCCATCCAACGTTTGAACTCAGTCGCAACATTCAAAGGGTCGGTCACTATTGCTTCGTAAGCTCTCTTTCCAACGACTATGGCACCGGATCGCGTGATGCGCACTGCGGATGGCGTCACTTTAAGGCGATCGCGGTTATCAAAAATCGTAACGTGGTCTTCAGCAAATGCTGCGACGCAGGAGTTCGTCGTTCCTAGATCAATGCCATATCGATAGTCTTCTGCCATTATCAGTTCGTTCCAGGCCTTTGTGTTGTTACCTTCCCAAATCTAACGACTTGCCGGTCAATCAGAACAATTGGCTCGACCGTTTTCATAACTTGTTCTGATCCAGAGCCATCGGACTCCAAGACCTCTACGGCACTGCCAGTCGAAAAAGGCATACCATCCAAATCGACAACTTCGATTCTGTTTTTGGCGAGGATCTGTCCCATTTTCCGCAGCGCGAAGTTTAAGCCGACTTGAGAGTCTCCGCCGATGATTTCAAGCTTCTTCTTTATGCGCCAATGCTGTATTGCTATCTCAGCCAAATCTTCGTGGGACAGAACGCGGGAGTTCTCGTCTGTTTGTTCCTGAGCGCAACGCCACTTTAGGGCGTGATTGATCTTAGCCGCGTGGTTTAGCTTATCCAATCAACACCCCATACCTAACCAATCGCTCTTTGGCCTTACCCTCGATCACAGTGCCCTTCCCATAAATTGCTGCATTGTGGAACAAGCGGGAGCTTAATTTGGAATCGTCAGTCCATGTCGTCGCCTTGGCAATCTCAAAAACACATTTCGCGGCTACATTCAGGTTCTTTCTTGTGAGTGCGTTTTCCCCGAGGAGATATCTAATACGATCCACAATCGGCACAACGGTCGTTTCAAAATCATCGATGACCGGCATGAGGGCTCTTAGGTTACGGGCGCGGGCATCGTCGTCTTCCACAATAACCTTCCAACATTTCTCGTGTAAATCATCGCAAGCTTCGCTAAGAGTCGCCGTTAGGTTCAGGAACAACTTTGCCAGATATCGCAGTTGGATTTCCTCGTTAGGCGCGACCATCTCGATGAGAATCTTGATTCTCAAGGCATCCTCATCTCTCTCCTCCACGAGGGCGTCGGTTCCCGCCTCGATTACGGGAAGAAGAAGTTGATCTATCGTCGCCTTTCTGAGCCTCGCAAAGTCGTTATCCGAGGCTCGTGGTTCAAATCCACTCCGCTGCTCTGCGATCCTCTGCTCATACCAAAATGAATCGCTATGAATCAACTCAATCCAACGTCTTAGGCAATCGGCCCATAGAGACAAATTGTTAAAGCGCGGGTCCAGAACTGAGCTTCCAGCCAGAAAGAGAAGGAGCGCGTCATGGTTGGACAACTTCTGCAGACTTTCCACCCAACCGATTAGCACCGTCTCGTCAGGATGGGGCTCAAATTTCTTCAGCGCTGAGTCGCCCGAAAACCACCAGATGCGGGCATTAATACGGGAGCTTGGAAGATTAATACTTGCTTTGCTTTCTTCCAAAGAAACCTTATCTATCATCAGGCTGGGAAGCCAAGGCAGGAAAGTTCCCTGACTATGCATGTCCAGTTGCAATTCTTTTGAAATCCTACCACTTACAAGTTGAATCGTGGCCTTAGTGGCTGTTGTCGAGACGCCGAATACGCGAAAGCAGTTTCTGGTAACCAGCTTTAAAAGGTCCGCGTCATCGTAAAGGGCAGTCATAGTAAATGTTCCAGATTCATGTTTCTCAAGTAATCCGTGTAGTTCCCTCTGATTGTAAATCTAAACGAGGGTCCACATGTAAATCATTCCTTCGGCATCTGCCGTTATAGCGATGTCGGAAGTTTCACCGAACAAGGTGCGCGTCACCGCCAGATTGTGCTTTTTCAATATAGCTAGCGTTGTTCCTTTCCGAACCGAACAAACGTGGGATGTCTTGTCATAGCTTCCGGAGATAAACCGTAGACCGTCCGGCGAAAAGGAAACCGAACGCACGATGTCGTCATGTGGCTTCACTTCGGTTACTAACTCTCCGTCCTTCAACTTCCAGATCCGAATCGAGCCATCGAAGCTTCCGGTTAGGAGCAACTCTTCCTGAGGAGCAAGAGCCATGCTGAAAACGGCCCCCGCATTCGTTAAGTGAGCAATCTCCCGATGAGAGTTAAGATCCCAGATCCGAAGCCCGTCTGTGCTTCCTGAAAACCCAGTGGAGCCGTCACGAGTCATGGTCACGGCCTTGACTGCACCGGCAGGTATCGGCAAAGTGTGGATGAGATCTCCTGCCTCAATGTCAAGAATACGAAGACACTTATTCGCGTCGCCAGTTAGGATTCGACCCGATTTTCGGGACACAGCGATAGCGTTAGTGCCGCTTCCTGTTCCTGGTAAGGTTTTCACCTGTGCCATACGAGTTGGATCCCACACTTTGATATTTCCCTCCCAGTCAGAGGAGTAAACGTGACCAGAACCATCCCAAGCTAAATCAGATACAACATGTGAGGATTGAGTTGCTCCCGAATGTCCGATGAGCTTCGATAAAACCTTCCTACGTCTTACGTCCCGGAAAACGATGCTTCCATCCCAGCCTCCGCTGATAAGATGCCCCCTATCGGGCAAATAAACCAAGCTTTCTACAGGGTCCGATTGCGTGGCGATAGCAGTTGGGACAGGGGAGAGTTTCCTGTCGCGGAGTTCTATGATCGGGAGTTCAGTACTAGAATTGGCTTCAATTTCTGGGCTAGGTGATAAAACTCGAACGTCGCCAATTTTTGGCTTTATGGTACCTTCGGGTTGTGCAATCGATTCGGGCTTGGCTTCTTCCTTTAGGTCGCGGTCTTGTTCGGTTGCAAGGTCAGTGAGGCACTGCGCGACAAAGGCTGCAAGGCGTCTACGATCTGACTTGTACGGCTCGTTATAGGCAACAATCCATTGGGCGTCTATCATATAAACATCCAAGCCCTCCTTCGGAGCTACATCCTCTAAGAAGATAGGCAGAAGCACTTTCTTGCGATAAACCGACAACATTACTTCGCGTTTGACGAAATCGGAGTTGTTAGCAGCGTTTGAAAGCATGATTATTGAGAGCTTGGCATTGGCTATGGCTGACGAAGCTCGTTGAGCCCAGTCGCCATATCTCACGTCCCTCTTTGCAAGGAAGCATAAGGTCCCCAGGGCTTCCAGGTGCACGCACAATTCATTCGCTTGTTCGATATCTTCGTCGGCGTAGCTTATGAAGATGTCCCTGTTCATCGACTTCAATCTTAGCAGAAAATAAAAACGTTACAAAGTGCGTATCGTTAAAAAACTTTTTAATAGAATAGGCCTGGCTACTATACTTTTTTTCGCAAACGATGTAAGATTAGGAAGGAGCTAAGTTCTGCTCCTATCATAATTAAAATGGCTAAGATTGGAATTGATCTAGGAACGACCAACTGTGTCGTGGCGCACTTTGTGGGTCCAAATGCTGAGACCATTCCTGTCGCTGGCTCACCCACAATGCCTTCGGTGGTCTCCGTAGATCAGCAGGAACGAGTCATTATTGGCACGCAAGCCAAGAATAGGGCAATTGCCTTTCCCCAACGCACAATAGTGGCTTCGAAACGGCGTATAGGCGACGGAACAACTACCTATACAATCGGAAAGAGCACTTTTACCCCGATCGATGTGGCAAAGCTATTGCTCAAAGAGCTAAAGAAGGCGGCCGAAGACTTCCTAGGCGAACCCGTCGACGGGGCCGTTGTTACCGTACCTGCTTATTTTAATCTGAACCAAAAGACAGATACGGGGGAAGCGATCCGTGAAGCAGGGATCGAACTAATTCATTTGCTCACTGAGCCCGAGGCGGCCGCGATTAGCTACGCGATTGATCGGAAAGTCAATCAGACGTTGATGGTATACGATCTCGGAGGCGGTACATTTGACATAACGATACTTAAGGTTGTTCACGATGAGTTCCGAACGATCGCTATCAACGGCGACACACGACTGGGCGGTTACGATTTCGACCGCGACCTGACTCGGTTCTTGGCTGAACATATTGAAGGATGTAACGAAGAGGACCGTGCGGCACTCATCGCTTATCTAAACTCCGAAGGATCAGGCAGCGCTGTTGAGGACGCCCTTGCTCCGATCGCTGCACAGCGGCTTATTGAACAAGCTGAGCGAACAAAAATCGAGCTGGGCGGGGTGGACAATACCGAAGTTTTGATCTCCGATATTATCGGGGGTTCGCTTCAGTTGACAGTCGATCAAAACGATCTTAAGCGAATTATTAAGCCTTATATCGAAAATACTATTGCCCTTTGTAAGGAAACGTTATTCCAGGCCGATTTGACAGCGGCCGATATCGACAAAATCCTGCTGGTCGGCGGATCAACCAAACTGCGTTTTGTACAAGAAATGCTTTCGGAAGCGATCAAGCCGCCCTGGGTCTCAACCAAAGTTGACGAAGCGGTGGCACTCGGGGCAGCAATAGTGGCCGCAGCGACCGGTATTGAAGGGTCTGGGAAAGAAGGCATGACCGGGACATTGCCCGCGATGGCAGGCACTTTGCCTAAGACTATAACGCTAAAGCCAATCACGTCGCATGACCTTGGAGTCCTGGTTGAGGAAGACGGAGATGACGACTTCTTCAGTGTGATCCTGCCGAAAGGCTCAGAAATACCAGCGACCGTAACCAGCCTCTACAAAACCGCTTCAGACGACCAACGACAGGTGCAAGTGCTGGTGTTTCAGGGCGAATCAAAAAGCTGCACCGATAACGAATTCATTGGTGGGTTTATCCTAGATGGAATCCCGCCCCTTCCACAAGGTGAAGCGAAAATAGACGTTCGATTCCACCTCAGCAAGAACGACTTGCTAGAAGTTTCGGCCACATGCGGCGATGCAAATCAGACCGTGCAGTTGAATCCTACCAGGATTGGCGACATGGCGACATTCCTTAATGCGACCTCTAAAAGCGCTGAGGTGGTCTTTTTGATTGACACCTCCGGCAGTATGTCCGGCGAACTCCAGGCCGTTAAGAACGGGGTGCAGCAGTTCGCCGATAGCATAGATGAAGGAGGCGTACAGTGTAACGTTGGCGTCATGACGTTCGCCATCTCCTCTAATTACAAGTGGAAGACAATTCCGCCTATGAACGCGGGAGACCTGGTGCGGAACTCCGATTTTCAAAGCCTTAAGATCGGCCAGTTGGGTTATGGAGGGTGCTACATAGGAGATCATGACAGCATCCGCGTGATCGGAGCTCTTTGCGACACTTTCCGGCCCGATCGTGAAAAAGTCGCTGTGCTGATCAGTGATGAGACATGCGCTAGTCCGGATAAGGCAGATCTCATTGCAATTCAAAACTTACTGTCGGCCAATCGAGTGAAACTGTTCGTGTTGGGCGTGCAGAACTCGGGAAGCCACAGAACGCTAGCTGAGGCGACTGGCGGATCCTTTTGGGATATTTCGAAAGTTCGCAAGGGGACCAACGTGGACTTTGACGAAGTGTTAGATTCAATCGCCGCAGAGATCTGCGGCCTTGTCGCAGTTAGGAGTTAGGATGGAAGATACGGCTATTGCACCAAAAGAAAGTCCATATTATTACGGAATAGACCTCGGAACCTCAAACTCAGCAATCTGCTGTTACAGAGAGGGCGATGTGTTCGTGCTCAAGCTCGACAGTCAAGATACGATGCCGTCAGTCGTTCAAATCGATTCGAAAGGTGAGGTCATCGTCGGTCGTCAGGCCTTAAACCGAGCTTTGATAGAACCAGAGCGAACCATTCAATCGATTAAACGAAAGATTGGCACACCGGCAGTTGTCGAGGTGGATGGTAAGTCCTATTCGCCAGTGGACATTTCGGCCATGATCCTTGGAAAGCTAGTCGCGCTAGCGGAAGAAGGCTCCGACGGGCGAACAAATGGCCGCCCGACACAGGCCGTGATTTGCGTTCCCGCAAACTTTACAGATAACCAAAAGGACGACACGAAAAAAGCAGCCGAACAAGCTGGGCTCAACGTCATCGCATTACTGGCAGAACCTGTTAGTGCGTCTATCGCCTATGCGTCGGGTGGCAAGATCAAGCAAACGATTCTCGTTTATGATCTAGGAGGTGGGACATTTGATGTTTCCGTCTTGGCCGCTTCAAATTCGGGAGAAGATAATGGCATTGGTTTAAAGGTAATGGGAAAAAGCGGGCGCCCCGAACTAGGCGGCGACGACTTTGATGCATTCATCATGAAGCTCATCGGGGCAAAGCTTCAGGAACAATGCGGTTTCGATGTTCTAACAACTCCTGTTCACGAAGAGATTTCAACGAGCAAGCTTAATCGCGCCCGGCAGGGTATAAAAACCGCTGCGACTCTGGCAAAGCACGCTCTGTCCACGACGGAAACTACTCCCATCGACTTGACGGATCTGTTAGAAGATGGTGAGGGGAACGTCTTTAGCGTTGAGTTCGAACTCACTCGGAAGGAGTTCGAAGATGGAACCCGAGATTTAGTCGACGCCACGATCGCTCCGATAAACGAAGCGCTCGAAGAGGCAGGGTTGGTTATAACCGATATCGACAAGATAGTTCTTGTTGGCGGATCGACCAAGATGCCGATCATTCGCGAGCGTTTAGCCGAGCTCCTTGGAAAGGAGCCGTGGGCCAATTTTGATGTCGATACAGCTGTTGCGCAGGGAGCAGCAATCTACGCGCATGATTGTAGTCTGCCGAGCCAGATACCCATCGAAGAGAAGGTCACTCACTTTCTTGGCATTGAAACACAAGGCGGGGATTTCGACTGCATTATTGAAAAGGGAATTGTGATACCAGTTGGGTCTACTGTAATCGGTAGCCGAACTTATCAAAATGCAGTGGACAACACGCCAAGCGTTATCATCCGCGTTTATCAAACGAATCAGCCGATTTCGACTGTCCGCCAGCCAGAGATAGTGTCACCGGCGCCAGAATCGATTTCGTCTATGCAACTTTCGCGAATAGGCGAGTTCAATATTGATATTCCGAAGCGACCGGCCGGAGAAGTTCAGATTGATGTGGAGTTCGAGATTGATCAGCACAACCTGTTGACCGTGTCTGCCAGCACAGATTGCGGCACCAAGGAACTAGTGATTCACAGAAACTAGGATGGCACGGCGATCCCTTCAGCGTTGGTTTAAAAAGATTTTACGTATAGGTGGACCAAATCCTGAACTGCCTGTCAATCCCGAAAACCCTCAGGGGACGGTGTTGACGGAGGTCAATACTGCGGAGGTTGCGATGGCTAATGTGACTTCCCCTGAGAGCGACGAACCCGGAAAAATTGCAGCCCCGGTGGATGCCTTGGCTGATACGTCAGAAGCAAATCCTGCCCTGGCCCCGACTATCTCCGAGACTCCCGAACCCGTGGAATGCAACATATCAGATTTTGCCATGAAAGGCGTTACCGCCGTCGGCCCCGCCGAAGATTGTTCAGAAATAGCGGTGTTGCCACATGTAGAAAAGGGAGTTTCGGCAACTTTGGAAGACTCCGAGAGCGGAACAAGATTCGCCGCGAGTGGCGGCAATGAACCCGTAATATATGACATTCAGAGCGGAGCTGCAAAGATCACAACGGAATTGGAAAGCGGATCTGTTGCCCCTGAAACGGTATTTGACGAGCCAGATTCAGCCCCGGATGCCCACAACCCAGAACTCGAGCCGATTGAAGATCCTACTCCGGCGGCAGCAATAGACTCCGGCACCGACATTTCAGATGGAATCGTGGCGCTCGCCCCAACACAGGAGATTGAAGGTTCTGGAGCATCAACCGACTTCCCTATTTCCACTTCTGCCGAAACATTGGCCACTGTCGAGGACGAAATCTCCAGGGTGGAAACGCCGGCTGCGCCCGTTGCGCTAACAGAGCAGCAGTTCGAAGGTCTCGTAATCAAAGACCTCGAAAGGCTTGAGAGCTACCTCGAGCAATTCGGACGTATGCTTTGCGACTGCCAGTATTGGGACGAGACGTGGGCCAACGTGATCGCGGTTTGGCCTCTGGTGTGTGAGAAATCTCTTGCCGCCATCGACGACGCTCACGAACTTTATGTACAAACTAAGGACGAGACGATTCAGCAATTGCTAGCTTCTCGCGATAACTCGCTCGGAATTCTTAGACGGATGGTCGAAAGGAGCAATGAGGCAACGGCGGTGGGAGATCAGTGCACGTATGAAGGGCCAGTTGCAGAGACGTTGAAGTCTGCAGTTGGTCAAACGATTCCGGCAACGGTTGACGACGCCGAAGAGATACTAAGCAAACTGCAAGCTGAGAGGTGGTCATCTCTTGATGGGATTCGAAATCGAGCCGATTCAGGGCGAAGTTCCTTGCGCTCGTTCTTAGAACGTCACGTTATAAGAATCCTAGAAGGCATCGAGAGCGGAAGCAAGCATAGCGCTAATCTTGAAAGCTCAGTAGCTGACTCTTCTTTACCCATGTTCCAGGAATGGAAGTCTGTGTATAAAAACCTTGGGGCCGGATTAGAACCCATTTACACGGCCGCGAGAATTTCGAAGATCGAAAGCGAGAGGGGCCAAGCATTTGACGGCAATATTCACGAAGCCATGTCCGCTGAAGAAGACGACCAACTTGAAGACGATGCGATCAAGGAGGTTATGAGCGGTGGCTACTTTCTTGACGTGGGCAAGGAAGGGCGCCTCGTTCTAAGATGCGCCGCTGTCGTTGTCGTATCCAATAAGAAACAGGAGTTAGCGGATGCCTGAGTTTGATAACGAAATGCATCCGCTTTTGGGGATCGACCTCGGGACCACGTTTAGCGCAGTTGCCCGCTGGAATGGAACAGGGGCCGAACCCCTCACTAGTTACGAGAATAAGCCCACGACTCAGTCTGCATTTTATTTAGAACCTGCCACAGGAAACATTAGCATTGGCGACCAGGCATACAAGAAAGGACATTTCAATCCAGACAACGCCAAGATAGGCGTCAAAAGAGAAATGGATACCGGCAGCAAGGAACTGAGAATTGGTGGCCGCATATTCACGCCAATCCAGATTTCGGCGGAGATATTGAAGCATTTGGTTGATGACCAAAAAAGAAAAGTCCCTGGGTTACTTTCCCGTGGCACAGTCGTTACCGTTCCCTATTACTTTAAAGAAAACCAGATTCGGAACACAAAATCGGCCGCCGACCTTGCCGACATAAAGTGCGTTTCGGTCCTGGCAGAGCCAATTGCTGCGGCACTGTTAATCGTCATCCGAGAGGTCATGGCCCACCGGAGCGCCATGAAAGATGAGACGTTTCTCGTCTTTGATTTGGGGGGCGGCACATTTGATCTAACCCTTGGCCGTTTCCTACAAAAAGGAAGCACCGTCCGATTTTCGGTGTTGGGAACCGATGGACATGAGCGCCTTGGCGGCATGGATTTTGACCAGAGCTTTGCCGAGTTCTGCATCAAGAAGTCTGGGTTGGATACAACAAGGATAGATGCTCTCGATGCTAAAAAGAAGCGCTGCTTTGAGTTCGACAGCTTAATGGTGGCGCGCGAAGTAAAGCATTCTC
Source organism: Fimbriimonadaceae bacterium (assembly GCA_036502005.1). GTDB lineage: Bacteria > Armatimonadota > Fimbriimonadia > Fimbriimonadales > Fimbriimonadaceae > DASXZH01. Next base: position 78,884 of record DASXZH010000039.1, read on the forward strand.
TTACAACCCACGAGTCTTATGAGTTTCTGCTATGCAGCCAGGGATCCGGTTTGGATGTTGTCACTGATGTCACGCGAGCGGAATTTGAAACTTGCATCGCCTGCTACCTCGAGAAGATCAGTGATGTGATCGACCGTCTCCTCACCACAACCAAGAAAACCAGCAAAGATATCGACCGTGTGATTCTTGTTGGCGGTTCAAGTTTGATTCCGGCGGTGAGGAATTTAGTCTCCGCTAAAGTGGGTCCCAACAAAACCTGGGGCAATGTAAATCCCCTGCTTTGCGTGGCCGAAGGTGCCGCCGTCTACGCCGCCTACCTAGAATCGCCGGCTGCGTTAGGCGGAATAACTCTTGACCTCGAAATTAGAACCGCTCACGCTTTCGGTGTCGAAGCAATCGGAAATCAGTTCGTCACCATTATTCCCGCGAACACGCCGCTGAAGGCGGCAAAAGCGGAACGCATTTTTAATCCAAGCCGTGACGAGTTAACGTCATTCGTTCTTAGAGTCTTCCAGGGCCCCGGCGGCCTCACTAGCGATAGCCGTAATGACCTTATCGGCCAGATTCGGATCGAAGGGCTCACAAAGCGGCCCAGGCTCGATACTGACATACACGTTATCTTTGAAGTCACGAGTGAGAATTTACTTAAGGTGCTAGTGATGGCCGATGGACGGAAATGGGAGCATGCGTTCAAGCTTGAGGGGTAGGAAAATGAGCCAAGTAACAGGATTTGAATTTGAACTTGCGGGGCAGACTAGGCGTTGCCCACCCTTTATTTGGCACAATGCAAAACGCGCGGACGGAAGCGAAGGAACAGTGTTGTCAGTAGATGGCAAGCTCACTCTTCCGGAACGCGGGAAACTGATTACGCATTTGCGATTACTGACCGAGAAGCCAGTTGCAGGCTGCATACAGCCGACAACCGTTAAAGTATTAGAGGGCTACCCAGTGACCGCTTTTGAGAGGTTCGATCCCAAGGCTTTTTCGCCAGAATTAGTGGACTCGCTCGGTGGACCGGTCGAGGTTATTCGCCGCGCCTTCGAAATAGTTGCGAACGTGCATGCAGCCGGATTCATTTGCGGTGCCGTGCTGGACGACAGTTTTGTTATCCGCGAAGGCGGACTTTATCTTGCTGATTTGTGCTGGATGCCTCTCTTAGAGTTGCAGCAGGTTAATGCGATGGCCACGTGCATGGGCAGCATGCCCCCTGAATTAAGCGGGGGAACTGCGGTGCCGTCCATTACCACAGATGTATGGAGTGTTGGCGCTTGGGCTACTCGTCAGCACCGGACGCTGGCCACGACCGTGTGGGCCAAAAACTGCGCGAGCGGTAACCCAGCATTGCGGCCACGATCTGTGATGGAATCGTGGAGGATACTTGAGGAAGAGCTAGCACGTCTAAAGACCGCTTCACCCTTTGTAGCCACCTACGCTGAAGTTGAAACCCCAAAGGTGGAGATGCCGACAGTTGAAAGCAAAGCACCCCCCGCCTTCGAATCTGAAGAAGCTGTTCGGCACGAAATACCATCCGTGACACAGCCTACAACGTCACCTGTTACGGAGTGGGAACCCGAACTGGCTCCAGAAGGGATTATTCCGAAAAACGAGGAAGCTGTCAATGTTGAGGAAGAAGGGATCGTCCCCAAGGATGGCATTTATACCCCAACGTCGACCCCAATTACCCAAGAAGACCTGGATCCGGAAATTTTCGCCAGCGGTAAGGAAAAAGTACGTCCACGGCCGACTGTGGATTCTTCCGGGTCTGTTGCTTTGCGCCGCTCAGATCAGGTCAAGGCGAAAGTTATCAACGTAATTATTCTCTTCGTTGGGGTAGGGATTGCGGTGGGATCCTACTTCATTTCAACGAGTTTCTTGAGCCAGGTTCCCAAGTGATTCGGTTTTCTTGAGAGAGCAACACTATGCAAGTAACAGCAACTGCTACGCTCCCGACACTGCCTTTTAGCCGGCAACTGGACGTTCTGCGCAAGTGGATCGTTTTTGCACAGTGGGCACTCTTGATCACAGCACTCCCATTTGGCATGCTGTTGTTTGTGAGGAGGGGCGCCGAAATGGTAGCTCAATACCATGCTAAGGATCAGGATATCCCTACCCAATATTGGTCGCTAATGATATGGCCCGCAGCCTTCTTGGGGGGGATTATCGCGATCGTAATGGGTCGAGTCATCTTGGCTTATATCGCACAGATAAGACTGAAGCGTTGGTATCACCCTGCCTTTATGGTCCGCGACTGGATCGTTGCAAGTGCCGCAATGTCGCTCATTTATGAGGGGCTTATCTTTGCTGCGAAAACGGCTCACATACCTCACTTTGGGGAGCAAGCAGGCACTCTGCAGTTGGAGTTCCAATATAGGTTTCCGCTCCAATTAGTGGCCGGTATCGCCGGTGTGATGCTTGTTACACGGATCGGGAATATCGTTTCGCCAGGCACGATTTTGCCGCTACGTTCCAATCGAATGGGCCCCCCAGTTCTTTATGGCATTTTAATAGTCGCCTCAAATCAGCTTGTGGGCTCCCTGCTTTCTTGGGTGGCGAAGCAGCAGTTGGATGACCGGTGGGTGGTTATCTCGGGCACCTGCTTTATTTTCTCGGTTCTCTTCTATGTTTTTATTTCTATCCTCACTCTGGGTGTATCGGCGACGATTCCCAAGGCTGGCCTCCCCGTTGAATCTTATCTAGCCATGGTTGGCCCACCTCAAGTAGGCAAAACGGTTTTCATGTACCGGGCTTACAAAACGTTAATGAATTTCACTCTTGGCCATATGGACCTTACAGGGACACCTGCAAGCACAAGATTTATGAAGCAAATGGATGAAGAGATGGAGGATCGTAGACGGTGGCCCCAAGCTTCCGTAGAACTAGCCACGATCCCATTCCTTTTGAGGGAAGGAATCATAAAAACCGTCGATTTTAACTGGCTCGATTTGCCTGGAGGCGTTTTCACAAGAGATGAAAGTGAAGTTGAAGACCTTTTGCGTCCCTTTGAGGAGCAGCTTTCTAAGGCCAACACCCTCGTTCTTATGTTCAGCGCTTGGGATCTCAAAGGCCTCAAATCTTTGGACGGCTACGCCTATTACGCGATTTATCGAAGGCAGGTTGTTAAGTTTTATGAGGGGGTACAAGAGAGCGGCCGTCCCAGCGATCAACTCTCAATCGCGATAATAGTTGCCCAGGCAGCGCGAGTAGATATGCAAACACGATTTCGATTAAGACCCATGATGAAACCATTGGTGGAACACTGCGAGTTCATTGCATCGCAAGCGGGAGCAGGTAAGCCGGATGTACGTGTGTTTATTTCTAGCGCAGTGGTTAACGCAAAAAACGATGACCGGGGTGAACCGGTCCTTCCAGCGAAACCCGAACCCATTATTTCAGATAACTGTGCGGAACCAATACTTTGGCTTGCTTCGAGGGTTTTAAGGCAGAATGCCGCCGTGCTCGAGCATGCCACCAGTTTCTTCGTGTCCGGTTGTTCCCGAATCCAGAATCTTGTTGTGAGTCTGGAGGATGCTTCAAGGTAATCGCATGACTACTAAAACGCTGAAACGGCAGAACCTCTATTTTTACTGGCGATCTTATCAGCCAGACTCGGCACTTAAAGATGATGTCGTGGATCTTTCAGTACCTGACGAAACCTATCCTCGCGAGGTAGCATCACAGCTCAAATCTCTTGCTACCGCTATTGGGGCGGTCGGAGTGCCGGAACGCCTGGGAATGCTGGCTTTTCCATTGCAAGGTGCAGATTCCTTCTATATCATTAGCCGAGCAGAGACTAAGTTAAGAGAAGGCCGGCGCTACGTAGACTTTAAAGCGGTTCTATTTGAGACTGATAAGCCATTTCACGAAGCGTTTGCCTCAATGTGTCAGATTCCTTGGGGCGATTTTGAACCCGACAAATGCATCGTAGGCATCGAAGGGTCAGCGATGCCCATCGTGGACAGCCGTTCAATGGATTGGACTCCGGGCTTAAGGACAAAGTGTGAGCCAATAGAGTCTGGAGCGCAGGATGTTGCCGAACAGTTTTTGTATAAATATTTGCAGGCGAGTGCCAGCCGTGAAGAAGGGGCCTATAATCGGGCGATTGCGACAGGATTTCAAAAGGATTTCTTCGACAAATACAAAGATAAGTATCCGATCCTTGGCCTGATCCGGTCTCAGTTAGTCGCTGAATATTTTGAAGAATACGTTCCGCCGAAAGAGCCGATAAAGCTACCAACGCAGCATCGCGACACTACGGTCACCCAAGGTCTTGAAGAGTTGTGCGTGGAACTAGAAAACTCCAACCTGCCAGTGCACGTGTGGCAACGAATTTATAACAAGCTGAACGACCTCATCGATGAAATCAAGCTTATTGAGCCAGGATATAAAGAAAGGTGGACTCGTTCCGCTGCCAAGATTAGCCTCGTCGAGAATCAAATTGAAAGGCTTTATAAATCCCTCCAAACGCTAGAAAGGATCACAACCGAAGGAACTTCGAAACTTAGTGACATTAGAATAAAGTTCTATTCTTGGTACGAGAACACCTGGAAGAAGCGCCAAGGGAAGGCTGAAGCCACTTATCCCGACGAAGGCAAGTTACCTGAGCAGGCGTGGTATGCCATCATGGGTCTTGTCATTATCGCCCTGATTGTTGCTTTTTGGTACGTGCTAGGATTGCCACCGTTTGGCGATCATCCTGTGTCACCTGCCAAAACGCAGAGTTCTAATAGCGGAGCCGTCGCGCAAGAAAACAATGAAAATTCCCCGAAACCAGATGCTGACCTGCAGTTGAGTCAGTTGTCGGCGGATCAAAATGAACCTAATGCGGGTGATAAGGTCGTTTTTACCCTCTCTCTCAACAAATCTCTAGAGAGAGATGAAAAATTCAGAATATCTAGCTCATCACGGTTGATTTCGGTTAGCAGTCCAGTAATTGGTAAGGGGGGAGTCCAAGAAGTGGATTTTGCAGGAAAGGTCTCTGCTGGAGTTAAGGCCAACACGGAAGTTACCGTGACAGCCAAATTTCAAGGTCAAACGCAGTCTTGCCAGCTCACGGTTCAGCCGAAGGCCGCGATTGGTGGCTGATTGCTGGGTAGCCATCGCATTTTTGCCAAAAGCGACCGGAGCCGAGCTCCCGCACCCCAATAGTGTTGCTCCCTTAATATCCTGTTAATATCAAATGCGTATCCTTTGGCCTGTCTTAAGGAGCTAGTAAAAATGGTTATTCTTGCCGCGCTTGCAATTGCATTTTCTCAGTGGGATGCGCCTTTGGTCGCCCAGTCCCCGATCGTCGTCCCCGGTGGGGCCGCTAAATACGATTTCATGAACTATGATGGAGCTGACCGACTAGTTCTGGCCGCACACCCGGGCAAATCTTCAGCCACGATTATCAATGCGGACACGAACGAAGTAAAGGACGTGGATTTGGGTGCGGCCTGCAACGGACTTGCGGCGGATTCAAAAGGCAAAAAACTGTATGCGGCGGGGCCCGGTAAAGCTCTTGTTCAGATCGATATGACCACTTGGAAGCCCGCAACCAGTCTTCCATTGGATGGCCCCGGTGATTCGGTCATCTTTGATTCCAAGCGCGGCACCGTCTATGTTGATAACGACGACGGCACCAATCTTTGGTTCGTGGATCCGAATTCGATGAAGATCAACCAGACCGTCACCATAAAAGAAGCTCCCGAAGTGATGGTGCTGGACAGCAAACGAAACAAGATCTTCCAGAACATCAAGAGCGCCAACGCAATCCAGGTTGTGGACTTGGATTCTCACACGGTAACGGCAGAATATCCACTCGGCGATCTCAGCAGCCCTCACGGCCTTGCAGAAGATGCCAAAGCGGGACGCCTTTTTAGCGTTGGCAAGAACGGCAAACTGGTCATCCTGGATGCCGATTCCGGAAAGATCCTCAGCACGATGGACGTGGTCAAAAACAGCGATCAAATCGCCTATGACCGCAAGCTAAAACGCCTCTACATTCCCGGAACCGGTGAGATCGATGTGGTCCAGATGTCTGATGACGGCGGCAAATTGATTGGCCACGTTGATAACCCTAAGGGTTGCCACAGCATCGCAGTGGATTCCAAGACCCACAACGTTTGGGTTGTCTACGCGGACGATAAGAACAGCTACGCGCAGTGTTTTACGGCGATATAAATGGGCCTAAGTGAAGAGAGGCAATCGCAAGCCCCTTCTCACCAGGAGCCGCTTCCCGATGTCATCCCGAACTCCGTGTGAGGGATTTCTGCGGCTAGGGCTTTGCCCCCAGGATTCCTCACACGGAGTTCGGAATGACAAAGACCGCCAGCTGATGGAAGGACTGCCGCTCACTTCCTAATTGAACATAACTTCCTGTAGGTTTTACATTAACGGCTGGTCGTCCGTCTGTTTCCAAGAGGCCAAAAAGGAGGACAAGTAGCTCATGCAAATGATGGATCGGCGTCAAGATTATTCCAAGAAGTGGGGCTGTTTTTTTAATTTCTAATTGTTTTTGAACCTATTATGCGCCGCAAAATACCGCACAATTCCGCACAATCCCACATGTAAGTTGAGCTCTGGGATTTTGAAACTGTCTCTGGCCTCCCCCAAACAATAACATCCCGTTAAGGTCCGGTTAAGGAAGAATAAGCCTTGATTAACCCTCCTTAATGAACGCCGCGCCCGACAAACATCCACCACTACAATGAGGATGTGTTGGAGGGATTCATTCATAAAAGCTTTCAGTCTTATCGAATTGCTGGTTGTTAAATAAATTGGTTGGCCAAATCAACCCCTTCCAAAAACAACTCTTTTTTGCCTTCAGCCCCAAATGGGTCCAAAATAGACCACAATGATTTGTGGACAGGAGAGAGTTTCTTAAGACGGCTACGGCAGTCGGGTTAGGATTCGGACTGTCAGGCCGAAGAACGATGGCAGCAATTTCCGAGTCCCTCACCAAAACCGCATACCCAGTTAAAGACCGAAAGTATTTTATATGGACCGGTCGTAGCGACAAGCAGAGCGAAGCCGATCTCAGGACCAGATACCAAAAAATCAAATCGCACGGCATCCATGGCGTTTTCCTAGAAGGCGGGCTGAACGACAGAGAATTTAATCTAATCCGAGAGGCGGGCCTAGAGCTTCACTCCTGGATGTGGACGACCAATCGCGGTGAGCAATTTATTAGGGATCACCACCCCGATTGGTTTATGGTGAGCCGAAGCGGAAAGTCTTGCTTCGACCATCCCCCGTACGTAGATTATTATCGCTGGATCTCGCCAGTAATTCCCGGCGTTCAAAGCTATCTAAGCGAGCGCGTTGCCGAACTGGCTGCCCACCCCGCCGTGCAGGGCGTTCACTTGGATTACGTGCGTTATCCGGATGTGATCTTGCCCCGAGCTTTATGGGACAAATATAAGCTCGTTCAAAACGAAGAGCTGGCGGATTACGATTTTTGCTATAGCGACCACACGCGAAAGGCATTCAAAGATTTTTGCGGCCGCGATCCGCTTGAAATCGAAGATCCCGCCCACGATCAGCAGTGGTTGCATTTCCGCTACGATTCTGTGACTCACCTCGTTAAGAAATTGGCCAAGGTTGCTCACGACCACAGCAAAGAGATCACAGCGGCGGTTTTCCCAACGCCCCACATGGCCCGCAAGATTTGCCGCCAAGATTGGGATAAGTTTCCCCTGGACGGCTTCTGCCCAATGACCTACCATGCCTTTTACAATGAGGGTATCGATTGGATCGGAAGTTGCGTTTTGGAGAACATTCAGTCCGTTTCTGTACCGATCTATGCCGGTCTTTATATGCCGGATCTTGGAAAGGTCGACGACTTCAAGCGAGCGATCCAGGTTTCCCTGCACAATGGCGCGGCCGGGGTTTCGCTTTTCGGCGGCGTGGACGACGCTCACTGGGCGGCGTTTGAAGAAGCGATAGTGTAGCCTCCATTCCCCCGCAAATTTACCGATACTTCCAATAGGCCCTTTATGCGCTTTACGGATATCACCCAGAAAATCTTTAGGCACACAGATATGATGCTGGGCCTCGGCATCCTTGCCGTTATCGGCATGCTCATTCTGCCCCTGCCTCAGTGGGCGCTTGACTTGGGGCTAGTTCTAGCGATCTCGGCCGCCGTTATCATCCTTCTTACAGCCGTAAACATCAGCGACCCGTTAGAGTTCAGCGTTTTCCCTTCGCTACTCCTAATCACCACCCTTTTTAGGCTTGCTTTAAGCATTGCTGCAACAAAGCTAATTCTTGGAAGCGGCACCGCCGGCCATGTGATCGAAACGTTCGGAAACCTCGTTATGGGCGGGGATTTTGTGGTTGGCTTTGTCGCGTTCTTGATCCTCGTCATCGTTCAGTTCATCGTTATCACGAACGGCGCGGGACGCGTTTCGGAAGTCGTTGCCAGGTTCACATTGGACGCTATGCCCGGTAAGCAGATGGCTATCGATGCCGATCTTGCCGCTGGCCTCATCAACGAAGCCGAAGCACGCACAAGGCGAAAGAAGATCAAGGCAGAAGCGGATTTCTATGGAGCGATGGATGGCGCTTCCAAGTTTGTTAAGGGCGACGCTATCGCTTCGATTTTAATCATCGTCGTCAACATCGTCGGCGGCTTCGCCGTCGGGTTTATGAAGGGCGAAGGCGATGCCCTTACCATCCTTAAGACTTACGCTTTGCTTTCGGTGGGTGAAGGCCTCGTATCTCAGCTACCTGCTCTGCTCATTTCCACTGCGAGTGGTCTTATGGTTACCCGCGCCGGCCAAGAGCGCAGCATGGGCACCGAAGTTGCCGTTCAGGTTTTGGGCCAGCCAAAAGCCATCGGCTTTGCATCCGCCGCTTTGGCGGCCATGGCTTTTGTTCCCGGCTTTCCCGCTACCATTTTCCTCATCGCTTCGGGCGGCCTTTACGGTATGTTTAGGTTCATTTCCGGCAACCCCGGCGCCATAAAAGACATCGGCAAGAAGCAGGAAACTAAAGAAGAAATAAAAGCGGCCAAGACAAAGGCGATGCCAACCGGACCGGAATCAGTGCTTCCGCTTCTGAATGTCGACCCGATTGAGATCGAAATTGGATACGGCCTGACGCGACTGGCGGACCCCAAGGCAGGCGGCGACCTATCGGAGCGAGTAACGGCCACGAGGCGTCAGATTGCGCTGGAACTTGGCTTTGTCATGCCAACTGTTCGGATCCGGGACAGTATCCATCTGGAAAGCAATCAATACATCATCAAGGTTCGAGGCGAGGAAGTTGCGCGGGCCGATTCCTCAACTACGAAGTGCCTTGCCGTTAACAGCGGCACCGTGCTTCACCCGGTCATCGGCACCCCCACCAAAGACCCCGTCTTTGGCTTAGAAGCCCTTTGGATCGATGCGAATGTGCGGGAGATGGCGGAACGCGCCGGTTATACGGTTATTGAGCCTAGCGCTGTTATTTCGACCCACCTAGCCGAGATCGTGAAGACCTATGCGGCAGAACTTCTCAGCCGCCAAGACGTTCAAACCCTCATCGATAACGCCAAATCGATTAACGAAGCAGTCGTTACCGAACTCGTGCCCAACATTTTGCAGGTCGGCGACATTCAGAAGGTGCTCCAGCACTTGCTGAGGGAGCGAGTCCCCATCCGAGATATGGTCACCATTTTGGAGACTATGGCCGACTTCGGCGGCCGCGTGAAAGACCCCGATCAGCTTGGCGAGCTCGTTCGCGCGGCGATTTCGAGAACAATCACGCGCCAGCATATCGACGATTCCAACAAACTTTATTGCTTAACTTTGGAGCCTTCGCTGGAGCGTTCGCTGGTGGAATGCCTAAGCAACACCGCCATGGGGCCGATCCTCTTCATGGAGCCGAACGAGCAGAAACGGTTCATTGAGGAGCTGCAAACCGAGAACGACCGCGCTACCGCAAGAGGCCATCAAGCCATCCTTCTATGCGGAAACCAGCTTCGATTGCCGCTGAGAAGATTGGTTGAGAAATATATCTCCGGTCTTCACGTCTTAGCTTATAACGAAGTTGCCTCGCGAGCCGACGTCGAGTTTATCGCTCAGGTGAAGGCCGTTCAGGCAGCTTAACGACATATTTTTCGTACAAGTAGTCCTAGGTCTATTTGGCAGCTTGAAACGGGTTCTAAATTGACCCCGTGTATAATGTTTGCGTGGGGCAGACGCTGATTCGACCACGCACTGGAGTTCGATGAACAGATTTTTTCGCTGGGTAAAGGCCATTTTTAATCGGGGAATGGACAAGCTGGAGGATCCGGATATTATGCTGGATCAGGCCCGGCGTGATATGCAGGAGACCTTGATCGGTAACCGTGAGAAAGCGGTTCACGCGATCACTCAAAAAAACCGCCTGCAAGGCATGTACGACGACATGCTGAAGCGCTCCAATAGCCTTGAATCTCAGGCCACCATGGCATTGCAGCAGGGTAAGCGCGACCTAGCGCGTCAGTTCATCCGGGAAAAGGCCAGCAACGACAGCAGCCTTGCTACCCTGAAAGCTTCTTTGGATCAGGCAACAACGGCCGTCGACCAAGTGAAGATCGCTATTAAGCGCCAAGAAGAGGAAGTGCGCAAGAAGACGGCGGAAGCCCTTGCCATGAAGGCGCAATGGAAGCAGGCCCAGATTCAGAATTCGATTTCGAAGGCTCTTGAGGGTTTGACCTTTGAGAACCAACTTGAGTCGTTTGGCGCCGCAGCGGAAAAGATCCGCGACGCCCAAAGCGAAGCTGCCGCCCGCCAGGAAATGCAGGCGAGTTCTTTACAGGGCCAGGTCATGCAGCTTGAAGATCAGGCCATGGATGTTGAGGCAGAAAGCGAACTTGTGAAGCTTGAAGAGCGACTGGGTCTTCGGCCGAAGCCGCAGGCGGAGCTAGGCGCAACACAGCAAGTTGCTTTGGGGACAGGTGCGGACGATTTGCAGTTGCCGCCACCGAAAGAGGTTCCTGCCTCTGAAGTGGACGCGCAGTTGGCAGAGTTGGAGAAACGGATACAAGGAAGCTAGGGCCTAGGTTGGCTCATTCCTGACAAGCATCACGGTTAGATGTCTTGTGTATTGTGTCTTGTGAGCTAAATCTGGTGGCACGACCAACTTAAGATAAAAATGCCTCGCAGTTCGAACCGGAGTGCTGGCGAAAGATTTTCGGCGGGCTTAAGACACAAAACACAACACACAAGACACCGTTTCAACGCTCAACTCAAAACGCTCAAGGCTTTCGTCCCCCTGCTAACTCCCCGTAAAAACAGGGCCGGGAGTCGCATAGCGACTCTCAGTCAGCCCTAGTTACCTGACTTCCTAAATGTTTGAAGCTTGTCGTTAGTTGGCTGCGGCGTAAGCAAAATTCCGTTAGCAATCTTCTCAACTGCATCTTTAGCCTTAAGGTGATCGATATTAATGAATAGCGTGGGCCCGTCAAATCCAGCAACCATAGCAGGGCCCATCCCCAAAAATTCCTTGATATCACTGCCCGCCGCTGATTCTGAATCGTAGACCGGGATCAAAAAGAACGCATGCTTTTTGTTGGATCTATCTACTGCGCTAGCGATCACACGCGTCGCAGAGTTGCCTGCGGGATCGTCGCCTAAAGGTTCGCAGATGGTTGCCTTCGCCTTCAAGTGCGCTAAGGCTTTCTTTGATCTCGGATTCTTTTTGGCGTCCGAAGTCAGCATGTCAACCACCTTTTGAAGCCCCGCCATTCTCTGCTTGGGAGTTATTTTCGAGTGATAAGCCCATGGCGGTAGCTCCTGGCAAAATGCGAACGAGGGAACGCAAACGAAAATAAGGGTGCTTATCCATTTCATATCTATGTAAACGGCTTGGCTTGCGGTTGGTATCACAGTTGTTTATGAACAGACCGAACAAGCTTTTCGGCCCCCTCCTTATCCCCCGGCACGAGTTCGCCCTCCAGAACCCGGTCCAGCAGAATCGACTTCAGCCTGCCCACTTCCGGGCCAGGCTCCAACCCAGTCAATTCCATAATCTCTTCTCCACTGAGCGGGCTTTCCAAACTTGAACGTGGCGTAACTTGCTTCACTTCGGCGAGTCGTTCACGTATCGGCGCCAACTCCAAAGTCTTAAGTCCAGGGCGGAGGGCCAAGGTATCGGCTTCAACCAGTTGCAGCAAATCTTCAACCTCACCATCCATATCCCGGATAAGCCGACGTGCAGCAGAAGCCGTAAACTCGTGCATGCTGCCGAGCCGCATGTGGTTGCGAACCAATAAAACAACCGGCGCGATCTGCTCGTTAGAGAACTTAAGCCGCTGAAGCATTCGGTAAGCGATCTGTGCGCCCAAGCCTTCGTGGCCAAAAAAGCGCGTATTGCCCTCATCATCCACAAAGCGGGTTTGCGGCTTTCCAACGTCGTGTAGAAGTGCTCCCAAAGAAAGGGTTAGGTTTCCTGGCCCAATATTATCCAAAACCAATAACGTGTGGTCCCAAACGTCCAAGTGATGGTAACTGCCCTGCTCAACTCCAACCATATCCTCGAACTCAGGTGCGAACAGCGGCAACAAATCCAGCTTTAGCAAATCGCGCATCGATTCGCTTGCGCCCGGAAGCAGAAGCATCTTTACCCATTCATCGCGGATGCGCTCTTCGCTGATAATGCTTAGGCGGTCGGACTGCGCAACGACGGCATCCTCGATGCCAGGTACAAGTTCGAAGCCTAATTGTTGTTTAAATCGTATGGCACGCAGCATGCGCAACGGGTCTTCGTAAAAGGTCGCGCGCGGGTTCAATGGCGTTCTTAGTAACTTGTCCTTAAGGTCTTGGAGTCCGGTTCCAAGTGGGTCCCGTAGCTCTTCCGTGTGGATGTTCTCCAACAGGGTGTTCACCGTGAAGTCACGACGCCGGGCGTCATCTTCCAGAGTTGCCGGCTCAACATCAGGCTTTCGCGAGTCATCCTCGTAGCTTTCGCGTCTTGCCGTAATGAGTTCGATCTGAGCTCCGCCGATTCGAACCATTGCCGTGCCGAACCGGGGGTAAATGACCGGAAATATATCCGAGACCTCTCGTTCCCAAAGATTGTGGGCGAGGGTGATTGCGTCCATCTCCGTCACCACATCGAAATCCGTTGGCTCGGATTTGCCCAGCAGCTTGTCGCGAACGGCCCCGCCCACAAGCCAAAGGTGGCCCTCGTAAGGAGTTGATTTTGTGGATCCCGCCAGGGCGGCTAGAGCGTGATGCATCTGGGTTGGAGAGTACCGCTCATTCACTCCCGCGCCCTGCGTGGTAAGAATAGAGGACCTACTTTCGCGCAACACGTCCTTAATTTGTTCGTCAAACTTTAGGGATCTGAAGTTATACACTGCTTCAGGAAAGAGAAATGAACATATTACTGAAAACAAGCTTTTTAGCTGTACTTGCCGTGGGAGCGTTGCCTGCATTCGCTCAAGATGGCCAAATCACCGTCGTTGCCAATGGCCACCGAGTCCACTTTGATGGCATGCAGCCCGAGGAAATCGACGGCCGTGTCCTCGTTCCACTTCGGGGCGTTTTTGAAGACTTGGGGGCGCACGTACACTGGAACGCGGCCACTCAAACCGTGAACGTGGATCGTGGTCCGCAAACCGTGGAGGTTCAGATCGGAAATCACCGCGCCATGGTAAATGACCGAGAGGTAAATCTAGATGTTGCCCCGATCCTTAAGTTCGATAACACGCTTGTTCCTCTCAGATTCATTAGCGAAGCGCTCGGCTCTGACGTCGATTGGCGCGCGGCACAAATGACGGTGGTTATTAGCACCGAAAGAAGGCAGCGCTCGGAACCCATCGCGGTTGCCGGAGTGGGCGCTGAACGGGATGTATTCCCTGCCAATCTTCAGCTAAGAATCGTCTTGAACGATCCTATCAGTTCTAGAACCAGCCGAAGAGGCGACCGATTTATGGCGACCGTTACCGGCGAGAACGCTGGCGGACGCGGATTCGTCGACGCCAAGATCTCGGGAGTTGTCGAAGTCACGCAGAGCGCTATCGATGGCGCGCCAGGAGTTTTGCAGGTTCGGCTGGATTCCATCCAGTTCCCGGATGGCCACTCCGTTCCCATTTCCGGCCGGTTAGTGGCTGCCAAAGGCACTCATTGGATCCAATCGGACGATGGCGGCGACCTAATGGCCGACGGCAACTGGTTCCAAAAGCAGAAGAACCATAATATCGACCTCAGGGCAGGCACCGAGCTTGAGATTAACGTTCGCCGGTCCATGGGTCAGCGCATGCGCCGCGGCGATCCCGGATATCCGGGCCTTGATCAGCACATGGCCGATCCTGCAAAGAACCAAAATGGACCAAAACACGCCCCTGGCCTTCCAGGCGACGACAGCGGCTTTTAGATTGCAAACAAGTTCATATTAGGAAAAACATCTTGGACAAATATCCGAATTCCCTTGGATATTTGTCCATTTTGGTGTACTCTGGTATATGTTAATGCCTCGACGAGGAGAGCTTTTTAAATTGCGACAATTTCTTCAGTTGTCGATGTTTCTGTTGCTAGCAGCAGGGATCGCGACTATGTCGTCTTCGGCAACCACATCGAAAGATTTACACCGAGTTGAGTTCAATCGCGATATTCGGCCGGTAATCCAAAAATGCTTCGCATGTCATGGTCCCGATGCCGGTGCTCGAATGATGGGCCTCAGGCTCGACCAACGCGATGGCGCCGTCACAAAACTGTCTGACGGTAAGTTCGCCATCGTCCCCGGGCACCCCGAAGAGAGCGCTCTTATAGATCGCGTCTTTTCCAAAGATCCGAATATGATCATGCCGCCCACCGGCAGCAACAAGTTCTTAAGCGACGACGAGAAGAACCTGCTCAAGCAGTGGATCAAAGAAGGGGCGGAATACAAGGAGCATTGGGGTTTTGTTCTCCCAACCCGATATTCCCTTCCCGCAGTTCAGCGCAAGGATTGGCCGAAGAATGCGATCGACTATTTCATCCTGGCAAATCTAGAGGACAACCAGCTTTCTCCTTCGCCCGAAGCCGATAAACGCACTTTGATTCGCCGCGTAACGATGGACCTCATCGGCTTGCCACCGACGCTTGAGGAAATAAACAACTTCCTGGCAGATAAATCGCCCAATGCCTACGAAAAGGTGGTCGACCGCCTTCTCGCTTCGCCCCGCTACGGTGAGCGAATGGCGATGGACTGGATGGACTACTCCAGATACGCTGACAGCAACGGATTTCAGAGCGATTGGGAGAGATACCAGTGGCGATGGCGTGATTGGGTGATCGACGCTTTCAACAATAACATGCCCTACGATGAGTTTGCTAAAGAGCAAATCGCGGGCGACCTCTATCCGCATCCAACCGAAGGTGAGCGTTTGGCAACGGGCTTTAACCGCAACCACCGCATCAACACGGAAGGCGGCGTCATCCCCGAAGAATGGCGGGTTGAGAACGTGATCGACCGCGTGCAAACCACCTCCGAAACCTTCCTTGGTCTAACGGCTGGTTGCGCTCGTTGTCACGATCACAAGTACGACCCCATTTCCCAAAAGGATTTCTACTCCCTGTGCGCTTACTTCAACAACGTAAGCGAAACCGGCTCCGGTGTGGAAATGCCGGTCAACCATCCTCCCACGATGCAGGCTCCGACCGTTGAGCAGGCCAAAGATGCCAACGATCTTAAGGTCAAACTCATCGATCTCAACTCCGACTTAGATGACAAGTTGGCCCTAAACGCTGGAGTTGGCGCTAACTGGAAGCCCAGCAAAACGGCAGCCCCGCTGGCGTCTCTTTCCAACGGTTTGGTCGCTCGCTATCAACTCGGCAATCAGCCGATGCTCATCGCCGGTAAGGGACCGCAGCCGAAAGCGGTTGGCAATGTGAGCGGTGATATTGGTCGCTACACGGGAAGCATTACATCCAACGATAAGGCTTATGTCGAGCTTGGCAATGTCGGCGATTTCGATACCCACGACAAGTTCTCCTATGGAGCCTGGGTCAATCCCGCCAACCCTGGGCCAGGCGCGGCGATGGCCCGAATGGATTCCAATCACGATTACGTGGGTTGGGATCTAAACTTCGATAGCTCTCGGCCTGTCGTCCATATCATCTCCCATTGGAGTGATAATGCGCTTAAAGTGATATCGAAAAAGAGTATTCCGCTGAACGAGTGGAGCTATGTTTTCGTCACCTACGATGGTTCGGCCACTCCCGATGGAATCAAGATTTACATTAACGGCGACGCGGTGGAGCATACGACGGAAGTCAACATGCTCAAGGGCTCCATCCGAAACAAAGTCGGCGCGACCGTAGGCCGCCGCACCGGCGACAGCAACTTCCAAGGCAAAATCGATGACCCGGTTATTTATAACCGCGTCGTTACTCCGCAGGAAGTCGCTAACCTGGCTGATGTCAGCCCAGCGATTCCGATCGTTTCTATCTCTCCCGAAAAACGAACGGCGGGCCAAAAGCAGATTCTCGACCGGTATGCCTTGCGCGATACCGATCCGAAGTTCCTTGCTATGGACCAAGAGCGGGTCAAGCTCCAGCACGATTACGAAAAGCTTGAAAACGACATCCCAACCGCGATGATCATGGATGAAGGCCATCCCCGGGAAGCGCACGTCCTCATCCGCGGCGAGTATGACCATCCAGGCGTAAAAGTGACGCCCGGAATTCCTGCTGCTCTTGGCGCTTTGCCAAAAGGCGCGCCGAACAACCGGCTCGGTTTGGCCGAATGGATCGCCAGCTCAACTAATCCGCTAACGGCTCGGGTCGCCGTAAACCGGATGTGGGCAAGGCTATTCGGAACCGGCATCTGCTCTTCCCTTGACGACTTCGGCACTCGCGCCGAGTTCCCCAGCCATCCGGAATTGCTGGATTGGCTCGCAACCGAGTTCGTGCGGTTGAAATGGGACCAAAAGGCGATGTGGAAGGAGCTCGTAATGAGCGCAACTTATCGCCAAAGCTCGATCATCAATCCTGCCGCCTACAAAATCGATCCAGGCAACCGGCTTCTGGCCCACGGCCCGCGCTTTAGGCTCACCGGCGAGGCGATCAGGGATCAAGCTTTGCTCGATGGCGGCTTGCTGGTCGAAAAGATCGGCGGACCTGGCGTTTATCCCTACATGCCGGCCGGCATTTGGGATGAAACGAACAACTACGGCAACATGCGCAACTACATGCACGCCAAGGATTCTGGCCTTTACCGCCGCAGCCTTTACACGATTTGGAAGCGCACCGCCGCCCCGCCCGACATGACCGTCTTCGACGTTCCCTCCCGCGAGGTTTGTCTGATTATGCGAGCCCGAACCGATACGCCAATGCAGGCACTGACCTTGATGAACGACGTCACGTTCGTTGAGGCTTCGCGCGCCTTGGCAATGCGCATGCTTCGCGAGGGAGGATCTACCGAGGATTCTCAAATCGCTTTTGGCTTCAACGTGGTTTTGAGCCGCTTGCCGAGTGCCCAGGAGTTGGGCATCTTAAAGGCGGGACTGAAAAAGAGGCTCGCCATGTATAAGAAGGATGAATCGGCTGCTAAAAAGCTTATCACCGAGGGCGATCTGAAGAACGATCCGAAGTACGACCCTGCTGTCATCGCCGCTTACACACTCACCGCGAGCACACTGTTCAACCTAGATGAGGCGGTGACGAAACAATGAATTCTCGATCGTCGATTGTCGATTTTCGATTTAAGAATCCCATCCCGGTGCCCCCTATATGCGAGGGCGCAAAGTCGTCGAACTCAGCCCATTCGACTGTTATGACAACAAGAGACTGTGCACTGAGCGAAGGGGGAACCAGTGCAGCGAGGTACGAGCGGAACTGGAGGGGGTGGCAAGTGGGCCCGTCGCGACTAGCGACTCGACAAATATCAAGCATTCTGAAATCGGCTGTCGAAAGTCGATTTGAGCACTCGCTGTGCTCTCTTTTTTTGTCACGCAAAGGCGCAAAGCCCGCAAAGTATAAGAAAGGGTGTTCAAGACCCTTCCGGGTTGCCGAAACATGCGAAAAGCCTCCCGCTACTAACTGCTCAAAAAACCCTCTGCGCCCTCTGCGTCTCTGCGTGACATCACCAACCGCCCATTCAAAAAACACACAAGACACAAAACATCTGCCAATCCCGAAGGCCCAAGGCCTAAGGCCCAATGCCGTTCCCTAATCCCATGGATCCAATCATTCAACTTCAAGATTCCATCAACCGCAGAACCTTCTTAAAAGGAGGCGCAGGACTTGGCCTAACCGCCCTCTTCAGCCTCTTCGGAGGCGAAGCATTCGGGTTCACGGATAGCCAGCGGAAGCGCATTGGCGGTCTGCCGAATCTGCCCCACTTTCCGCCCAAAGCCAAGCGCGTTATTTATCTGCACCAAAGCGGCGCGCCGTCGCAGATGGATTTGTTCGATCCCAAGCCGGGCTTAACCAAGCTTCGCGGCGAGAACCTGCCGGATTCGATACGAAACGGCCAGCGGCTTACCGGAATGACTTCCGTCCAGAAATCGTTCCCCGTGGCGCCGAGCATTTTTAAGTTCAACCAGACGGGCAAATCTGGCATCTGGATGACCGAACTGATGCCGCATCTTTCCAAGATCACGGATGAGCTTTGCTTCATCTATTCAATGCATACGGATGCCATCAACCACGACCCGGCCATAACCTTTTTCCAAACTGGCTCGCAGCTTTCAGGAAGGCCAAGCATGGGCGCATGGCTCGCCTATGGCCTCGGTACCGAAAACGCGGAGCTTCCCGCCTTTGTTGTTTTAACTTCGCAAGGAACCGGCCGCCGCGATGACCAGCCCCTTTACGATCGCCTTTGGGGTTCCGGATTCTTGCCCACCCAGTTCCAGGGTGTTAAGTTCAGAAACCAGGGCGACCCGGTTCTGTACCTTAGCGACCCCGAAGGCGTCGACAAAGAAACAAGAAGGGACATGCTCAATGATCTTTCCGGCCTCAACAAGATCCGCCAGAACATCATGGGCGATCCGGAAATCAACACCCGAATCAGCCAATATGAGTTGGCATTCCGAATGCAGACCTCGGTGCCAGACCTTACCGATATTTCCAAAGAGCCCAGCAGCGTGATCGAGGCCTACGGCCCCGAGGTCAAAAAGCCCGGCACCTACGCTTACAACTGCTTACTTGCCCGTCGCTTAAGCGAGCGCGGCGTGCGGTTCGTTCAGCTCTTCCACATGGGCTGGGACCAGCACTTCGATCTTCCAAAAGCGATTAAAGGCCAGTGTTACGACACCGACCAGCCCACCGCTGCCCTCGTTTCGGACTTGAAACAACGCGGTTTGCTCGACGAGACCCTTATTGTTTGGGGCGGAGAATTTGGGCGTACGGTTTACTCGCAAGGGGATATGTCAGACACCAATTACGGCCGCGACCACCACCCCCGCTGCTTCACCGTCTTTATGGCGGGCGGCGGTGTCAAGGGCGGCACGGCTTACGGCCAAACGGACGACTTCTGCTACAACATCGTGAAAGACCCGGTCAGCGTGCACGACCTGCATGCGACGATGCTGCAGTTGATGGGCATCGACCATAAGCGGCTTACCTATCCATACCTGGGACGAGACTTGAGACTAACGGACGTTTACGGCGACGTCGTGAAAGGCGTTTTGGCCTAGCATGTTATTGAGTGCGTTGGCTTTCTTAGCTATGGCCCAGACTCCAGGTCCGCTCCGAGTTGGCGAGTATTACACGGACAACTTGCCGGGGTTGGCTTTGGTTACTTCTACGAAGGACTCATGCCTGCTGCGAATCGCGTGGTATGACAAGGCTGGCAAGAGACACTCAGGATATAAAGATTTCATTGCTGCAGGCGGTAGATTTGGAGCATGTGCGCCAGACGATAGCTACCATCGGTTGGATTGGATGGTGGATGGCAACCCAGTCACATTCGAATGGGCTGTCAAAGGCGGTTCCGATGGCATTGCTGGCAGGATTAAATCCATTTTAAAGGTAAAAGTTGAACTGGAAGTCGATCCGGCTTGGTCAGGAAAGCTGTCCGATATTGAGCCCGCAAAGCTCGGTCCGGATCACCTTGAGATCCCCCTTGGCTCGACCACCGCCGAGGTCACTTGCCACGACTCTTTCAACAACACAAATGGCAAATGGATCGCAACAACCGAGGTTTACGCGAATCATTCCCTTGAGTTCTCCTTACCGGCACACTACCACGCCCCGATAACTTTTTTCTCCTGGGAGGCAGCAGAGGACTACTTCGAGAAAACTCGCACCAAAGCCGATGGCGACTGGGGCGACTTCGTCTCCCCGATCTCAAACCAACTCGGCCACAGCCGAGTCTATTCGCCCGACAATGAGCGCATTGCTCACACCGTCTCCCGAGGTTGGTGCCTCCCCGATGGCCAAGTGCTCTTCTGTTGGGACAGCTTCTTCAACGGCGTTCTCAGCAGCGTAGAGAACCCGGCCGCCGGCAGGGACACGGTGCGAGCCATCCTCGCCGCGCAGCAATACAACGGCCTCGTTCCCAACTTCGCGGGACGCAGTTGGGGCGTAAGCTCCGACCGGTCACAGCCTCCGGTAGGCGCGCTTTGCGTTTGGAAGATGTATCAGAGAGACCCGGACAAAGCTTTCCTTGCTGAGGTCTATCCCAAGCTGCTGAAATGGCACCGTTGGTGGTTTAGCAAGCGGCCCAATGGCAAAGCCTTTCGCGATGGCAATGGCGATGGGCTCCTCGAATGGGGCTCGGAAACCGGAGACACCCAAAACGCCCGCTACGAAAGCGGGTTGGATGACAGCCCAATGTATGATAAGGCCACCATGGACGGCCCCAACATGAAGCAAGACTCCGTCGACCTTAGCGCGCTCTGGGCGATGGATGCCGAATACCTTGCCAAAATCGCAACCATCCTTGGAAAGAAAAAAGATGCGCTTGATCTTTACCAAGACCGCGACACAATGGCCAAGAACATCAACGAAAAGCTGTGGAACGACGAGGCCGGCGTGTACCAATACAAATTTTGGGATGGCAGCTTCTACAACCGCCTTTCGCCCCTTAACTTTTATCCGATGATGGCGGGCGTCCCCAGCAAAGATCAGGCCGACAAAATGCTTAACTTGTTCTTTCAAAAGGATAAGTTTGGCGGCGAATATATGGCTCCGACCATCAGCCGCGACGACCCCGCCTTCCCCGCCCAGGGCTACTGGCGAGGCACGATTTGGGCGCCAACCAACTATCTCTTTTTCCAGGGCCTTCGCCGTTACGGGACCGACGCCCGGCGCCAAGAGTTTGCCGCCAAATCAGTTGCCCTCTTTATGAAGAACTGGAACGCGGATGGCAGTTGCCACGAAAACTTTAATGGCATCACGGGCGAGGGCCGCTCCGACCCTCACTATACTTGGGGCTCGCTGTTATGCCTTATCGGCATCGAGAACCTCTGCGATATCGAACCGGATGGCCGGCTGAGGCTGAATGGGGATTCCGGCGTTACCGTTCATATCCAGAATTTTCATCTGCGAGGCAAGACTTATGATCTGGTTGTCAAACCAAATGAAGCTGAGCTTCGGAGCGATCATAAGGTCTTTACGGCTAAGGGCAAAGCGGAATATTTCGATCTGTAAAGAATTTCACGCGAAGTCGGATCAATCCTCTGCGATCTCAGTGCCTCTGTGTGAAATTCCCCTTGAATCCATCAATCGCGTTCTTCGCTCCTTCGCGACCTTCGCGTGAAATTAAACCACCAGCGACTCCACAAACTTTAAAAGCGCATACTAACTCTTATGACGCGCCGCGACTTCATCCTCTGCGCCACCACAATTGCCGCCTTCCGCAACGACACCCTAAGCGCCGTCGAAAAGCTGGTCGGCCGATACTCGGGAGAACCAAACGAAGAAGATTTCTGGATCCAGATCCGCGAGGCGTTCGACCTCGATCCGAACATCGCCAACTTTAACAACGGCGGCTGCAGTCCTTCACCGCGTATAGTGCAAGAAGCGCTAAAGCGCCAAATCGCCTATTCCAACCAGGCCCCTAGCCTTTACATGTGGCGGGATTTAGAGCCGGAAGTTGAGCACGTGCGGGCACGGCTAGCCGGTCTATTCGGCGTGGATACGGAAGAAATCGCCATTACCCGCAACGCCAGCGAATCCTTAGAAACCTGCCTCGCCGGCCACGACTTAAAACCCGGCGATGAAGTGCTCTGCACGGATCAAGACTATCCGCGCATGGTGACCACCCTCCAGCAAATGGAGCGACGATACGGCATCAAATTGGTGCAGGTGCCGGTGCCCGCCGCGCCGGAAACCAAAGAAGAGTTGGTGGAAGCCTACCGAAAGGGGATCACACCGCAAACCAAAATGATGCTCGTTTGCCACGTCATCTTCATGACAGGCCAAATCTATCCTATCCACGATATCACCGCCCTTGGAAGAGAGCACGGCATCCCGGTGGTTGTCGATGGCGCTCACGCATTCGCCCAGTTCCCCTTCAAACGCGATGATCTTGGCTGTGATTACTACGGGACCTCCCTTCATAAGTGGCTGCAGGCACCCATTGGAACGGGCATGCTGTTCGTGAAAAAGGACAAGATCAAAGACCTTTGGCCCCTCATGGCAGCGGGCAAGGACATGGATTCCAACATCCGCAAATTCGAGGAAATCGGCACTCACCCCGCCGCCAACCACAACGCGATTGGAGAAGCCATCACGTTCCACGAACTCATCGGCGGACAAAGAAAAGCGGACCGCTTGCGCCACCTTCGCAAACGCTGGACCGACAAAATCCAGAACGAATCCAAAGTGGTTTTCCATACCAACCTGCATCCCGAGCATTCGTGCGCCATCACAACTGTCGAAATCAAAGGCATCAGCAACGGCGACCTCGGCGGCTGGCTGATGAATAAGCACGGCATTTTTGTGACCAGCATCACCCACCCACGTTTTCAGGGGATTCGGGTTAGCCCCAATATTTACTCAACCGTGGATGAAATCGACCGCTTTGCCAGTGCGATGTTAACGGCCGCACGCCAGGGCATCAGTTAGGAATATAATCGCGGTATGGAGCACGCCGCTGAACTTCGCCGTCAGTTGGTCAGCTATCTAAAAGGCGGCCAAGCGTATGACACTTTCGAGGAGATAATCGCCCAGTTTGGGCCAAGCCAACGCGGGGTGGTGCCGCCAAAGGCCGAGCGCAGCGCGTGGCAGATCCTTTGTCATATGCAGCTTTCGCTTAGGGATACGTTAGACTGGGCACAGAATTACGACGGACGCTACGTTGAGAAGGAATGGCCGGCCGGCTATTGGCCAGTGGAGACTGGGCCGCCCTCCGAGGGCGCGTGGATCGAGAAAGTTCAGCAGTTTTTATCGGATCGGGACGAGTTGGCCGATCTCGCCATGCGCGGCGACCTCTTTAAGCCTTTTGAATGGGAAGAGAAGCACAATCTGGTGAGGCAGGTCTTGCTGGGAGCGGACCACAACGCTTATCACTGCGGTGAACTAGTGTTTTTGAGAAGGCTGCTTTAGGGTGACGCGCGACGAGTGACGTGCTAGAGGCCAGATGAGCAGTGAACAACAGGATCGCGAAAAAGCTACCCTCAAGCGTTGGACCGCGCTGCTAGTTATTCTCCTCCTAATGCTGGTCGCAATATTCGCGATGGTGACCTGGGCAATGGCGCAGTTTTCTAACTTCCAGCTAGATTAGTGGATACATTAGGTTGAAGCGATTGAGCGGCCGGGATTCCGAGCGAAGTGAGGAACGAGGAACCACCCACCCCATCTCGCACATCGTTAAAGTGTAGGACCGCTTGCGGCCCTCACTTTAACGATTTGCCGGAACTAACTAGGCGACCCGCGTCCATCACTTCGGCCCGGAGGCCTCGTTCCGGATGAAACGCTTCGCGATTTGAAACTATTCAGAGTGATGCGCAGGCGAACATTTCAGAAACGATCGGGCAGTCTTCGTTGCACGCTCAGTCGAGCGCTCTCGGTCATCCTCCCTCGATCCCTCCTTGGAAAGGAGGGAAGGGCTTACTCAAAATTTTGTAGATCCAGGGTATGGTTGTCAAACCAGGTTCAGAATAAAGTGACCAGCTTCCCCGTGCTGTTCCCCAAAGTCTCCACGGGAACACCCATGCGGTCCAGCATCGAAAGATAAAGGTTGTTCATTGGGGTCTGGTCGGCATATGTAATATGTCGTCCCGTCTTAAGCGCCCCACCCGCCTTACCGGCCATCAAAATCGGCAGGTTGTTGTGGTTGTGGGCGTTGCCATCGCTGATGCCGCCGCCGTAAACAATCATGCAGTTGTCAAGCAACGTCCCATCGCCTTCCTTAATCGACTGCAATCGGTTCATCACGTAGGCGAACTGCCGAATATGGAACGTGTCGATCATCTGCTTTTTCAAAAGCTTGTCGGGATGGCCGCCGTGGTGCGAAACATCATGATGCCCTTCCGGCACGCCCGCTTCATCGTAGCTTCGGTTGCTACCCTCGTTGGCGATCATGAAGGTGGCAATGCGAGTGAGGTCGGCTTGAAAAGCAAGAACCATCATATCGCCCATCAGCCGAATATGTTCGCCGAAAGAAGTAGGGTTGCCCTTGGGCGCGCCGCCAGTTGGCAAAACAGCCAAGTGCTGGTCGCGTTCAGAGGCCTCTAGGCGCTTCTCGATTTCTCGCACACCGGTCACATATTCATCAAGCTTATGCTGGTCGTGATAGCCTAGCTGGCTCTTGATCTTGCTGGCATCCTCCCAAACCATGTCCAAAACACTTAAGCGGTAGGCATTCCGTTTGGCAACACTCTCGGCCTTTTCACCCGCTTCCCCGCCGCCAAACAGTCTTTCAAAAACGAGTCTAGGATTCACTTCTTTCGGCAAGGGCGTTGAAGGCCCCGCCCATGCGATGGTGCTGGAATAAGCGCAACTGTAACCGGAATCGCAATCACCCGCGTTTGCCCCGCGCTCGCACCCCAATTCCAGTGAGGCAAATTTGGTTGCCTGGCCGATTTTCATGGCCGCAACTTGGTCGACCGAAACGCCAACGTGGATACCGGTGCCCGCCGTTTTTGTTGGGTGAACGCCCGTGAGCCATACAGAAGCGGACCTGGCGTGGTCACCCGGGCCGTCGCCTAGCGCTTCTGCGTTATGCTGAGTAAGGCCGCTTAAAACGTTCAGTGAGCCCTTTATTGCCGCCAAGGGCTGCAGGGTTGCAGGCAGCTCATAGGCCGCCCCTTCTGCGGTTGGCGTCCACTGCGCCATGTTGATCCCGTTCGGAACCATGAAGAATCCCATGCGCATTGGGGCGGTCTTGCCCATTGCGGCCAGCGCTCGCACGGGAATCATGCATTCCAGCATCGGCAGAGCGACCGATGCGCCAAGGCCTCTGAGTACGGTTCTTCTAGATATCATGATTGTGTCCTGGTCCTAAGTCTTGAGTCTTATAAATTTGTCATCGCGAGGAGGCTCTCCGTGGGCCGACGTGGCGATCTACCGGGCCAGCCACCGGATTTGCAGCCGGTGATATGCCAGAAAGATTGCCGCGTCTCCCTCACGCGTTCCTCGCCCGCGGGCTCCTCGCAATGACAAACAGTAATCTTCATCATTTACTCCGTGACCGAATCTCCTCTCCTCTTCCTAAACGGATCGCTGAGAACGATTGCTTTAACTAGCGCGGAAAACTTGTAGCCGTTAGCGGCGGCCTTTTTCTCGATGCCATCGAGAACGCATTCATCGGATGCGGTGAGGCCACGGCCAAGGGCGTAGGTCAACAGCTTTTCGCCCAAGGTTCTCACGAATAAGTCTTTTTGGCCAAGAAGGACTGTGGTCAGCCCAGTTGGGCCATTGAACTTGCGGCCATCGGGCAGTTCGCCGCTGGAATCGATGGGAAACTTCCCTTCTTTATCTCGCCACTTACCGACTCCATCAAAGTTCTCCAGCCCAAATCCTAGAGGATCCATGCGAGCATGGCATGCCGCGCAGGCCGGATTTTTGCGGTGCTCCTCCATCATCTGGCGAAGGGTGGTCACATTGGCGCTAGCCTCCTGTTCGTTAATCACACCAACCCCAGGAGGGGGCGGAGGAGGAGGTGTGCCCAGAATCTCTTCCAGCACCCATTTGCCGCGTTTTGTGGGCGATGTCCTGGTTGGATTGGAGGTGACGGTGAGAACGCTTGCTTGGGTCAAAATGCCGGCACGCGGCGTGCCATCCAAACTTACTTTCCTGAACTGATCCCCGCTGACACCATCGATCCCATAGAGCTTGGCCAGTCGCTCGTTAATGAACGTGTAGCGTCCGTCCAAAAAGTCCACCACGCTGCTGTCGCTATCAACCACGCTAGCAAAGAAGTCTTTCGTCTCTTGGGCCATATCCTGACGCATCTGGTCATCAAAGGAGGGATAGGTAGTTTTATCGGGCGAGACGATGGCCAGCTTCCGTAAAGTTAGCCACTGCGTTGCAAAGTTATCCGACAGAGCTTTCGCTCGCGGATCGCGAAGCATACGCATTGCTTGCTGAACGAGAATATCCGGCTTCTCAAGCGAGCCATCGGCGGCGAGGGCAAACAGCTGCCGATCTGGCATGCTGCTCCAAAGGAAATAGGATAGCCTCGATGCCAGTTCGTAGCCGTTTAACATTCTCTTGGCGCTAGGGTCATTCGGCTTTGGGTCCGTCTCCACCCTAAACAGAAAACTTGGCGAACAGAGCGCCGCCTCGATCCCCACCTGGATGCCGCGATCGAACGAATCGCCGTTCTTCATGGCCAAGGGGACATATTGACAGAGCCGCTGAATCTCATCCGTTGTGGCCGGCCGTCGATAGGCAAGAGCGGCAAACTTGGTGAAGAACGCCTTCGCCGCTGCCGGCTCTTGGCCCGGCGCGGGCTCATTCGGAAGCAGTTGGGACTGGGTTTCTGGGATTGCGAAATCCGGTTCCTGAGGGCCTTCGATGCTCACGCCAACAACATACAAATTGCGATCTCGATTTTTGGGATCGGGGTCCTTTGCGTTGTAGTAGTCGTTGGTAAAGGCCACCCCGATCTTATGTGGGCCAGCATAAATCGAGACAGGAATCGAAAAATCTTCCGCATCTTTGAACTTGCGCGACTTCACGTTGAAGCTGCCCAAACCTTTCCCGTCCATGGTGATGAGCATGTTGGCCGGGTCAGGGCCGGCCTGGTCGCCGTAGGCCCTTATCTTAACGATGTAGTGGCCGCCCTTCGCGAACTTGTCCTCAATATAGGCCGTGCCATTGCTAAAGAATCCCAAGGCTTGCTCTTCGGCATGGGCAAACTTCCCCTCGGGAAACTTGAAATCCATCGGATCGAAGTATTTCGTGTCGCCTTCTCGGAGGACGATCGCTTTTTCTGCCACCTGCTCCGCCGCGTTTAGATACTTCTCCATCAGGAGCGGGGACATGGAAAGAACGTCGCTGATATTATCGAATCCGTAACCAACATCGTCGTTCGGAAAATCATCTGTGCCTTGAAACTCGACGCCAAGCAGATCATGTACGGTGTTTGCGTATTCGGCTCTGTTTAGGCGGTGGATGGTTACGCGTCCCGGATCAGCCAGTCCGCATTGGCTGTTCAGCACCTTTTGGATGTAAAGAACAAGCTCTTGGCGGCTGGATTCCGGGGGCTGCGGACTACCCACCGGCGGCATGTGCTTGGAAGCTAGATAGCGTGTTGCCTGGGTCCACACATCGTTCCCCTTCAGGATCGAGGCTTCCGACTCATATCTGGTGAAGTCGACGCCAGCCGCAGGCGAGGCGCCTGAGTGGCAAGAGATGCAGTATTTCTTTAGAAAGGGCTTAGCAAGGCCCTCGAAAGTGGCCGGTTTGGTTTGAGCCGGGCGCGCGTTTGTGAATAGCGTGGCAGCGCCAAAGATCGAAAGCGAAACCGCGAATAGGGTGTTCGACGCCTTCACTTGCTTAGTGTATCTGGCTCATGGGGCAATAGGTGAAAAGTGATAAGTGAAAAATGATAGGTGGAGGGACGGAATTGAGCGTCGAGTGTTTAGTTCAAAGGGGGCAAAGACACTTTAGAGTGCTCGAGCTTGATCGAGCTTTGGCAAGTCGCGACCGAACGCAGTCGCCAGCCAAATCCGACATTTCGCGCCAGACTAAAGCGCGAACAGGTTCGCGCACTCTAAAACCGGACAATCCCCAATCGAAATCGACAATCGACAATCGAGATTCTCTTCATTCGCCGCCGGCGGCGGGGACGGGCGCGTTCAAAAGGCCAACCACGCGGCGAACGTTCCAACCATGGTTATCCAACATTTCCCAAGCCTCGTCATAAGTCGCCGTGGTGAGATCGTGCACAATCCGGGCGCATCGCTCTTTAAGCTTCTGGTTCTTCGCCTTAACATCCACCATCAGGTTCTCGATAACCTTGCCCGATAGCACCATTGCGGCGGTGCTGATGCGGTTCAGAGCCAGCTTCTGCGCGGTGCCGGCTTTTAGCCGAGTTGAACCGGTAAGAACTTCGGGCCCGGTGTTCAAAACGATGCCAAGGTCAGCCTCTTTAGCCAGAGGAGTGCCTGCGTTGTTCACGATTCCGCACGTCCACAAACCCTTCTGGCGAGCGTGGCGCACGGCGGCAACCACAAACGGCGTACGGCCGCTGGCAGCGATCCCGATAACGATATCGACAGGCGTAACCGCCATGTCGTTTAAGATCCGCATCGCCTCGTACTCGTTGTCTTCGGCGTCTTCTTTGGCCATTGAAGCGACCGCGTTGCCGCCCGCAACAATCGCAATAAAGCTCGAGGAGTCTATCCCGAAAGTGGGTGGCATTTCGGCGGCATCGGCGGTGGCAATACGGCCACTGGTGCCCGCGCCTACGTAAATGATGCGACCGCCTTCCTGAAACGCAATAGCGGCCTTTTCGGCAGCCACGGCAAGGGGCTTTTCAGCTTCCTGAAGAGCGCTCATTACGGCTCGTTCCTCTTCATTCATCAAGCGGACGATTTCTCGCGCGCTCATCTTGTCCAAGCCAAAAGATCGGGGATTTCTAGATTCTGTACTCATCCAGTAGCTTCTTTCGCAAGTATGACAGCCCCCATCACGGGTGCACGTTTTATTCTATGAATATTGATCTGCCTTCCACCTGAGAGTTCTTTAAGCCTAATCTCTAACTCTGATTCATAGATCGGTGAAATTTTCCACAGTCCTCCCGCTAGACAAACATTTGTTTCTTTCAAGAGTGGAAAATGCTGCTCCGCATGGCTTATTACAACAGAAGAGAGTCTTTGCGTTTCATTTAACAGAAAATCCAGGGCGTAGGGCTCCTGAGAGGTGACATCTTGAGCAAACTGGGCGGCGAGCTTAGCCAGCCTTGGTGCCGGAGGGCCGCCGCGGTAAATGGCAGAAAGGAGAAGCGCCTCGTCGGTGCTGCCAAATAATGGGTTTAGGATGGCTGCCAATTGCTGTATATCTTCGCTGTCCAAGTGATGTTGTAGAAACTCTCGTCCGTAGCGAAAAGCTGAGCCGTAATCGCCAAGCAAGTAACCTCTGCCGCCCGATTTGAAAACGTTAGATTTCGGGCGAGAGCAAACTAAGGAGCCGGTGCCCGCAATCACGCAGATGTCGGTGCCGTTGGGACAGGCGGCTAGGGCCGCACAGTAATCCGGCTCGACCCGGATGGCCGAGTTCGGGAAAATTCCTTTTAAAATATTTGCCGCGCGTTCGCCGTCGTCGGGAGTGATAAGCCCGGCAAAGCAGCCGCAGACGTGGCTGGGAACGGGGCTGTTCCTCAGCGCGCTCTTTATATGATTTCGGAGCAGATCATCCGGCGTCGAAGTTAGGTTTGCCGCGCCAGAGTTGCCCCGAAATAGAACTTCGTCGTTTTCGTCGGTAGCAAGTGCCCTGGTCGACGAACCGCCGCAGTCTAATCCTAAGTAAATCATCCCTTTATGTGTGCCTTAGGACCATCGAGTGATCTTGTGTTATCCCGAACTCCGTGTGTTATTTATCCCGAATTCCATGTGCTGTCATCCCGAACTCCGTGGGTTGTCATCCCGAACTCCGTGTGAGAGATCTCCTCCATCACTGCTCAGGAAATCTCGAATGCACGGACGCAGTAGGATACCAAACCTCACCAACCTACGGCCCAGACCCATAGGCGTTAAAATAAGCCACCTTGGCATTCCCGCAGCCACAAACCTCTCCCGAATGGAGAGGTCGGTGAGTCCGCGAACCGGGAGAGGCGCGAGTCGCAAACCTTGGAAATTATCTCTGGAAGACCTTATTTTAACGCCTATGCGGCCCAGACCTCACTTCTTCTTTCTGCCTATCGCCTCTTGAACCTTCGCAATATAATCTTTGGCGGAAACACGGGCGATTGCTTGGCCGATTACTTCTAAAGGTAGCTCCTCTGCTTTTTTGAAGTTTAGGCATGCCTTGCCCATGTCCAATTTCTTTCCAGCCTTAGCATAGGCGTCTTCAAACCAGGAACGCATTTCTTCGTTGCCATAAATGGTCATCAAATGGAGAGACATGTAGTTTTTCTTGCTCGTGAGAACAGCTAAAGGCAGGGGGATTTTCGGGTCGCAATGGTATCCGGCAGGATACACGGAGTGCGGCACGTAGTAGCCAACGCCGCCATAAAGGACGCCTTCCTCATAGTCCTTTGGCAGATGCTTTAGGATGGTCGCCCTCACCGCTTCCATCGACTCGCGGCGGTCCCGCGGGAGGGTCCGGAGATATTCTTCAACACTTTCTGGCATATCTGATTATAGGTTTTTCTCAGGCTTCCAGTCTTCGGGCACGACGAACATGATCATTAGATCTTCCGTTTCGTGGTCCTTGCCGGAAATGTGGCAATGGTCGTTCGTGACGGACTGCTCCCAAAACGAGGAAAAATGTCGATGCATGAGCTCAAAAGACTTACGATCACCCGAAACGAAAACGGTATTTGCATGCGAGTGCAAATGAACTAACGGCCTCTCTTCGTATCGCCGTGGCCCTCCATTCGACCTTTGTTCCTGATCTACCTCTGGTATGGAAATCGAGAGTGTTCGGCCCCTCCCTTTGTCGGCGTATTGCCGGGCATCCTTCCATTCTGATGCCCTGAGTTGGCAAGAATGATGTGACAAGATCAAATCACATGGGGGCGCCACATCTTCTGCCCAGCCGACCTGGTCCCCGGTTTTCGGAATCCAAACGATCGAATCTATGCTAATGGCAGCTAAGGCCGCCCAAGTTGCCAGTTCGCACATCCCAGTGAAGTCGGCAAAGATATAACATTCGCCCTCAGACCTAGCTGAGAAAAACGTGCGACTTATTGGCGCGGTCGGTCGGTAAACAGTAATACGATTACCGTTCAAGGGCACAACAGATTCCATCACCTTCAGATCTGCGTATTTCATTCTCTTAAGATCGTACATCGTGGCCCTTCTAAAGGATCACATTAAAGAATAGTCCCAGGGCGTAAACTAATCGTAGAAATTCAAAGGAGAATCAAAACATGGCAAGGTACGTCAGGCTCGGCGAACTTCCCGCAAAGCATCACACCGTTTTTCGAAAGTCCGATGGAGGGCTTTACTCAGAGCAATTGTTCAGCACCCGCGGGTTTAGCGGCCCACTTTCTACCCTCTATCACATCCATCTGCCCACCGAAGTTTCGGGCTGGGAAGACCGTGGAGAGGCCATTCCAAAGTTCCTGGACGACGAACCGCTGCGCCATCGTCACCTGAAAACCGCGCAGTTGAAGCCCTGTGGCGATGCCATCGATGGCCGAGTCCCGCTCATGGGGAACCAGGATGTCATCTGGTCACAGGCGAATGTCGCTGACCAGATGGATTACTACTACAAGAACTCCGAAGGCGACGAACTCCTTTTCATCCACGATGGTTCGGGCAAGATGGAGTCTCTGTTTGGCTCGGTTCAGTTTAAGCCGGGCGACTACCTAGTTATTCCACGCGGCACCATCTATAAACTCAACTTCGATTCCTTACCGGTCAAAATGATCGCCATCGTAAGCCACGGGCCCATAGAGGTGCCGAAGCGCTACCGCAATGAATATGGCCAACTTTTAGAGCATGCGCCTTATACAGAACGCGATATCCGTCCACCCCAAACGTTGGAAACTCACGATGAGGAAGGCGAATTCAAGGTCCTTATTGCCGCTCGCGGAAGGCTCACCATGTATACCTACCCTCACCACCCACTTGACGTGGTTGGTTGGGATGGATTTGTATTCCCCTATGCCTTCAACATTAACGATTTCTCGCCGATTGTGGGCAAGCTGCACATGCCGCCGCCCACTCATCAAACCTTCCAAGGGCACAACTTTGTGGTCTGCTCGTTCTGCCCAAGAATGCTAGATTTCCATCCGGATGCGGTCCCGATTCCTTACAATCATAGCAACGTCGACTCCGACGAGGTGATGTACTACGTTAACGACAAGTATGGAGCCAGGAAAGGTATCGAAATCGGATCTATCACGCTCCACCCGCTTGGCATTCCCCATGGGCCGCAGCCGGGTACGGTCGAAAAATCGCTTGGCGCGACAAAGACTGAGGAGCTTGCCGTGATGTTGGACACCTTCCATCCCCTTAAGCTCACGAAAGCCGCTATTGGAATCGAAGACGACGATTACTGGAAAAGCTGGAAGGTCCGCACCGACTAATTAAGAACGGCCCGCCAGAAAGCGGGCCGTCTCGTCTCTCATTCTCCCCTTGGCTGTGAAAAGCTCTTAGTTGGAGGTGACGTCCAAAACGTGGCCGTCCTTGGTCACTTGCATCGTCCATGTTTTGTGGTCATGGGCCACCACTTTCGAATAAGCAGCGCCTACTTCCGTGGCGGCGCTGTTTACCACTCGGCTGCTAAACAAAGTAGCATCCATTTGCGCGAGCTCCCCCGGTCCACTTACACCATACGCACCAGGCACGAAACCCCTGATCATTAATCCCGTAAACATTCCGGAGACGAAAAGCGCCGCCAGCGTTCTTGGGGTGAACTCAAGCCGGCCGCCCAGCCGGTTGAGGAAGCTCTTGCGTTTCTCCCCGTTGTACTTCCTTGTTCTCTCTCCCATACAGAACATACTACAGCGCAGGAATTTTGCATGGTGTAGCCGTTTTCGATGACGATACATGCAATGACAAAAAACCTCAATCCTAGAAACTTTGACAGCAAGGAGCCTAGTGGCGCTGCCGCAATCAACCCCGAAGGGTTTCACCAAGGTAGCCGGTGGTTGAGCGAGACAAACGGCGAAAGCCGCGACGTCGAGCGACACCACCGGTAAGTGACCGTTCCGTCCATTCCGCACCCCGGAGGTGGCGCTACAAATCGATAACGGTTATTCAGCCTGAACACGCTTATCGATTTAGTTAAGGGAATGTGACTGTTCCTGTCCGCGAACCCAAGATAGGTCCCGAGGAATTAACCTGAAAAACCTGGGTCTGGGCTCAATTTTGTTGTTCGGTTGTTGCATGGAACCCGCAAACCAAGAACTCAACAGCCTCATCAATCCAGTCGCCCATCCGGTTTTCCCGCAAAGAAACCCAGACTTTGTCTTTCTCGGGCCACCAAGTGATCTCCAAGGTTCCCTTCTGTCCGGGTTTGCGTAAATGCCAATGGATACAGCCCGCGTATTTGGCGAGAGTAAGAGCCTTTAGATCGAGGCCCAAATCAGCGGCAATCCGACTGACAATTGCTTCCACGTGTAATTGGTTGCATGGTTCTGCGAGGATCGTCTCTTTCATAACATCAAACCGGTATTCTCAGCGCAATGAACCCCGTCGCGAAAGGGCGCATCTCCCGCGTTCTTTCTACCTCCAACACCGCTGCCGTCGATGCTCTCCTGAAAAGAGCCGAGATTCAAATAGAGTTTGCCGAAGCATTCATTGAAGCGGCCGCCAAAGAAGTCCCCACAAACAGTCCAGAACTAGTAAAACAAGCGAGAGCCAAGCTGGAGAACTTCGATCCAACCAAGGGCCTACCCAGCTTCCAAAAGCTCGTCGCAGAAATAGAGCAAGACCTCAAAGAGATCGGCCAAGCCGCCAAGAAATACACCATCCACTGCGTGGGGCACGGCCACATCGATATGAACTGGATGTGGAGTTGGCCGGAAACCGTCTCCATGACGCACGATACCTTCGCATCCGTGCTCAACTTCATGAAGCTCTACCCGGACTTCACTTACTCCCAAAGCCAAGCCAGCGTCTACGCGGCCATAGAAAAACACCATCCGGCCATGTTTAAGGAGATCCAAGAGCGGGTGAAGGAGGGCCGCTGGGAGGTCACCGCCGTCCATTGGGTGGAAGGCGACAAGAATCTCGCCTCCGGCGAGGCCCTATGCCGGCACTTGCTCTACACCCGTGAGTATTTCAAGGAAAAATTCCATCTAGCACCGGAAGATGTGCCTATCGATTGGGAGCCGGATACCTTCGGGCATGCCAACACAATCCCCTCGATCTTGGCTCAAGGCGGGGTCAAGTTTTACTATTCTTGCCGAACTGGCGGTGGTGTGGACCACCCGCTAACGGGCCAGCCTCGCCCGCCCCTTTTCTACTGGGAGGCGCCAAATGGCGCTCGCGTTTTGGTTAACCGAGAAACCACTTGGTACAACAGCTACGTCAACATCGGCGACGACGTGGCCATGCCTATGGTCGAATTTGTGAAGCAAACCAAGCTTCACGAGTGGCTGAATATCTACGGAATTGGCAACCACGGCGGAGGGCCGACCAAAGTCGAGATCGACTATCTAAAGCTGCTGGATACGTTCCCAATCTATCCGCGTGTCATTTTCAGCACGTGCAAAACATATTACGAACGGGTTGAGAAGGAAGCCAAAGAGAGCAAGATCGAGCTGCCCGTTCTGAACCACGAACTGAACTATGAGTTCACCGGCTGCTACACGTCACAAAGCCTGATTAAACAGGCAAACCGATTCGGAGAGAACTATTGCGTTGAAGCGGAGACGCTCTCCTTAATCAGCGGCCACGAGAATCGCAAGCCACTACGAGACGCTTGGCGCAACGTGCTTTTCAACCATTTCCACGATATTCTTCCCGGTTCCGGCGTTCGCGAAACACGCGAGCACGCAACTGGGCTATTCCAAGAAGTCGGCGCGATTACGGGCGCAATCAAACGTGAAGCCCTAAAGGGCATTGGCAGAGAAATCGATACCTATTCCCTCCTACCCAAATCGCCCGAGGCCGAAGAAGAAAAAGCGGAGGGTACCAAGAATCAGAATAGTTTTGAAGCAGGATCCGGCATCGGCGCCGGGCGCACCGGCTACTCGCAGGTGTCCGGTGGCGGCAAGTATTTCAAGGCATTTGTCGTTTACAACCCGTGTGCGTGGGCGCGCTCGGAACCGATCAAGGTCGCCCTTTACGATACCGATTTCAACCCCGAGAACGTGGTTGCCCTCGACGAAAAAGGCGTCGCCTACCCCACCGTTTTCCTTGCCGCCGGCGAAGATTGGGGCCATAAGAAGATCACGATGCTGTTCTATGCCCAGGATGTGCCGGCTCTCGGATACAAAACCTACCTTCTTTGCGAAGGGGCTGCCAACGCCAATGTGCCCCTCATCAGGGCTCTCAATAACGAGACCTTCGAGACTCCGCAAATGATTATCGAGTTCGACCGCCAAAGCGGCGGCCTCAAGCAGGCCCGTCTTAAGGCCACATCTCAAGAGTTTTCAAATGGCGGTTTTGGAACCTGGCGCAATGTTGTTGAGCACGATAAATTTATGTCCGCTTGGATATTGGGCGAGGAAGTAGAGAGAAAGAATCTCAGATCCAGTTCGTTCCACACCTACGGCCCGCGTTGGAACATTGGAACGACTCTGCCCGAGGGTCCCGGCGCGATCGCTGGGCGGGCAGAATCCACCCTGGATGTTTTGGGCACTAAGAGCTCCGTTCAACTAAACGCCCTCGTGCATCCACTTCAACCAAGGTTGGACTTTGAAGCCGTGGTCGATTGGCGCGAGATCGGCGACAAAACGGTTGGCATTCCTGGCTTGTTGGTCGATTTCGAAACCAGTTCCATGGTAACCGAAACGATTTATGAGACCCCCTTTGGCACGGTCACACACAAACCACAAACTAGAGCTGAGATTCCAAGTTTGCGGTTCTGCCACGTCAAGCTGGACACCGGCGGAGCATTTACCCTCCTTCAAGACTGCAAATATGGATTTGAGACTTACGATCAAGGGCTGAAGATGAGAGTCGTGCGCTCTTCGTTCAATCCCGATCATGCGCCGGAAGTGGCCCAAACCAACTTAAGGTATGCGGTTCAGTTTCATAGCAAGTCGCCCTCAAAGGCCGAGCTTTGCAGAATGGGCGCGGCCTGGAACCATCCTTTCATCGTGTCGCCCTTGGAACTTCACAATGGCAAAGCGCCGACGACAAGAAGTTTCGCGGAGGTCGCAACGCCAAACGTGGTGCTCTCAAGCCTAAAACAAGCCGAACATCAAGACGGTATCGTTCTAAGGCTAACCGAATACGAAGGCAAGGAAACAGAGGCTGTTCTCACCCTTGACCCGACCTTAACTGCTGGAAAATCAAAAGCCGAATGTGTCGACCTAATGGAGCGGGCAACGGAAGGTGACGCGAAACTCGAAGGTAATCGCGTCACTGTAACGATCAAGCCAAATAGCTTTGTGAGCCTGCTCTTGAGCTAAATCCCGGCTCCGGTTGATCCGCCCGTTGTGCCGCCAGTGGTTCCACCAGTAGTTCCACCAACCGTGCCCCCAATACCTCCGCTCGTGCCCGCGGTTGAGCCCGTGGTCGCTCCGGTTAATCCGCCCGGAGGTCCGCTACCATCGTTGCTGGTTCCTCCGCAGCCGATTACAAAAGCGGCTATACAAAACAAAGCGATAAAAATGACAGGTCTGCTAACGCGCATAAACAATTTCACCTTTCTATGGAACAGTTTGCCCTAGCAATAGACGGTAAAGCGAACTTATTCCGTTCTCATATACGTTACCTGGTGCCGGGCCAATTCTAAGTAGCTTCCACAACAGAACTTGAACCGATTGCATAAGCTACTGCCGCTTCGGCCGATAATCCGCTTCCTTCGCCCCACTTTCTGAAAAATGGAGCTTCTCCAAGAGACTTCGTTAACTTCTGAACGAGAGCTTCGTGGGCTGGAACCTCGATTCTAGAAAGTGTTTGATGGATCTGGCTTCTTACGGATGATGCGGCACCTAGAAGAACGGCGGCCCGATCATCTTGCCCAAGACGGTTAGATAACACCGCAAGCGACTTTAATGACATAGCCACGCCGCGAAGATCCTGCTGGCCGTACCAATTCGTGAGCGCCGAGTTTAGTAAAGGTTCGGCTGCTTCAAACGAATCCTGCTCTAACTCAAGCTGGGCGATGTTGAATCTCACCATAATCACGGCCCACTCATTCCCAAGCTGGAGATTTAGCTGCAGTGCTTCAACAAGAGTGGCGCGGGCTTCATCGTAGCGCTTCAACTCGATAAATAGGCCTCCGAGATTGCTCAATGCTGTCGCAAGCATTCCGTCCTTTCTTGTCTGTTGAAAGTAAGAGATGGTGTTTTGGAAGGCGGCGACCGCCGAATCGAGTCTTCCCAGCCCTCGATAACAGATCCCTAAGTTTCCTGAAACAGTGGCGCGCAAATCCTCATTTCTAATTTTCGTGGCCAGGTCAAGCGCGTGCTCAAAATAAGGCACGGCCGATTCTTCGTCGCCGCATGCCGTGAGAAAAACACCAAGGATGCTGAGACATTTCGCCCTGGGCTCCGAAACTTCATACGGTGTACTCGATAACAGGCGCTCAAGCCAGATTTTGCCCTCCGTAAAGTATCCTCGCTTGTACCAAAACATTTGAAAGCCCCGTATCAGTTTGTGAGCAGCTTCCACGTTCTTTCCTGCATCCAATGTCCACTCGATCGCTAACCGAATGTTATGGCGTTCCCGATTGAGCTGCGTGATCAACTGACTCTGCTTTGGACCCCGAATTTCTGCATCAGTTTGTGCAGCCAAGCCAAGCATCCATTTAAGGTGAAGATTCTTTACGGTCGTAAGTTCTCCAGCCTCTTGCAGGCACCGATGCGCAAATTGCCAAAGAGCTTGGTACAGGCTGTCCCGATGCTGGTGGACGCCAAGTCTCTGCCTCCGAACAAGGCCCTTCTGAACAAGCAGAGTTTGGGCGTGCTTAATCTGCTCGGGAAGGAGGTCCGGATCGGCACAAATCAATTCAGCGGCAGCCGGATCCCAGCCATCCGAAAAAACAGCCAATCGGCGAAACACTTTCTTTTCAGCAAGAGGCAGCGACTGATAAATCCATTCCAAAACTCGGTCCACAAGTTTCTGGAGGTCTCGACTTCGAGTACTGAGAGATCCATCGCTCAAATATTTGATTTGGGCGAGGATCTCTGTGGCTTTCAGAACCCTAAACTTGGAAGCGACTAGCTCAATCGCTAATGGCATTCCCCGAAGAATCTTGCAAATCTCGGTGAAGACAGATTGGTCGGACGGCGCAACTACAAAGCCGGGCATAATTTCGCGAACTCGCTGAAGCAAAAGGGTGCACGAATCAGCGTAGCCATCATGGTGCGCATTGTCGAGCGGTTGCAAATGGAATAAGGCTTCATTGGTAAACCCGAGCGGCTCTCGGCACGTAATAAGAACCTCTGCGCCTTTTATATCGCCAAAAAGGAAGTTCACCTGCTGTGCGATGGCCTGGGGTAGGTTGTCGCAGTTATCCAGTATCAGCAGTAGCTGCCTTCCATGCAGTTGATCCCTAAGAAGGTTTACAAGTTCCCCGCCCGATGCATCGATGAACGGTAACTCACTAGCAATACTCTCCGCAATGAACGAGGACTCAGTAAGTTCTCCAAGGTCAATTCGAAAGGCCCCGTCAGGATAATCGTGCAACAAAATCCGAGCGATCTGCTCCACGATACGACTCTTTCCAACCCCCGACGCACCGGTAACGGTTAGCACTTTGAAATCGCGCAACCGAGCCGCAATTTCGAACATCTCCTTTTCTCTGCCGACAAGCACATTATGGGAGTGGCCAATATTCGTAAAAGGCTCTTCCATGGACCGAATGGGTGGAAATTCCGAGGGAATGCCATCGGCGACGACTTGGAAGACTCTTTGAGGGGTTTGAGACACCTCGGAGCGGTGCAAGCCCAGGTCTTTGAAGTTAACATCATCGCCAACTTGGAGCCGTGCAAGTTCCCGAGTTGAGAGCGAGATCAAAATTTGGTGGACATGAGCGAGATCTTTTAATCCGACTGCTTCCTCAAGGGCTGATTCCGTTTTGAGGGTCCCCTCTCCCGAAACCTCACCCGTCAATACTGCGGCTCGCAGGGCCGGAGTAAATCCATCTACTGCTTGTTTCAAGACAGCCTTTTGGATCTCGATCATCGCTTCGATGGCGGAGCTGGCCCTTGCAAACGCATAGACAAACTCATAGCGTCCAATCCGATCTTTGATCTGAATGCCGCCGTAGGAGTCAACATTGCTATCGACCAGTCGATGGACGTCGTCACAAAGACGCAGCCAGCCTTCAACGCCTCCCATCACCAGCTGGGAAAACGAAACATCAACCACCGCGAAACTTACGGTTTCTGCACTTAGGGCGTCGAGCGCCGCCTTCATGCATTCCATTCTGCATGATTAAGCCCCTAAATTTTCCAAAAAATTCAGGGGCTTAAGATTCACGATACGGTCTAGCCAGAAGAAAATGCTTAGTTCTTGAGGCGAACTGCTTCGCTCTTCAGATCAAAGGTCTCAACATAAGTAGTTGCAGAGGATGAGACATTATTGGCCAAAGAGTTAACTTGAACGTATCCGCCCGCCGTACCACTAAAGGTTGCGCTGTATGTGGTTGACTTAGTGCCCGCCGAAATAACGACGCTGCTGGGGATCGACGAGAACTGGGTCGGGTCGGAAGTCGTCACAGAAACAGTCTCATCCGCTGTTGGAGCGGAATTTACGCTGACAGTGATGTTAATTGTCTGATTCGGATAGCAAACTGCGGGAATAGACGTAAACGGCATATAGCCTGGTTCCCTGTGTAGAGCCGCCGAATTCTGGTGAGTTGGACCTGCAAAAAAGAAAGCAGGCAATAGTGTGATACCCAATACAAGCTTTGTAATCATGGCGCACTTGGTATCGCAAGAACTGTGCCACTGAAAGCTCGCAACGGTTAGAACCCAGCCTTTTTACTTGCGAAGAAGGGCTGTCTTTTTGTGGTCCTTATTGGACTTCTCACTCGTTCCTATCTGAGGACATTCTAAAAGATGAAGCGGCTGTGGATTACCGTATCGCTATTGATGCTTTCTGTGGGCGGGCTTACGTTTATTGGAAACACCCGCACAATTTCGAACCAGCCTGACAAGGCTGTTAATCCGTGGGACTCACTTCCGTTTACGGCGCGAGAATGGGCCAGGCAAACTCTTTTGCCTTACAGGAAGATCCCGCTTAAGAATGGCGGTTCGATGTCCGTTCAAGAAGCCTACGACCTTTATCTAAAGGCCGGACAACCACCTTATCCCGATATGTCCACACCCGGCCTGGTCACGGACGACGAGATCAAGGCTCAGATGAAGTTGAGCGAACGCGTTAATAAGAAATAATTTCTTAATGCGTGGACAGAGTGTCCGCTACTCTACAAAGTTGATCGATCGGGCGATCGCCGGCAAGAATGTATTCATTGCCTTGGTTCGACCAAAGAATGCAGTTCACGTCTTTAATCGTCCCACCGGAATAGCTGCTGTGGCCTTCAATCGGTTCCACATCGGAAATGGCGCTCGTCTTTTCAATAACGAACAACTTCAACTCGCCGTCAGAGTCTTGCATAACCGCTTCCGCGATTCGGCGGCCATCCTTTAGCTGGCCCTGCCCGCCGCCTACTACCGAAACACGACCTGGCTGAACCTGCATTGTTTTGCTAAGGTTGTCCTGAAGCCACTTCTGAACGTCGTCTGGGGTTTGAGATCGAGGTGCCGAGATCGGAACCAAGCTGGCCGAAGCCACATCGTTGGTGCGCAGGCTGCCGCCGGTCATTCGATTGAAAAATGCTGCGCCACCGATAACGCAAATGAAAACTCCACAGATGGCCCAAGAATAGCGGCCCACAAAGGACTCAACTCTCTTGGTTTTATCGATTTCCTGAAGGCGTTTTGTGCAGAGCTTCCATGTTTCTTCGCACTCTGGGTGGACGCATTTGGTAACTAAAACCGCTTTTACTTCGCGAACCGCGTACCACTCAAGTTCGGCCTGCGGTGTATTTTTGATGTATTCCTGAACCTTTACTCTCTGCTCAGGTGTGAGCTCATCATCTACGAGCGCGTGTACATCAATCCAATCGTTCATGCGTTATTCCCCATGCTTTATGAACCCTTCTTTTCGGGCATATTCCGTTAACTGCTTTCTCAAGATGGCTCTTCCTCTTGCGAGACGGGATCTAACGGTTCCAATCGGGACGTCGGTTGCATCCGCGATTTCCTGATAGGTCATCCCTTCTATATCGCTAAGGATCACTGCCAATCTAAAATCCTCGGGGACCTTTCCAAGAGCTTCTTCAACTTCTGATCCTACAAGTTCATCGAAGAGCTTTCGGTCCGGTTCCTCGTTCTCCACAGCCGTCGGCTCCATGGCATTTTCATCTTCCAGGGAACCTAGTTGTGGTGTGCGCTGCTTTTGCCTGTACTTGTTAATATAAAGATTGGTAACAATTCGAAGGATCCAAGCTTTAAAGTTGCTTCCATCGAACCGGTCCCACGCTTCATAGGCGCGGACGATCGCTTCTTGAGCTAAATCTTCCGCTTCCTCTCGCGAACGAGTAAGGCGCAAGGCAGTGCCGAAAACGGAGGGGAACACCTTTTCCGCCTGCCTTTCAAAAGCGTCTCTTTGGTTACGCTTTCCGAGGAGCATGGAGAAGGAAGTGTACCTCTCGTATTCGTGCCAACAATCGATGGTTACGCATAGTTCCCAGGTTGTTACGAGATTTTTGGAGATAGGTGAGGGCTGACGAGTGCTGGAGCGAAAGATCGTAATAGGACACTAAATGCAGGGTCGTTTTCGCAAGGCGGTATTCGGACCGTTGCTTTCCGAGCCCCCACGTTGTGGCCAAATATGTTACTATCCTAGGAACATGGCCATAAATGACCTATTGACTGTGACGCCGGTTATTGGGGGTGCTGTTGCATTGCTAACATTAGCGAAGGCGGTACGTGAATTTACGGTGCAGAATGCAGACAAACGAACAAAACAATTCTTAGAACTGCGTAAATGGTATCGCGAGAATTTGGAATTTCAGCGAATAACTCAGTTGATTGCAAGAAATGATCCAGAGTTGGCCACCATGGAGCTTCACGTTCGTTTCGAGTTCATGGGTTTTTTGGAAGATATAGCCTTCCTCGTGAACAGCGGAGTTTTACGAGAAGAGGTAGCTTATTACGTTTTCGGGGCCGACCTCATGGCTGCGTGGGGCAACGACATTTTCTGGGGAGATGAATTACGAGGCGACAGGTACTGGACACTTCTCCGAGATTTCACCTTGCGTATGACTGAATTAGACAAGAGATTTATCTACAACCGAAAGAAAATGACGCTTTAACGGCTTTATTCCGGCACCATTTTCCAAAATCTCAATCTCTCTAGCAGCTACCGTTTGCCCCAACAAAAGGTTGTTGCAAGCCTCCTAAATCCGAAGTTAGCGACAACCACCAGGGGCCACGAGGCTCCGAGCGGAGTTCTGGGTAAGTCGCAATGAAAGTCTCCGGTCCGCATAGTCTGCCCCGAGCAAAGCAACTTGAAAGAATGTGTGGCGCACAGAAGAGCCTAAGTCTGGAGACTAAGACCGTGACGTTCCTGTCACCAGCCACTACTCTGCATCCACTCAAAAATGGTCGCTTTATTTTCGTCCGGTAGATTGACCGATTCGGAGGAGAGGGCCGTCCCCAGTGTCTCACGAAAAGAACTGGCAACAGCATTCATCACCAACGTGTCCAAGTTGGCTCGACTGCCGCCGGATTGCGCTTCCTCAAGCGCCCCGATGTATTCAGCTCGTTGCGCTACTTTCAAAACGGCGATTGGATAACCGTGGCGAAGAAGCATCAGGTTGAGTAAGAGCCTGCCAACACGGCCGTTCCCATCCTTAAAAGGGTGAATAGTCACGAACTTAAGGTGCGCCTCGCTGGCAAGCTCCACCGGGTGAAGAGGCGGATTTGACGTGAGCCATTGGATAAACGCTTCCATCAGTTCTGGAACCTTAAGATGCGAAGGGTAGACATACTCCGTGCCTGCCGCCTTGACATCGAGATTTCTATAGCCTCCAGCATCGCCATTACTTTGGCCCTTCATGACCAGACTATGAATCTCGCGGATCTCGCGCGCGCCGAGTGGTGTCTGGTCGCTAGCAAGCTGCAAGACAAAGTCCAGCGCTTCCTTGTGCCCAATAACCTCTAAGTGCTCTATCAGAGATTTGCCACCGATAGTTACACCCTTTTCGATGATGATTTGGGTCTCACTCTGGGTGAGCGTATTGCCCTCGATGGCAGTGGAATGGTGGGTGAGGGCAACCTCGTAACGATTACGCAGCTCTTTAACAACCTCTGGCGGTAAAGGGCGGATGGACTGCAGCCACCCATGGGCGGTGGTGAGATCGGCTAGTGTGACAGTCATGCGTGCCCAACTGCTAAAACAAGGTTCCGAACCTCCCCCTCCCCTGCTTCCCGGGTGACGATTCCATTCGGAGGGGGTTCAAGAGGGAAACCTGACCGATGGTTGTGCGGTCTGGTGCCCCTTTTCGCTAAGGGGAGAGGTTCCGTGCGCTGTTGCTCTTTGCGTAAAATCAGAACCCCTTGCGACCTCGCCATTTTCGCTCAAATTCTTTTATGGCTGGGCGACGGCTCCGGCCCCTTCGGCTACGTTCTACGTTCTACGTTCCTCGTTCTATGTTCTATGTTCTATGTTCTATGTTCTAAGTTCTACTTACTACCTTCTACTTACTTCCCATTCATGCCTGCAGAACAGGAAGCTCGATTCTCATATGCTTCGGCGCCACAGGTTCTTCGTCCCGCACGATTTCGTGGTACAGCGAGTCGCGCTCGATAGCGATGCGACCGACCTCCTCAATCATCTTGATCATGTTGTCCCGGGTCAGCGCCTGAGACTTGTTGCCGAACTCGCCTTCTTTATAGGTGATCTCGTATTCGTGAACGGTGCCGTCGGCATCGTCCGCCCCGTACCACAGCGCCGCTTGGGTAACGGGAACGGTATTCATGATCCAGAAACTCTTGATGTGGTCGAAGTTATCGAGCATCAACCGCGATAAAGCTATGGCCCGTAAATCTTCATCGGCGGTAGGAAGCTTGATGTGCTCGAGCTCCGTTCCCTCCGGATGAAAACAGAGGGGCGTCATCGTTAAAAAGTGGCCCGTTTCATCCTGAAGCTCTCGAAGCTGGATAAGGTGGTCGACCAATTCTTCCTTGGTCTCAATGTGGCCATAAAGCATAGTCGCGTACTGCTTCATGCCAAGCTTTGCAGCGGCGCGCGCCACCATCTTCCACTCTTCGCCGTTTAGCTTCTTGCCAAAAAGCTCTTTGTGAACGCGCTCGCTTAAAATCTCAATGCCGCCACCGGGCAGCGAATCTAGTCCCGCTTCGATCAAATCGGCTAACGCCTGCTCAACGGAAACCTTTCCAACCCGGGCGATCTCCACGATCTCAACCGCCGTAAAGGCCTTAACGTGAACGCCGGGCCGGGATTCTTTCACTAGCTTGACCAACTCCATGTAGTAGCTGTAAGGCAAGCGCGGGTTGATTCCACCAACCATGTGGATCTCGGTGATAGGGGTG
This sequence comes from Fimbriimonadaceae bacterium, assembly GCA_036502005.1. GTDB lineage: Bacteria > Armatimonadota > Fimbriimonadia > Fimbriimonadales > Fimbriimonadaceae > DASXZH01. The sequence continues at coordinate 123,569 of DASXZH010000039.1, forward strand.
TCTTTGTGCCAATCCAGTCTGCGCTTTACTTCTTCCAGGCTCATTTCGTAAGGAGCGGGGCCGCCCTTCTTGGCATAGAAGCTGCAGAACTTGCAGAACTTGTTGCAGATGTTGGTGTAGTTGATGTGCTGGTTGCGAACGTAATACGTGCGCGCTCCATGCTTTCGCTCTCGGATGATATTGGCGAGGTAGCCAACGCCCGTTAAGTTGGGGGTGGTGGCGAGTAGCATGCCATCTTCAAAGTTAAGTCGTTCGCCTTTATCGACCTTGTTGTAGATATGTAGCAGTTCAGGTCCGACGATTTTTTCTGGGGCAATGGACATTCCAACTAGAATTTACCCGTTGCCGCTAGGGCTCTGGGTTTCTATGGTTCTAAGCTTCTAGGAACGGACCATTAGAACCATACGTGCCATAGACCCCTACGAACCAGACAGCCCTATGAACCGTAGCAGATAACATGCAGCCCATCTCACCATTTTTGTGGTTCGATACCCAAGCCGAAGAAGCAGCAAACTTTTACGTTTCCGTGTTCAAGAACTCCAGGATTACAGACATGACCCGCTGGGGCGAAGAAGGGCCAGGACCGGCCGGAAGCGTGCTCGTCGTTAATTTTGAGTTGAATGGGCAGAAGTTTATCGCCCTAAACGGAGGCCCCGAGTTTCAGTTTAATAAAGCCGTGTCTTTTATGATCCACTGCGAGACCCAGTCGGAAATAGATTATTACTGGGAAAAACTGACAGAAGGCGGCGAAGAAGTCCAATGCGGTTGGCTAACCGACAAATATGGCCTTTCTTGGCAGGTGGCGCCTAACATTCTGCTCCAACATCTCAACGACCCCGATCGTGAGAAATCCGACCGCGTTATGAAGGCGATGATGGGGATGGTCAAGATAGACATCGCGGGCATTGAGAAGGCCTACGCAGGCGAGTAAGTCGAAAGTAAAAGTCGAACGCTGATTTCAAAACATTTGATTTTTGTGGTGTCGCTAGTCGCGACGAGCCTGATTGCCAACGACCGGGGATTCTCGATTTTGATTGTCGATTCTCGATTGGGGACCGGAACTATGACTTCCACCGCCTTCAGCCTCGCTGACCGCACATTTGAAATCGACTTTGCCCTTCGACTATCGATTATCGACCTTGGCCCTTTCGACTATGGATCTTCGACCTTCGACTTCCCCCAACGTCTCACCCCTGTAGCAGCGATTGCGCCCCATCGATCCAGACTGGCGTGCCGGAAATATGGCTGGAGGCATCGGAAGCCAAGAAAAGCACCAACTGCGCCACCTGATCGGCCTTGCCAGATTCTCTACCGGTCAAAGGGATCTCGCCCTCCGGGAATTCCACCGGGATTTTCACTTTGTCGACGTCGCGCTTTTCTGTATTGTCGTCGATGGACGTGTCAATAGCGCCTGGACAGATCACATTTACGCGCACCTTGCTTGGACCCAACTCCACCGCAAGCATTTGTGCCATCGCAACTTGCGCCGCCTTGGTGCAAGAGTAAGCGGTAGCACCGGTGTTGCTAAAAATACGAGTGCCGTTTACAGACGCTGTGATTACAATCGATCCGCCTTGCTGCTTCAAATACGGAACCGCGAACTTGATGGTGTAGAACGTGCCATACAAGTTCGTTTTAATGGTCTTGTCCCATTCATCGGGTTTAAGCTCTTCGATGGGCGCCCAAACACCGTTAATGCCGGCATTTGCGAAAACGATATCGATGGTTCCGAAATCGCGTGCCAAGTCGCGGCATACCGCTTCCATGGCGGCCGGATCGGAAACGTCCGCGATGATCTTTTTGACCGCGCCGCCCGCCTTTTCAATCTCGGCGACCGTGTCTTTCAGATCCTCATCGTGATGGCTCACCGCCCCGATTTTTGCCCCTTCGCGTGCCAACAAAATGGCCGCTGCACGGCCGATTCCCGAACCTGCGCCAGTAACAAGCGCCACTTTATTTTCTAAACTCACTTCTCCCCCATCATGTGTGCGTGTCTCTTCACACAGTTTTCCAAACGACAGCGTTTCGTCCACTGTTCGGCCTGGAGCAAGAAAAAATGGGAAGCTTTAAGGGGAATGGTGATATATCGGTATAGCAATGTGGAAAACTCTTGATATATCGATATACTTTTAAGAATTAATCATGTTAGAATGAGCATGTTTGATCACTATTCAGCCGCAGAGTTGCGGCCTCTTAGATCTGACGAAGAGGCGTGGAAGGGTCCATGAACGCGAAGCTGCGGTAGAGGGAGTTTAAGATGAACATGCGAAGTATCTTGGCGCCAGTGCTGGCGTCAGCAACAGTAATGACGGCCGCATCGGCCCAGGCTTGGGTCTATACGACAAACGCACAATGGGGAAGTTGGACGGGCGGGGGCTATACCGTCTACAACGACATTTGGAGCGGCATTGGAAACCAAACGCTTAACGTTAATTCCGGCAGCAACTGGCAACTGATCTCCACCAACATGAGCGGCGGGGGAGTAAAAGCCTATGGCAACTCGGCGTTCTTTATAAACCGCAGCACGCTAACAGGCAATTGCTCGTCGAGTTTCAACGGCTCGACCAACGCAAGCGCCTACGACATGTCGTATGACATTTGGTCGGAAAGCGATAAAGACGAGATCATGCTCTGGGAGAACTGGACGAGCAACGTTGGGCCAATCGGTAGCGAGATTGCTTCTAACGTTAACGTTGGCGGCAGCACCTGGAACATCTACCGTGGCAACACGGGCCACAACGTGGTCTCGCTCCTTCGCACGAGCAAAACCAACAGCGGCACTAACAACATCATGGCCATCCTTCAGTATCTAGGCGGAAAGGGCTGGCTTACAAGCAAATCGCTCTACGAAGTCCAGTTTGGCTTCGAGATCACGGACGCGTCCAACGCAACTTCTAACTGCAATAGCTTCTCAGTCAGCGACTGAGTTGGTGTTCCTCCTCCGCCCCTCGGTTTTCCCGAGGGTCGGGGTTAGAGCCTTAAAAAGGAGGCAAAACTTTCAAATGTTCTTTGACCACCTTCCGACGCGCACCAGTGCTTGATCTCGTCCAGATTGACAGGTTTAACGCTTGCGACGTAGGCAGCTTGTTTAGCAGAACTCAGGTCGTTCCAATGAATAGCCGCTGCAAGCCTATCTTTGATCGAGTCTTCCGGCCTTAGGATTCGCAAAACCTGATCCCCACTCACTAACGTTTCCCACTCCGTAAGGACCTCGCTTCCAACAGCTAGGGGGCCCGGCAAAAGTTCAAGAGTAAATGGAATTTCCGAATTACTATATGTCCCTCGGGCTTTAGCCGGAAAAAACCCTATTTCAGCAAGTTCATCGGAAAGCCGTTCCCGAGTTGCCGCTTGCGATTGTTCTAATAAAACGAAGTCGAAGTCGGCAGTCTGATAGGCTTCCGGCGCGTACAAGGTAGCTGCACTTCCGCCGGAGAGCACTGCGTGAACTCCGGCGCGGTCGAGGGCCCCGGCGATTTCGAATGCGATTTCCGAAAATGTTAAACCTCTTAATCGCTTCATAGTGGTTTGCGAGCCCTTCTTGGCCGGCGCCTTAATTCGCTGACACGCCCCAATAGGTCTGGGGATCCCAAGGCCAGCTTATTGAGCAACGCTAGGAGTTCACCGTATGCCCAAAAGCGAGAATTGAGACGCACGCGGCGCGTCTTCCCTTCCAAGGTTCCAACGACTATTCCAACCTGCTCTAAGGTGTCTAATGAGTTTCGGACCGAAGTTAGCCCAGCATCAAGGACTCTAGATAGTTCGGAAGCGTGGGATTCCTCTAGCAATGATAAAGCGATAAGAATATTGGATCTTAAGCCGGTGCCGAAAACGCCAAATCCGCTTGATTCACCCATAAGCTATATTATGGTCTATATCAGCTAATAGTTAGCTAATAACTAATCGGTTTTAGATGCTGACTCCCTATATATTGCGCCCAGGTAAAAATCCTTGGGTTTTCCCTAAGGTTCGCTTCCCTATCCGCCGATAAAACTGATGGGCCGCATAAGAATGTGAGGCCTGGCGTTCAAGGATCGGACGCTTGAAAGCGAACGGATGCGCGGAAGGAAGAAGACCAACCGTGCGAATAATAGATAACCTATTTGGGCCCGCTGTAGACAACTACGGCAAAGCGATGAGCCGCGCAACCCTGCGCCAATCGCTGCTCACAAACAATCTCGCAAACGTCAACACGCCCGGCTATAAACGGCGTGATGTCAGCTTCGACATGACTCTCAGTGGAGAGCAAAAGAAGCTGGGTCTACCCGGCCGCGATTCCGAAATCACTACCGATAACTCCAGCATTCGAGTCGACGGCAACAACGTTGACATGGAAACGGAAGTGATGGGCCTCGCCGAAACCGAGACCCGATACAACGCCCTTACTGAGATGACGTCGAACTATTTCGGCGATCTCAAAAGCGTGATCAAAGGAAGCTAAGTAAATGAGTTCACTAAACGATGCAATGCGAATCAGCGCAAGCGGCCTCTCCACAGAGCGCTTTCGCTTAGATGTTATTTCTTCGAACATCGCAAACGCCAATTCGGTTGGCGTGAATGGACAAGACCCCTACCGAAGACGGGATGTGTCGGTAATCGGCGGTCCCGACGGAGTTAAGATCGGGGGCGTAGTGGAAGACCAGAGCCCGTTTCGTGTTGTACACGAGCCAGGCAATCCCAATGCCGACGCTCAAGGCAATGTTTCTTACAGCAACGTAGAGCCGGTTCAGGAAATGGTGAACATGATGGGCGCCTCACGCGCTTACGAGGCTAACGTAGCCGCCTTTAACTCAGCAAAGGGCATGATCAACTCCGCCTTGACGATCGGAAAAGTTTAGGAAGGTGATAAGTGATAAGCAATATGTGATAAGGAGACCAAAACGCAAGCTGAACCCTCCTCCCTATCACCTATCACCTTTCACCTTTCACTTAAAAAGCCATGAGAATCACCGACCTCGGAATCGATAGCCAGCTCCAGCAGGGAGCAAAAGCAGCCACACCCGGGGGCAAAGGCGACGACTTCGCCAACACGTTGATGGACGTCCTGAAGGAAGTAAATGCTAGTCAGACGAACTCGACTAACATGCAATCGGCCTTCATGGCGGGTCAACCGGTGGAATATCACGATCTAATGATCGCCATGCAGAAAGCGAGCACGACCCTGCAACTAACAATGCAAGTTCGCAATCAGCTTCTCAGCGCGTATCAGGAGATCGACAAGATGGCAGTGTAAATGAAAGGTGATAAGTGATAAGTGAAAAGTGATAATTGATAGGCCGGAAACGAGCCCTATCCCTATCCCCTATCCCCTCCTGTCACCTATCACCTATCACTTGTCACCTATATTTGATATCCGCCGTGCTCGGTAAAAGAACATGGCTGCATTGCTGTTAAAGTTAAGAACCTGGTGGGAGACTGCCGACCGCACACAAAAGGCGGTTACCATATTTGGATCGGTGTTCCTGGTCCTACTGCTTGGAGGCACCTTCTATTTCGCCTCGAAGCCGCATATGTCGCTAGCCTTTAGCGGCCTGGATTCAGCGGAAGTGGGAACCGTCACCGATGAGATCACTAAACTCGGAGTGCCGGTCGATTACGACGTAAACGGCAACGTTCAGGTCCCCTCAGACAAAGTCGCCATGGTGCGAGCCAAGCTTGCGGAAGCGGGAAAACTTCCCTCACCCGGCCACATGGGAGATGACCTGACAAAGATCGGCGTCATCAACTCGCCCAACGTTGAGAAAGAAAGACTGAAGTCGATCCAAGAAAACCAGATCGCAGAAGCCATCGAGAACATCAAAGGAGTCACCAAGGCCGAGGTTCAGTTAAACCTTGGGGACAAATCTGCTTTTGAAGACGAAACCAAGCCGGCCACGGCTAGCGTTCAGGTAACCCTCTCTCCAGATCAGATGATAAACAGCGACCAGGGTCATGTGATTGCCATGTTGGTGGCAAACTCCGTCACCGGGCTTTCACCCGACAAGGTTTTCGTTTCCGATAACGCAGGCCACACTCTCTACGATGGAAGCACAGCCGGCTCCGAGGGCGGTGTTGCAACCCAAAAACTTCAGCAAGAAATGGCGGAAGCCAAACGCCGAGAGCATGACCTGCAGCAAAAACTTGATGCCGCTTTCGGTCCAGGCAACACACTTGTGACCGTGAACCTAGAGCTTGATTACGACAAGAAAACGACTCATTCGGACGTCCACCCCAAGAGCAACGCTCAGCCCGAAGTAGAAAACCTCACATCGGAAACCATGAATGGCGAACCACCGATGGCAGGTGGCGTTGGCGGACTCAAAGCAAACATCACTCCCACAACGCCTGCTCCGGCTGGGCCGGACAAGAAATATGTTGCCACCACTACCCAAAATCAACGCCCGATCGATGAGGTCGTTACCGACCGCGATTCAGCACTGGGAAGCCTTAAGAGCATGTCTGTCACAGCCCTGGTCAAGAAGACCAAGCTTGGAGCCGATGGCAAGCCGGATCCTACTGACCAGCCGGATTTAAGGAAGCAGAGCGTCGAGGATTACTTGATCGGTTATCTCAAGCCATTTCAATCTGATCCGCTCCGACAAAGCGCTTTCGCTGAGACGACCGTTCTAACAGACTTCGACACAACAGCGGCAACCGCAACCGCAGCCGCCCAAAAGGCAGAGGAGTCTCGAAACAAGTTCCAGCAGATCATCTCCTTGCTTCCCATCGGCGCTCTGCTTTTCGTCGGGTTCCTCGTGGCGAAGGCAATCGGAAAAGCCGCCAAGCCTCAGCTAATGGCCGCCCTCCCCGGAGGCGGAATGATGCCGCTCGAAGCCGGCAACCCACTACACGAAGCGGAAGTCCACTACGACGAGAACGGCGAGGCGATCCCACACGCTTTGGAGGAACCCGGGCCGCAACCCATCGAGGAGATCGGCACCATCCATGAAAAGCTCAACCTGCCCCTCGAACAGCTCAAACGCATGAGCGATGACAAGGCTGAGAACGTAGCAATGCTGATCAAAACCTGGCTCCTTGAGGACCATAAATGAAGAAGACTTTCGAACTTTCTAGCCGCCAAAAAGCAGCCATCATTCTAATGTGCCTCGGGCCGGAGCTTTCCGGTAAGGTCATCCGCCACTTCGAAGAAGACCAGATCGAGCTACTCACGCTAGAAGTCGCCAGACTCGATAAAGTCTCGTCGGAACAGCGCGAGGCCGTCATTGGCGAATTCTATGATCTCGCCCTCGCCCAGGAATACATCGCAGAAGGCGGCGTGGACCACGCTAAAAAGGTTCTCGAAGCGGGCTTTGGCCCCGAGAAAGCAGAGCAGATCGTGGCCAAGATCATTCAGGCCATGCAGGTTGTGCCATTTGACTTCCTCAAGAAGGCCGACCCCTCGCAAGTTCTCAGCTTCATTCAGGACGAGCACCCACAAACGATTTCACTCATCTTGGCTTACATGCCGATGAACAACGCCGCGCTGATCCTTTCCAAGCTCCCTTCTGAGTTAAGAGCAGAAGTGGCGGGAAGAATCGCCATGATGGACCAAACTCCACCGGAAGTTATCCGCCGTGTGGAGCAGGTTCTCGAAAAGAAAGTTTCCAGCATTTTGAACCAGGAAATGACCAAAGCCGGCGGTCCCAAGGCCCTCGTCGATCTCCTCAACCGAGTGGATCGATCCACAGAAAGGTTGATCATGGATTCGCTCTCCGAGAGCAATCCGGAGCTTGCCGAGACGGTTAAGAACATGATGTTCGTGTTCGAAGATATCGTCCAGCTCGACGACCGCGCCGTTCAGCAGATCCTTAAAGAGGTCGACCTCAAGGAGCTTGCCACCGCGCTCAAGGGCGTCAATAACGACGTGCAAAACAAGGTCTTCCGCAACATGTCCGAACGCGCCGTCAACATGCTCAAAGAGGACATGGACTTCATGGGCCCTGTCCGCTTGAAGGTCGTGGAAGAGTCGCAGCAGAAGATCGTAGGCGTTATTCGAAGATTGGAAGAGGCGGGCGAACTCACCATCGGCCGCGGCGGAGACGAGGACGTACTTGTCTAAACTTATCCTCAAGAACGCCCTTGTCACGGAGTTTTCGACTCTGCTGCGCCCAGTCCCACCCCGGGAAATCATCGATAAGCTCACGCGAACCGATGAGGAAATCGAGGCGATCAAGGCGGACGCTTATAAAGCCGCCTATCAACGCGGACTCGAAGAGGGCCGATCTGCAGGCAATGTGCTTGGCTTTGCCGCCGGCCACGAAGAAGGGTTCGACTCAGCCTTCGAACAAGCGGCCGCCAAAAAGCAGGCCGAACTGGATGCCCTGCTGAACAAACTCGTTAGCCAGGTTAACGACGCCATGGCGGAGTGGTACGTAAAAAGTGAGCCCGCGTTAGGCCAGATTTCGACCTTGATTGCCAAGCGAGTGCTCGCCCGCGAGCTGAAGCTCGCGCCGGACAGCATTCTGGCGATTACGAAGGAAGCCCTCGCCGAAGTGACCCACGCCAACAGCGCTCGCATCCGCATAAACCCCGCTGACTCCGAGGTCTTGCACGAGCATAAAACCGAGCTTATGGCGGCAGCGGAATCGGTCCGCCAACTGGAGATTGTGAGTGATGAGGACATTGCCGGAGGGTGCGTGATCGAAACCGACGGCGGCGTGGTGGACGCGCAAATAGATATGAGATTCGACGAGATCGTTCTCGGTGTAAGGAAAGCAGCTTAAATGAGATTATCAATAAAAGGGGCCAAGCGACTGCCCAAAAAGATCGCCCACGCATTGCAAAGTGAGATCCTTGCGCCGTTGCCGTTGCGCAACCTGAGCGAACGGATCGGGGTTTCAAACGACCGGGGACTTCCATATTCGAGGGGAGTTGTTATTGGCCATGGCGCTTGGCAGTACATCGAGAGATATCCGGAGATGGATGTTCAACCAAGGGACAGAGAAATGTCGAATGTCGAATGTCGAATGTCGAATGACGGAGGGGCTCGGACAACCCAGCTCGCAAGCCACGATCAGATTTCCGAGATAGAAAATCGAAAATCGAAAATAGAGAATTCCCCAGTCTCCCCATTCGACATTCGACATTCGACATTCGACGATTCGGAGGCTGCTTGACCGTCCCCACCCCGACTTTCGCCCCGGCGAAAAAAGCGGCCCAAGAAGCCAGGATCCTAAAGATCCATGGCCGGGTCGCGCAGGTGGTTGGACTCGTGGTGGAGGCCAACGGCCCCAACGCCCGCGTGGGCGATTTATGCTTTATCGAAACCGACGCCCCCGAGCCGATCCGAGCCGAAGTTGTCGGCTTTAGAGGGGACCGCGTCCTCCTTATGCCGCTCGGCGAACTCTCCGGAGTTCGCGCCGGATGCATCGTTCGAGGCTCTGGCCACTGCCTGGAAGTCGCCGTTGGCGACGGCCTCCTCGGCCGCACCCTCGACGGCCTCGGCGACCCGATCGACGGGCTCGGCCCGGTCAAAACAGACGGTTTCTACCCAATCTACGCGGCCCCGCCCAACGCCATGGAGCGCACGATGATCAAGACTCATCTTGCCACGGGCGTCCGTTCCATCGATGGCGCCCTCACCATTGGTGAGGGCCAAAGAATGGGGATATTCGCTGGTTCCGGCGTCGGGAAAAGCACCCTTCTCGGCATGATCGCCAGAAACTCCGCCGCCGATATCAACGTGATCGCCCTCGTCGGAGAGCGAGGCCGTGAGGTTCGAGAGTTCCTGGAGAACGACCTCGGCGAGGAAGGAATGAAGCGAAGCGTTATCATCTGCGCCACTTCAGAGCAGCCCGCGTTGGTAAGAATCAAGGCCGCCCTTACCGCGACCGCCATTGCCGAAAGTTTTAGAGACCAGGGCAAGCGGGTCATGCTCATGATGGACTCAGTTACAAGATTTTGTATGGCCCAGCGCGAAGTCGGCCTCGCCATTGGCGAGCCGCCCAGCACCAAGGGCTACACCCCCAGCGTTTTCGCTCTCCTGCCCAAGCTCATGGAGCGCGCCGGCAACGGCAAAACGGGCAGCATCACCGCCCTTTACACGGTTTTGGTGGAGGGGGACGATACCAACGAACCCATTGCAGATGCTAGCAGGTCCATTCTCGATGGCCACATTCTTCTCAACCGAAAGCTGACCAGCAAGGGCCACTACCCGCCCATCGATGTCCTCGAAAGCCTCAGCAGGGTTATGCCGATGGTGGTTACCGAAAAGCACATTGAACTCGCCCGCGAGCTGCGCGAACTCATTGCCGCTTACGCCGATATCGAGGACTTGGTCAGCATTGGCGCTTACAAGCCAGGCACAAAACCCGTCGCAGACCGCGCCCTTGCCAAGTGGGAAGCCATTAACACGTTCCTGCGCCAGACCAAGTCTGAACACACCGATTTCAACACGACCCTATGGGCCTTGGAGGAGATCCTTCGATGAAGAAATTCAACTTCCGATTGCAAAAAGTTCTTGAATACCGCCAGATGCTACAGCAGTGGGCGAAAGAAGCCTATCTGGACGCGCGTTCCTCACGCCTGGAGGCCGAGCTCTCGCTTCACCAAATCACCAGCCTTCGCTTAGAAGTCCTGACATGGAGATCCAACACCATCGAATCGCGCCAAACGATCGAGATGCAGCTACGGAAGCTGGATCAAAAAGAGGTCGAGCAGCGCCTGATCGTCAACGTGCTGGTCCACGAAGAGGAGCTAGCGCTAAACGCCTGGAAAGAGAAGAAGATTGAACTAGAGGCGCTGAACAAGATGTACGACAAGCAGTTTGGCGAATGGCAGCTCGACATGGACCGCAAGCTTCAGAACGAGCTCGACGAATGGGCGACCAGGAAGAGGGTGGCGTGAACCCGATTAATGGGCTTCTCGGCCCCGAAGGCGTTCAGCAGCGTATGCAGGAGATCCAGCAAAAGCTGGATGCCCTTAATGGCCCCAGCTTTAACAGCTATTTAGGCAAGCCCTCCCCTTTGCAGGGGCAGATTGGTGCTGGCGGCAGCACCGCTCCTTTTAATCCTATGGGGCCTGGAGTGGGAATTACGAGTAAGGCCAGTCCAGAGCTTAAGAACATGATCGCCCAAGCCGCCCAGCAGAATGGCGTCGACCCCAACTTGCTTGATGCCTTGGTGGCAACCGAAAGCTCATACGATCCTTCTGCCCGTTCGCATACCGGCGCAATGGGCTTATGCCAACTCATGCCGGGAACCGCTCAGCAAATGGGGATTTCAAACCCGCTTGATCCTTCGCAGAACCTAAATGGCGGGGCTAAGTATTTGTCCGGATTGTTGAAGCAGTTTGGGTCTGCGCCTTTGGCCCTGGCTGCCTATAACGCGGGTCCCAATGCGGTTTTGAAGGCCGGCAACCAGATCCCGAACTATCCTGAAACTCAGAACTACGTTCAGCGAATCATGGATCTTGTGAACTCTAAGAAGGGCCAATGAAATCAGTCGCGGATAAAACTATCGGGATAGCGACTGCTCCAAACCTCTCCCGTGAGGAGAGGTCGGAAGCTTTCCAATATGCTTACGACAGCCCAACCCAGAAACACCGACAAAGGAAAGCGGTGAGGTACGAACCGGGAGAGGCTCGAGAGCCCAAACTTTGTGATCGTAATTGGGAAATCCTATGAAAAAGATTCTCGCGATAATTCTTCCCATCCTGATCATCGGCGGCGCGGTAGTCGGTTTGGCCTTCATGGGAGTGCTCAAAATCCCCGGCCTAACTCCTAAGAAACTCATGAACGCAAAGGGCAAAGGGAAGGGCACTGTTGTTACCAACGCGCCCGTAACACCGCCCCCCAGTGGCGATAAGGGCAGCTCAGACGCACCTAAGAAGAAGCCGGCAGACGCGCCCACCCCCAAAGTCGCCTCGGCCCCTATCAAGCTGGACCCCGACCAAGGCGCAGAGCAGCTTGCCATTATCTGGAACCAGCTCGATCCTAGCAAGTTCAAGGACCTCTTGAAGGACTGGAAAGACCCCGAGGTAGCCCGCGTGTTCTTGAAGATGAAGCCGGATATCGTAGCCGGGATCCTAGCTGTCATGGACATGAAACGCGCCTCGAACATCAGCAAGCTGATGGAGAAGCAGTCCAGTGTCGTGATCGAGGATCAGACGAGCTAGCTCGCTATTAGATTTTCAAGGTGCGGATTGTGGCGGGGGCCGAAGATTCTGGCGGCAGCAATGGCCCTTTTTTGAGCTTATTGTAGCGGAAAGTGGCGGATTCTGGCGGGGAAATTCCTACGCCAGAATGGCGGTGACTTGAAGTTATTCTGGCGGTTTGTGGCGGATTATGTCCGCTGCTATAGGTTCAAAATGCGGTGTTCTCATAAAAAACTCTTGGCTGGCCTTCGACTTTCGACCTTGGGGTGTTCACAGATAAGTAGACGGGCGACGAGGTGGTTAATGGTTTCGGGAATTTCGCGCGTCGTCAAATCGACAAACCTTCGCTGAGCCACTTCGTGGCGAGGCATCGGTTTGCCGATTTGCCTTTTCGGGGGCGGCCGCTCGCTACCAGGGCTACGTCTACGCCGCCTGAGGCGGCGTAGACTCACCCTTCGCTAAGGTATACCGACCCTTCAGGCCGCCGGAATAGTGAGTGGCGAAGCATCGGGTTTTTGATTTGCCCTAGTTAGGTGGCAGCTCCCACTTCCGTCGCGAAGCTCTGGACTGCTAAAGCTTGCTTTAGCTCTAACCCAGGAAGCTTGCTTCCGTCAAAAAGGACGCTCAAGCGGCAGCAAGCTGCCTGATCAAAGCTGGAGCAAGCTCCAGCACTCCACAGCTTCGCGACGGACGCGTCCCTTGCATGGCTATCGCATCTACAAACCGTTTTTAAGCGTCTGCCTTAGCCCATCCAAAAAGCCGCCCTCGAACCGAACTATCTCCGTCTCCTCATGGTCGATTAGACGAATCTCTTTTTCCTGGGTCACAACTAAGTAATGCGCGTCAGTGAACTCAGGGAGAGCACATAAGAATCCTTCCTTACCGGGCACAAGCCGTGTATCGAGAACCCCAAAGACCTCGGCGTCTCGAGTTGAAAAACCACCACACTTTTCCATAAGCGCCAAATAGTCCGGCGGCAAAGCTATTTCAAGTTGCTTCGGTCTCTCAGCCTTAGCCTCAGCTCCCTCGGGCGGCTTAATATTGTTTATCTCAAGATTTTGAGCCCATGGGCCCAGCAGTCTCCTAAGATTTTCGGCACTTGGCGGCTCGCTCGCCTGCGATGCCGCCATCGGATGGGGCAGGTTATATTCGACCTTCGTCACTAGCGGGATCAAGTGCCTTACCTTCTTGATGCTGGCCGAATATTGGATCATAAAGAAATGTCCGTTGACAACCCAGAACTTAGCGTTGATTGGCTTCTTGAGCCCATCGGCGGTGAACGAAAGGCTGCAAAGCAGCCATTCCGCGGTTGGAATGGGGATTACGCCTTTTCTTGGATGAAAGACCTTTCCCAGGAAAGCCCTGTACAAGCTGGTCTCCTGCCAATTCGAGCCGTGCGAGGCGTGATTAACGGTCTTAACCCTATACACCAATGTCTGTTTTACTTGGGGATCCGGCATGCGGTCGATTAACTCTTGCAGCAAGGTTCGCTCTAGCTTGGGGAAAATCGGTAGAACCGGTTTGAGGATCGACCTTAATGTTGACATTACTGACCTAAAAGTTGAAGATCGCGCCTTCTACATCGCGAAATCTTGCTATGAATTGTCGGGGCACCTTCGGCGCAGTTCTGAGCATTTCGGGTCTCCCTGCCAAGAAAACCTTCGTAGTTACTTGTCGCGATCCACATCGGATGCCCGTCAACTTCCCGCCATAACTCCAACCCTGTGACCACCTGCCCCGATCGCTCAAACTGATCGATGACTTCAAGGGCATCGTCGGGCCGCCACGCCCATTCGTTCAACAGGTAAATGCCCTTCGCCATCAGATCCGCAGAAATCACCGAAAAATCTAACACCTGTTTAAGGACGAGGGGCAACGGTTTTCGCAAGGTTCAAATAGCGAAGAGTTGTCAGCTCCCTACCCGCCTCCCGGTGCCCCCTATATGTGAGGGCGTAAGGTCGCATTATCCAACCCATATAACTTTTATTGCGCCACAAGACCGCGCGCCGAACGAAGAGGGAACCAGTGGAGCGAGGAACGAGCGTAACCGGAGGGGGTGGAAATCAGTCCGTCAGGAAATTCCGGTCCCCAATCAAAAATCAAGAATCAAAAATCCCCAAACCCAATCGCCTGCAAAAACTCCCGCTCGCCCCTCAACCGAAACAGAAACGCCTTCACCCCCTGGGCCGTTTTGTACCGAACGCGCAACATATCTGACCGTCCTCGGTCAACGCCGATAATATCTTCAACCGAAATCTTCTGGAGCAAGCCAAAAACCTCCCCGCCATGCCTCATCTTGGGATAGATATAAAGATAGCCATCAATCACAGAAACGGTCAGCATGCCGGTCGCCGTTCCAAACTTGCCTTCCATCTTTCCTGAAGTCATTTGCTCTTCAAACTCTGACAAGACGCCTTGCGGCGGCTTCATCTTTTCCCAAACCTTTTGAGTTCCGTAATAGAGCACACCATGAATAGGCAGATAGATACAAATAAGAGTCCCAAAAAGAATGAGGAATCGCTGAACCAAATACTCCCTGCCTCCCGTTTCCGCCCACCATGTCCCTGCCAGAAAGCAGGGCATTAGCGCGACTTGGAGGTACCAGAAATTCCGAACAAGCCATCGGTAAGCCGTCATGATCGCCGCATCCATTCTTAGTATTTTATTCGGTCTGAGGTTTCTGTCTTCCCGGCCAGCATGGAAGCAGGGCAATTGGACGCAAGGAATGAGTTTTAGAACACGCATAGATCCAATTCGCCCCGGGGTGCTTAACATTAACGCAAAAGGCTTTCGGTCCGAGAAGAGTTCGACAAATTCCGGAACGCCAAAGGTGTTCGATGCTATACCGAAAGGGCGGCACCTGCCACGGAGAGCGAGGCGAATCCGGACGGAACAAGGGCTTAGGTTCGAGGCTAGGGACAAAGCGGCCCAATCGCTTAGCAAATTGTGCCGCCACTGATCCACACTTAAGCGATAACCGTGAAGGGTTTGGCATCCTTCCATTCTTTGCCCAGCCGCAGTTGGAATGATCCAGCCTAAGTTGCCCATAACTCAAAGGTACTATGAGTCAGGCGTGAATATCCCTATTTTGCAGATCGAGGCAGGAGATTCCGGCAAAAGGAGGGTCTTTACATCTTGAGTGTATCATCCCGATTTTCGGCGGAGGCCCGAGGTGATTGGGCAGCCTTTAAAGGTGCGAACTACCATCTTGTATATGCCGCGTGGCTAGCGCTCACGAGAGGCATGTCCGTCACCTTCTTCGCCGGCAATGACCTTCTTGGCACGCGAAGCCAGACCAACCAGGATTCTTGGTTCCAACTGAAAAACTATGACGAAACGGACCTATGGAGCACATATGCAATATTGCGCGACACCTCCCTCATGCCCACTCTTATCCATAACGCTCTTTCCTCGGCTGAAGGAGGGCGTGATTGGAAGGTCCGACTCGTCACGCCTGCACGTATCGGCAGAGAAGAAATCCGGGCATTTCTAGCGGATCCTGCAGGCTTCAAACGCCCTCCAAAACGCAAAGGACAGGAGCCCCTACCAAATGCGAAAGAGACGTTCGAATCAATAATCAGGGAAGTTACCGGTGTATGGCAGCGCGATCCAAAAAAGCGAACCTTTTCCTATGCAGAGGTAGAAACAATAGGGAGATCCGTGCTTAGACAGATCGGCGAATGCCTAACGGTCAGCCAGCCGACACTCGAAAAGGAGATTGAAGGAGAGATTGCGAAGCGTGAACCAAACCCTTCTAATCGCCTGCAGCTCATTAATGCCGTCATAGGCGTCCTATCGCGCAACACATCGCCCGAAGAACTGAAAGAACTTACGATATCTACAGAATGGATTGCAGCCGAAGCAAAATCAGAAAAAATCAAACATCCATCGCTCATCAGTGATCCAATCGGAGCCTGTTATTCTCAAGTCCTAGCAAATGTCACCGACGGGTTTGACCCTGAACACTTTGTTCCTCGACCACGCATATCAGAGTCAATATCCGAATTTGTCCGCGGCGCCGAGTCACTGTTTATACTTGTCGGCGAAAGCGGCATGGGCAAGAGTTGGGCACTATCCTACGAAGCTGCGTTCCACTACCAGGACAGCATAAGGGCGCTCGTACTCGCGGATCTTCTTTATGATCGCGGATTTCGAGACTTATTTGATTTGGATTTCGCTGAGTCTAGAAACTGGTCTGCTATGCCAGAGGAAGGTTTGCGATATCTGACAGATACGGCCAAGTCCTCGGTGGTAGGCTCCCTTCTCGTCTTCGCGGACGATTTGGGTGTACATCAGGATCCACTCACCGACGCAACCACGATTCAGCGGCTTGCGAAAGAGGCAAGTCAAAGAGGAATTAAGCTCGTCATCTCAATGCGATATGGCACCTGGTTCAGGCTTTCGCGGGTGCCAGGCTTCGCCAGTGTTGTTTTCTCCTCCTCTCACGGGACTAGCGACGATACAACCCCTTCTTTGGAACTGATATCGCTCGACGATCAGGAAATCGACAGGTTTGTGAGCTTGTATGGGAGTGAGAAAACCCCGCTTGACACAGCGGTGTGGTTAAGGATGCCAGAGCAGCTGCCTCTGAGAAACCCTTATCTGCTATCGATCTTCCTTAAAAACACCATCGCCCAGAGCGCGTCAACTGATATAGATAATCTGCTCGACACTGAGATTGAGAGAACAACAATGGATCTGTACTTAAGGACTGGGATTGAACCAGGCCTTGTTTTTCAATCTATCTCGATGCTGGCCGAAAGAATATGGGAACTTCGGCCAGCGGCAGTGACCGCCTTCGAAGCGTCGAATCTGATCGAGTCCATCCTCCCAGGCCATACTGCGGCACTGATGACTCAACTCCGTGCCCGGGATGTCTTACTCCCATCCGTCACAAGGACCTCACCTACCCAGGCAACCGCTTTCACCAATCCTCTATTTTACGAGCACCTATTGCTGTCTCGGTTAAGAGAGAAATACCCGGATCCACTCGAGTTAGCCGGCCGCTTGATGATCGGGGCAGACGACGGGATATTGGCCGGACTAGCTCGACAATTTAAAGCGGAAGCGAGCGAAGGTTTACTTCCTTGGTCCGAAAGCGTCCTGACAATGTCCGATGAGTGGACGCCGGCTCTTTGCAGGGGCTTGACTCAACGAAGAGAACTTGACTATGGCGTGCTTGCGTTTGTCACGGCTATATGTTTCAAAGACGACACCGACCATAGGCTAACTGCCGCATCCTCTTTGGGTTACGCAACTTATCAGTCGCAGCTTGCTCGCAACTGGCTACGAGAGTTGTACGACAGCACTGACCATTCACGTTCCTTCGTCGGCAGCCTCGCCCTAGCAAATGCCTTAGCTGTAAATCCCCACTGGGCGGTGGCCGTAATAAGCGAACGCATAATGGGGTTCTTATCCAGCTTTCCGTCAACCGATGAAGAGGCCGCCCGCAGGGGACCGGTGATAGAGCGAGCGCTGAACCCGCTCAAACACGTGAGCAACAGAACTGCCAGCCAACTCGCCGCCAGAGTCCTACGAAACCTCAAGCGAGTGGATAGGGATGGAAACCTAAGGAGCAATGATATCCGGGCCGACTACTCTCGAACCTTGAACGAAATTCGGGGCTCGATCGCTGCATTTGGCGGCGAAGGTGCCCTCGAGGGGATAAAACTGGAACTGCTTGCTCGAAAGAAATCGACCAGAAGAGCGGCAGCGCAGGCCATGCGAACCCTTGTTTTCGAGCGCCCGGAAGACGCCGCTTTGCGGGCGACCTTCTTTCAGTCCTTCGCTGAAGAAAAGTCCGACTGGATGTCTTACCTTTCCCCAGCGTTCGTATATTCTCTTCGGGGTCCGGAAGGCATAGCTGACGCCCTCGAATCATCTGGAGTTTTGAAAAGCTGGCGTGGTAGCCTTGCATTTATTGAGGCTGGCCTGCTAGCTCGGTTTGACCTAGAGGCTGCGATGGACCTACTGCCCCCCGACACGTCCGCCTTCGATGACAATTCTCGGATGCTCCTCCGTGAGCCACTTTCGTACGCGTGGAGCCTTATCTCGGCCGAAAACCCAGCGCAAGAAAAACCACAAAAGGCCCGAGCGAGCCTTTCGACGGTTAACTTTCTTTCCGTCCACAAGGAGTTCGCAGCATTTGCATATAGAGGATCGGCAATGGCGAAGCTGGGATCTATGTTGGCGACCATCAACGATTCAGCAGTAGATTTGCGAAAGGTGGATGTCGTTTTACACCACTTAACGGAAGAATCAGGCGAAGGATTTGTCTATATCAAATTGGACGAGGTCTGGGCCAAATACATTTTGCAGCTAAGGGCTGATCCGCAACTCTATGAAGCGGTGGATAACTTAATTGAGGCAGTGCGCTTGGCGTCTGTGCCGATAGACCCACGCAGGCGCAAAGTGGGCGAATGGAACTTTCGAATTGAGAATCTCTGCGTAGACGACTTGTGCAACATCATTCCCCAACTGGGGGATCGAAACGAACTCATAAGAAGATTGCCGAGATCGTGGCCGACCCTAAGAGTTGCGGCAGCAACCGTCCGCGCAAAAACTGCTGACGAGTCCTTGATTCTTTACGCCTTGTCCATCTGCGATCCCTCGGGTGGAGTTCCGATGGACCTTGTTCTAGACCGTGACAAGTTCTTTCGTGAACTCGAAGTTACGGGACAACTGCCGGATTCCCAAGTCGCTCTGGTGGCAAGAACCCGGCGCCTTGCCGAAAGTGCGGGAAGGGACTTTAAGTTTAAGTTCCGCGAACTCGGTGCATCCGTCCTAGTCGAGCTCCACAAGACTTGCAAAGCCGAAAATTCAATCGACTTTATTTGGGAGTGGTCTGAATCGCCGACAGATTGGGAAAGCCTACTATTAAGTGGCGTCTATAGGTCAAGTTTCGCGCCTGGCCCGTTAGATGAAGCGGACTGCCGGGACGCTCTTGGAAAATTGCAGTACGCGGTTGGCTCTTTTGAGAGCAGTGAACTCAAGGATGAGTACTTGACCCTGGCCTCCGCGTTATTGTCCTTGCATTCGCGCGATATCTTTCCGTCTCCAACACTGAAGGACGACAATCTTTTGGGGGCAAATCTTTGCCTCGGTTGGGATGCAGTAAAACTTTATCGCCGGTTAAATGGTCGGCTTGAGCGACACCATCTAGAGGCCCTGCTGGCACCCGGACAAGGCTACATTTTTAGCGCGCACAGCTGGATAGAGCAGGACGGTGTCCACCACGGATTTGGAGCAGCCTATGGCATGGAGTGGATACCTCCTATGGGAAGACTCGCCTTAAGTATTATTTCGCTAAACGCGGGCCTCGGAGATTATCCATCGACTCTCCTGCAGAATTGGAAGGAAGTTCGAGTTGAACTGTCCAAGATTACGCTCAACCATCTCACCACCCCCGGCTTTTTAAACAGCGAAAAAGAGTGGGTTCGACGCAACATCCGACGTGCGTTAGTTCAGCTTCTCTCATTGATCGACAAGCATGGCGCGAGTATGAGGCTCTTAGAATTGCTTGGATGGGTACGATTGATTAACGGCCAACTAGACGAGGCGGAGATCACGCTTTTGGAAGCTTTGAGAGCTCCGAAATTTGCGGAGGGCAACGAGTGGAGTGTTCGATATAACCTTGCTTGCGTGTACTGCAGGCAAGGCAAGTTCGACCTCTGCAGAGATCTCGTGAATGAAGTTGTTAAAAACGAGCCTCGTTTTGCAACTCAAATGCTAGACGACCCAGATTTCGAGAACGTAAGAAACTTCGGTTGGTTCACCGACGCAGCAAGCAATCATTAGGCCCCGGACAAGCACTTACGAGCAGAAACTGAGGAGTGTGCCATTTAACCCGGAAGCAGCGGGATGGCAGCTTTTGTAGGGTCACGAAACAAACGCTAATGCAGACACATGTCTACATAATCCCAAAAATCCAAAACCATTAAATTCTCCGCGTCCGTCCAGTCCCATATGAGCACTCCAGACTCTGATGCCTACGATCCAAATTACTGGACCAGGCAAATGCCGCCCTATCCCAGGCCGACCAACGGGGGTTCGCCGTTAGCCCTCGCACCCTATCTCGCCGGGAGGATCCGCGTCAAAATCGTCCACGGCTTGCCGCCTAAAGCCGCCTTCGCCATTGCCGGAATCTCAAAATTCACATATAACCGCTACCTTAAGCGCGCCAACACCCTAAACACGGGCGACAGCAACGCCCTCCACATGAACTCGGACCAAAACGACATCGACCATTATCTGTTCGGCTACTTTGTGCTCCAGTCCATGGCCCTAGAAGTGGCGAGCATTCAGTTCGTGCTCGCCCAGAAAAAGATTCTTCAGGGAACGCCCACCAAAACGCTAAGCAAGAAAACCGTGACCAGAAGCCGGCAACACCATTACGGATATGAAATCGTCACCCTCCGCGACACCACCGTAACCGAGTTCGAAAGGTGCATGGAGCATCGCCCGCAGGTTCCAAAACAATTATTTTTTAAAGATGATTTTGAACCTGAAATAGATAGCACAACTTAGCAAAACCTAGCACAACCACCCATCAAAAACCGTTTTGCCATCGCCAAAACCGCACCTTGAAAACTAAATATCGACTGGCCAACCAAGGTAACCGGAAAGGACTTCCCGCGAGGTAGAGAAGGTTCCGTCGCGAAGCATTGGAGTGCTGGAGCTTGCTCCAGCTCTGACCCAGGAAGCTTGCTGCCGAAAGAAGTCCTTGCGCGGCATCATGTTTTACTCTGGCCTAGGTCAAAAGCATTGCGCGAGGTTCAAGTAGCGAAGCGTTGTCATCTCCCCAGATCCCGCCGCAGGGAAATGAGCGCAACGAATCGGGAACCCTGGAAGCGCCGCCCAACCAAGAAGGGCAAATCGATAAAACAACGCAGGCCGCTTGCGGCTGGAGGAAGCTTTATCGATTTGCCACGACGCCTAGGACTTCAAGAAGTCCGAGATCACGCTCGGGACCGAGCTATCGAATCCCGTAACGTTCAGCGTCTTCCCGTCCGCCGGATCGCCGATGGTCGCCTTCGTGGAAGCCATGGCCACAACCACTAGCTTCGCGTCGATTCCCATCTTTTGACGGTACTCGGCCATGGCCTGGGCCGGATGCATTGACCCGCTCCAAGTCTGCGAGTCCGTGTAGATCACGAACGCGTCCGCCTTAACTCTCTTTTCAGTCGCATAACGGATAGGAAGCGCGCAGTCTGTTCCCCCTCCACCTGTCTTGGAGAGGATCTCAACCACGTCATCCAACCGCTGCGACTTTGAGATCGCCATCGGATAGCTGTTCGTGTCGAACGCCACGTACCGAACGTCGGACTCCACCGCGGAGGTGATCAGCGCCATAGCGCCGCACGCCTTCCGGCAGTCAAGTCCAGCCACTCCAGAAACCGTAGTCCCGTGCATCGAACCCGAAACGTCCAACCCGACGACGAGCCTCTTGCCCGTCTTCTCCACGTTCGAAAACGTGAGGTAGAACGCCTTGTTCAGCGCATCGATGACCGAGGAAACCGGCTCCCACTGGCCGTTACCCTTAACCCCCTTTCCACCCGCATAGGTGACCAGGGCAGCCAAGATCCCGACCGGGTGAACACGCGCCTTCTTCAGCCTCTCAGGCTTGGTTAGCTCGCTCACAACCCGCATGGCCGGTTCCGAACCGTAGTCCAGAAGTCCAACCTTGGTCATGTTTCCCAGGTTACGTAGCATCGCGGTTAACGGCATCGCCTCCAGCAGGGCTCCCCAAACCTTGACTTCCGTCAAGAGCTCGGTCGGCACTGCCTCGCGCGGGATCCTGTTCTCCCGGATCAATCGAGCCGCCTCCTCAGGCGTCTTCGCGTTCCGGAGTTCAAGAACTGCGTTCAACAGCTTCGCGTCGGCCGGGACTTCGCCCGCCGTCGCCCACTTGTAAAGACCCGCGTGGGTCTCCGAGGCAGGCTTAGGGTGAGCCAGTCGCAGAAGGTCACGGTTCGACCACCCGTCTCGAGACTGATACTTGATCAGCCCGTAGGTGAGCGCCTCCGTATCCTGCGCGTTGTACCAACGCCCAACCGCCTTTCGCATTCCACGTCCCCAACCTCTCAGGCCTTGGCAAGTGGATACGAACCCGAAAAGGTGCGTTCCTGTCCGGCAGACTAGCGGTACTGCCGCGAAGGCAGCCGACCGGGTCTTTTCATCGCCGAAAGAAGCTGCCAGGGCTAGCGCGAAGATTGAAGGATCGTTCTTAGGCGCCCTTCCTTCCCTGCTAATGGCAACAATCGTCTCAACGACGCGGGGTCCGTCTTGCTTGATGGCCTCGATTACGTTCTTGGCATTATCCATCGTGAGCTTCTGCTCCCCGACGTAATATGTCCCGTTCTCGCTACCGAGGATCAAGAAACGGTCGAGCTGTGCCCACGAATCGACGGTCCATCCGTAGCCGCCTGCCTCGTTCGGAACTTGGCCCGAAAAAGGGATTGGCTGACTCTGAGGCGTCTTCATTCTATTAAGGATCTTGCTGTACTTCATTCTTTTTTCCTCGTGTGGTCAGGGCATCCGGGCGGATGCGAACGACAAGATTTGCGGGCAAATGTGGCCGTGCCAGAGACAGCCTAGCGTTTCCGCCGACTGACTTCCCGGAGGCTTTCGACTCACAGGACTCAATAAGGCACCGGCTTCGGCCCGCAAAATTGTTCTTCGTTGCTCTCGGGCAAATGGCGAATCTGGGTCCGTTGCCCGAACCGTGTTCTACACACCTCGGCACAAATGCTGGCCGGCCTTTCCGCCGAAGCCCCCAAAAATTGGGCAACTGGAGTGGAGGATAACCCTGACTCAACGGCCCGAGAGACACGAAATCATAAAGTGCGGGCAAGTGATGCGATAGGTGCCTAAGCTCCACTTTCTCGCGAAAATGGCCGGATTTGAACCGGAATTCTCAGGCTCTACAGGATAACCTATCACTTCGGCCCGCACAAGGCGAATCGAAAGTGCGGACAAATAACCGTAATAGGAAAACGTGCTCTACCAACTGAGCTACATTCTCTTTCGAAAATGGCCGGACTCGAACCGGCGACCCCGCGAGTGATAATCGATAACCTATTACAACGGCCCGCACAAAGCGAATCGAAATGCAGACAAGTATCGCAATAGATAAATTACTGGGCTTAGTGGACCGGGCTACAGCCTCTTGCGAGGAGTAGATCTGGCGACCACAGGCTTTTCTGGAGATAATCTATTTGCTTCGGCCCGCACAAAAACGAATCGAAACGCAGACAAGTTAATAGGCTGGGGGTGAACGTTTGACTACGATAACCCAACCTTTCGGCCCGCGTAAACTGGTTCAGTGAGCAGGAGGGTCCTGCTCAGGACGTCGATAATTCTAAGAGCGCCGGAATCGATCCGGCCGGATCGACGTCAGCACCCGAGTGGGTGTTGTCCCATAGGGAGAAGATAATGAACGATTGCGACGGGGTTTGTCAAGGGTTGTTTGGAATATTCTTTGTAAACACGCTAAAGTGCTAGACTTGCGAAGCTGTGGAGTGCGGGAGCTTGCTCCTGCTCATTATAAAGGAAGCTTGCTTCCGGCCAAGGAGTACTTACACGCGGCAGCAAGCTGCCTGATTTTGAGCAGGAGCAAGCTCCCGCACTCCACAGCTTCGCAGCCATTCTCTCTTTCCTGACGGAATCCATAACCAAAATTGATTACCACCCTTATCCTTCTCGCTCTAAGCCAAATGAGCAATCCAAATTCAATCGGTCCGATTCAACTCACCGATAAGCGCCCTCTTGTGAACGCCCTTGGAGTCCAAGCTGCAGCGGGCACAACGACGCCCGCCAAGGCTGATGGGTTCAAGACACGCGGCCAATGGATTTGGCCAACCGGCTCCAATTTCCCAACCAGGTTTCGAAAGACTTTTGACCTGCAAGCCTTGCCAAGCGAGGCCGAAATCTACGCTTCGGCAGAGTGTAGCTATCGACTATGGATCAACGGGCATCTTGTTTCTCGGGGCCCGGCTGACGCCGGGAGAGACTACGACACACCCGCACCCGGGCCGTGGTTCGACGATGTCCGAAACGTTGCCCGCTTCCTAAAACCGGGCGAAAACGCGATCGCGGCAGAAGTCTTCCCTACTCCACTCGTCTCGAGCGAAGGCAGCACCGGGCATCCGGGTCTAAAAGTCGATTTAAGGGTTGGGGATGAGGATATTGCCACCGATGAAACCTGGAGATATCACACTGCTGATGACCTAGCTCATCATGAAGGGCCGAACGGGTTCTTCATCGACGCAGAGCTTGAGCCCGTTGGCTGGCAAGGAGCGGGCTTCAAAGACGAAGCGTGGCCAATGGCCCAGATCTGCGCAAACTCTCGGCCTGCCGATCTCACCAGCGAACTCGCCCCGCCGTTAGAAGCGGTGGTCCCAGCCACAGGCACCACACGGGTAACTCAAGGAGTAGAGGCGAACCCGGACGGCAGCGCGACCTTTCAGAAAGATGGCGGATACGCCATCCGCTACCCGCGTGTAATGAGCGCCAGAGTTGCGCTGCAAGTTGAGGGCCACAAGGGAGCAAGGCTACTAATCATGCCGAATGAGGCCAATGCGCCAGGTTACAACCGGCATGCCGAGATACTCCTTAGGGAGGGCCAACAGACGATCGAACTCCCCTTCCTAGATAGCTTTTCGACCATCAATATTGAAGCTAAGGGCGTTAAAGGCCCGATCAAAATCGACTGGGTCAAGGCCATCTTCTGCTCTTATCCGATTCATTATAAGGGCTCGTTTGAGTGCGATAATCCGGAGCTGAATAAGGTCTGGAATGTGTGCCGTTGGGTCACCCAGATCTGCATGCAAACCCACTATCTTGATTCGCCCCATCACCATGAGCCGATATCCGATGCGGGCGACTATCTCATCGAAAGCTTGAATGGCTATTACGCTTTCGGCGAGGCGAACCTGGCCCGCCAGGACCTTAGAAAGATCGCTCGTACATTGGAGCAGCGCCATTTCCAAAGCTTTCACACCAGCTATTCGCTTCTATGGGTCCGAATGTTGATGCAGTACTACGAATACACGGGTGATGCTTCGTTGCCGATTGAGTTGGCCAAGCCGGTTCACCAGCTGCTTGATCGATTTGAAACCTATATCGGAAAGAACGGTCTCATCTCCAACGCGCCCAACTACATGTTTATGGACTGGGTTACGATCGATGGCTTCGAGTGCCATCATCCGCCGGCCGTTATCGGTCAGGGTTACATGACCGCGCTTTACTACCAAGCCCTAGGCGACGACAAACGCGTTTCCGAACTTGAGAAGAACGAAGAGCGTGCCTCCCACGATGAACTTCTTAGAACTCAGATTAAAGAAGCTTTCAACCGGGAGCTTTGGAACGAAACCGAGGGGCTCTATCGTGATGGCAAACCATTCCAATCTGACGTTAAGCCCCACGATTGGCTACCGGCCGACAAGGATATTGAGACCTTCTCAACGCAGGGAAACACGTTCGCCGTTACTTGCGGTCTAGCGGATTCGGAGCGTGCGAAGGCCATTATGCGAAAGTTGCTGGCGCGAGCTGAGCTGAATTGCCAGCCTTACTTCATGCATTTCGTGTTCGAAGCCCTAGCCAAAACCGATCTGTTTAACGAACTCGCTCCGGCTCAACTCGCGCGATGGAAGATCTTGCCCGATTCGCAGTCGTTTTACGAGATGTGGGATACGGGCGATCGAAGCCACGCTTGGAACGCGACGCCGCTGTTTCAAATGTCGGGGGTTATTCTTGGGGTTAAGCCGCTGGAACCGGGCTTTAAGACTTTTGCTATCTCGCCAAACCCAAGCGGGTTGAAATGGGCGAAGGGAGCGGTCCCAACTCCTCATGGGGATATTGAGGTTAGTTGGCAGATTGAAGGTCCGAGTCTTAAGGTGGAGTTTAGAGTGCCGATGGGAACGGAAGCTATTTGCGAGGGCAAACGATACGGCCCGGGATCCCACCAAATCGCGATCCCTCATTGATAGCCGGAGTTTGTCGATTCGGCGAGCGGTCTTTAGCCTTCTCCGCGAAGCTTTGGAGTGCGGGAGCTTGCTCCTGCTCAAATAAAGGAAGCTTGCTTCCGGTGGGGTGGCTTACGCGGCAGCAAGCTGCCTGATTTTAGCGGGAGCAAGGAGACTGTTGCATTGAGCACCTCAATTAAGCCGTTACCGAGATGGGGGGCAGATCTTTCTTGCCCCGATCCAAAAATGCATGGCTTGTAGCGAGCCATTTCCGATTTTGGCGCGTATATCCTTCCTCAG
>DASXZH010000040.1:0-16456 GCA_036502005.1 Fimbriimonadaceae bacterium
CTTGTTTCCTTTATGAAGTACGACCTCGGATACATTGATCTGGAAGAGAAAACCCTGCAACCG
This sequence comes from Fimbriimonadaceae bacterium, assembly GCA_036502005.1. Taxonomy (GTDB): domain Bacteria; phylum Armatimonadota; class Fimbriimonadia; order Fimbriimonadales; family Fimbriimonadaceae; genus DASXZH01. Next base: position 64 of record DASXZH010000040.1, read on the forward strand.
CTCCAAAATCCATTTGGGCTAAAGGTGTAACCTATGTGTCCGGAACGATTTGTAACCCATGTGTCCGGAATGCACCCCCCAAAGATGGCGCGGCTGAAGGGATTCGAACCCCCGACATTCTCCTTCGGAGGGAGACACTCTATCCACTGAGCTACAGCCGCGCGGCTATTGCTTTAAGTCTACACCCACGCTAGCGGCGATCCAAATCAATAAGCATTTTCGGGCCTAAGTTTGAAGATTCATTGGGCCAGTTCATAAGATACAGGCGCTCCTCAGGTCCAACTTTCTCCTCTATATGCTCGTGAATACGGCCAGCTTTGTCAACTCTCTGCGAGAGCTGCCGCATTGCCTCGGCGGTTGGCCTTTGCTCGGCAATCTGAACTCCGCTTTGCAAGGTGCGCGCCCACTCCAAGAACTGATCCTGCGCCAACGAGAACTCTTGCGGAACATCGGGCATAGAGGCCAACTCCAGTTTTTCCCGGTTCGCATCCGCTTCGATATGGGCAAGGCTTTCTTCGACGTGCCGGCCCTTAGAAATTTCTGTCAGATTCTCCTGAACGTCCTCAAGCTCCCGTTCGACAGGCTGGAGGCGCTGCAAGTAGGATGTGACGGCTGAGTCGTTTGTCCCACTTGACCTCTTGCCCCATTGATAGCCGACAAATAGCAGGGCAGCACTTAAGATGGTCGCCAGGGTCGTCTTTCCTGCAAACGACAGATAACGATAGCGCCGTTCTTCTCGCCGCAAATATCGCTTCTTTCCTCCAAGAGGCTCCGTCCAAACGCAATTCGCAGGCCCATATAATTGCTCAGCTTCGAATTTTGAAAGAATCATTCCTTCGTGATAGTTCGTGCTGGTGGCCCAGTCGTAAAAGGCAGCGAAGTTGCACTCCCAGGCACTCGAGTTGGCCCCAACGCCCTGCAGTTTCGCCCAAATGGTATAAAGCTGACTCTTCGATTCTCCATCCCGGCTAAGGCCGTGCATTTGGCGAAGGTCGCCGGTTCCTCCCGCGCAGCCGCAGGAGGCAGACCTACCGGAAAGAAGCGCTGACTTCAAAACATCGCGAATCGAGCCACAGTAGCACTCGCACTCATAAATCGGCCTATTTCGGAGACCAACTCTCTTTCTTCCTGCATAACACCTCACCGTCCATAAGCCAAATGTGTCCCCAGGCTGTATATCTCTCTGCGGCTTTAGGGCCAAGCAGCCGCAACTGGTGGATTTCCCGCTGATTAGGCTGGCGATTGCGACATTGCGGACGGTGCCGCAAACACAGCGGCACGGAACCTTGACTCTGCCATCTGAGATCCGGTCTCCAATAACCGTCCACGATCCAAAAACCTCACCGGTGGTTGGCTGCCTTTTGCCAAGTTTGATGCAGCCACACGATTTTGTGGCGCCTCGTTTTAGGTCCGGCAGTGGAACAACTTTTTCCTGGCCGCAATCGCACCGGACCGGTATCCCCTTGCTAACTGTCCCATTTCGGGTTATAAAAGTGGTCTCTTCACCAACTACGGTGAGTTGCCCGAAGCGCAAACCAATAACGCATCTAGATGCGACGGCATCCTGGCCACTCGGGCCATGATGGTAAGAGGTTTCCGCTCCCATAAGGCTATGCTACCGGATGATCGGCCCTTAGGTTCCATTAGTCCCACGTGATGCCACCGTTGACATATTTCCATTTAAGAAACGTTGTAACCTAGATAGATGCTCGCCTGCCTGTTTGCCCTAGCTTTTATCCAACAACCTTTCAAGCAGGCGCCAGCAAACCAATACAAGCACCAAACCGTCGCGGGCTTTTCTTTTCTGATCAGTCCGGACGCGGAATCCGATCCCGAAGAACTTGGACCCGCACTTGCCCAAACCAAGATCGATTTAGAAAACGTCCGTAAGGTGCTACCCCCGAAGGCGTTTGACAAAATCAAGGGCACAAGAATCTGGGTCGAGAAGGCCGATCCCAACACGCCACTGCTCGTCTACCATCCTAATGCAGAATGGTTGAAAGAGCACGGTTACAACCCAGAAATGGCCGAGTGCGTGGAGATCGGAAACTTGAAACATGTGATCGAGTGGCATCACATCCAGCCCATGATGTTTTTGCACGAACTCAGCCACGCTTATAACCAGCAAGTCTTGGGATGGGATTATCCCCCGATTAAGAAAACCTATGACGACGCGGTGGCAAGCACAAAATACGAGAGCGTTCCTTTTGTGTTGGGCGGGCTCAAAAGGGCTTATGCCCTAACCAATGAAAAAGAGTATTTCGCCGAGCTTTCGGAGGCTTATTTCGGTAAAAACGACTTCTATCCCTTCGTCCGGGAGGACTTGAAGAAGTTCGATCGGGAGGGCTACGAGGTCGTAAGGACAGCTTGGAACAAGCGCTAATCTGCGAGATAGCACATTGAGGTCTCGTCTCCCAATTTCTGCATAAGTCCTTTCCTCCTTTCCCAAGGAGGGATCGAGGGAGGATGGCGACGGGCACCCGAATAATTAGCGCTACGAAACCAACGCCAGGAAAACTGGAACTAGTGAAAAATTAAACGCCCGGAACGACTTCAACAACCAGAGTCACCGGTCCATCGTTCAAGACTTCAACCTGCATATCCGCGCCAAAGATCCCCTCTTCGACGTGGCAACCCAAAGCCCGTAAACCGGCCGTAAAGGAATCAAACAACTCCTTCCCACGATCAAAAGGAGCGGCCGCTACAAAGCTAGGACGCCGCTGCTTCATGGCATCGCCGTAAAGCGTAAAGTTGGAAACAGCCAGAATAGACCCACCCACATCTTTTAAGGATAAATTCATCTTGCCCGCTTCGTCGTTGAAGATCCGCATGCCAACAACCCGGTCCGCCAGCTTCAAAGCGTCGCCTTCAGTATCGTCTTTATGGGCGCCGGCAAGCACTAGCAGGCCAACGCCAATAGAACCCACAACCTCTCCGTCTACCGAAACCGAGGCGGAGGAAACGCGCTGAACGACTGCCTTCACTTAGCAGCAGACCGCCCAAACATCCTCAAAATGCTGATCACGTCGGAGAAGTTGCCGATCTTGGTGAACACCTGCTGTAAGTGTTCGGTGTCCCTAACGTCGATCGTCACTTCAATCTCAGCCGTATGATTGGGCAGAGTTTTTACTTTGGCGGCGGACACATTTGTCTTAGATTCGCCGAAAATCGTGCTTATATCCATCAGCAGGCCCTGCCTGTTTACTGAAATAATCTTGAGCACGACCGCATATGGGTTGCCATCGGGCGGCCATTCCAGGGGCAACATGCGCTCTGGCTCTGTTGTTTGATAGGCCGTCACGTTGGGGCAGCTACGGCGGTGGATCATGATTCCCCGGCCGCGCGTCACGTAACCCACCACATCATCGCCCGGGATCGGATCGCAGCATTTCGCCCGCCGAAGCATAACATCGTCGATTCCGCCCGTCGAGAGCGTTAGCTTCCCTTCTTTCGTGCGGGTGGTCTGGATTTGGTCGACCACCGGCTCCGGCACCGTTCCGCGCAGTTTGGTGGCAATGCTGTGCACGGTCGCGAGGCCGCAACCAACCTTGGCCAGCACATCTGTCCCGGTCTCACAACCTTCAACCTGGTTCGCGATTGTCAGCAACTTGTCGTCCGAAAGATAGGGTTTCGGATCGACGCCCATGCTTTTGAACTCTTTCTCCAGCGCTTCCCTGCCGCGAATCGCATCCTGGAATTTGCTCAACTTCCGGAAATGGCTTCGCAGTTTATTGCGCGCGTGGCTGGACTTCACAAACTCCATCCAGTCCAGGCTTGGCTGGGCATTGGATCGGGTAATCAGCTCAACCACATCCCCGTTTTGAAGCTGGGTATTCAGGGGCACGATCATGCCGTTCACCTTGCCGCCAACCACCGTTAGACCAAGCTGGGTGTGGACGCGGAAAGCAAAATCAATAGGCGTCGACCCAAAAGGCAGGTCCACCACGTCGCCTTTTGGCGTAAATACAAAAACTTGCTCCGAAAAGAGATCGGTCGATAAAGAGCGTAGAAAATCGCTGCTAGATTTAGCATCCGAAGACCAGTCGAACAACTGCTCGCGCAAGTGGGAAAGCCGGGTTGTTTCTGTCAAAGGCGCGCGCCCTTCCTTATAGGTCCAGTGGGCGGCTACGCCGTACTCAGCAACCGCGTGCATATCTCGGGTTCTGATCTGGACTTCCAGCGGCTCACCGGAAGGGCCGACCACCTTTGTGTGAAGCGACTGGTAGCCGTTTGGCTTGGGCTTGGCAATGTAATCGTAAAACAGCCCGGGAATCGGCATCCAGAGGTCGTGAACAATGCCCAGCGCGAGGTAGCAGTCGGGGTTTTCAGCCACTATCACCCGCATGGCAAGAAGATCGTATATCTCCTCGAACTGAAGACCCTGTTTGACCATCTTGTTATAGATGCTATAGAGGTGCTTGGGGCGGCCATTTACCTCAACCCCTTTCAGACCCCTGCTCTCAAGGTGCTCCTTAATCTGAACAATGGCGGTCGCCAGCTCGGCTTGCCTGTCCCCTCTTGACTTCGAAACCAGCTCCTTTACGCGGTTGTATTCTGCCGGATGGAGGTGCATAAAGGACAAATCCTCTAACTGCCACTTGATCTCCCAAATTCCCAATCGGGCGGCAAGCGGGGCGTAGATATCAAGCGTCTCATTGGCTATGCGGTGGCGTTTTTCCGGCGCGACAGCTTCCAAAGTTTGCATGTTGTGCAAGCGGTCGGCAAGCTTGATGATGATGACGCGGAAGTCTTTGGCCATCGCTAAAAGCATCTTGCGAAGGCTTTCTTCGGCGCGGTTCGTTTCCGCGACTGCCCTTTGCCGGTCGGTGGCTTCCGTTGGGATTTTGAACTTTAACTTGGTGAGCCCATCGACGATCTGGAGAACATCCTGGCCGAAGGTTTCCGCGATAACATCGCGTGAAACAGTCGAGCAGTCTTCCAAAACATCGTGCAAAAGGGCGGCGACGATGCTGTCATCGTCCATCCGCAACTCTGCGATGACGCGCGCTACAGAAAGCGGATGCGAAATGTAAGGATCGCCCGATTCGCGAAGCTGCCCTGTGTGGGCGCTTTCCGCCAGGAAATAAGCATAGCGGATGCGTTTTAGGTTTGAATCCGGCCTTTGGGCACGAATGATCTGCAGAAGATCATGAAGCTCCTGAGGTTCTTCCCAACTATGTGATATTTCAAATGCCGGTGCCGCAGTCATGGTGGCGCTTCTCCGAAGCCGGTAGCGCCATTGCTCACCGTTCGAATTCCTAAAGTATAACCGTGGATGGCAGGCACTACAGCGTGTCTTTTACGCTCTTCACTAATTCAACGAAATTTGGCCGTTCTATGGCACAAATTAAGGCTTTTTCGGCCCCGTGGGCTGGTTAGCCAACAATTCAACCGCGTGGTTGAGCGCCTTTAGGTCGCTAATGTTTTGATCCCACTTTATCGTCCCATTTTTTGTATCCACACTGTAAAAATAGGCGGGTGAGCTGTTTTCAGAAAGAAGCGGAATTAAAACTCTTAAGTAAAATCTGCCAGCAAGAACGTCATTGGTGCTGCAATCGACCCGACATTGCCCGTCTCCTCCGATCCAACTAATTTTCCCGTTAGCAATTGTGATGCTTTCCCTTGTGAAACGGGCCCAAAGATATACAAAGAATACGCCAAGGCCAACGCCGATCGCAAAAAATAGGACGTCCAAGATTAGCGTTCTATTATTGCTCCGACTGTCTAGCGTCGCAAGATAGATGAAACCAACTGATATTACAAGTATTAAAAGGAGCACAGGCCGCCTTCTTTTATAGCTACAAGTGAGGGTCACATCCAAAGGGTCCGCCTGAATCAACAAGAGAGAATTAGCTTAATGCCAGATTAGAAAGATTCTATATATTTCTAGTCCAGGGCTTCAATGTCTTCACCGAAAAGCACTCTATGACATGGAGGTCCCGTTCCTCCTGCGCAACTTCCTCACAAGTCTAGAACCTAGAAACTGAGACAGCAGACGAACGGTCCAACTTGACGGCTAAGAGTCGAAGGCAAAGAGAGCAATTCTGAAGCTGACCATCGGAATCGTTGTTCCGTCTCCGTTCTCCGTTCTCCGTTCTACTTTCTACGTTCTCCGCTCGCTAGCACATCTGAAAGCCCGGCGTGGAGCTCATCAATTTAAACGCCTTGCGAATAATCGGGTTCGCCGTGTTCTGCTTTGCAAAGGCTTTCATCCCTCCGGAGGCATCTACCGACTTCACCAAAAGCGCCTTCGTTTGCTCATCCAAAGGCATATCAAACCACGCGGCAAGGGCGTCTACAACGTCGCCCGTCGTTTGCGGCTTGAACTTCTCGTTAATGCCCGTCCAGATGCCCACTAAAACGCCTCCCTGCCCCAGGAAATAATCCCCGATCCGCATTCGTTCCATCATCGAAGCCGAAGTGATCCAGTGGGTGCCCCAGCGCCAGCCGCTAACGTCTGGCGGGAAGAGCAGGGTCAAGCCCTGCTTCTGCATGATGTTGACCACGAAATAGCCCATATTCACCAGAGATCCGGCCGCCGGATCGGTGATACCGGGCTCCATATTGGCCTTGGTCGAAAAGGACTTTCCAAGATTCATTTGGCGCGCGAGGGCGATTGTGTAAGAGACAGGACTCTTAACAACGGCCCTCTCGCATTTGTCACTCCAGAACTCGTCGCAAGTGGCCATGTGCATCAGCACCGGCTTTATCTCAAAGTTGTTATCGACGTAGACCTGGCAAACCTTATCGAGCACGGCGGGTTCGGGATTGGGATAAACAAACCACTCCCACATCTTCTTCATTAAGAACTTCGGGTGAGCGGGTTGCTGGACAAGCAAATCAAACACCATTTCAGCATCGTAAGCTCGACGCTTGCCGAGGATGGTCTTGAAACCATCATCATGCAGCTCCGGGCAATCGCAGAAGCAAAACATGGGCCGTTCGGCCATCACGTTTTGCCGCACCTGTTCTTGATAGGTGGTATGAGGCGGGAAGTTGACCGAATACTTTACGGACCAACCGGTAAACGAGCGCGCCGCTTCTTTAACATCAGTTTCCGAGTAGTTGCCTACGCCGAGGGTAAACAGTTCCATCACTTCTCGGCCGAAGTTCTCATTTGGCTTGCCCTTGATGTTTGAATCCGAATCCAGCCATTGGATCATGGCGGGCGTGTGGGCAACCGAGCTTAACAGCTTCCTAAAATTGCCGTTCGCATTCGCCCGCAGCACTTCTAAATAACCCAACATGGTGGGGCCATATTCGATCTTCGCGCCGCTGACTGCAAAATGGTTATGCCAGAAAAGGGCGAGATTCTCTTTTAGAGGCCGGTTCGTAAAGACCATCTGGTTTGCCCACCAGGAATAGAACCGCGAGTTGTCCAGGTTGACCTTGTCTTTGGTATCTACAAAAGCGAAAGACCACGGATCGACGTTGAAATCCTCGTCGACGCCTTCATAGTGCATGAGGCGCGTAATCGCGCCGTCCACTCCCAATCTCGTATAGCTGTCCAATTCTGGCTGGCTGCAGCCCAACCCAAACCGACGAAGAAGATGCGCGATTTTGTCTTTCGTATCAACCATTTTCTTTCTCTTTCGAACCCACTTCAATCATACAAGACGAACGCCGGCCTAGGTCATTTGATATTGCGGAATAGAAGCAACTAACCTGAAAACAGAACTAAAGACTTTCGCCGAAGTTCCCGCCTTGGCAAAGGCGGCCATGCCGCCGGCCTCGTTCGCAGCATCAATGAGCACCTTGCGGTCATCCGGTGTAGCCGGGCAGTCGAACCACGAAATGATGGCATCGACGACTTGCTCTGTGTTTTGCGGCTTGTAGGCTTCGTTGATCTGCTGCCACAGGTGCGGGACAATCTGCCCTTGCCGTTGGCGGAACAAATAATCGCTCAGTTGCACTCGCTCCATCATCGAAGCTGACGTAATCCAGTGGGTGCCCCATCGCCAGCCGCTCACGTCAGGCGGGTACAGCAGTTGCAAACCCTGTTTCTGCATGACGTTTGCTAAGAAGTAACCCCACGCTAGCAAGGGGCCATCCACCGGCTGCGTCTGCGCGGCGTTCATGTTGCACTTCTGGGCTAGCATCGGCCCAAGGTTTAGCTGGCGACCGATCGAGATCGTATAAGCCACCGGGCTCTTCACAACGGCGCGAATGCACTTGTCGCTCCAGAACTCATCGCATGTTCCAATGTAGCGAAGTACGTGCTTGATATCGTATTTGCTGTCCGCGTACACCTTGCAGAGAGCCTCCAAAACCTTGGGCTCAGGATTGGGATAGGCGAACCACTCCCACATCTTTTTCATGATGAACGGCGCGTGTGCCGGGTGCTCAACCAAGATATCGAAGATGTGATCCGCGTTGTAGTTACCACGCTTGCCAAGGAAGGTCTTGAACCCATCATCGTGCAAGGCTGGGCTATCCGAGAAACAGACCATCGGCCTATCGGCTTCCAGGTTCATCGTTACTTGTTCAAGCTGCTTGGTTCCTCGCGGGAAATTAACGGAGTTTCGGGTGGACCATCCGGTGAATGCGCGAGCGCCTTCTTTCACGTCGGTTTCGGTGTAGTTCCCTACCCCCAGCGTGAACAGCTCCATTACTTCGCGGCCAAAGTTCTCATTCGGCTTGCCCTTGATATTTGTATCCGAATCCAGCCATTTCACCATGGCCGGGTCCCTTGCTACATTGCCAAGTAAGTCCCTAAAAGTTCCGCTCGCGTTCGCCCGCAAAAGCTCCATGTAGCCAAGCATAAGTGGCGCGTATTCGATTTTTGAGCCGCTTACGGCGAAATGGTTATGCCAAAAGAGGGTCAGGTTCTCTTGTAGGGGCCTGTTTGTAAGCAGCATCTTTGTAGCCCAATAAGCCACAAAGCGGTTGTTATTCAGGCTCACTTTCTCTTTCGAGTTATCAAACGCGTAGGACCACGGGCTTACATTGAAATCTTCCGGAATCCCTTCATAATGGATGAGCCTTGTCAGCGCGCCGTCCACCCCTAACTTTGAATAGGATTGAACTTCGTGATAAGAGGCTCCGAGGCCAAAACGACGGAGGAGATGGGCAACTTTTTCTTGGGTATCTAACATTTGCGGTCTACACCAGGGCATTGGGATAAGACGCGCTCCGGGTTCAAATGTTTAAAGTTAACCCAGCAAAGAAACGGTTCTTTGTTGGGAATCGAATCAAATAGGCCGCCTCGAATGTCGTATGATTGAAATTCAGCTCTCCCCATGCATCGCTCTACAGTTAAGTCAAGGAATATGAACATCACAAAACTCCTTGCCCCTCTCGGGCGGAGGGGCCGGTGAGTCTGCGAACCGGGGGAGTCCCCGAGGGAGCAGCTGCGGCAAACAGGTCCCAAAGCTTAAGTTAACCAGCTATGATGCATCGCCCCCCCTTTCGCCAAAACATACGCCAACTTGGGTTGACCTCCCAAGAAGTATTGTTTGTAACGGGCCTCGCGATCGTCGGTGGGCTTATCCTGTGGTTTGTTGCGAGCCGAACAAACTCGGGAGCTTTAACCCATCGCTGCGAGATCAACGTGAAGCATTTGGGCGAGGCGATCGTGATGTACGCTTACGATCACGACGACGGCACCCCTCCCTACACGAATCTTGAAACCGTGTTAGCGAAGACCACCAGGACTCACACTGTACCGACCAATAGTAAAGAACCTGAACAGTTGCGAGAGCTACTAAGGATCTACTCGGATGACCCCGACTGGTTCTGCCCGGCCGATCCCGTGAGTAAGCAGCCCAAATATTATTTGGGAATCCGCCATGAGTTCACAAGCTACGCGATTCCCGAGTTTAAAGATAAGCACGGCGATCCTATGAAACTGAACGACCTGCCCGTAAATGAGCGGTTTGGCTTGGTGTGGGACGCGGCGGGAGATAAGGCTTCTTGCGATCCGGGTTTGTGGTTCGCCGGGGGTAAGGAATACGCCTCCAACCACAAAGATGGATTTGTCAACTTTGTGTTGGCCGATTTAAGCGTGCATCACTTGCCGGCCCAATGGCCCGGCGGTGGGATTCTTCCTTAAGCGTTCTTTGGTTGGAGTTTTTACAATTTCACGCGAAGACGCGAAGGTACAAAGAGCGCGGTTGAAAATATAGCGAAGCTAAATCCGCTACGTGGCCCGAGTAGTGCAACCAGTCCACTTTATCGCCTCGCAATGTTGGCGACTAAAGGCCTTTTATGCTTTGCGAGCTTTGCGTCTTTGCGTGATATTCAAACAACACGCCCTTCGCCTAAATCAATAATTTGCCGCCAGACTAAACGCCCTTCATTCCTTTGCGAGCTTGTGTGAAATTCCGAGTCTGATCGATATTTTATCGACACAGCACCAGTGGGCTCTTCCGACTTTCGACCTTCAACTTTCGACTTTCGACTTTAACCCTTACTTGGTCACTTTCGTCTTATCTTTGTCCGGCTTAACGTCGCCATCGGCCATCTTCACCGAAGGATCCAAAACCGTCCCTGCGAAAAGCACTACCCCAGTCTGATTGTCTCTAATCAAGTAAACAAAAGGCTTGTTTGCAGAGAAATGAACCGGCGCCAACATAACGGCGGAAGGCGAAACAACCGCCCCAGTGACCGCGGCAGCCTCCGTTCCCAGTTCATTCACTTCGATATAGGTCTTATGCTTCACGCTGGATAGATAAAGCTTGGGATTGCTCGTTGAAGAAACGGTCCCCGTGCCAACCAGCGGCGAAAAGTCGGCCTTGAGCGGGTCGAAAGCGGTCACTATGCCGAGCGACTTCAAAGTATCGTTCAAAGTCATCGAGTAAGTGGCCTGAAATGTTGGCATCGCAACCTCAAGCGGTTGAGTCTTCGCCTTTTTGAACCAGCTAGTAAGTGCGCTTGAAGTCAGCTTTTTCTCTAATCCCGGCAAGTCGTCGCCAGAGCCGGGAAGAATCAAATCCATCTCCAGCCGTCCCGATCCGTAGGGCAAGGCAACGCCCGTCGCATCCGCGTTTGTAAAGTAGTTAAACGACCCGGTTTGGTCCATGGTCGAGACCTGTTCCTTCGTGCCATCGGTGAGCGTAAAGTTCTGCGGCCCCGTCTTGTTCACATCGAACGGCTTCTGCCAACTGCCCTTAAAGTAAACGGCATCCAGAACCACCAATTGGGCGCCGGTGGGAATCGTCGTCAATATCTGTGGGATCTTGCCCTTGGTCGACTCTTTGCACCAATCGTTGATGGTCGATGGCGCGGTCGGAGAAGAAAAATCCAGGGTCGCAACCTTTGCGTTGTAATACTGCTGGTCCTTTTGAACAAACGTTGGCGACAGTTGCAGCGAGCTGTTCACCCACATCGAATTCGCGATGTTGAGATCGATCTTCTTCGGGTCCAGGTTCGTAAGAACATCCGAAAGATTCTTGTTGGCCTCGTTTATCTGGTCTGGCTTAAGCTTATTAATCTTCAGTGCCGAAACAATTTCCTTCTGAGTGTCTCCGGTCGTGCCGTTATAAAGAACGCCCATCACGCTGCTCACGCTGACCGGCGAAATGCAAAGGTTCTCCGTCGGCTGGGCTTTTGTTACCTTTTGAAAGAACTCCAAACCGAACTGATTCACTCCGCTAAGAAGCTGCGGGGCCACGCCCATGTTGAGGGCATTGGTTGCCTTTGCAACGGCCTGCTGTTGCTGCGGCGTGTTGTTGAAGCCCATGCCGTCGCTTCCGTAGGATCCGTTGGTGCCCAGGGTGGTTCCCGAACTGCCTCCGCACCCTGCTATAGCAGTGCTTAAAACCGCCAGCCCGGCCAAATTCCGCAGACTCTTCATTACTTATATTCTAACGCTTGTGGGGCGCTTCCCGGTTCGACTTCGCCCTCAATGTTTTAGAAAGGAAGGGTGGCTAAAGCCAATTGATAGGTCATTTCGTTGAGATACTTCAACTCCAGCCCTTTATCGCCTGGCCAGGTTTGGTTAAGCTTCGCCCCTTTGCTGGCCAAACAATAGGCGGAGAAGCCGCCAAACGAGGGAACAAGCGCTTGATAAAAAATGACATCGCTGAAGTATTTACCCATCACCATTTTGAGGTTGTCCAGCGAGTAGGGGCAGAAAACGTGGTTATCGGCCTGGGAAACGAGAAAGCCGGTTTCTTTTAGCGCGTTCCGCGTGTCCAGATGGAACTTCTCGGTGAATAGGCTCTGGCTCAGGCTGTCATCCTCGCCCTCGTAGGCATCGGTGATATCCATCACGATGAAGTCGTACGGCTCCTTAACTTTGGCCAGAAACTGGATAGCGTCAGCGATGTGAACGGTCACACGCGGGTCGTCAAATGCGCCACAGGAAAGCTCCGGAAGGGTCTTGCGGCAGGCTTCAATAACGCCGCTGTCTATTTCCACCATTTCAATCTTCTCCAGGGACTTCCATCGGCAAAGCTCTCTTAAAACTCCCCCGTCTCCACCCCCAACCACCAGCGCCCTTTTCGGGTTGCTTAGGTTTAGAAGCGGAATGTGAACCAGGGCTTCGTGGTAGGCAAACTCATCGAGCGAGGAAAGCTGGATGTGACCATCAAGGGTTAACAGCTTGCCGAAGCAATGGGTGTCGTACACATCAATCCGCTGGAACTCCGTTTTTTGGGAGAGAAGGTGGTTCATGAACTGGACCGAATACGCAAACTTCTGCCCTCTGATGGGATATTCCAAAACGCCTTCTTGCACTGGTTGAGCCTACCTCGGGATAGTTTGAGCATAACCCTTCGACTTTCGACTGCCCAGTCAAATTGCCAGGTTCTTGTCCTAGATTTGCCCGACTTTTAGGTTCAAACCTAAATTCGGGCCCGTCTTGGAGGGTCACCAGTGGGATACGATATTGCGTCGGGCCGAAACGCCAAGAGCGTGGTTTGGGAAAACCGGCCCTATTAGGAAGCAATTATCAGGGAGGAAATTTAGGCCCCGCAACGTCGCGGGGCCTTTCAATTTTTGATTTTTGATTTTTGATTTTTGATTTTGGATTTTGGATTTTCAGTCGAGTCTTCTTGCGTCACCTTCCAAGACCTAGTCGCGCAGTTGAAAACCCATCGGATGTACCACATGCACACCTCCGGTGACCCAAGGGGTCAATATATTAAGGCGAAGGGATTTATCCCTGGAAACAAGCGAGAATAGTAGTCTCCGGTCCATATAATCCGGTCCCGAGGAGGGACCAATCGAAAGAAATCCGGCCAATATTGCTCGTCGCTCACTTGGAACCAAGCACAAAGCTTTCCAATATCTCATACTCCGCGCCGGTGGGCTTTAAATGCGACCGCATGAGTTGAAATGACTCAACCTTCCAACTCATCGTCCTAACAAAAACGCGGTGCAGTAGCCCCTTTACTCGCTCAAAGTCTTCAAGGGGTAACTTCTCGCACCGCGCAATGGTAACATGTGGGTTAAAAGTGCGGCGCTCGCGGCGTGCCGTAAACGGCGCACAAGCCGCATCCACCACGCTTGAAAGCATCGAAAGTTGCCCCAGTTCGCCTTCCAAGCCCATCCATAAAACCTGCCCACGCCCCGCGTGACCGAATCTTCCAATGCCTTGCAAGTGCAAATCAAACGGCTTTACAAACGAATGCAGGGCGGCCCTTTCAAGCGCCTCCTTAAGCTCGGGCAAGGAATCCGCATCAACAGAACCCAAAAACGCTAAAGTCAAGTGCACTTGCTCGGGCCTGATCCACTTGATCGGCAAATCCGCCAACTCCGATTTCAAAGCCTCAATGCAACGCACAACCTCATCAAAAGGCTCTGACGCCAAATGAATCGAAACGAAAGCCCGAATGCGCTCAACCAACTACTTCTTTGCCGGAACGGTCTGCTGGGAATGAGCAGCAGGAGCCGGCTTATCGGGGTCCACAAATCGCCGGAAATCGACCCAAAGAACAGAAATAATCAGCAAGCCGACCAAGGCAAAACCAACCGAGTTCACAAGTCCTTGGATCTCGATGCTCAGCCTCTTCCCTCGTCGCAGCAACTCTGCAAACGCGACCGTCATCTGGCCGCCGTCAAGTGGATAAATAGGCAGCAAATTCATAATTCCCAGCGAAATGCTCAGCAATGCGGCCAGAAAGATAACCTGATAGGGCCCCTCTTTCGTCGCATCGCTCGTTGCCACCACAATGGTGCCTGGCCCTCCCATCATGTCGCCAAAGTTACTCGGCTTCTTAAAAAGGGCTCCAAGGCCAATAACCATCTTAACGGGGGCTCTAACGGACTCTTCCACTGCTGCCCCAATCGGCAGCCTCTCAACCTTTGTAGTGGGATAGACCCCGATCTGGCCGCCATATGCTTCCCCTCCAACGGGATCACCGTTGATGTCAACGAGCGGCAGGGGAACATCCGATTTCTTAGGGGTAAGAGTGACGTTTTCAATCTGCCCCTGGTGGTTTACTTCCATCGTAATCGGAGTTTCGGCGTGGGACCGCACTTCCGCCTGCATTTGGAACCACGTTGAAATGGGCTTGTTATCCACTTTCAGGACAAGATCCCCTTCCTTGAGGCCTGCTTTTTCCGCCGCAGATTTGCTGATTATCGGGCCCAAGTAAGGCGTTTGAACCTGCTGGCCAACTGTTGCGAAAAGCATTGTAAGCAGTACGATCCCCGCAAGAACGCTAAAGAGCGGTCCGGCAAAAAGAACAGAAAGCCTGGCCAGCGGCGATTTGCTGTAGAACCCATTTGGCACCTCGATCTCGCTTCCATCTTCTTGCGGGACCATGCCCTTTATGCGAACAAATCCTCCCAAGGGCAGCGGCCGAAAACTGTATTCGGTGCCCTTTCGTCGCATCCAAACCCACGCCGGTTTGCCAAGTCCAATGGAGAACTCTTCAACTTCCATCCGGTTCAACCTGGCGAACAGGAAATGGCCGTATTCATGGGCGGCCACCAGCACGGTGACCATCAACAGAAAAACGAGGGTTACGATAACGAAATGCACTTAGTTCATGCCTCAGCCTATCAACTCATAAGGGTCCGGGCTTGCTCTCTCGCCCAGCGGTCTGCTTCGAGCAGATTCTCTAACGACGGGGTGACGGGTTTGTGTCGTTCCATTACCTCGCTAACGATATCTACGATTTTAAGGAAAGATGTTTTGCCTGCAAGGAAGCCGTTTGCCGCTTCTTCGTTGGCCGCGTTCATAACGCAAGGCATTGTTCCCCCGGCTTTTACGCTCTTTCTGGCTAACGTTAAAGCTGGGAACGTTTCTTCATCTATCGCCTCAAACGTAAGGTTCGGCGTTTGCACCGGATCCCAACTTTCAAGATTGTTGGCCTTTCGCTCCGGATACAGCAGCGCGTATTGAATGGGAAGCCTCATGTTTGGCCAACCAAGCTGCCCGAGAACGCTACCATCCTTAAACTTCACTAGTGAGTGGACGATGCTTTGTGGATGAATTACCGCAGAAACTTGGTCGATACCGACATTAAACAGCCATTTCGCCTCAATGGTTTCAAGGGCCTTGTTCATGAGGGTGGCGGAATCGATGGTGATCTTCCCACCCATGTTCCAGGTGGGATGGGCGAGGGCGTTTTCGATGGTGACTTGTTCAAGTTCTTTTCTCGTCTTGCCCCGAAATGGGCCGCCGCTGGCCGTTAGAATAAGGCTTTCAACTTGCTCTGGCGTGTAGCCCTGCATGCACTGGAAAATGGCGCTGTGCTCGGAATCGACGGGGGTGAAAAGCGTGTTGTGCTGTTTTACAAGGGGCATAACAACTTCCCCCGCCGCAACCAGCACTTCCTTGCTGGCAAGGGCTATTTGTTTGCCCGCTTTGATGGCTTCGATCGTTGGCAACAGGCCTATTACCCCGGCAACTGCCACAACCACCATATCGCAGTCGCCCGTGGCGAGGTCGACGATGGCCTGCATCCCGCCCGGGATTCCGTTCTGGCCGGCTGCTCTTTCGTCGTATAGGGCCACGTTTTTGCACTTGAGCTTTTGCGCTTGAGCCTGCATCTCGCGGGCATTGCTTTTGGCAGCTAGGCCGACGACTTTAAGAAGGTCCGGATGTTGAAGCGCAACGTCGATCGTTTGCTTCCCGATGCTGCCGGTCGAGCCCAGTATGACAATACGCTTCATGGTTGAGAGGATAGCGTAAATCGAAGATTGGGTGGGAAGTCGAACGTCGAAAGTCGAAAGGAGGAGGGGATGGCGGAAAGGAACGGAGTCGAAGGTCGAAAGTCGAAAGTCGAAGGATGGAGGGAATGGCGGATATATTTCGGAGGCGTTGTGCGTTTTTTGTGGGCAGTTGCGAAATCCACCCCGAAGGGGCATAGGCGTTAAAATAAGCCACCTTGGCATTCCCGCAGCCACAAATCTCTCCCGAATGGAGAGGTCGGTGAGTCCGCGAACCGGGAGAGGCGCGAGTCGCAAACCTTGGAAATTATCTCTGGAAGACCTTATTTTA
>DASXZH010000041.1:0-2976 GCA_036502005.1 Fimbriimonadaceae bacterium
ATTGTCGATTCTCGATTTTCGAATGTCGAATAGGGAATGGGGAATAGCGGATTGGGATAAATAAATTTGGAACTCCAAGTTGCTAATTGGCAGTATGAAATTCTGAACAATGCTAAGCGCCCTATTTAAGCAAAAGGTAGCCGAAACGGGCCACAGCCCAGAGTTGTTCCAAGAACTATTGGAACGCTCTTACAAGCAGGCCTTCAATCTGGCCATGCGCCTCACGGGAAACCACACGGAGGCCGAGGATTTGGTCCAGGAGACCTATATTAGGGCCTATCGATTTTTCCATAGATACGATACTTCGCTCCCCTTTACCAACTGGCTTTACCGAATCATGGGGAACGCACATATCGACTCCGTGCGCCGGCGTGGCCGATTAAAAACCACCAGCTTGGATCAGCCGAATCCAAACGGCACTGCTCCTCTTGATGTCGTTGATTCCCACTCCTCGCCGGATAGACCCATGCTTGAAGATATGATGGGTGAAAAGGTCCAAGGCGCCCTGATGAACATGACGGCAGATTTCCGCACGGCGGTTCTGCTTGCAGATGTGGAAGGAATGGCCTATGAGGAGATCGCCGAGGTGATGGGCACATCTGTTGGCACGGTGAGGTCCAGAATCCACCGCGGCCGCAAGCAGCTACGAGCATCTCTTGTAGGGAAGAACGGAACTTTTGACCGAGGTATCAATGATGACCTGTAAGTCGGTTCAGTCAGTGCTTTCCGCCTATATTGACGGCGAACTTGGCGGCTACGAAATGCTGCGCGTTCGTTCCCATCTACATAACTGCAGATCTTGTACGGAGGAAGTTGAGCAGATTCGCAGCCTCAAATGGGTCATCGGGAATTTTCCCGAAAGTTCGCCCAGAGAAGGATTTTCAGACAGTTTAAAAAAAGCGGTTTTCGCTTCGCAGCAAAAAACGCGAACGCGTGCCTCGCCAGTAACCATGATCTCAGGCCTGGCTTTCTTCGCCGCGCTATTAGTTAGTTTGGCGACGTTGCGCACGCAAGGGCACCCCGTGGTTGCCCATCCAAAGCCTGCTAGCCTACCGGCAGCCAGCTTCGATGTTTCTAGAGATCAAGCCTATCAATCGGGCGGTGATGCGTTTAACGACGGATCCATGATAATCACCGCGTCAGCTCCTGTTAATGGTTCGCGCTAAGTTAAGCACTGTTGTTTTCACTTTGGTAGCAGCCTGTTCTGCTGCCGCCCAGGCCATGAGGCTTCCGCTTCATGAGGTCGGCTCTCCGTTTCAGCACGAGCAGGCCTGGAGCATATTTGCGCGGGCGATGGAAAACCACCGGAAAATTCCTTGCAAATGCCTGATCTGGCGACGTGACATGGTGCAGGCTGATTCCCCACTCATCGAGATGTGGACTGAGCAATCCGCCGAAGGCGAATTAAAGCTGACCGTTTTAAGCCCACTTTCTGAACAGGGAGTCACTTCGGTCGATGATGGCAATCAGTGGATCACCTACCGGCCGGATGACAATAGGATCATGGTTGAAACTTCCCCGCGTAGGGATAGCAAAAAAACAGGAAACCGAATCAACCTTGCCCAAAAGAATTACGAGCTCATTGTGGAACCCAGTGAACCGCTCATTGCGGGCCGGCGCGCATACAGCTTCTTGGCTATGGCAAAGCATTCTGAAATGCCTGCCCGCCGATTCTGCATCGATAAGAAGAAAGACTTTCTGCTTCGTGTAGAAGTGATGGACAACACGGGATGCAAGGTGATGTTGGACACCAAGACTATCGATTTTCCGATTGAGGTCCCGCGTGAGGATTTTGCCCTAGCGCCCCACGAATCGACCGAGGTTGAAACGTACCCAGCTCCGATCACGGTATCCCTAAACAAGGAGATCCAGCGCGAATTGGGTTTTAAACCCTGTGTGCCGGAGGACCTCCCCTTTGGATTCGTGGTTGACCAGCCCCAGTTGGTGGAGGGTAACGGTGACAAATATTTGGCCATTCGCCTTACCGATGGCCTGGTTTCTGCAACCGTCTATGAATGGAACGGCAAGAAACATCATAGCGGCCCGCAAGGTCCTAGCAAGAGCGAAAAATCCGCCAACGGCGTAAAGCTGAGGTTTATGGGCGAGGTGCCCGACCAAGTCTCTTCCGGTCTAATGGACAAATTCGTGAAAGAGGCGCTCAAGAAAGTTGAGTCTTGCCTAGTAAAGGTTTCGCCATTGGAAACTCTGGACCCACGCCAAGCGTTGAACAGTTCAGAGGAAGCCAATAAGGAAGGATGTCTAGAAAAGACCTTCGGTTTGAGTATCGATGAGCCGGCCTTGATTTTAATCGAGGTTGATGAGTAGAGGCCCAAAGGAGAGCTTTTTATCCCAATCCTGATCGTGAGCTAAATGAAAGAGAGAGCAACTAAATAAAATGAGTTTAAAACACAAAGTAGGAAAATCACCTTACATCATGTTGTCGCTGGGCATCGTGATGGGCTGTTTTGCCATTAGCTCGCTGCCGCACCTGGTGCCATCGGCCCAAGCGCAGCAGGGCTATCAGCTAAAGCCCGTCGCAGGCATCACAGCCGAGAACATGGCAACCTTGCGCGCACTGGACAACTCCTTTGCAAGCCTCGCCCAATATATCCAGCCTTCCGTCGTAAAAATCGAATCGACGAGCAACGGTGGAAGCGATATAATGGGTCGGCGAACTGGCGAAGAGAAAGGCGTTGGCACCGGCGTTATTTTTAGGCCTGACGGCTGGATCATCACCAATGACCACGTTGTGGCTGGATTCACCAAGGTCCAAGTCGACCTATCGGACGGAAGAAATGTTCCGGCAACGATCGTTCGCGAAGCGACCGACAATGACCTAGCGGTTATTAAGATAGACGCGAACAACCTGCCGGCTGCTCAGTTCGGCGACAGCGCCGCCGTTCGTCCGGGCCAGTTCGCCATGGCGGTAGGCGCTCCGTTTAATATGGAGAACACGGTTACCGTCGGCCATATCAG
>DASXZH010000042.1:0-34949 GCA_036502005.1 Fimbriimonadaceae bacterium
GTACAAAACGAAATCGTTCTTCCATTACCGAACACTCCTTCCATGGCATTGACCTTGACCCTCCTAAAGGATCAAGGACACACCATGTGTAACCTATGTGTCCGGAACAATGTGTAACCTATCTGTCGGAACGCTCACTACTTTCCTTCATCTTTGAGGACCAGAAGTTGATCCCAGTTAGCTTGCGACGAAACGAAGTCGGCAACCCCTAAGGCTGACCCACAATCGGAATTAAAAAAGCCGGACATTGAAAATGCCCGGCTCTAAATCAGACTAACTTAAGAAGAAAGTCTTACCATTTCTCCGGGCCATCGACCCAAGGGAACCACTGGTTGTATCCCGTGTACTGGGCAAGTGTGGTATTGGACCACGTGCTATCGGGAATAAGCGCCCAAGAGGCGGGAGTGATGTGATAGTGCGCGTGCGTATCGCAGAACGTGTAGTTGGCGCCGCCAAAGTGCCTGTACAAACCAACTCGCTTCGTTGACGCCGGCGTTACAACTTCCTGGCTGATCGACGAATTGCTCTCAACAATGAACAGCTTCTCTGACGGAGCAGTGATGCTAGACATTGCCATGCCGGTTGTTCCTGCAAAAGTCGGGAATCCACCTAGACCCAGAAAGATGTACATGTTCAAAGCGTAGGAAAGCGGATATCCAGGGACAGGGCTGCCGCTGAATACCAGTGGTCCGCTCGCGTCGTCAGGGCACTTGAAGACCTGGTAGTTCTTAACGTAAGGCTGAATAATATCTGCCCAGTTAGACGCTGGGTAACTTGTGGCCGAGGAGCCCTTCGCTCGGTATGAGAAAGCTGAAGTCGAACCATTGTTCGGATAGTTTGCCATCGGCAAGCTATCGTCATAGTCGTTCAAATACAGGTAGAGTCCCACGCCCATTTGCTTGGTATTGCTAAGACAAGAAGTTTTCTTGGCTGCCTCTTTAGCTTGGGAAAAAACAGGGAACAGGATAGCGGCAAGAATGGCAATGATTGCTATCACCACAAGAAGTTCAATTAGAGTAAATGCTTTCTTCATGAGAACAACACAATATTAACCGAAATTGCGTTTTTTGATGGAAAGAATCTTGCTGAACCTCGCACGATTGCTGGAACTTTCACTTTAAAGTGATACCGGACAGCTAAAATGCGGGTAAGAACAGCTATGCGTCTGTCTTGGCAGATGACTGTGGCAACGATTTTGAGCGTCGGGATTATCCTGGGGCTTTTCCACGAGGTCCGTATCCTTAAGCCTGATCTTGGCGAGGACCCGCGAGTCTCGGAGTATCTTCAGCAAATCCAGCCAGTGGAGAAAGAGTTGGAAGACGTGCGCCACAATCTATTTGAGATTTCTAAAGGCGTTCCCGTCCACGAAGCGATTTCCCATGTTGAGCAGGATGCTAACCGTGAAAGTGCGGCCCTAACGGCCATTAGGAGTGTGCCGCCAAAAATGGCCGCCACGCAAGGTCAGTTCGTGGCATGGGCTCACATTCTTCAGGGCAGCGTTCACTTGGCCAAGGGGCAATCGAGTCAAGGAATGCACCGTCAACTGGCCGAAAATGTAAGCAAGGCGGACGACATTTATCGAAACATCGAGATAAAAGTCGCACCTGAAGAGCGATGAACACGTTCCACTTTTTCGTAGCCGGGGTTCTGACCTGAAGCGGCGCCGACTTATAATCGGAGTCCTCGTGGGGATATTGCTTACCGTGACGGCATTTGTGGTTGAACAGCTCGCCTGGCTCCGCTCCCATCCATATGGGGTCGGCATTCATTCGGTAAGAGTTCTATACCAAACGGCCGTTTCCGGGAACTATGAAGCGCCTGAGCTGTCGGAGGTTTGCTCGAATGAAGCTATTAACAAACTTGAACAGCTGGATCAAGAAAAGGGGCGGGTAAGGTCGTTCGCCATAGAATCATCGAGTAGCGGACCTACTGAACTCCCATTAGGGGTTATCGTCCGTGTCACGCGTGACGGGCAAAGGGCCGACGAAGAAAAGGCCATTGAATTTACACCAGCGTACATTTCTGACATAGAACCGTGGCCGCCCCCGGGTCGAGCGACTTCGTCAACGTTCCGGTAGTCCAGCATTTACTCATAAATTCGCAAGTATCGAATCTCGTACCTAGCAGGAAACATCTTCGGGTCGATGCCCTTCGATCCGCCCCAATTGCCGCCAACGGCCAGATTGAGAATGATGAAATACGGATAATCAAAAGGCCACGCGCTAAACGCGGAATTATCCTTTGTCACTTCATATTCCGGTTTGCCATCCATCAAAAAGGTGATGTGGTCGGCCCGCCAATCGAGAGCAAAGGTGTGCCAGCCATAAGGGGCATCTGTAGAAGAGGTCTCCGTTCGCTGCTGCTTCTTCATCCAGTTAAAATCTTCGCAGTGAAGCGAGAAATGGAACTTGCCAGGATCGTATCCCACGTTCTCCATAATGTCGATCTCACCACAGTCGGGCCACTTCACAAAGTTGGCGCCTGACTCTTTAATGTGATTGCTAAGCATCCAAAACGCGGGCCATGTGCCTCTTCCTTCAGGAACCTTAGCGCTGATTTCAAAATAGCCGTATTTCCAAGATTGGCGACTCTCCAAGCGCGCCGAAGTGATAGCGTCCCCGGTTTTGCGGGCTTCAAGTACAAGCTCGCCGTTTGAGATATAGGCGTTGCCGGCAGCCTGATTTGTGTACTTCTCGGCCTCGTTGTTATAAACGGGACCGTCGTTAAAGATCCAAACCTTGGGGTCCAGGGTCTTTACCTTCGAGAAATCCTGTTCGAAGACGAGCTTTCCGTGTCCGAGGCTGAGGGCTAACAAAATGGGGATAAGCATGGATGTATTAGTGTGAAGCAGGTCCGCTCGGCGGAAGGTTGGTTGATGCGCCTTTTGGCGGAGCGGCCGAACCCGGATGCTGCTTGCGAAACTGCTCTTGGAAATCAGCAATCGCCTTTTTCTTGGCATCCGTCATGGGCTTAGCCGGTGCGCCTCTAAAATCTGCCGTTTCCTGCGGGGTCATCCTCGCTTCACCGGCGCAGCCTCCGGCCATAAGACCGGAGGCAACGAGAACACCTAACGCTACAATTTTCATGGCCGTGTTGCGTCCCACAAGTTCTTTGCGGGCAGGTTCACGGGGTCGGGGTTGGTTGAAACGGGGGTCAGCGTTTTTGCATGGCCATCCGCAAAAGCAAAGTTGCTCTTACCCGTTGTGTTGAGACCCACCGCGCCGTTGACGCCCTGCGGGTAAATCGCTTCTGCGCCAGTCTGGTTGTTCCAACTCCACCACCAATCGGCGCCCGTGTTAAAGGGGTTACCGTTTGGAATTTCGCCGGGCGCGATCCAATCCGAGTTGAAATAAAGGTTGGTAAAGATGTCGCCGGGGAACGCGCTGGAAACGCCGAACGACCCATATGCGTTGGCGTCTTTATCGAACTTGTCGGCGAGCAGAATAGTGGCAGCGACTTGGGGAATCGTCGTTTGGGTCTTTGAAGTCATCTCGCTTGTGGTCACCGGCTGGTTGACTCCAGAAGCATCGGAGAAGACTCCGATGTCGAGCACCGAGTTGCTTGACGGATCCCAAATCTGAGCCGCGTTTGCCCCGTAAGAGATGCCAACTCCTTCGGTTCCATCGGACCAACTTGCCAAGCTAAATGATGTATCAAGAGGGCTCCGGTAGATGGAAGCCGTGTTGAGTGGTGTGCCGCCGTATGTGCTGCTTGCCACGTTGCCGTTCTTCACGTACGGAACGATCTCGCTAGCCCATGTGGCGTTCCACCCGGCATTGCTTCCTTCGGCAAATGTATCGTCGTAATCGTTTAGATACATGATATTTGCCAAGCAGAGCTGCTTGAGGTTTGATATGTCCACCGAATTTTTTGCGGCAGCTTTGGCCTGAGCGAAGACGGGGAAGAGGATGGCGGCTAAAATCGCGATGATGGCGATAACGACGAGAAGTTCAATAAGAGTGAACCCATTTTGATCACGTTTCATGATGACTCCCTAACAGATATATTGGGACGATCGGTTGATTCTCGAACGTCCAGAACGCATGGAAAAATCGGATGGATTGCAGGCGTCGAAACGCCATCGATGAGTTTTAGTAGGGTTTGCGCCGCGTAAGAGGCCATTTCCATAATCGGTTGGCGAACCGCCGTGAGCCTAGGCCGAATTGAATCGCAAAAGTTGGTGGAATCGAAGCCGATGACGCTAAGGTCTCGGGGCACGTTAACTCCAGCCGCAGCGCATTGCTGAATGAGCCGTCCCGCGCAGGCCTCTGTCCAGCAGATCACGGCTTTCACTTCTGGATGATCCCGGTGCCAAGTTGGGAATTCGTCAAGCTCCCAACTCCAGGACAAGACGTCCTCTTCTTTCGACGTTACTCCGTGTTCTAGCAGCGCGGACCGGTAACCCTCCAGCCTATCCACGCAGTCGCTGGCATCCCGCTCAGTCGATTCATGCAAGAAGGCGATATTGCGGTGGCCGAGCGACCAGAGATGCTCGACGGCGGCCTTGATACCGCCCTGGTTATCGCAATGAACAAAGTGCGCGCGGTCGTTCTTGTGGGGGCCGCGGCGCTCGGCTAGTTCGTCGGGCAAGATGGTTAAAGCAACGACGGGAATCGGAGAGCAGTCGAGAAGGGAGAGCGAATCCGCGTCCCTAACCATGCGGCACCAAATAAGCCCATCGAGGCGGCCATCGGAAAGTGAGTTCAGCGCATTCATTTGGTCCAACTCGGCAATCAGGGCCAAGCGGTAATGCTTTCGAAAAATAACGCGGCTGACGCCTTCGAGCAGGTAAGTGGTGTAGAGAGGGCCGGCGCCGATGCCTGCAAGATCGTAAAAGTAAACGCCTACCGTGTTGGTTTTGCAGCCCTTAAGCTGGCGCGCGGTAGCGTTCGGCACGTAGCCTAGTTCGGCGGCAACGCGGCGAATCTCTTCGGCCCGTTTTGTGCTGACGCGGATGCTTACGCTGGAGTTGTGAAGGACCTTCGAGACAGCAGGTTTCGATACTCCAACCGCTTCCGCTATTTCTCTTATGGTCACTGGCATCGTTGCCTTTCCTTCTATTGATCAAAGGATTAATCACCCTTGATCAATGGTGTAATCATTGTAATTCTGATTAACTATTAATCAGGAAATGAATTTGTGGCAGTTCAAAAACCCAGTAAATTTACTGGGTGCAATTGCTTTGTCATTCCGAACTCCGTGTGAGGAATTCCGGGGGCAAAGCCCTAGCCGAGAGTTCCCTCACACGGAGTTCGGGATGACAGGACACGGAGTTCGGGATGACACCATGAAGCTCTTCTTGTCGAGAAGAGGTTTTGCGATTGCCTCTTAAGAAGGTAGTTTCACGAAGAAGCAGGCCCAAAGGGCTTCTCGGCGCTTTGGGTCTGCATAGCAGGAAAGTGCTGATGTTCCGGGCGGCCGAGTATCCAAGCCAATTTGTCGGCGTGAAATCATTTATTTGTAAACGTCCTCGATATATCCTGCGGTAAGCCAAGATGACGAGAAGTAATCCGATTGGAATCCTCGCTCTACGAATTAAGGGCGACAAAATGTTTATTTGTTCGTTATGGATATTGGGACTCAACGGCTCTCTGATCCCGACACGAACAGGAGCTGATTTTGCTAAGACTCTGATCTGGACCGATTCATTCGCAATTCATAGGCAAAGGGTGCGCGTCAAAGCATTCGTGCGACTGCCGGCTGCGAGCGTCGGCAACTCTACGCCGCTTTACTGGGGCTCCTCACTGGTTTCCGAAGAGCGAACGATAGATGGCCGTTGGGTCAAGGGAGATACAGTTGATTTTCAAAAGGATGGCGGATTAGGGGAGAACCTTTTTACAAGCCCAATTTTAGGGAAGCGCGATGAGGGCTTTGGCAACCTTACTCCAAGGCCCTTTAAGTTCGGAGACGACGAACTACTTATGTGCCCGCTGCTCACCATCGGAGGAGATGAAGCCCCCATCAGTGTGTCTGTCTTAAAGGTGACGCCGCGGTCTCTCAAACGCATTCCGTTTGACTTTGCGCACGGAAGGTCACAATGGGCATCAAGCTCTTACATCGATGGGGGACTGTACGTGAACCCATCGGAAAGGACCTTTACTACTTGGAGCTATGGCTGGTACGGAGGATCCCATGCCGAGCCGGGAAAAGAATGGACTCAATTCATTCGCTATAGGTTCAGCGGGAGCCAGTTTATCGTAGACAAGAAATGGCGGTCGCGGTGGCCCGATACTGCGGAAGGAAACTATCGGCAAGCCGGTGGAAAACCGTATGCCGACGGTTGGGCAGTTTCCCCTCAGCTTTAATGAAAACTTGTACGTTCATGATAGTCTGCTTAGCCCTGATCTTAGGATTCACTCCACTGTGCATGGGGCAAAACTCGCGGAAGGAATCCGAGACAGTGCGTCAATTCGTTCAGAGCTTTTACGACTGGTATACGCCCCTTGCCTTTGGATGGCACCCTTTTGGATCGCATCAGGCCGGTAGTGCTTCCGACAAGGCCCTCCAAACCAGACCTTTTTACTTAACCCGCCATTTGTTGCGAGTGCTCAAGGAGGATTCCGCTGCCCAGGCGAAGGTCAAAGGTTACATCGTTGGTCTCGATTTTGATCCGTTCATGAATAGCCAGGATCCTGACCAGTATTACAAGGTTGGGACGGTTAAGCAGAAGGGCCGAAGCTTCTGGGTGGACGTTCACGCCGTAACAGATGGCAAAGCGGACAAGGGAGTTATTGTAGTTGCCGAGGTTGTAAAACTCCACGGCAAGTACCGTTTCGCCAACTTTTACTACCCCAGCGGATCAGAAGACTTGCTCTCAATTCTAAAGCTACTTAAGAGGGATCGCGAACCTGCGAGGAAGCATCGGCGTTCGATTAATCAAGAGTCAATGGCTCCCAGAGTGTCGTTAATTTCCGAAAATCCCACTGGGCGACAAACCTCCGAGCATTGCCTTCTCCGGGGTGCCCCAGTTATCAACCATTACAAAGCGCCCGTTTCTTGGCGATGTGAAGTTACGATCACCTGTAACAGTGAATCCGCAGGGCCGTATGCTGCGACCCATCTGGATCGCATGAGGATTCAGTTCGACAATGGGCATCGTGTAAGTATCGCAACTCCGAATGAATTTTGGGCCGAGACTTGCCGAGATCTGCGGGACCGATCACAGATTTTGTTCTGGGACGTCCACGGCCACCATATTCTTGTTTGGTTCTGCAGCCGCGACGAATCGGGGCTTGAGTTCAGGCAGCCTCTCTTATACGAGATCTCTAAGGGGCGGGTCCGGATGATCAGCCAGCCAATATCAGAAACTTACTTTGCGTTAGAGGGTGGCTGCGGCCTCCGAAATCGCCAGCTTCTAATCTGGAGTGCCAAGGCCTATGACCGCATTCCTTACATGGGCCGCCATCGATTCACGTTGCGAACATTTGATTTCTTGCATCGACGCCTTCGTTGCGTCAGCCTCCGAACCACTAGAAACGCCTATTTGCCTATAGATGAGGACGATAATCTCGTCAAACGTGAGGATCCGCTATCAGAGTTCGGTCTTCGTTGGTTTTGGTGGAGCGCAAGAACCTTCGACGGCCAGATCCATAAGGGGATGTTGTAGATAGTTTGGTGAACGGGCATACTGAAATGAACAAGGCTGTTTCATTATTGGGCCCTTGGCCCCCTCTGATATTACGAGTTCCCTAGAGCGCAACGTTTGTAAACGCTTCGCGTTTGACAAAGTTGCGCCGGACAAAAAGGACGGCACTCTTCCAGGGGTATCGCTTTTCCAGCTTCGCTCCAGCTTCGCTCACGCTTCGCCGAACTCGCTCAACCCCTGGCTACCTTCGTGCTACGCCTCCGGGGTGCCGGACCCTTAGAGCAACGCCTCCATTTTCTCACGTCAGCGAGCGTTACATGTGGGACTAGCGTTACGGACCTTCAGCCCCCCGGAGGGGTTAGAGATGCGTTACCAGGCCTTCAGCCTTCGCTAAGTCTTCTCGGCCCGTTGGGCCTGCATTCGTTAATCAACGGCCTCGGGCAGTGGCTCTCACCTCTTATCGAAAAACCCGAATTCTGATTTCTACCTTGTTGGTCGCTCCATGCCACGCTTTAGCGTCTGGTTTCACCCATGACGGGCAAAACCGCGTGTCATATTGAAGTTCTGCAATGTAGCTTCCTACGGGCAAATCGCAGAACTCGCGAAAATCGATCGGATCAATCCACGACTTGCCTGGCGGAATTGTCTCGGTCAACTCCTTTCCCATGCCGTCGGACACCGATTTTCCAGGCGGGGGCCATTTATATTTGACTTCTTTCCAGGTCTTTGCATCGCGGCAGCGCAACCTCAAAGCATGGAGGTCTGTTGGCTGAATAAAAGGATTGGGCCAGAACCAGAGTCGAATGGGTTCGGCATTGCGCGTAACGTTCTTCAAAAATAGCTTTATCGATACGGGCCTACCAACCTTTCGCCGCCACACGATGCGAAGATACAAAAAGCCGAAAGGCTTGCACTCCGGGCTGTGCCCCACTTTTAGGAAGAGCGGAACACGGGCCGCCTAGCAAAAAAGAAAAGAGAACCCCCCATATGATTCGTGGCAGCGTCGTTTTCATGGAAATAAACTCCCTTGTCCCGTCCACCGTTTCTCAGTGTGACAATATACTGGACACTTGACCCCGATTAGAAGCACGCTACCTTTTACAAATGAAACGCGCAGGGCTGGTTTGCGATTGCTCATGTGCGCAGTCTTCAGCTTGGTCGCATGTTTCGTGTGCCTAACGCAAGTTCAGGGTGCGCATCACACCAATAAATCCGAGCAGATTCCGTTCAAGAGAAATCTTTGGGATAGTCAGAAGAGGCTGCCCACGGGCCGATATCCGAGACCGCTCATGGTTAAGGACCTGTTGAGCCGTTACCTGGTTATCGGGACAGATGTAGATTCGATCTCCGGTATTATTGGGAGCCCGGACATTTCCGTTCCTGAGAAATACGTTCGAGTCCGTGCCGGGGCTGCGTGGCGTAAAATCGTCTTCCACGTAGCTTACAGTTTAGAACCTCTAAGTGCCTTGAAAAAGCGATTTGAACGTGCCTTAATCTTGGCTTTTGAGTTGGGCGGCAAGCTGTGTTGGCGCGGCGTCGTAAGGTTCAGGATCGTAGGCAGGACTCGCTTCAACGACCTCTATTGATGGATTAATCGCACAAATGCCAGGCGATCCCCTTCTGGATTGACTTCATCGAACGCGACATCGCTGTGCCAAATGATTTGTAGGTGCCTGGACTTTCCCAGGGTATGCCTGATCCACTGTCTCGCCTTCAGTCGATCCTTGGCAGATCCCCCGGCAATAACCGGTCTTTCATATCGGACAAAGATTCCATGTTTTTCTGCGTGCCAGTGTCCCTCATCATTTATCAGTAACTTGGCGTGAAATAATCCCGCATCATTTATCGAAGAAGAGCCCGGGAACTCCATGTGAAATTTAAAGCTGTGCGGCTTGAATTCCCAATAGATATCGAACTCGCTAATCCAACGGCCTCTCAACCGATGGGTTGTATTCGTGCCATTCAAGCCAAACCCAAAACCCGTTCTGCTTAAGAGCCCAATGGAAGCGAGAATAAATAACCGCAGACAGAGATTCGGCATGGACGGAAGCTTACTACCCGTGCCCTTCCGCGTTATAGCGCCGGTTTATTGGCCAACTTGCGCAATCCAAAAAGACGAACCAGAAACTGAGGTTGAAAATTTAGCTCGACGTAAGGATGGGATCTGGGGAGACGTGTTACGCACCCGTATAATAAAAATAGTCCGAAAGGGCGCCAATGGCGCCAAGAAAAGCCCCCGGAGAGCGACTAGAAATGATTTTCTTACTAGCTATGATGTCGATTGGTCAGGCAAGATTCCCTGACAACATGCCCATGCCAGACTCAACGATCAAAAGTGAGATCCAGATGAGAAAGTTTGCCGCAGACAATGGCTGGTCAATTCTCAAGGTGGCTAGCCGCGATCTGTCGAAGCGTCCGGTCAGCTTCTTTGCGCTGGTTCATGAATTCGGATCGGGTATCTTGCGGTCGGCGGCGCTGGTGGAGTGCTTAGAACAAGACGGCCTTGAGAAGGTTTTGGACTTCCGGTGTCCTGGCGTCATTCGGGCTCGATATCGAAAACGAACGGGGGCGCTTAGAGTTTTATTGGGACACCCCGGGGCACTCAATCATTTTGAGCACGGCCTTAATTGCGCCTTTATAGTTTAGGTGGCTTACGTCAAATGATAAACATTGAGGGTCTATTGGCTCCGGTCGTTATGCCTCTGATTTTGTCGCTTAGTCTGGAGCATGTTCACTAAATAGAGCCCAAGACTCAATGTTCCAGGATCTGAACAGCACCCAAATTCGATGCAAGCTTACACAAGCCAAGCCGTTTCTAACTGGATTGACCTTTGCGGTGAGCGGCCAGTAGGTTTTCGCATGGCAGATGGGCGTTGCGAGCATAGTCGTCAGGTTGACTTCGGTCGCTACCGAATCCTCCACATAGGAGCCTTGACTGTCTTGCAATGACGACTTGTCGCTCAGGTCCGGTATCTTTCGTAAAGCTGTGGCTTCAAGGCCCGCCGTGGTGGCGAACATCAAAATATGATTTGTGCCTGCAAACGCAAGGGAACAATCAAATGCGGGTTCTACGCCGTAACCACTGGCCCAATGTGGCACTCCCGAATTGAGCAAGATCCCGTCCTTGCTCCTAACCTTAAGCTGGCCGCCTTCAAGAAGACATGATGTTCCGGAGCCGGGTTCAATGGCAAAGCCTACGAATGAACTCGATGTGGAAATGGCGAACAATTTTTTGTTTTTGGATGTATCGATCACGCTGACTGCCGTGTTGCCTATGTCCGCGCGCCAGTTGCCCCACCAGCAACACTCTCTGTTCTCCTCCTCCCCTAGCTTTAATTTCTCTTGGCTCCAATGCTCCTTGCCCCGCAAGCGCCGCACGGTGCCCGCGTCGTCCGCAAATATCAAGTCGCCATGCTCATCTAGTCCCAGCGCTCTCGAACCGTCCGCCGGCTCCTCCACGTACTTCAAACTTGACCATTTCGCGCTCTGCGGTGGGGGACCGTCGGCCACTAGAAACGCGCGGTTCTGCGTGGAGAAAAGGCTGGCCCCTCCCGGCGCGGTGGCTGCTGGGCTCTGAAGGCCTACGAGCTGAAGAATTATTGGCCATAAACTCAATCGCATAATCATCCTTCAGCGCCCTCTGAACTTATATTCTGGTGCCACTTCGATCACGTAACATCGGGTGCCTTTCGGAGCCCTTTCTGACTCGATAGCGCGTGGCTCTCCAATGCCAAATACACAGGTACAGCCTGTTCTTGCGTTATACCAAAAAGTAGAGTCTGACGCATGATCAACAATCTTCCATCCGGGATGGCTACTAATTGAAGTTTTTAGGCTCTTTAAAGCCAATTTTGGATTGCAAGTGAAGTCCATCAACCGAATCGCTTTTGGGTAATGCCGCTGGTCCAAGCGATTTCATTCCGCGACAACATAGGTGACGCCTTTCTGATAGCTGGATGGAATTTCATGAGCGGCGCAAGTTCCGGAAGCTTTGAATCTGCGATTTTAGAGCGTCGCCCGAAAGCGCTCAGGGATAGAAAAATGATCGCGGCGACCCAACCTTTCAGAGCAAGCATTTCTTTACATACGTTTGAGGAGGGAACCAATTTCAAAATGTTTGATTCGTGTGGTGTCGCTAGTCGCGACGGGCCCACTTGCCACGCCCTCCACTTACGCTCGTTCCTCGCTCCACTGGTTCCGCTTCGTTCGGTGCGCAGTCTTGTGTCTGTAATTACAATTCTGTGGGCTGTATAAGGAGACTTTGCTCCCTCATATATGGGGGTCACCAAAGCATTTGAAATCGACAATCGATAATCACAAGACCGGATTTAGGGGCGAACTAACCAAATCCCCAACCGAACAACCAGGAATCCAGCCGGCCAAGTCATTCTTCCTAAACTCATTATCCGGCTCCTGCACACGCTCGCCATCGGCGACGTAGATCACGGTCATGATCGCCCGAACGCGGCCGGTTGGGTTGCCAGGCGCGCGGTGTAAGGTAATCCCAGAATGGAAAGTCGCATCGCCCGCTTTCATCGCGCCGCCGGTGCTAACCGTCAGCCTTCGACCCATCACAAAGCCATCAAAAAACGCTTCGCTCTGGTCGGAGATAGAACCGGTTACGGGCACAATGCCCTCGAGATGCGATCCATCGGCGAAAGACATAGAGCCCATATCGGCTGAGATATCAACCAACGGCATCCACATGGTTACCGTTTTGCTGTGGTTCAAGGGCCAATACCAACCGTCTTGGTGCCAAGGGGTATGACCGCCGCCCGGCTCCTTAAACAAAGACTGATCGTGATAAAGTCGAACCTTATCAACTCCCAACAAAGCAGCCGCAACGGAAGCAAACCGGTGGCTAAGGGTGAACTTCGCCACGCCCTCATCCTGACGCCACAGGTTCGTGGTCTGGAGGAAAGCCTTGCCGTAGGTATCGCGTTCCGCTAAGGGCCGGGTTTCGTTGTTGTGGGCGATCGTTACCTCGCGGATCAAAGGCCCGTAAACGGCCATTTCGTCCGGCGCGCAGAGGGCCCGAATCATCGCCCAGCCGTTCTCCTTAAACGCTTCGATATCAGAAGTGGGAACTGAGAATGTCGAGTCTAAAGAGGGAAGTTGAGCGACAGTGGCCATGAGATAAGTGTAGAACGAACGGCCCATGAATTTCCGCTTTCAGCAGACAACCGAATCTAGGTAGATCAACGGGACTGCTTTTGGAAGGTTTCCGCGAACTTGGTTTCGCCCAGGCACGCTAAAATCGTGCGAACTACGGTTTTTGTTTCGGCCGGACCCGAAACTTCAATAGCAACTACACCTGCCTCTCTCGCCGGATAGTCGTTTCCGCCCGGAAATATCGCGTCTCCCACAAAAATCATCTCTTCGATTTCGATGCCAAGGATCTCGTGGAGCTTTTTGATGCCGTAGGCTTTGTCGATACCCTTCTTCATCACATCCACGGAAGTCGTTCCACCTAGCCGAATGGAGAAATCAGGCAACAGCTTATCGAGGATGGCCTTCATACCTTGCCGCTTCTTAAAATCCGGATCCCATTTCTCCTTAGCTTCCAACGGCGCTTCCTGCCCTAATGCTGAATAGGTGATCTGGCTTCCTCGGTTTTGAATCTGCTCTCCCCACGTTTTTGTGATTCCAAAATCACACTGCTCAATCGCCTCCTTAAACGCGGCCATTATCTTTTCGCTCTCCGCCTCGCTGAAGTTCTCGGCGTAGAGCAGCTTCCAATCCGACTCGAATCGGTAAAACTTGGTGCCGTTTGTCGGCAGGAGCGACAGATTCTCCAACTGGCCACTCGACAGATTTGCCAAAAGCTGCTTTTGAAACTGAGACCAGTCCCCGCCCGAGATCACGGCGACTTTGGCGATAGTGAGTAACCCATCGAGCAACTTTGCCATTTCTGAGTCGAGGGCCGCCTTACTCTCAGCAAGGGTGCCATCAAGATCGAAAACGACCAGTTTCTTCATGCTGCCGGCGTAACCGTGAAAGTTCCGCTCTTTGTGGAAGCGCCCAATGTTGCCGTCACCGTCACGAGGGAAGAGGCGGCCACTGAACTCGTCTGAACCTGAAAACTCACCGAACTGGCGCCCGCCGAGACAATAGCGGTGGCCGGAACGCTTGCCGGACCGGACACGGTGAGCGTTATGCTGCCACCTTGGAACCCGACCGCCGAACCCAGCGATATCGTGCAAGTTATTTGGCCCCCTCCCGTCACCGATGGTGGCGAAAAGGCGATTCTTGAGATCAAGGGCGTTGTAAGGACCAAAGAAGCACTCTGAGAGGAAGCACCGAGTGTGGCCGTTATCTCATCCGTTGTGGTGCTGCTCACGGGACCCGACCCAACCGTAAACGAAACACTATTCTGTCCGGCGGGAATCAAAACTGTCCTCGGGAAGGATAGCCTAGGGTTGGCGCTGATGCTTACAACGTCTCCCTGAGGGCCGGCGGCTTCCGCCAGAGAAACCGTGCAACTGGTGCTAAAACCACCGACGATCGTTGATGGACTTAGCGTAACTGATGAGACAAGGGCGGTGGTCACCGTAAACGACGTCGTCTTTGTTGACGCGTCCAAGGAAGCACTTAGCGTTACCACAACATTTGAACTCACCGGAGTCGTGGTTACTGTAAACTGGGCGCTGTCCGAATTCAAACCTACGGTTACCGAGGACGGGACCTGGGCGACGGAGCTATTCGAGCTCAGACTTACTACATCCCCCGGACTCACAGTCGCGTTCCCGCTAAGTGTCACCGTACCTGTCGTTGTGGTGCCCCCCGGGACGGTAGCGGCCGCAACGGATACTCTCGCAACGGTCGGCTGCCCACCCGGAAAAACAGTGAGCGATGTCGTCTGGGTCGAAGCCCCTAGCGTTGCCGTTAAAGTCACGGAAGTATAAGCGCTCACCGGCGAAGTAGTGACGGAAAACTTGGCCGTACGAGAGTTCTCAGCCACAGTGACCGACGCGGGCACCTGAGCAACCGCACTGCTCGATTTCAGGCTCACCACATCGCCGGAGCTAACGGTCACATTGGAGTCGAGAGTCACTAACCCAGTAGTAGATGTTCCCCCCGCGAGAGTCGGCGCGGCGACAGATAATCCGGATACAAGCGGCTGCCCTAGCGCAAAGAAGCTGAAATTTGGGTAAGTCGTTGGCCCGCCATACGTATTCGCGCCAAAGTAAATCGTGCCATCGGAACCAATCGCAGGCGAAAAAACTTCTCCTCCTGGATGAAACGTCCACTTTAGAGCCCCCGTTGAAGGGTCGAGGGCGTCAAACACTCCGTAAGTGCCTTCGGAGTTCTGCCAGCCCGCGTAAACCGTGCCATCACTCCCAACTATTGGATTACCAAATATTGGATATAGAGTTTGGACCGACCATTTAAAGGTTCCGGTTTCGCCATCAATCGCGTATAGGTAACCACCGGCATAGCCCCCGCTGGCGTTACGCACGCCCGTGCCTATGTAGACGGTACCGTCGGGAGCGACGGCAGGGCACGACGAACAGAAAAAACCATTAGCTAGCGGGAAGAACCACTTCCTATCTCCCGTCAAGGGATCAAGCGCGCAAATTCCACCTACTTCTCCAGCGTAAACGTCGCCGTTGGGGCCGATTGCTGGCGCAGTTCCACGGTCGACATCCGAGATCCATTTTACGTGACCCGTACTTGTATCAAATGCGTACATCCCGGAATCTTGGGATAGAAACAGCGTTCCATCGGCGCCGATAGCCGGTGAGCTCTGTATGGCCCCGTCAAAGTTTGTATAAGTCCACTTCTCAATACCTGTAGCTGGTTCAAGAGCGTGCAATACTCCGTCATTAAAATAGATCGTCCCATCGTTACCGATGGCGGGAGAGCTATCGATGTAGGTGCCAGAACTATTATAAGTCCACTTGACTTTTCCGGTTGAGCCATTGAGGGCGTAGAAAGATCCATGGCCGCCAAAATAAATGGTGCCATCTACTCCAATGGCCGGGGATGAACCAGTAAACTCACCCGCCGCGAAGGACCATTTGAGCACACCGCTACGGGCGTCGAGTGCATTTAAGTTGCCGCCTGCGTCCTCGAAGTAGATCGTTCCATCGGCTGATATAGCGGGCTGGGACTGGACACTCGAATTAGTTCCAAACGTCCATTTAACGGAGTGTTCAGTGTTCGTCGCCAATCCAACGCCGTTGTTCAGCAGATTGCGCTGAAACTTCGGCCACGGAGAGCCTGGCTGCAGTTGCCCCCAGGCCATTGAAGAAACGACGACCAGCAAAGCTGCGAATCCGCCACGCTTCCACGTACGAAGCGAATCCCGCGATATATCTAAGTTCACTTTCTCTTCTCCCACCTTAATGATGGCACGGCGGAGAAGCTTGAGTGTTACTTACCGTTGTTTCTCGCTTCCCAAAGATCAAGCTTAGGTTTATGAAGAGAAAGTGGTACTCCTATGGCGCTAGGTTCGGGTTCCTAGCTCAAGGGATTCACAAGAAAATCTTCGACCTGCTCCCGGACTTTCTCCATCAGCATTTCGATCTCTTCCGCGGGCAACTCAACAACTTCGGTGACTTCCATTTCCGGTACGGACTGTACGGGCCAACTTTCCACCGTGATGCCGTGTGAGTTAGCGAGGTACTCCGCATAAGCGATACACGCTGTTTCAGGAAAGTGGCTGAGATTAAGCCAAGGACTGCCCAAATAGAGCATGGTCTCCGCGAATATAGGTGGCAAGTTCCAGGTTTGGCAAGCAAGCGCGGAAAGGGAATAGAGGTCCTTTTTGAAAAGTCGGTCGAATGCGGCCACCAACGTTATTTCATTTCGTTGTGCATAGGCAGTAACCCTTTCGAACAGGGGCCCGTCAATGCTCCCAAGTAGCGGGATGCTTAAGTCGTGTAGTAATCCCGCCGCAAAAACTTCATCTTTGGTCCAGTCGTCCCCCATAATCGCCGAATGCCGAACAAACAAATAGCGGCTTATAAAGGCCACGTATAGGCAGTGTTTCGCGAGCCTTTTTCGGCAAAGTGATCCGGGCACTGCCAAAGAACAGGACACCATGAGCGACAACGCCAGCGACCTTATCGACGCGGTACCGATCCTGAGAACGGCCTCCCTGACGTTAGCGGTCTTGTGTTGGCCCGTGCCCCAACAACTATTGGCCACTTGTAAAACCTTGGCTGTAAGAGTGGGATCGGCAACAATGATGTGTTCAATTTGGTGTGCCGACGAGTTCTCGTCGTCAACGGCCTTCAGCAGGTCGTACAGGGCTGTGGGAAGTTGGGGCAAAGAGCATGTGCGCCTAAACAACAGCTCCAGCCGCGTGATCCTTGGATCTTCAGAATAGGTTGCGTTTGAAATGGCATTCACGGCATTTATTTCCTTGGCAAAATATAGATTCACCGATTAGAAACTTGACCAATGCTCTCCCCGTTTGGTCGGCCGGGCAATATTCTCCTTTCGTTTAACAAGCCTTTAGAATAGCTTAGAGCAGATAAGCCCACTCTATTTATAGGCCCTAAGGGACGGTTTATTGAGAACTATTTGGGATTAAGGCATCATAAGATTTAACGACAAAATTTTTCGCCCGGGTGATTCGAAGGTTAACTAAACTCCGGGAAATAACATGATCCTCCTTCTTTTAGCAGCCAGCCTCATGCAGTCCAAGCCTATCGCCACAATCTCCAAGCCCTTTGGCCCCTTTATCCGGTCGCAGATCAACCCCATCTTCGAGCGGAACGACAAACTCACATTCCAAGATCCAATCTTGGGCAAGCCCATCAAATGGCAGGGGGGTGATGTGTTCAATCCGGCCTCAACCGTGTATAAAGGCAAAATCTACGTGCTGCCGCGATGCGAGGATACGTCCGGACAAGGAATCGGCTCGCGCACTTCGCGAATCGGCCTTGCCGAAAGCAGTGATGGGATCCACTTCAAGATGCATTCGGAGCCGGTTGTATATCCAAAGCACGACGATCAGGAGGAGAACGAATGGCCGGGAGGTTGCGAAGACCCACGGGTTGCCGCAACCAAGGAGGGCCTGTTTGTAATGGCGTATACCCAATGGAACCGTAAGCTGCCGCGTTTGGCCATCGCTACGTCACGTGACCTGAAGCACTGGACCAAATTGTGCCCAGCTTTCCGATCCGCCTACGGCGGAAAATTCATGGACATGGCCACCAAGTCGGCTTCGATTATTACCGAAATCCAAGGGGGCGAACAAGCCATTGCCAAGATTAACGGCAAGTATTGGATGTATTGGGGAGAGCAGGCCGTTTATGCGGCGACTTCGGACGACTTGACCTCGTGGACTCCGGTTGTCGATGCCGGCAACAACCTGGTCCCGATCATAAAGCCCCGGCCGGGTTATTTCGACAGCGAACTCACAGAGTGCGGCCCCCCTGCCGTTGTCACCAAAGAAGGCATTCTGCTCTTCTATAACGGGAAAAATGCCGCCGGACCCAATGGGGATCCGAACTACAATGCAAACAGCTATTCGGCCGGCCAGCTGCTCCTTTCAAAGGACAACCCCTTGGAACCGATTGGCCGCCTGGCGCAGCCCTTTTTCACGCCAACCGAACCTTATGAGAAGAGCGGCCAATACAAAGATGGCACCGTCTTTATGGAGGGGCTAAGCTATTTCAAGCATAAGTGGTTCCTTTACTATGGCTGCAGATTCCCCGGTTTCGGTCGCTGTTTTCGACCCTACACACTAAAGTCGAGTTCAAATGAGCCTTATTCCCGTAAAATACACTAAGGGCTCCAACGATGCAACCGGATAACGCGTGGTCGGGTTCAGAAAACCTTAGGCTCATCTCTTTCGAGTGGGTCCTCCACCTGTTCGGTGACTTCAGGCTAATAAACCCCCAGGACATGGTCATTTCTCTCCCGACGCGCAAAGTCGAGGGGCTGATGGCGATACTGGCGCTTCATCCCCGATTTGGAGTCGAGAGGGATGTTGCGGGCGAGATGCTGTGGCCCGAAAGGCCATTGGAGGTCCAACGCACAAACTTACGCCAAACGCTTTCTCTGCTCCGCCGTTTCGTGGGCGAAGACGCCGTTGAAAGCTCCCGCTCTCACTGCCGGTTGAGCTCTTCCTTCAGATTTCGCAGCGATTACGATGATGTTGAACTGCGTGACGATAAGGGATTTATGCCCGGCCACGAAGGCGAGTGGTTCGAGCAAATAAGATCGGGAGCAACGGAATCTGAGGAAGCGGAGCTACTGGTCCAAACGCCGATTTCTTCTTTCGTAAACACTCTCACTTGGCTTGCAAGCTACGATCCCAACGGCCTTTATGCCCTTCTAAAAGCGAGCAAATCGTTAACCCGGGGCATTGCTCCCAGGGCTCTTATTCCCATTCTTGACCAAGGAGGGCTGGTCGAGTTGCATGCGGGTTGGAGCGCATACTGGCGCGGTTGCGCCGAGGATAACCTCTCGCATTGCGCAGTTCTATTGGAAACCGCGCTTCAGGAAGCAAGAAGAACTAAAGATTGGGAGTTGGGTTCGGAGGTGTGCCTTGAGCTAGGGAAGGTGTATTCTCGAACCGCCCGGATCGAAGAAGCGAAGAAGATCCTCGCCTTGGCAGAGACGATTGCCGAGCGAAATGGCTCCACAGAAGCTCTGGCAAATGCCACAAGACTAAAGGGAACTCTATTTATCCACTGGGGCGACCCCGTTCGGGGTTTGGCTT
Source organism: Fimbriimonadaceae bacterium (assembly GCA_036502005.1). Classification (GTDB taxonomy): domain Bacteria; phylum Armatimonadota; class Fimbriimonadia; order Fimbriimonadales; family Fimbriimonadaceae; genus DASXZH01. Next base: position 19,266 of record DASXZH010000042.1, read on the forward strand.
ACATGGCCAGGGCAGAAGAACTCATTCAAGATCCTCTGGATCGGGCCGTGTTGGCCGGGGCTCGGGCATTTTTTGCGGCATCGGCGGGGCTGGATCAAGTATCGGAGGCGGCACTCGCGTTGCCTTTGAAGCTAAAAGATAGTTCTGGGCATCGCCGGATTGCCGTGCTTTGCGCCACCACCCAGTGCGTTTTGGCCGCGCGGGGAAGCGGCCTTCGGGCCGTGCCGGAGCAGCTTTCAGAACTCTCCGACCAGTTATATAAGATGGGGTGGCTGCAGTTCGGTGTCTATGCCGACGAGATCTTGGCCAAGGCCTTTAACCTGGCTGGCGAAGGGGAGATGGCTTCGAATCGCCTTAAGTCGGCCGCCCAGGGGCGCCGTGTTTCCAGCATGGTGAAAACGCCTCTTGAGACAAAGCTTATCGAATCCGTTGGCGGGTAGCAACCTGCTATAGTTTGTACGGACGTATAAACTATGACCCAATCGGCAAAACCAGTCTTGCGGAAAACGTTGGATCCTGCCTCGACGAGGCGAAAGATCATCGATGCCGCGTTCGAATCGTTTGCCGATAAAGGCTACGCGGCGACTTCAATTGGGGATGTGGCGGCAGCGGCAGGGGTTCAAAAAAGCCTCGTTCAATATCATTTTGGCAACAAAGAGGAGCTGTGGCAGGCAGCCTTGGCGGACCGCGCGGCGCCTGTTATTGCCGAGGTCGACAAAGTTTTGGCTGGCCTTTCCCCAGATCCCAGTTCTATTTTAGAAGCCCGATTTAACCTACTAAAACAAAATCCTGGGTTCAGGAAGATCCTTATTTGGTCGAGTATGGAGACGGTACCGCTGCCCAAATTTATTGAGGAGCGCCGCGCAAAGCTATTTAGCACCCTGGGAATAACTGCAGGAAGCCCCATGCATGCCTCCATTTTGATGGGTATTGCCGCGGTCGATGGCTGGTTTGCATTTAACGACCTTTACGGAAGACTTATTGGACAAGAAACGCTGGAGCAACTGGAGCAATCTCTGCTCACGGAAATCAAGAAGGCGGTGTCGAGATGAATCGTAGGGTTATTATCATTCCTCTGGTTGTTGCCGGCCTCCTCGCCGGAGGCTGGTTTATCGATCGCAATCGCGCCGCGAGCGAAAGCACGCTTTCCGGCTTCTTTGAGAACGAGCCAACTCTGACGGCTTCACGTATTGGCGGCCGCGTGGAGAAGATCTTGGTGAAGGAAGGGGATGTCGTTCACAAGGGCCAGCCCTTGGTTTTGATGGAAGACCAGAGCATCAAATCCTCAGTTGAGGCGCAAAAAGCCGCCGAGGAGCAGGCGCAAGAGAATTACCATGAGTTAGCGGCTGGCTCTCGTCCGGAGGATATCGCCAAGCAGCGGGATACTTATTTGGCGGCAAAGGCAACTTATGAAAAGATGCTGAACGGCCCGCGCCCGGCGGAAATCCAGGCGGAAAAGGCCAAAGTGGAATCGCTTAGGGCCGTTTACAAGAAAATGCTGGCCGGATCCAGGCCGCAGGATATTGCAGCAGCCCGCGCAGCTGCTGGAGCGGCGATGGAGCGGCTTCGACAATCGGAGCGAGGCCTCACTACCGAAGAGCGAAACCAGCTGAAAGCTCGTTGGGACCAAGCCGTGGCCGCCGAGGTTCTGGCGAAGAAAGAGCTTGATCGGTATGCGGTGTTATATAGCCAGGGCGCCATCTCTCGAGAGAATTACGACACTCAAATCTCCAACTACAAGCAGGCTCAGGCCCATACGCAAGATGCGCAGCAGGCCTATCAGCGGGCGGAAGAGGGAACTCCTAAGGAGGAACTGGGCGAGGCGCAGCAATCTTACCGCCAAGCAAGGGCCCAACTCGATCTCGTTCTCGCCGGAAACCGCAAGGAAGATATCGAATCGGCCAGGGCAAACCTAGCCACTGAAGAGCAGAACTATAAGTTGCTTTTAGAAGGGAACCGAAAGGAGGACATTGCTCAAGCCAAAGCGCAGATGGACCAAGCCCACGATGCCCTGGTAGAGCTTGAACATGGCAACAGATGGGAAGACGTGGCCAAGGCAAAATCTGCCCAGCAGCAGGCGGCATTGCAAACCGAAAGTCAAGCGCAAAACTTGGCCGAGCGGAAGATCGTTAGTCCGCTCGAAGGCCGCGTGGACCGTGTGCTCGTCGCTGATGGCGACCTCGTCACGGCCAACGCGAACGTGATTCAGCTTTCCGACCCAACCGATATTTGGGTGCGCGTTTACTTGCCGGAGGATCAGCTTTCCAAGATTAAAGCGGGGGATTCGGCGGACCTACAGGTAGATGGCGTCTCCGGTGAAGTGCAGGGACTGGTGGAAAGCATCGACCAAAACGGGCAGTTCACACCGGCCAATCTCCAGTCTCCCGATGAGCGGGCCAAGCAGGTTTTTGGCGTCAGAATTCGGCTCGCCAAGGCAGACGCCCGAGTGAAATCCGGCATGTACGCAACGGTAAAAGGAATGGGCGCTTGGAAGCAGTAAACGCCATCGAGGCGCGCGGCCTCACCCGGCGCTTTGGATCGTTCACGGCGGTTGATCATATCGATCTCACGGTAGAAAAAGGAAGCATTTTCGGCTTTTTGGGCCCGAACGGAAGCGGTAAAAGCACCTGCATCCGCATGCTTTGCGGGGTGCTGGAGCCTAGCGAAGGCGGGGCTATTGTGAATGGCTTCGACGTTGAAAAGCAGCCCGAAGAAGTTAAGCGCAGCATCGGCTACATGAGCCAGGCGTTTAGCCTCTACCGCGATCTTACACCTCGCGAAAACCTGCAGTTCTTCGGCGGCATCTATGGGCTGAAGGGCGCGCAGCTAAATAAACGCATCGATGACGTTGTGGACTTAGTCGCCCTTGGCCCTTACATGGACCAACCCAGCGGCACCCTTTCGGGAGGGTGGAAGCAAAGATTGGGTTTGGCGGCAGCGCTCATTCATGAACCGCCGCTCATTTTCTTAGATGAACCTACAGCGGGAATCGACCCTGTCGCTCGCCGCTCCCTTTGGGATCTCCTTTTCGACTTGGCAGGAGCGGGCAAGACGCTCTTTGTGACCACCCACTACATGGATGAGGCTGAGCGCTGTAGCCAGATCGCTTACATTTATATGTCCAAGCTGATGGTGGAAGGGACGCCGCTTGAGCTGAAAAAGCTTAAGGCGGTCACGCCTGAAGGCACGCGCCGAATCGCAGTTTCCGCCGATAACCCGCCGGCCGCTTTGCGCGATGTCAAAAAGCTGCCGTTTGTAAAGGACGCCACCCTGGTGGAAGCGGATATCCACCTTCTGATCGATTCATCGACCTCCGACCGAGAAGTGAGCAAAGCTATTGACTCTTTGCCAACGCGGGTACACGATCCCCGCGATATCGACCCTTCGCTCGAAGATGTTTTTGTGACTCTCACCAGGAGCCTGGCCCTCAGATGAACGGACTCGCCAGCGTCATCCGAAAAGAATTCATGCATTTGCGTCGGGATCGGGCGACCCTGGTCATCGCCTTATTTCTTCCCCTAATGCAGATGATCATGTTTGGCTACGCCATCAACTTTGACGTGCGGCACATCCAAACAGTGGTGGTCGATTACGACCAGAGCCGCGAGAGCAGGGATTACCTGGCAAAGCTAAGGGCCACCGAATACGTTGATTTTATTGCCTATGTGAACAATGCTGACCAAGCCACCGAGATGCTTCGACAGGGAACTGCACGGGTGGGCGTTACCATTCCTCATGGGTTCGCCAAAACCATGGAGCAGGGCGGAAACCCTCAGGTGGGGGTCATGATCGATGGCTCCGATGCCCAGGTTTCCATGAGGGCTCGCTTTGCCTTTATCAACCCTCCAACAACTTTGCCGCCGGGGGTGCCTGATGCGCGAATAAACGTGCTCTTTAACCCCGACAGCAAGACCGTGAACTTCATGATCCCGGGACTAATCGTTGTTATTCTGCAGATCGTTACAGTTGCCCTCACCGCGTTTAGCATCGTGCGGGAGAAGGAGCAGGGAACCCTCGAGCAGCTTATGGTAACGCCGGTTGGGCGTCTGGCCCTGATGATTGGGAAGCTCGTGCCTTACGCGGCCCTGGCCATGGTTGAGTTGTTTGTGGTGCTGTTTGTCAGTAACGTAATGTTCGGTGTGCAATCGAGCGGCAGCCTTATTGCGCTTACGATTTTGAGCATTCCGTTTATCTTTGCTTCACTGGCTCTCGGTTTGTTGATTAGCACAGTGGCGCAAACGCAGGGGCAGGCTTTGCAGATGACGCAGCTGACTTTGATGCCGTCGATTCTGCTTTCGGGCTATATCTCGCCGCGGGAGACCATGCCCGGTTGGCTCTATATCATTTCGGATATGATTCCGGCGACCCATTTTATGCAGGTCACTCGGGGGATTATTATCCGCGGGGCTGGGCCTTTGGATTTGATTCCCCAGTTCTTAACGCTGACTTTTATTGCCGTTGTGCTGGTGTTGATTTCAACGGTCCGTTTCCGCAAGAGCATTGCCTGATCGACTGAGGTTTGGCACAGGGCTCCCCTCTCCTGTGCTCTAAGGCAGAGGAGAGGGGGACGGGGGGAGAGGTTCTGAAAGCGAGGCCCCTTCGCCTAGTTCTTGTTCATTCGTGAAGCCATACACTGCCAGCTTCTTTAGGCCATAGAAATTCTGCAATTCTCCGACAACTTGGTTGACGGCGACACCGGTCGGAAGGCGCGCGGGAATCGTCACAAGATAGCCTTCTACCGAGATCATTAAGATCGATTTAGAGATTCCCGGTATGTCTCGGCGCGGGAGCCTTGTGAAAAACTGCTTCGCGCCCGCCACTGAGTAGGTTTTATCCAGCTGAAATGGAAACGGCCTCATCTTTAGCTTTATAACCTCGGACGTGGCGCTTATAGTGACTTTGTCAAACCAGAGATACAGAACGCCAAACAGGCATGGAAGCGCGTAGATGTTGACGACCAGCCACAGCGCCCAGAGCCTTAGGATCGGAAAGTTGCTCCCTTCGCTGTTAAAGGGGATCAGGATTGAGAGGGGAACAAGATTAAGGATAATGAAGAAGGCAAGCAAGGTCCAAGGAAAAAGACCGAACGCTGGATTACAGCGATAGGTTATTAAGAGATTGCCCGGAGATCGGTCAACTCTAACATTTGGATCTTTCGGCTTTATCACGGCTTTGGATTCGTCTTCCTTGGACCGGGGTGGTGGGGATGAGTGGTTTCGCCGTAGATCGGCAAGTCTTCCAGTCCATAAAAATCTTGCAACTCATGGGCGACCTGGTTCATTGAATGGTAGCTGGGGAAGCTGTTTGTGATAGTTACGAGATGGTCGCTAGAGTCGATAATCGCTAGCCCCCGTGAGGCATTGCGGTTTCCAACAGAGCTTGGCTGCTTCACAAAGAACTGCTTGATACCCAACATATCAAAACTTCTCCGTTTTGGAAAAATCGGGCCATGCTTGAAAACGAGCTCAGATTTGGTTGCAACTAGCTCAACGCTGTTTAGCCACAATGCAAGCGCTGTCAGATACGATAAGGCTGAGACTGAAACTAGACCTGGCCATACGTCCAGCGGTCTCGTCATTCTGCCATAGCGGTCAGGTGTGGGCGGCGTGAAAAGCATTAGGATCAAGAAGCTGCCAAAGAAGACTGCCATCCAACTAAGACCACTCACGCCATATTTCCACCGGAGCACGAGTTGGTTTGGGCTCCTTTCGATCTTAACACGTGGGTCTTTTGGGAACAGCACGAACACAATTACGGGCACTGCATCCACGGGGCTGCAATCCGTTGACGTCTCCTTACTTCTTATCACTTTTCACATATCACTTATCACCCTTTTAACAAAACCGGGCACTCTTTGTCTACTAAAAGTGATAGAATCCAAGATTGGAGGAATTGAAGATAATGAATACAACACTTCAGGGCATTGATGCCCGTGGATATCTACAGGGTTGGTTGAAGAATCTTGTCAATATGTATACATCGGACGTGAACGCAATCCCGGAGGACAAATGGAATGTTGGGATGGGCGGCTGCACACGGCCTGCTTCTGAACTCACCGCCGACGCGCTATCGTTCGTGGCATGGACCACGCGGGTCCTGAATGGCGAAGCTCCCCGAGCAGAGGGTGAGGCCATGAAAGAACTAACTGCGGCTTGCGCAACAAAGGAAGGCGCGGTTACAACAGTGCAAGGTACGGCTGATGCATTTGCTGCTGCGCTTGCGGCCGCTAGCGAAGAGTCTTTGGCTAAGCCCGTTATGACCCCGTTCGGAATGGAAATGCCGCTGTTCTTGGTCTGCCAGATCGCCGTGAACCACGTTTGGTATCACGACGGGCAGTTGAACTACATTCACTGCTTGCTGGGTGACGGCGAAATGCATTGGATGAGCGAGTAAGAGCCCTCTAATTATCAGCAATTGCCGAGTCGCCTCAATCTTCCTGCGAAGCGACTTGTAGCAAGGCGTTTCAAGGATGGCCTAGGTGAACCACCACTCCCTGCTTCGCACGGGCAACCAGCTGACGGCCATCAAAGCTTGTCACCTTGTTGCCTCTTTGATGCGACCGTGATCATACTTTGCCCGAGCAAAGATGATGACCGGCCCATGACATGTCGTGCACTACGAAAATCAGCCTTATACTAGTTTTTAAATGGTTGTTAATTTGAGTATTCTTGCTTTAGATGCCGATCAAAAATCTGTTCTCAAAACCCAAAAGGGTTCTATTTAAGCCGATAACTATCGATGCAGGTAAGTTTTTCCGAGCATCATTAAAAGTCGCAGTTCACACTGCTACGGGAAAATGGCAGGACGCGGCCATCGATTTTGGTGAGTTGATTGGTGCCACAGGACTAGAAACAAAACCTGAAGAGCTGGCATGGATTCTTGTTCAAAAGGCCCTACTTGCATCTTTCCTTGAGATAGCTATTGAAAGCGAGGTTGCAGATGTGATGTCTCGACCTGACTTGGATCAGGTGTGGAATAAAGCGTTTCCGGACGATTTAGTAATTGACAGTCAGTTGTTTGACTCGCCAGGAAAGCTGAAAATAGTTGAGATCGCTGCAGAGTTTTTGAAAGAATGGCTCCTTTTGAAGGGGCTGAACAGCGCTCGCGCGACCACAGTTCAGGCCAGATACGCTAGCTATTTCCTGTATGCGCTTCAATCCGAATATGTTAAAAACGCAGATCGGTATGCACCCGTGACTGCGCTGTTAATCCAGAATCCGCTGGCCGCAGCAGTCAAGCGCGACCAAGAATGGTCGCATTATGCATCGTGGTTAGCTAAGCAGGTTGGAGGGAGCATGCTCAATGAAACTTTTAGCTTATTACAAGTGTATGTCCCGTTAAGGTCGTATTACGAAACCTACGTTGCTTCGGACGAACACACTGGAAATCGGTCGCTGAAAAGGCGCGTAGTGGATTTACAGAGGGAAATTGACAGCTGGCTGACATCCTCAATCGCAGGGGATTTCTTTCGTGTGATTAGCGGCGGACCGGGGAGCGGCAAGTCGTCTTTCTGCAAAATGTACGCCGCCCATGTGGCAACGACAATCCCGGGCTATAACGTCATACTTGTGCCGCTTCACCTGTTCGATGTGGGTTTAGACATTGAAGGTGGATTGATACAGTTTCTGCGGTCTAGCGGAATGCTCAGCTTTAACCCATTAGAGACAATAGAGAAGCCTCTACTTCTTATTTTCGACGGGCTTGATGAACTAAGCATGCAGGGTAAGGCTGGCTTCGAGGTCGTGCAGAGCTTCGTTAGGCAACTTGACACAGTCCTGTCAAGAACTAATATTAAATCCATAAGAGCAAAGGCTATTCTGAGCGGAAGGAAGTTAGCGATCCAATCGCAGGCTCCGGAATTTATGACGCCGCGGCAAGTACAGCACTTGCTACCTTTTCTATTAACGGGAAGGGAGCTTGAAGATCACCAACTGTTCGAGGGCATGACGAGCTTGGGGCTCGATGATCAGCGACACGAATGGTGGCAAAAGTACGGCATTGCTGTGGGGGTCGACTATAGAGGAGTTCCAGATTCCGTCAATAGGCAGGAACTGAGAGAAATAACTTCAGAACCTTTGCTTTGCTATCTCCTAGCTCTAAGCTATGAAAGAGGGGAAATTAGGTTCGATCAAAGGGGCAAATTTAACCTGAATAGTATTTACGGTGATCTTTTGAGCGCGGTGTACGCTAGATCCTACGCGGGGAAGCCTCACCCGGGAGTCCGCGATATATCAGAAACGGATTTCATTCGCATACTGGAAGAAATTGGCTTGTCGTCTTGGCATGGGCAGGGACGAACCACAAGCGTGTCCGAGATTGAAGCACATTGTACTGAGAGTAGTCTCTCGGAGTTGCTTGAGAAATTTCAAGACGGCGCAAAGGGAGGCGTGGCAAGAATGCTTATGGCTTTCTATTTTCGGCAAGGGGGTAATAGAAAGGACGGGGAGCCTTCTTTTGAGTTTACGCACAAAAGTTTCGGAGAATACTTAACTGCTCGAAGAATTATAAGGCTGCTAAGGCGCGTTGTAGATCAGACTCAAAGAAGAGCGGAAGACCATGATGACGGAATAGATGATCGAACTGCCCTAAACGACATAACTGAAATATGTGGTCCCATGACAATTGATACCTACATATTTGCGTTCATAGTTAACGAGATCGGCCTAATGCCTCTTCCAAAGGTCCGCGATTGGCAGGCGACATTGGCTCGGCTTGTTGGAGTAACCCTCCGCGAGCAATTGCCTCTTGAACGCCAGGTGCCAAGACTTTCCTTTCAGAAGGAACTTAAGTATCATCGCAACACAATGGAAGCTCTTCTTGCGCTATCTAACGCAACAGGAAGGGTCACCGGCGATCTCACGAATGTTCCTTGGCCGGAAGAAAACTCTGCATGTCAGCTATTACAACTGTTATGCGCAACAAGTATTACCAAAGAATCCCATTTGTCTTGGAGTGCCTTGGCTACCTTAATATCTCCAAGTCGACGCTCAAAGGCCTCGATTTAAGTGATGCAAATTTGGCGCACTCGTCATTCTTTGCCAGCAACTTGCATCTTGTCCTCCTCACCAGAGCCAGGTTAAATCACACTGATTTTAGCGATTCCATTCTACAAAACGTTGATTTCACTTCGACAGTGGTTACCAAAGCCAAATTCTCTCGATCAAGCGTGACGGCGTCGTCATTTAAGAGTATTTCGGCGCGGCGGTGTACCTTTGAGCAAAGTCAGATGACCGATTGCGATATGTCTGACGCATTTCTAAGTGGCACGAATTTCAGCCGTTGGTCGTTCTCGTCCGGAAAATTGAATAGAACGGGGCTCTTTAGATGCTTGCTACGCTCCTCAAACATAAACTCTGATTGTCGGCAGCTTAGGGCCGACTCGTGCAATTTCGCCCTTTCGAGTTTCGGTCGAAGTGACTTAAGGGGAGCCTCATTAAATGAGGTTGTCCTTGGCGGCGCTGACCTTAAAGAAGTGGTAAGTGATGGCACCACTCACATTAAAATCAGACCGCCGAGATAAGGGACATCACCTCAATACAATGCCATAGGCATGATCACGCAGAAGTAACTCTGCCCGTCATTCGCCGGCTTAAAGATAGCCGGGCGGGAGTGCTCGGTCATTTCGATCCGAACGCCTTCATCTTCGATGGCAGCAAGAGCCTGTTCAACAAACCGGCCGTTGAAAGCGATCTCGATTTCGCCATTATTGGCAATCATCGGAACCTCTTCCTTAGCTTCGCCCTTTTCTTCGCTGCGCGCCGTCAGCAGAAGCTGATCGGTGGCGCCGCTAAAGCGAACGCGATAGGCGTTGTCTTTAGCCAAGATCAAAGCACGTTTGATCTTCTCAGCGAGTTGGTCGGTTTCTACACTCCAAGAGCGGGTGCTCTCGGTGGGGACGACGCGCTCCCAGTTGGGATAAGCGCCGGCGAGGAGTTGGGTTACAACCTTTGCTCCGTTCGCCTCGACCCCCAGTCGGCCTGCGCCAAAGCGCAGGGTCACGTTATCGGTATCGCTTAAGGGAAGGCCCTTAATGGATTTCAGTGCCCGTTCGGGCACGACCGCCGCGATCTCCGATCCGATGCCCGGTTGATCCAGCTTGCGAACGGCAAGCCGGTGGGTATCGGTGGCGACTAATGTTAAAGTTTGGCCATCATAGTTGAACATAACCCCGGTAAGAATGGGCCTGTGCGTATCGGTCGAAACCGCGTAGATTACGGAATCGATCGCTTCTCGCAATGTGCCCATCGGTAGCGTGAGTTCACCTTCGCCGCCAAAATCTGGCGGCTCAGGAAAGTCTGCAGCATCAAGGGTGAGCATTCGGTATTCCGAATGCCCTTGTTGCAGCAGCATGCCTTGGTTTTCGGAGACTTCTAGGTGAAGATCTCCGTCCGGCATGGAGGTGACTAGCTGGTTGAGGAGTTGGGCCTGCACGCAAACTGCGCCTTTTTCTTCTACCATGCAGGCGAGATCGCGCTCTACCCACATTTCTCCGTCGCATCCAAGTACGCGTAAGTTTGCTCCATCTGAGTAGAGCTTCAAGTTTTGGAGAATATTAATGGGGGAGCGTCCGCCTGCCGCGGCATTTGCCATGCTTACGGCTTCAAAGAACTCCTTTCGTGGACAATCGAGCTTCAAGGCAGTCACCTACTTTTCAGGTATTGATGGGTAGCTGAAACTGAAGGTGTGCTGGGTCTGGGCTCTTGGTCTGGAGTTCCACCCCTCGCGCATACAGTTTCATCAGGATGCGTTGGTAGGACTCTTCCGTGAAGGTCGGATCCGGAGCGTTCTGAATTATGTCGACCGTTTTCTTAAGGGTTGACATTTCATAAGCTAGGTCTGAATCTCGAAAAGCTTTCGATTCCAGTTCCTGTTCAAGCTCTTCCGTGAGCTCTCCGCCGGCATATAAGTCGACTAGTTTGTTGTATAAGTCGTTCATCGCGTTTTCTCCAATGTTCCGCAGAGTTTGTCGCGGAGGGCACGGCGGCCACGGTAAAGCCTAGACTTCAACGCGGGCACGCTTATTTTCAGCACCTCAGCGGCTTCGCGAGCCGGCATGTCTTCTAAATCACAAAGAACTAACGGCTCCCTATATTCTGTCGGTAGATCAGCGAGCGCTTGTTGCACAGTAATTCTAAGTGCAGTGCGATCTTCCGATCCACTATATTGAGCATCCGGGGGCAATTCAATGAGTTTGTGTTGCCTCAGACGATCAATGCACAAATTTCTTGCGATGCGAAATAACCACGTTCGGAAGGCGCCATCGGCACGAAGTTCCGCAGAGCGACGCAGCACGCGAAGAAATGTCTCCGCGGTAGCGTCTTCGGCGTCCGACCGATTGCCGAGCATTCGGTAGGTGTATCGGAAAATCCTTTCTCCGTACATTTCGTACAAACCACCCAACGCAGAGGGATCCCCCTGCGCGAGGGCTGTAAGCCAGCGCTTTTCCGCCAGTGAGTCTCGAATCGATTCATTTGGCATAAGAATGGACGGGTGCATCGGCGCATACGATGCGCGAAGGATTATTTTAGCTTAAACGATTGGTGTTTGGCTGGGAAATCGGGGCGGTTTTTTGCCAAGTTTTCCCCAATTGGGGAAGTGGGTGACGGGTGATGCGTGACGCCGGACGGGTTAGGGAAAGGTATGAGCAGGCAAAGTTGAACATAACCCTGGTCGCGCAAAAAAGGTTAATATGCGGGCGAAGGCTGGATCGATGAGACGAACGTTGCGTTTGGGATTGAATCGCGGCCCTTTGGACCTTCCGGAAGTTTCGCGTCACGCCACCAGCCCTCGTCTCATCAGCCCACACTTCGTTTCGGCTGATGAGCCAGCAGCTTCGCTGAGGGATTTTGGACCTTCGGCCCGCCGGATTCGCGTGCTTCCCCTATCCTTACTTCTTTCTCAAAAGCCTGGGCCCCCGCGTATTAATCTTCTTCCGCGTGGCTCCAGCAGGCTTGGCTGAGAGATATTGGTCCTTCGGCCTTTCGGATTCGCGTGGGTTCTCGAAACGTAAGAGTCAACAGCTCACCGGATTTTCTGTGTTGCACAGCGAATGCCTTACCGCATGCCGGATTTTAGTGGGGCCGTTTTCATAGCTTAGGATCCAAGTGTCCAGACCCTCAGCGCAGCACGTGGGGCGAATCGTTTAGCGCAGCACCCGGAAATAGTTCTATCCCTGGGCTGAAGGTCCATTCCCGCATCGTAACCTACTGGAGCGGCGTGCAAAGTTAATACGCGGGCGCGCCTAGTTTTGAGGATGGGTCGACAGGGCGAGACGGAGCCGCGAAAGTCGGCATTTCTTCAAGCCGAAGCCCCACCAACTCCGATTCCGGAGTCTAGGAGACGCTAGTCGTTTCCGTCGGGCCGAAGGTCCAAAATCGCTTAGCGAAGCCTGCTGGCTCGCGCGACGCCATCGCGCGAGACGAGGGCTGGTAAGGGATCGCCCAAAACCTCTGGAAGGTCCGAAGGACCGAGATTCATTCGCCTGAACAACGAGATATATAATTCCCCATGCCTCAATCTCTCTCTCGCGTTCTCATTCATATGGCCTTTAGCACGAAGGATCGCGCTCCTTTCCTCAATGAGTCCATCAGGAAAGAACTCTTTCCCTATTTTATTGGTGTGCTGCAAAATCATAACTGCCAGCCAATTCAGATCGGGGGCGTGGAAGACCACGTTCATTTACTTTTTGCCCTTAGCCGCACACTGACCATCGCCCAATCGGTGGAACACCTCAAGTCCGGCTCTTCAAAGTGGATTAAGGGTAAATGGGCTGATTCCGCGACCTTCGCCTGGCAACAAGGCTACGGCAGTTTTTCGGTTGGACCACGGGATATTGATGGCGTTATCGCGTATATCCAGGGTCAGGCTGAGCATCATCGAAAGTTTACATTTAAAGAGGAGTTTAGGGAGATGTTGAGTGAAAATCGGATGGAATGGGACGAGCGCAACGTTTGGGATTGAATCCCGGTCCTTTGGACCTTCCGGAGGTTTTGGGGTGGTTCTTTACCAGCCCTCGTCTCCCACGAAGACGTCGTGCGAGCCAGCAGGCTTCGCTAAGGAATCATGGACCTTCGGCCCGACGGAAGCGGCTTTCTGCACATACCTTCCTTAGAAATGTTATTCTCAAAAACGGGCGCGGGTATTAATCTGTTCCGCGTGGCTCGAGCAGGCTTCGCTGAGGGATTTTGGACCTTCGGCCCTCCGTATGCGCGTTGCGTTTTCGAAACGTAAAAGTCAACAGATCACCCGGATTCTCGGCGACGAACGCATTCGAAGTCGGATTTTAATGGAACCAACTTCAGAGCTTAAGTTCCAAGTGTCCGGAATCCCTCGGCGTAACACCCGTGGCGAAGGTGCGAATTCGTTTGACGCAGCACTTCGATATTCTTCTATTCCTGGGCCGAAGGTCCAAGATTCCTTAGCGAAGCCTGCTGGATCGATTCGCCGGAAGGCGAGCGAGAGGAGGGCTGGTAAAGAATCGCCCCAAAACCTCGGGAAGGTCTGAAGGACCGCGATATAATCCAGTCATCAAACCCCAATCATTTATAACCATCGGCGCGGTGAGCGGCTTTATCGCCGTGGCGGCAGGGGCGTTTGGCGCGCATCGGCTTCAAACCACTCTTACGCCTAAGATGCTGGATGTCTGGCAGACCGCTGCTCATTATCAGCTTGTGCATTCGGTGGTGCTTTTATTTGTTGGCCTGCTTGGTATTGTCAAACCAGAACTAGCGAAGCCGCTTAACATAATTGGATGGCTGTTCACGGTCGGGATCATAATCTTCGCGGGGAGCCTGTATGCCCTTGCCGTTACGGGCGTGAAGATCCTGGGTGCGGTTACGCCGCTAGGCGGGTTGGGGATGCTGGCGGGATGGGCATATTTGGCGGTAGTTGGAGCGAAAGCGAAGGCTTAAGCGGTAGGGGAAGCGTTGAGCGTTGTGCGTTTTGCGTTATCTGATATAGACGTTTCTCACCTTTCTTAATGTTTAAGCTCAAAAGCGGGTTTTTACAACCTGGCTTTCCAAACCATCTTTACGGTTCTAGGCGGGGAGCACTTCCTTAACGCACAACGCATAACGCTTAACGCACAAGCTTCCGAACGTCCAACCCTTCAAAAACCGTCGTTCCCAAGTTGAGTCAGAATAACGGGGAGAAATACACAAAAATGACTTTTAGAATCAAGCTTGCAGCGGCAGCAATTTGCCTCGCAACCGCAACAGCACTGCTACCAGGATGTTCCTCATCTTCATCTTCTTCAGGAACACCTGTAACCACTACCAATCCGCTGGGCGATGCCACCATCGTCACCGACGATCCGACGACGATCCTTCCATGGGCGCAGATCGTCGGCCAAACCAATGTTAAGGCCTTTATCCGCGAGAGCGAATCCGCCTACGCGATTTATCAACGCCCAATCACGATCGCTTCCGCTTATGTGGTCGCTGGCGAAGATGTCCTGGCCTGCACGTGCCCTTCAACGGACAGCTATGGGGCCGGCGATAGCGGCAGCCCAGTCCTAGTAAATGGCAAGATCGTCGGGGCGCTTTTTGCAGGCGACGACCCCCAGCATTTCTATGTCATCTCTATCAGCCAAGAAGAGACAACCGGCGCTACAACGACGACTACTAAGGCAAAGCCGGCTGCACTAAAATCTGGGCCGACCCCTTATCCCAACGCCTGGAACTTCTCCGGTCCGGCATCGATGATGCCGCTCGTCACCAAGAACAAGAACTTCACGCAGACCCAGCATGTTCAGCCTGCGCTTAGGCCCCAGCAAGCAACGAGCGGCGCTATTAAGATTCTGCCCGGGCTCCGCTTCGCGGCATGCATCCTAAACGGCCCACAGGCTCAGCTTTACGATCAGGCAACCCTCACCTATCAGCTCCCGAGCGGCCAGTGGGTTGGCACCGGCCACATGCTTGGCAGCGGTGGCACGGCTCAGTGGCCCGTCTTCCCGGCCTATACCGACTTCATTGAGAACAACGGCACCGTCGAAACCCACCTGGCGGCAGCCGCCAACGGCACCCTGCTTTTTGATGGCATGTATGGCTCCCTTCTCGATCTTACGAAGACTCCCAGCCTGATGCCGATCAATGTGGCGGCTTCGCTGAATGGCACCAACCTGGCTTCCATTACCCATTTCGGCATTTTGGACCGAGGCAGCGCAAACGAGGAAGAGGCGGTCGATATCGGCGGGGCAACCCCAATCGATACCGACATCTATGCCCTCCCGGATGTTATCAGCGGCACCGGCACCGTCACAACCGTTCAGGGAGGCGTTCCCACGGTGACCCAGATGAGCTTTAGTGCGCCATCCGAATCACCCGCCGCGTTTGTGAACGATGTGGAAACGAATGTGGATGAGGCGTGGTTTGAAGCTTATGGGAACACCCCGAATGAGCAGGTCACCAGCGTGTCCGTGAGCGTTCAGATGATCACGGCGCCGGTTACCAATTAGGGGATAGTGGGATAGGGGATTGGGAAATGCCCAAACCTATTTTCCAATGTCGTTTCTTCGGGACCTCCCCCGGTTCGCGGACTCACCGACTGGACTGCGCCCAAATTTGTAGGCACCTCGTCAACAAAAACGAGGAATACATATGCCACGAAATCACGATCGAGAGTTGAAGCTCTCACTGTGCCGACAAATCAAAGCTGGAGAACTATCAAAAACAAAGGCTACGCGAG
>DASXZH010000043.1:0-19860 GCA_036502005.1 Fimbriimonadaceae bacterium
CTCGCGTAGCCTTTGTTTTTGATAGTTCTCCAGCTTTGATTTGTCGGCACAGTGAGAGCTTCAACTCTCGATCGTGATTTCGTGGCATATGTATTCCTCGTTTTTGTTGACGAGGTGCCTACAAATTTGGGCGCAGTCCACTCGCTTACCCTCCCTCGCGGAGGAGAGAGGTTTGATTCCTGAGGCCGTTCAGAAGTAGCCTCCGCAGGCCACTGATGCCCCAGCAACAGACGCCTTAGTCCCGCTTAAGCTAGGCAGCTTGCTGCCGTCCGTTTTCCTTGAAAAGATTGGAAAAGGGTAGTTTGATGCTCCCGCGCTCCAAAACTTCGCGCTCGGGAAGTGTCCGGGGTTTGCGCGGAAGCAAGCTTCCTGATTTGAGCGGGAGCAAGCTCCACGCACTCCAAAGCTTCGCGACGGATTTATACAGGCTTCTCTAATTCGCGGAAGCAAGCTTCCTGATTAGAGCGAGAGCAAGCTCCACGCACCCAAAGCTTCGCGACGGATTTAGGCAGGCTTCTCTAATTCGCGGAAGCAAGCTTCCTGATTTGAGCGGGAGCAGGCTCCGCCCACTCCAAAGCTTCGCGCTTGTGCAACATCAGGGGTTTGCGCGGAAGCAAGCTTCCTGATTTGAGCAGGAGCAAGCTCCAGCACTCCAGAGCTTCGCGCACTCTAAGTTTCTTCTACTTCTACTTCTACTTCTACTTCTACTTCTACTTCTACTTCTACTACTTCTTCTACTTCTACTTCTACTTCTACTTCTACTACTTCTTCTACTTCTACTTCTACTTCTACTTCTACTTCTACTTTTTCTTAGCTCTCGTCGCGGGTTTCTTTTTCGTCGATCCACCGCTGGATTTTCGGGCGAAGCGGCGTTTGGGCGCGGGGCCGGCGGCGGCCTTTGTTTTGATTAATTCAATAGCCTGCTCGGCGGTGACTTCCTCGGGAATCAGTCCCTTGGGAAGGGTTGCGTTGGTGGTGCCATCTGTCACATAGGGTCCGTACCGGCCTGCCAAGATTCGCACAGGTCCGGAGGAGCCATCAAGGGCGCCAAATTCCTTAATCGGTCCGGCGGCGACGCGGGCGCTTTGCCCGCGGCCAACTTTCGGCTGCTTCAGAATCTCTAAAGCTTCCTCTAGATTGATGGTGAGAGCCTTATGCCAATCCTCGATCGTGCGGGTTTCGGAGCCGTTATCGAGATAAGAACCAAACTTGCCGATCTTCACCAGGACTGGTGTGCTGTTCTCAGGATTCTTGCCTAAATCTCTCGGCATTTGGCACAGACCATCGAGAAGCTCTGGCGTTAATTCGGTTGGATCGACGCCGGGAGGGATCGAGATCCAGCGCGGTTTGACTTTCTTCTCAAGCTCTTCAGCGGTGCGCTCAGTCTCCAAGTAGTAGCCATTGCGGTTTTTAAGAAGCAGGTTTCGGCCGGTTACCGGATCAATCCCGATGGTTTCGGGACCCCGCGCTTTCTTTTCCAAAAGCTGAAGCGCTTCTTCAACGGTTAGATCCGCTGGCGCCATGTCTTCTGGAACAGAGGCGGTGCTTCCGGTCTCCATCTCGCCGCGAACCAAGAAAAAGCCGTTGCGGCCAAATTGGACGGTGATGCTCTCGCCTGAAATGGGGTCTTGGCCAACCTCAAAAACGGGTCTTCTTATAGCCTGCTTGCGCTCGTCAACGGCGGGTTTTAGGCCGGGCGTCTCATCGTTTCCAATAAAGAACTCTTTAAGATAGGTTTTCCAGTTCTCTTTGCCATTAGCGATGCTATCCAGCACGCGGTCCATTTCAGTGGTAAAGCTCAAGTTGGAGAACTCGGCAAAGTGGTGATCCAGGACCTCGGTGACCAGGAACGCCATGAATGTCGGGATGATCTCCTTATTTTTCTTGCGGACATACTCGCGGTCGGCGATCGTTTTGAGAATGGCGGCGTAGGTGCTGGGTCGGCCTATTCCTCGCTCTTCCAACGCTTTGACAAGCGTTGCATCGGTGTAGCGGGCTGGGGGTCGGGTTTCGTGGCCCAAAGCTTCCACGCTTTCGCGGTCTACATTTTGGCCCTTTGTGAGGTTGGGCAAAATGCGCTCTTGGTCTTCTAGGGCGCCTTCGGGGTCATCGGTTCCTTCAACGTAAGCTCTTAAGAAGCCGGGGAACTGAATGCTTTTACCGTTGGATTGGAAAACAAGTGGATCGGGACCGGCGGTAACGGCGATCTTGGCGGTCGTTATCATCAGCTCGGCGGGGCTCATTTGGCAGGCGACCGTTCTCTTCCAGATCAACTCATAAAGCCGGATATGGTCTGAATATCGACCCGATCGACCGAGCCTTTCGGCGATCATTTCCGGGGAGTGGTTCGCATCGGTGGGGCGGATAGCTTCGTGAGCTTCTTGGGCGTTGTTCACCTTGGATTGGTAGGCATTCGCTTTGCCGGGCAGATATTTGTCGCCAAACTTGTCTTTAATCAATCCGCGTATCTGCTTGATGGAGGAATCAGCCAGATTCAAGCTATCCGTTCGCATATAAGTGATGAGACCGCCTTGAACGCCGGAAGCTTCGATTCCCTCATAGAGGTCTTGCGCTACGCGCATCGTTCGTTCGGCCGGGAAACCTAACTTTCGGTTCGCCTCTTGCTGGAGGGTCGAGGTCATGAAAGGCGGATAAGGGCGGCGCTGCTCCGGTCGCTGCTCAATTTGGGTAACGGTCCACGGCTCGGCACTGTTGGCTGCCTTTGCAATGCCGCGAGCTCTCGTTTCATCGAGAAGCAGTCGGTCCTTGTTCTTAAGCTGGCCGGTGGTGGAATCAAAATCTTCTTTACCGGAGGCGATCCTTTGGCCACTGACTTCAACCAACTGGGCATCAAATTTCTGCTTTCCTGCAGCTAGGATTGCTTTCAAATCCCAATAGGAGGCCCTGGTAAATCTCCTGCGCTCCAGTTCCCTTTCAACTACTAACTTAACGGCGGGGCTTTGAACCCGGCCCGCGCTAAGGCCGCGGCCTCTTCCAAGTCGCCACAGAACTGGCGAAAGGGTGTAGCCGTAAAGGCGGTCGAGAATGCGGCGGGTCTCTTGAGCGCGGACCAAGTTTTGGTCCACGTCACGGGGATTGTTCAGCGCTTCTTGAATCGCTTCGCGCGTGATCTCGTGGAATGCAATGCGCTTGATCGGCACGCCTTTTTTGGGCTTCAGGACTTCGATGAGATGCCAGCTAATGCTTTCACCCTCGCGATCTTCGTCAGTGGCGAGCACAAGCGTATCGGCATCTTTCAATGCTGAACGCAGCTTGCGAACCTGCTCCTGCTTGTCCTTGGGGACTACATACTTGGGATCGAATTCGTTGTCTACGTCGACCGAGTAGTCGGCCCACCACATCTTTTGAAATTCGTCGGGGAGTTCGCTCTTGTTTTCGGCAAGGTCCCGAATGTGGCCGATGCTGGCCTGGACGTCGTAATCCGAGCCCAAGAAATTCTTGATGGTGCGCGCCTTGGCGGGCGATTCAACTATAACTAGCTTTTTTGACATTGAGTTCGGTGTAGGAGCTTATCTGAATATGAAGCGAGACGGGCGGTTGCGTTGTAATAATCTCGGTGATATTTAAAATCCTGTTAGAGGTTTACAAGCTGTTTGGTTGCTTTTAATCGTCTGACTTGTATAAGAGCGAACGCCTTCGTTCTACGCGCTATTATTTCAATTGGTACCTCAATGCACAAACTCCTCGGAATTTTCCTGCTTGGCGCTGCTTCGACCTCGGTCTACGCCGACCAATCCTGGCTTGGCCTTTACATGCAAGGCAACAAAATCGGTTATGCCTATAGCTCGACTATCAACACAACCTTAAATAAGGTCCCGGCCAAGAAATCCAAGTCGAGCACGGTTATTAACACGGCCGAACTTGGGCAGGCGCTCTCCGTGAAGATCGATTCCACTTCTTGGCTGCGAAGTAATGGCAAGCCAATTTTAATGACCTTCGATGTGGAGTCGGGCGGCCGGAATGAAAAGCTGAACGCAGTTTTTTCCACGAACTCTATAAAAATTAGAGTCGATGTGGGCGGGGTCAAGTCGACGAAAGTGATTCCTATTCCGCGCGATGCAAGCGTAGTTGACGATGCAGTCGAAACCGTGCTGAAGAACGGCTATAAAGCGGGAAAGGTTGCCTATTATTATGTGCTGGATCCCACTGGCATCAACCTTGTCAAAAATAAGGTCACTCTGGACGGCATGGCAACGACGACGGTGAATGGCAAGACCGTCACCGGCAATCGAATTGAGATTGATGATCACCAGACAAAGAGCTTCGTCTATCTTAAACCCGATGGCGATCTGATCAAAGTTGAAGGCCCGATGGGCATTGAGATGCTGCCGCTACCAAAAGAAGAAGCCTTGAAAGAAGTCCTTAATACAGGATTAGCGACCACCGATCTGGCTTATTCCACCAGCATAAAACCGGATAAGCCTATCGAGGATATCGCGGCGGTGAAAGATCTTCAACTAAAGATTACAGGACACGATCTTTCGAGCCTCCCTTCCGATTCCCATCAGACCGTAGCCAAGAGCGGCAACTCATGGATCGTAGATGTGCACCCAGTTTCGTTTGGACCCCAGCCAGATTCCATCTCCAAGGCTGCGCTTCAGCAGCCCGAGTGGGTAAAGCCTTCTTTTGATCTGCCCGCCGATAGTCCCAGTTTCAAAAAACTTGCCACTAGCCTTACCGCAGGTGCGTCCAATGTCCAGGAGGCGGCCAAGAAAATTCACGATTATGTTTATCAGTCGATGACGCCCAATGCCGGCATCGGTGTATTAAGAGATGCATCTGAAATCTTAAAAACAAAGGAAGGCGTGTGCCGAGATTACGCGGTCCTAACGGCAACGCTCTTGAGGGCAGCCCGGGTACCATCGAAACTGGTAAGCGGTTTGGTGTATGAAGAGGGCAGCTTCTTCTACCATGCATGGGCTGAGGTTTGGGATGGTAAGAATTGGGTAGGCGTCGATTCCACCTTGCCGGATGGGCATCTGACGGCTGGGCACATACAACTGGCACAAGGAAATGTGGACCAGGCTTTTGCATTTACTTTTTTGGATCACGTAACGGTGGAGGTTCTGAATGAAAGAAGAGCTTGAAACAACTCAGGTAGTTGAAGCCCCTCCTCACCGCCCTAGCGCTGGGCAGATTGCCCGGCTAGCTTTCCTTGTTTTTCTTGGGGGCTTGGCGGCATTCGGATTTGTCCTAGGGACGAGCCCCTTTCTAATCTGGGTCTACGCCAAAACCAACATTCCCGATGAGCACCATTTGGTTCCCTTGGCCTTGGTCGCCAGCGGAATACTCGGCTTTCTGCTCGGCGCAGGACTTGGAAACTTACTACTTGGCTGGCTTAAGATTGCCATCGATAGGTGGGACAAGATGGACAGCGGCGATAAAGTCACCCTGTTCGCTGGCGTTTTCTTGGGACTGCTCGCCTCAACGCCATTCCTATTCTTCCTTTTTAACGTTATCTCGCCGCTTTACTTTCCTTTTGTGACGCTTATTTTGATCGCGGGGTTAAGCGCGCTGATCATTTATATCCTCACTTCCATGAGCGATATTCTGCCGTGGACGAGAGGACGGGTTAGAGGCAAGAGAACAGGCACCAAGCTTCTCGATACGAACGTGATTATCGACGGCCGCATTTACGATGTGGCGCGAACTGGTTTTTTAGAAGGCAACCTGTACGTTCCTGGATTCGTGCTTGACGAGCTCCAGTTTATAGCGGACAGCCATGATCCACTTAGGCGGCAAAGAGGACGGCGAGGACTAGAAGTTCTGCGCCACATGCAGACCGATTTTCAACTTGAACTGCGCACCCAGGATCGGCTCGCGCCGGATACAGGCGACGGAGTCGACTCCCGGCTCGTGCGGCTGGCCCGAATTATGGGCGCCGATATCGTCACCAACGATTTCAACTTGAACCGAGTAGCTGCTTTGCAAGAAGTAAAGGTGCTGAACATCAACGATTTAGCGCTTGGCCTTCGGCCAAACGTATTGCCATCCGAATCGTTAACTCTAAGCATTGTCCGGGAAGGCAACCAACCTTCACAAGGGATCGGCTATCTGGAAGATGGCACGATGGTTGTCGTTGAAAACGGGAAGGGGCACATTGGCGAAACGCTGGACGTGACGGTGAGCCAGGTCATCCAAACGGAGCGCGGCAAGATGATTTTTGCCGAAGTTCCTGAAGGTGATGTCGAGCCTAGCGGCCACGAATACGGCAAGAAGAGATTCTCCACCAGGAGGAACTAGCGGTTGAAGGTGGTAGCCGCGATTCTCGCGGCTGGCAAGGGCACCCGCTTTGGCGGGGATAAGACGCGAATGATCCTGCGAGGCAAGCCTGTTTGGCGGCACAGCTTTGACACGTTTCTAGCCCACCCCCTAGTTGATGCGGTTGGTCTCATCTGCTCTGCGTCTCTTGTAGAAGAGTTTCGGCGCGAAGCGCCTTCTGCCCTGTTTGTAGCTGCGGGAGGGGATATTAGACAGGATAGCGCGGCTGCTGCCCTTGCTTACGCTCTTAATGCGGATGTTTTGTTGATCCACGATGGCGCACGGCCGTTTGTTTCTTCGGCTGTGATCGATCGCGTTTTAGCGGGGATTGAACGCTGCGGGGCAGCGGCCCCCGCTGTGTCCGTCACCGACACGGTTCGATCACGGGGTGGGGACTTGCTGGACCGCGACCAATTGCTCGCCATGCAAACGCCGCAAGGTGCGCGCGTTTCGCTCTTACAGGAGGCTTTTACCCACGCCACGGGCAGTTTTACGGATGAGGTCGCTTTGCTTAAGAGTGCGGGCATTGAAGCTGAAATAGTTGAAGGAGACAAGAGAAACATCAAGATCACCACTCCCGAAGATCTGCATTATGCTGCCGCTGTTTTAGGGCAGCCCGAGACTCGGACAGGCATTGGCTACGATGTACATCCCTTCTCTACAGATCCGGACAGGAAGCTTTACCTTGGGGGCGTTTTATTTGAAGGCGCTCCAGCGTTGGAGGGGCATTCCGATGCCGACGTTTTGCTCCATGCCGTAACGGATGCTCTCCTCGGCGCGGCCGCATTGGGAGATATAGGACAACATTTTCCCAATACGGACCCCGCCTTTAAGGACAAATCCTCGATATATTTCCTGGAACATGCGGGTCTGCTCCTGGAATCTCAGAAATGGCGTATTCTAAATATAGATGCGACCGTCATCGCGGAATTTCCGAAGTTAATGACACAAGCAACAACGATTCGTGAGCGTATAGCTGGAGCCCTGGGGCTCTCACACGACCGGGTTAGCATCAAAGCCACCACCAACGAGCGATTGGGCTCTATAGGGCGTGGCGAAGGCATAGCCGCTTTTGCGGTGGCCACGATCTCTGAGAGTGCCTAAGAGCCCAGCGCGCCAACGCGCGGCACTCTTGTCCGAGGGCGAATATAGGAGGCGAAAATGGAAGTCTTGGTAAGAAATGCAGACGGGAACGTCAGCCAGCGTGATAGGGATTACGCGGCTAAAAAGCTGGGACGGCTAGATCGCTATTTTAATGCGGCCAACAAGGTGGAAATGGTTCACCGTGAGGATGGCGCGGGTCATCGAATTGAGATCACCGTTTTTGCCGATGGGTTCACCGTCCGTGGAGAGGAAGTAGACCGGAGCGTCCACGCGGCCATCGATCTGGTTTCCGATAAGATCGAAGAGCGCCTGCGGAAGCTGAAAGGCCGAATCGTTAAGAGCTACCGAAAACGCGGCCACGGAGTGCCTACCGCTTTTATGGCTGAAGCGGTTGACGAGGTGCGCGCAAACGGCCATTTTGAGCTGCGCGAGCGCAAGCAGTTTTTGGTCAAGCCGATGTCTATTGAGGAAGCGGCTCTGCAGATGGACTTGATCGACCATCCGTTTTTTGTATTTCGGGACGAGGACTCTAACCAGATCGCGGTCCTTTATAAGCGCAAGGATAACAAGTACGGTTTGCTAGAGCCTGAGGCGTAGGCTTGATCAGAGTAAGTAGTAAGTAGAACGGAGAACGGAGGGAGAAACTTCCAAGCCATTCGCTGGAGTATGTTGCATCGCGCCTAACTGCTTCGCGGCTCATTTCTTTTCCCCCTCTGGTTCTCCCTTTCGCTCCTACCTCGCTAAAAGAGGGCACCACACCTTCGTGTCTGGCGCGGCTATCGGAGATCTTTGGGCCGACTAGCGATTTTTGCCATCGATTTTAGTGCAGCCGTGTCCTCCAATTCTTTAAATTCTCAAAGTACATGTAAAGATGCGCGAGTCCCGCGTATGGACCAAAACGCTGCCGCATGAACTCGCTGGCCTCATCGTAAAGTCTTTTTGTTAACGGCTTTTCTTTTAGATCAGGCGCGTAGAGGCGGCAGTAGGCTTGCCAGAGGTGGGTGTCGAAGGGAGTTGCCTCGCAACAGTGAAGTCCGTAAAGGGCGATGCAATCGGCGAGCTTTGGCCCGATTCCATGCAAAGTTAGCAACTGGGCACGGGCTTCTTGAAATGGAAGGGACTTCAGGGAATCGAACCAACCTGGGCCGTTGGCAACTATCTGCTGTGCGGCGAGAGGAATTGATTTGCCCCGGTAGCCGAACCCGGCCGCTCTCAACTCATCCTCCGGAATCGCGGCAATCCGCTCTACGCCGGGGAAAGACTTAAACGGATAGACCCGGTATTCCGCCATGACCGGACCGTATTGTTCAAGTTTGAGCACCATTTGTGTAATTCTTTTCAGGTGGTTGTTGCTGGTGCACATGAAGCAGAACAGCGTTTCGTGGAGGCTGGTTGGTTGCATTACCCTCAGGCCGGTTAAGCAATCGAGATGGGGTTTGAGCTCTGGCCCGCGTGTTAGCAATTCCTTTTTGAGCGTTGCCATGCTTTGATCGAGGCCGAAGAGGCGCTTAAACTCGTTCTCTGTGGCATTGCTCTCTATGGAAAGTTGTGGGCCGGATATGTTAACGAAATACCAGTTGGGTCCATCTACTCCCGCCCAACACGCGGGTTCAACCTCGCGCCACCGAAACACCTGGCCAGAGGTGACGCACAAGGGCAAATCAAGTTCTTCCAACGGGAGGTTTAACTCAAAATGCATGCTAAAGGCCAAGCGTGCCTGGGCCAGCAATTTCTTCGCTGTCGACCATATTTAAAAAGTCTTGCTCCGAGAGAACCGGGATGTCTAGCTGTATGGCCTTATCCAGCTTGCTGCCGGCAGCGGGGCCGGCCACGACATAGGTTGTTTGCTTGCTTACACTGCCAGCCGCTTTCCCGCCGAGTTTCAAGACCAGGGCCTCGGCTTCCGGCCGGGTCATTTGGGTTAGAGTTCCTGTAAAAACGAAGGTCTTCCCTTCGAAGATGGTGCTCTCGGGTGCTGCGCCTTCCTCTGGTTTCACGCCAAGGTCGAGCATCTGATCGAGCATAGCTCGATTGTTCGCATCTTCAAACCACTCCCAAATTTCTGAGGCTGTTTTTGGACCGACGTCGGCAACCGCCTTGAGCTGGTCGTAATCCGCGTGGCGCAGTTTCTCTAGCGTTCTAAAATGTGAGGCGAGCTCGTAGGCTCCTCGATCACCCACTTGCCGAATACCCAATCCAAAAATAAACTTATGCAAAGGTCGCGTTTTTGAACCTTCGATTCCGCTGAGCAGCTTTTTTATGCTGAGCTCGCCCATTCGGTCGAGGTTCATAAGCTCTGCTTCTTTGTCTTTTAGAGTGTAGATGCTGGGCAGGTCCGTTAGGTAGCCAAGCTCCAAAAACCGATCTATGATCTTCTCACCGAGGCCCTCGATATCCATCGCTCCGCGTGAGACGAAATGCCTAAACTTGGCCGCGATTTGAGCCGGGCACTGTTTGTTGGTGCATAGCAAAGCCACTTGGCCTGCTACTTGTGAAAGGGGTTGGTTACATTCCGGGCAAACGGTGGGCGGCTCGGGAATCACGGCGTCAACCGGGCGTTTGTCCAAAACGGGCCCAACTACCTCCGGAATTACATCCCCCGCTCGTTGAATGACGACAGTGTCGCCTTCGCGCACATCTTTGCGGTGCAAGTCCTCATAGTTGTGGAGGGTTGCCCGGGTAACGGTTGCCCCGCCCACTATCACGGCTTCCAAATCGGCCACCGGGGTTACTGCGCCGGTTCTTCCAACCTGGGCAAAAATTCGGTTTAGCTTTGTGAAGGCCTGTTCCGCCGCAAACTTGTACGCAATGGCCCAACGGGGACCGCGCGACGTCGCGCCAAGGGTTTCCTGCTGATCCAAGTTATTTACTTTGAACACTATTCCGTCGATGCCGAACGGCAACGACGGTCTCTTTTCTCGCCACTTATCCAGATAAGCCATCATTTCCGGCAAGCCGCACAAGACCTTGCGCTCTTCGTTGACGGCAAAGCCGAGGGCCCGGCATTTATCTAGGAGGCCACTCTGGGTTTCGGCCAAGCGATCGCCCGCCCCAAATCCGTAGGCAAAGAAGTTCAGCTTTCTTTCCGCAGTGATCCGGCTGTCCAGTTGGCGTAGGCTGCCAGCTCCTGCGTTGCGTGGGTTCGCGTAAACCTGCTCTCCGCGTTCTGCTCTGGATAAGTTTAACTGTGCAAAGTTTTCCTTGTACATAACCACTTCGCCTCTTACTTCAATGATGCCAGGCACATGCTCGCGTAGCTTCAGCGGAACGCCGCGGACGGTTCGGGCATTGGGCGTTACGACCTCGCCGGTGCCGCCATCGCCGCGGGTTGTAGCGACCGTTAGCAAAGAATCTTCATAAGTGAGGGAAATGGAGAGGCCATCGAACTTAAGCTCGGCCTGATATTGGACCGCATCCCCGCCCAGCCCCTTCTTGGCTCGGTCATCAAACGCTCGGAGTTCATCCTCGCCGAAGGCGTTATCAAGCGAGAGCATGGGCACAAGGTGTCCGTGCTGGGTAAATGCGGTAACTGGCGCCACGCCCACTCTTTGGGTTGGGCTATCTGCGGTGGCAATCTCCGGGTGCTCTTTTTCTAGATCGACGAGGCGTCGAAAGAGCCGGTCGTACTCGGAGTCGTCAACCACTGGTTGGTCGAGCACATAGTAAAGGTAGTTGTGCCGCTCAATCTCAGATCGGAGCGCTGCCGCTTCTTGCTCAAGGTCCGTGTGGGCCATAGAACCGAAGATTACTCTTCCATAGCGGCATCGAGGATGCCTTCGGAAACAAATATAGGCGCTTCGAAGCGAACAGCCATGGCAATCGCGTCCGAAGGGCGCGCATCGATCTCTAATTCCTCGTCGCCTTTACGCAGGTAAAGCTTGGCGTAGTAGATCGTATTCCAGAGGTCGTCGATCACGACGCGATCCAGAGAGGCGTTAAATCGGTCGATTACGTTGCGAAGAAGGTCGTGGGTCATCGGCCGATCGGGTCGGGTTCCTTCAAGGGGAAGACTGATTGCCTGGGCCTCGTAGGGGCCGATTAGGATTGGAAGCTTCCGGTTGCCGTCGCTTAAGAGCACAAAGCGTGAGATCTGCCCTGCGTTCTCGGCTGCGAACACGCCCTCAATCAATACCTCAACCGGCTCACCTAAGGAAGCGGGCTCACGGTCAGGCTGGCCGCTTTCCAACGGGAAAAAAGCGGGCGGCTCATTAAAATCATCGGGCCCTTGTGGGCTCTCGAAATCCTCCGACATATTCACAAGATACCACTGAACCAAGACGTTCAACCGCAGGTTCAAGCTTGCTGTTTCTCGGCCTCTGGGGAAGAACTTAGAAAGGAGAACGTAGAGAGTAGAACTTAGAACTTAGAACGGGAGAAGCAATCCGATTTAAAGTGCGCGAACCTGTTCGCGCTTGGCATAGAGGCATCCCTTCGCGTATCGCGGATTGAATCGTAAATACGCCTCGTAAATTGCGTAACCAAGTTCCGTCATCAAAAATGGTGTGCGCGTCCCCCTGGCCCCAGAACTTCGGTGCGGAAGATTCAGCTTCGGCATAAGGTGAGCTTGAAGTCGATGAATTGCTCTACGCCAAAGCTCGAACAGGTTCGAGCACTCTAAAACTATCGGTCTCCCGTTCTACGTTCTCCCTACTAAGTTCTATTTTTTCAGTTGGCCTGCATTCGAAGGGTACTATGCCTATAGGCGAATGGGGACAAGTGAAGCTACTCTGGATTAATGGAGCTGTTGGTTTCGGAACGATCCGTATTACTTCTAACCGCCGCGCCCATCTGGTGAAAAAACGTTATACAGATAAATGCAACCCCTAGAGCGCCAAGCACATATTCCAAAACAGTCTCGAACATCATGAGTGAAACTGGGTTAAGTATTCCGCCTGAAGGCTCTGGTACTCCCATGGGAGTAGACGGCTGGCCACCGAAGGCTAGAGATGTGTGCATTCCAGCATTAAACGCGTTAAGCGCGAACATCTGACCCACCACAATAAAGACGCCGCCGAGAATGTATCCTCTTAGAAAAATCCGAGACTTCATAAACTGGAGACGGTATCCAGCGCAGGATCGAACTGCCCTTTAGCTAAGCACTTGTAGTCACAGTTTTTGGCGAATCAACGACCCCCGGCGAAAACCCCTCCAGCATTTCCGTCAACGAATCGGTGCGGTCAATGACTTCGTCGATATCGGCCAAGATCTGCTCTGGTGTGCGGGCGCGAAGCTCGTCACTAATCAGGCCAAACGTGTCCTCCATCAACTCCAGTTGATGGTTCAGGTTCACAGTTATCTTGCCGATTTGGCCCACATAATCGCGACGGCGGCGGATAATATCCACTCTCTTATCCAAAACCGCATTAGTGGTTAGATCTTCCGTATCGGCCACGCGTTGGTTGTTGAGGTCCTTTATTTCGTCATCGTAATGGCCCTGAACCTGCCCGATTACCGCCTGCGTCCAGACTTCCGCCGGGTCCATGGGAGGTTCCATATCCCACTTGACTTTTTGCGAATGGCTTTTCACAAATCCAGTTGCAGCCTGCTGGCCGGCACTTGATTGCTCACGCAGAGCCTCTTCCAAGACAGATCGCAAATATTTGCGAAACTCAGCTTCTTTGCCCGAGAACTCCAAGAATTTATCGAGTAAATAGTCCAACTTGCGCAGAATCTCTCTAAACCACTTTTCGCCGGAGGGCGCCTGCTTGGCCATGGCGAGTCTGGCTTCTTCCAAATGGTTGAACCGTGCTTGCACTTCCGGGCGCAGCTGTGTAAAAACTTGCTGCTTAAGCTTGGCCCTATTCTTTAGGATATCGCCATCGAACTTGGCGGAAAGGCGCTTTGTGTACCAGCCCGAGCGTGGAACGGCCACCAAATAAGCGGCCTCTCCCAAAATGAGCGCGCCGACGACGAACGGGATCGACGGTGGGAAAACGGCGGCAATCGCCACACCAACAAGCAGTCCGATAGCGTTTGCGGGCTCTTTTAGTGCTTCTAGGGTGCGGTTTTTTGGGCCTGGGTCGGGCATAGCTGGGCAAACTGTACCATAGGTAGGGACGAGTAGGGAGAACGTAGAACTTGGAACGTAGAACCTGGAATGTAGAACGGAGAACTTAGAATGTAGAACGTAGCTCGCAGAATTTAGAATCATTCGGCGTACCGCAACGAGCGGCGATGAGTCAGAAGCCGTTTAGAGTGCGCGAATCTGTTTCCGGTTTTCTCCGTTCTCCGTTCTCCGTTCTCCGTTCTAATTCACGCCGGACCAAAACCTCCCGTGTTGTTTAACTGCGGCAACACTTTTTGCATGCGCGCAACGGTAGCCTTAAACGCATCCTTATCCCAACCATATTCCTTGGAAAGAAGCCATGCGTTCTCGCGGGTGTTGGCGGCAAAGGCGCGATCTGTTGAATGAAAGAAGGCGGCGACATAATGGTCGGCGTTCACTGCCTTTAGCCGCAAAGCAAAAGCTTCGGGATCCTCCACCGGCAGCATTGGGCAGATGCAAACGCTCGTCTTTAGTCCGGCCATCTTCACCTCTTTAATCGCCTCCAGGCGACGTTCAATGCTTGCGCAGGAGGGTTCAAAGCGCCGGCGAATGGCGTCGGTCCCCGTGGTGATGCTCATGTTTACGCGCACGTTGCGAAAGCGCTTCAATAAATCAATGTCCCGGGTAACTAACGGGCCACGCGTTTGAACCACTAATCTTGGCTGCCTCAATGGATCGGACATCACCTCAACTAATCGTCTTGTAAGCCCCACCTTTGCTTCCAAGGGCTGATAGGGATCGGTGGCCGAACTCATAAAGATTTTGGCGTCCTTCAAATGCCGATGCCTTTTTAGGAGCTCGACCGCGTTATCCTTAACTTCGATCCACTTCCCCCATGAATTGAAACGCTCTTCATCTGGTTGAAAAAACGAAGCGAAGCAATACGAACAGCCAAACCCGCAGCCGATGTACGGATTCAGGCTGTAGTCGAACCACCTTAAACTCCCGCCTGCCTTCGTCAGAATCTGCCGCGCAAAAATGGCGGAAACGCCCGCTCTTCCGATTTGAGCGGGCACCAAATTTGCTGGCTCTAAATCGAACAAAGACTGCTGGTGCGCCTGAGAAACCATATCTAGACATCAGTATACTATTTCTTTCACATCATCAATCGCGGAGTTATTCGGCGTAAGCATAGAGGACTCCGCAATATTGCCGGTTACCATATGTTTAGTACTCACATATGAATGACAATGGCAAACCTTGCGGTTTGCTTGAACTGCTGATAATCTCACAAAAAGACCGAATTACGAGAGATTTTCATAAGAACGTAACAAATTGCATGCACGAGGGGAATATCCTGGCATTAACACTGGGAGGATGAAAAACTTTGGAGGGTTATACAATGAAATACAGTAAGGTCGTTCTTGCCCTTTTGGGCCTGGGCCTCACAATCGAGGGCGCTTTCGCATTTGGCTTAACGCCAACTTGGGCGATCAATGGGTCAGCCTTTAAACTCGTCCCTTACCCGCACGCAAATAACAGACCGACGCAGGCGGCCACTGCGAACGTTTATGGCTACACCTTTGCCAACAACGGCGGGGCACAAGATGAGGTGGTGGTTACCGACTACAATCCGACCACCGGAATACCCAGCCAGTGGTCGTTCAACGGCACCGCAACAGATCCCTATTCACAGTTAATGGAAGGGGACATGGACGGGGATAACACGGGCGCCTATGTGCTCTTCCGTGAAAAAGGTCCAAAGGGAGACTTTGTGCGCCTTGAGCAATTCACAAACGCAGGCATGGGCTGGGATATCAACGGCACCGACGGCGTTTCCACGGCGTTAAATCCCGACGGCGCGCCAGGCGCGATCCCGCTTTTCGCAAGAGTGGATGATCTTTTCGTTTACACCGTTGTGCAGGGAGCTTCCGGCAAAACAATGGTGGCCATCTACGATAAGGTCTATCACTATCAGGTCGCAAATTACACGCTGCCTAGCGGCTACACGGCGACCTCCGCCTACCTGCAAAGGCGATTTGAGATCGTGCCTACGCTTGGCGCATCGTTCATTTATTTGGCGACTTACTGCCCAAGTGGCGTCAGCTTGTTCCAGATCGTGTACAACTTCCCTTATCCCGGCGGCGGTACGACAATGCAGGTTACTAACACTCCTGCGCAGTTGTTCAACCCTCCCGGAGTTACGGGATACACGAACTTGACAACGCAAACGACGAGCTCCGGAACGTTGTCGCCGATTACATCGGGCGTGGATTGCACGGGCACCTATGCCTACATGGTTGCGACGTCAACCTACCAGGTTTCGGGCGTGACCAGAACTTGTGGATTCGACCTCGTCTATAACGTTGCCGGGCCCACCCCGATCTATAGCACCTACATTTCCTCGGTAAGGAGCAATCCGTTGTGGGAATCAAATGGCGCCGCGGTTTGTACGCAAAAGTGCAATGGGTATGCGGCCAACAACAACATTTGGGCTCAGACTACGACCTTCTTCACGTCGGCCGCGAGCAACTCGATCAACTATATCCAATGGTTCCCGGACGTAAACGGAACGGAATATGGCCAGCAAACAGCCTATCCATACGGTGTTCAGCAGTGCGCCGCTTATTACAACGCGACCGGCCTACTTCAGGGAAGCGTCGCTTGGTATGGCGGTGACGATCCCAACGGCAACAACGGTGGAGGCATCACAGAGTATCTGAGCTTGGGAAGCAACCCATTAGGCGGCATCCCGTTGACTTTTACCCAGCAGGGCTTTGGAGGCCTGCAGGATATGGAGGAAGGCGGCATGGGCGAACTCTATGTTTCCCTGCCGGGTGATCCGCTAACGGGCACGAGCTTGTTCCGGTTCGACGCTCCTTGGAGCTTGCTCTAGACCAATCTCATGCTGTAGTTGGCTTTTTCAAATATAAAATGAGAAGCACTAGGGTCTTTGGCAATGCTTGCGTATAATTGGGTTTGATTCTTTTATTCCAATTGATTGAGCTTAGTTCTCGATTAACAAGGGGTTGTTTTTAATGTTCAAGTTACGCTTTCGAAGGAGAACAATGTGCGCAGTTGCCGTTGCTGGCGTTGCGGGCGGTTTAGCTGGATGCGGAGGCGGCGGTGTAACCAGCAATTCCTCTACAACGCTCAATCCGGAATCGGGCGTTACGACTGCTGGCAAGTTTGTGCAGACCAACTTAGTGGCGGATGCGGCAGGAGCCGGGGCCGTGACGGTTGATACTAACTTGAAGAACCCTTGGAGCCTCGCATTTACTTCGAATGGTCCCTTCTGGGTTGCTAACAATGGCACCGGCACGGCGACCGTTTATGACGACAAGGGCACCAACTATGGATTGGTGGTGAACATTCCTTCATCCACAGGCGGTCCCGAAGGCCCCGTAACTGGCGAGGTCTACAACAACACCAAGGTCTTCGTGGTCTCCGGATACGTGCCTGGCTTCATCTTCTGCAGTTCTGACGGCACCATTTCTGCTTGGAACGGGAACGCCACATCTTGGATAGGCGCCGCGATGACCAATACCATGGTCAACCGTTCAAAACAAAACGCTTCTTATAAGGGGCTGGCTATCGGAGCATACAATGGCTCTTATTACCTGTACGCCACAAACTTCAACTCCGGGCAAATCGACATCTTTAATAGCGCCTACAAATATGTGACTTCCTTTACGGACAAAACAGTGCCGGCAGGTTACGTTCCCTTTGGCATTAAAAATATTGGGAATTATCTCTATGTCACCTTCACCAAGCAAAGCGGAGTGGCGGGGGCTGGATTCGGATATGTCGACAAGTTCAACACGGCAGGGACTTTGCTCGCTAGGATGGTTTCAAATGGTGTCTTGAATCAGCCCTGGGGAATGGAAGTTGCGCCCGCCAAATTCGGGAATGTGGGCGGGGACCTTCTCGTCGGTAACTTTGGCGATGGCAAGATCAATGCCTTCGGTTTGACAACCAGGCATTGGGATGGTGCCCTCCTCAATAGCAGCGGTGCTCCTCTAGTTATTCCTGGCCTATGGGCTTTGGCGGCAGGCAACGGTGTTACAGGCTCTGCTTCTGACGTCTACTTCACTTCCGGGCCTGGAAATCAGGTCCACGGCCTTTTTGGGCAGATTGCCAACGCTCCGTAAGAGCCGTGGCCAATTTTGCTACAAACAGCAAATCGGCCCCTTGTTAGAGGCCGATTTGCCGTGTCAGGCCGAACTGAAAGCAAAAGACACGCGTAGTCAAGCTGGGGTCGTCTATAATTAAGGTGGCTTTAATAGTTTGGATTAGAACCAAATGGCTATCGGCTGTGGTTTCTTTTTTGGTGCTGTCCTTATCTTCAAAATAATTGGTTACAAGAGATATGAAATTTCATCCTAAATTCTCGCCTGGCAAAGTGCTTGTTTGCGCCTCCTTAATGTTGGTCGGAGCTTCCCTCGCGGCTGCCCAAACCTACTATAGGGGCAACCCTGGCATTCTTCGACCCCTTTCCGGCGTGGCTCCCAAGGGGCATATGCATACGGACTACTTGATCCGCAACAGCCGTGGCACTGTGCCTGGAATCAGTTTTGAGTCTCCCAGATTCGGACCGGCGCTGCTGCAACAAGCTGGAGGTTATGCTCCGGCGGATCTTCACAAGGCTTATAATATTCCTACGACAGGTGGAACCGGCGCCATCGCGATTGTTGACGCCTTCGACTTTGCCAGCGCCCTGACAGATTTCAACTTCTTCGCAAACACTTATGGCTTGCCGACGGAACCTTCTGGGACTGTAACGGCCTCAACTAACAAGGTCTTCCAAGTGGTCTACGCGGGAGGTACCGAGCCCGCTAGCGGTGTAGCCAATGGATGGTGTGGCGAAGAAGCGCTAGATATGGAGTGGGTCCATGCGATGGCCCCTAACTGTAAGGTTTATCTCGTTGAGGCTAACTCGAACGCTAATAGTGACCTTAACGCAGCAATCGCAGTAGCAGCCGCCTTGCCAAACGTAAAGGAAGTTTCGATGAGCTTTGGTGGCGGCGAAGATCCGAGCGAACTTCAAGACACGACGTTTCAGGGATACAACGGCGTCGTTTTCTTTGCCTCTACCGGAGATGACTCTGTCCAAGAATATCCCTCTGAATCACCCTACGTTGTTGGTGTGGGCGGTACGAGTTTGACAGTTACCTCAACTGGCTACGGAAGCGAAGCGGGCTGGGCAGGATCGGGCGGTGGCCCGAGTGCTTTTGAACCTCGACCGGCCTTTCAGAATCCAGTTGCGAGCGTCGTAGGCAGCGTTCGTGGCGCCCCCGACGTGAGTGCGGTTGCCGACCCCGAAACGGGCGTAAACGTTTACAGTACTACAGCGTTTGGCACAGGGAATGCTGATTGGCAAATAATCGGCGGCACCAGCCTAGCATGTCCCATAACCGCAGCTATGACAAATCAGCGTGGTTCTTGGACCCATGACGACACCCGTGAGCTAGAAAGGATTTACTTTAACTTAGGCGGCCAATACTATCACGACGTAGTTTTTGGCGGGACGCCTCTTGAGAGTTGCACGACAGGTTGGGATTTCGTTACCGGAATCGGGTCGCCGAAAGGTCTTTTCCCTGCCTATATTCCACCGGAGACACTTGCCTCAACCCATGCAAGCATCTACCAAAATGGGACGTCTACGATATCGAATCAAACAACGATTCAGCAAACGCTTAAGCTAATTGATGGGGTTACGTGGAACGTCTCCTCGATAAGAGGAGTTCTTGGGCAAACCGCTGACGAACTGCTTACTTTTAAAATGGATAAGCCGCTAAGTTCGCTTACCGCGGCAACGGTAAATGTCGATGGGAACGCCCCACTAGGAGTAACCCTGCAGGTTTTCGCCTACGATTATTTCCCAACGGATCATAACGGCTACGTTCTCATGAGCAATACCGCCGCAACCGGCGTGTACGCAAACTTGCCACTAACCTTGAGTTCGCACTATATCCAGCCGGGCACGGGCAATGTGAGCTTGGTAGTCCGGGCGATTCGGCCCTTCCATATCTCGCAGGCTTCGTTTACGTACAGCGTCGATTCGGTCACGCTCCAGGAAGCGACCGTTCAGCCCTGGGACGTTAACCTGCCTTTATAGGGGATCTTTAAAGCAGTCGGAAGGATGCGCCTTCCGACTGCTTTTTTTGCCTGCCAAATACTCGCTATCAGAGCCTGGCTCAGGGAACCTTGAACGTCCTCGTCGCCTGCTGCCCCGATGGCACACACTACACTGCCTAATGTTTGAATCAATTTCGAGCTTTTCTTGATCTATAATCAAGTAGACCACGCTCGTTCGCTTAAACTATGTTTAGTTCCCCTTTAAAAAGAAGGCATTATGGGGTTTTTTGTGGGTTGAGATTGAGTCTCCCCAGGAAAAAGAGAATGGCCACTCTGAACCCTTGGAAGGTTCTGAAGCCTCTGGCTGCGAATTTCACTTCTTGGATCAAGGCATTTGTGCCTTCTGCTGC
>DASXZH010000044.1:0-25972 GCA_036502005.1 Fimbriimonadaceae bacterium
CTCGCGTAGCCTTTGTTTTTGATAGTTCTCCAGCTTTGATTTGTCGGCACAGTGAGAGCTTCAACTCTCGATCGTGATTTCGTGGCATATGTATTCCTCGTTTTTGTTGACGAGGTGCCTACAAATTTGGGCGCAGTCCAGAGGCACGAACCGGGAGGGAGGGGAAAGGAAACGTCAAATCCTCCCGAAAACCACGGCCGAAGTCTCTTCTTCACAAAAGGGGGTTGGATCCTATTCGTCATCCCACCCTAACCCTCCCTTCAAAGGGAGGGAACACTTTCACTTTACGCAACCGTAACGTCTTCGCACAGATAGACATCCTGAACCGCGTTCAGAATCTCAACGCCGTCCTTCATCGGCCGCTGAAAAGCCTTGCGTCCCGAGATCAAACCCATGCCCCCAGCGCGTTTGTTTATAACGGCCGTTCGAACCGCTTCAGCCTCGTCGGCCGCGCCGGAAGAAGCGCCGCCGGAGTTAATCAGGCCGGCTCGCCCCATGTAGCAGTTGATTACTTGGTATCGGCAAAGGTCGATAGGGTGGTCTGAAGCGAGCTTCGTGTAAATGCGATCATCGAATTTGCCATAGCCGCTGCTGCCCATGTTTAAGGCAGCGTAGCCGCCGTTAAGTTCAGGCATTTTCTGTTTGATAATGTCCGCCTCGATCGTTACGCCAAGATGATTGGCCTGGCCGGTAAGGTCTGCCGAAACATGGTAATCCTTAGGGCCTATCTTAAAAGCGTTGTTCCGTAGGTAGCACCACAGAATGGTGGCCATGCCGAGTTCATGGGCGTGGGCAAAGGCTTGGCTCACTTCCACAATCTGGCGGGAGCTTTCTTCGCTGCCGAAATAAATAGTCGCGCCAACGGCAACCGCGCCCATATTCCAAGCCTGCTCAACCTGGGCGAACATGATCTGGTCGAACTTGTTCGGGTAGGTGAGGAGCTCGTTATGGTTGAGTTTTACAATGAACGGCATGTGGTGGGCGTATTTCCTGCAGCACGCGCCGAGCACGCCAAGCGTGGAAGCAACCGCATTGCAGCCGCCTTCAATGGCGAGCCTGACGATGTTCTCCGGATCAAAATATTCTGGGTTTGGGGCAAAGCTTGCTCCCGCGCTGTGCTCAATTCCCTGGTCCACCGGCAGAATGCTTAGGTAGCCGGTATTTGCCAAACGGCCATGCTTGTATAGTTCCTGCAGGCTGCGTAGGGTGGTGTTGTTCCGGTCGGTGGGGATGAAACAACGGTCCACATGGTCCGGCCCCGGAAGATGAAGGTGCTCCTTCGAAATCGTTTTACACTCGTGGTTGAGGAGACTGTCGGCATCTCTTCCGAGAAGCCCCGCGATGCGATCCAGTTCTGTTTTAGTTGCTACGGCCATGGGCTAGAGTCTACCGGGTGGGCGCGCCGTTGAGGATAGGGGATGGTGGTGAGTCGAAGGTCGAAAGTCGAAAGATCAGCGGATGGCGGATAGGGGATGGTGGTGAGTCGAAGGTCGAAGGTCGAAAGTCGAAAGACGGATTGATGGCGGAAGGGGGTGGATCCTGGTGAGGTCGAAAATCGTAAGTCGAAGATCGAAAGGCAAGCGGATGGCGGACCGGGTTAGGAGATGGCTTGCGGCGATTTGGATTCCGGGCCAGAGTACATTATAATGGAGAAGATGGTCGATTGCGCGGGACCTACGGGCGAAGGCTTTTTCCAAGAGATTACTGCCGATTGGAAGGATAGGCGGTTCGGCGCCACATTCATCCTGATGTTGAGCATTGTGCCTATCAGTAGCGGGGTGAGAGAATTCTTGAAAGCCGGCACTTTCGATGGTTGGGTCGCCACTCACTTGAGTGTTGCGTTGTTCGAAATAGGTTGGTCCGCTTATGCCTATCTTCGATCCCATAAGGAGAAAATCGTGGTGTCGAGTAATGCGATTTTTTGGACTAACTGGCTGGGCAGCGTTACGATCTATCCTACAGAAGATGTTGTTGCTGGAACCTTCTTTCGCCGCATACCCTTCTTCTCGACGCGGATCGGACCTGGGAGTCGGTCGAATGATACACACAGAACCGAAACTAAGTTCTTTGCCCATAGTGTTCAAACGAAAAAAGGGCCGATCCAGTGGGATTGGACTATCAGTAATTTGGACGCCCTCAATGCTGCCGTCAGCCAACTCGCCCATCAGCCAAATGGGGCTATAAACGGGAGCGGCCATTAGACGATGGGCGCAGTTCCAACCGCCGAAAACTCCCAACCACTGAATGTAGTTGCCGACTGGAAGAGTAGACGTCCCCTCCTCCTCTGGCTTAGCCTTTTCGTCATATCGCCACTATGTTTTGGATTCAAAGAGCTAAACACCGTGCACTCGTTTGATGGGTGGGTCGCAATGGATTGGGGCGTTGCTTTGGTCTATCTAAGTTTTTGCCTATACCTGGTCCTTAGAACTCAAAACGAGAGGATCGTCATTCGCGGAGACCGCATTTCCTGGATTGACTGGCTCGGCAGAGCGCGCGTAACCTCGCTGGCAATAGATGTTTTGCAAGGGACGTTCTTACGGCACAATCCCATTCTTTACAAACCACCTAAAGCTGGCGATGAAGTCGGAACGGGTTTCCAGAGCGAGAAGGACAACTACAGGTACAGCGTTGACACAAAAGAGGGTGAAATTCGGTGGAATGCCACGATCTGCAACTTGAAGGCACTTAATGCCGCGATCAGCCAACTCGCCCATCAACCCGATGGCCCCATCGACGCCCCAAGAAAGTAACCGACCAACCCAATATTCATCTTCAAAACCGAACTCCAACCCTGCAAAATTACCGGCTTCGGGCCAATAACTAAGAGTGGCGGAAACGCCCAAATTGCATACCCAGGAGTCCGATATCGCCAGCATGGAGTTCGCAAAGAAAACGAAAGCAGACCGCACCGTCCCGATTAGCGCGGCGAGTGTTATAACCGGAGTGGAAGTTCACACCCTCCGGTACTGGGAACGCGAGTTTGCCGAGTTCTTGAATCCGGTCCGCACCACCGGCGGCCAGCGCCGTTACGGGCCCGAGGATATCCAAACCCTCTTCCTCATCAAGCGGCTCCTTCGCGATGAGATGTTCAGCATCGCTGGGGCGCGCAAGCACCTTATTAGGCAGTTCAGTGCCATCGCGGCGTAGAGCGCTATGAACCCAAAACAGATTATCGAAAAAGCCCACCAGCTTGTGGGCGAAAATGAGTATGGCCCTGCTCAGGAACTCCTCTTAGAAGCGGTCGGCAAATACCCCGAGGACATAGACCTCAACGCGGAAACGGGCATAATTCTTTGCTACGGACAGAAGGAATTCGAAGCCGTCGACTTCCTGGTCAAATGCGACGTCGCCGAGCGACAGTCCCTCCTTGCCAACCTCTTAAGAGACTATTTTTACTGCCGAAACTTGCTCGCCCAAAAGGTGAACGTGATCGACGATAAGGGCGCTGCCAAAGCCGCCATCGTCGCTAAATACTCAACCGGCAAGCCGGAGAATATCGGCATCAAGCTGAGCGCTTCGCTCATCGTTAAGAACGAAGAGAAGCACCTAGATCGCTGCCTTGCCAGCATCAAAGATATCGTCGATGAGATCGTCGTTGTCGATACAGGCTCGACCGACAGCACAATTGAAATCGCTGAGAAATATGGCGCGAAGATCGGCCACTTTGAGTGGTGCGATGACTTTGGGGCGGCGCGAAACGCCAGCTTAGAGCTTTGCACCGGAAACTGGGTTTTATGGATCGACGCGGATGAGGCGCTCGACCCTGAGAGCTTCGGCCAGATGCGGGAAGCGGTCATGCGGCCGCAGTTCGGCGGCTACTTCATGAAGATTATCAACTTCATGGAAAAGGGCCAAGACGCCAATACCTACGTCCACACCGCAGTTAGGCTTTTCCGAAATATCCCCGAAATTAGGTTCACGGGCCGAATCCACGAGCAGATTATCGGCTCGTTTAAGGATCACGGCTATGTGCCGGCGACCCTTACAAAGGGCGTGCTCCACCATTTTGGCTATCAGCACGAAACGATGGTCGAGAAGAACAAGCTCGAGCGCACCATCAACATGCTGAAAAAGGAAGTTGCGGAATGCCCTCAGGAGCCGTTCCACTGGTTCAACTTGGCCAACGCCTACAGCGTTGCCATGATGCCGGCCGATGCCGAGCAGTCAGCGCGCAAATGCGTCGAGATTATCGATGGCGAAGCGCCCTACGGCCCCGCCACCTTCCAGATTTTATGCTCCTCTTTGACTGCTTTGGAAAGGGCGGGCGAGGCTCTCTACTTCTGTAATAAGGCGATTGAGAAAGGATATGATACGGTCCTCAACGAGTTCGAAAAGGCCCATGCCTGCCTGAATCTTAAGAACTACGACGAGGGCCTTGTCGCCATTAACCGATGTATGGAAATGGAGTGGCCTATCGCCCTTACCGGCGATTTTGGCATCAAAACCTATAAGGGGCACATCCTTCGGGGTCAGATTTTATGCGATATGGACCGCTTCGAGGAATCTGAAGCGGATATTAATTATGCCCTCAGCGTTCACCCCGGCTTCCCCATGGCGCTCTTTGCCAAGGCCGTTCTATGCGAGCGGTTGGAGCGATACGACGAGGCTTTCGACAGCTATTTAGCCTGCGCCGATGCGCCCGGCATGTGGGCCTGCAAGAAGATGGCGGGCCGCGTAGCCACCAAGCAAGAACGACATTTGGACGCCATGCTAATTTTCCAACAGGCTTTCGAAGAACGCCCAACGGAAATGGAGTGCTGGCACGGTTGGGCCCAGGCGTGCTTGAGCATGAAGGATCTGCAAAGTTTTGCTTATGCTTGCGAAACCATCGGCGAAGAAAGGATCCCGAGTGCCGATTTCTTGGTGAACTGGGGCCGCGCGTTGGCCGAGCAGCAGGACTTAGATGGCGCTTTGGCCAAGTTCGGGGCGGCTATTAGCCGCGCGCCCGAGAACGCCAACGCCTACTTCAACTGCGGCGATTTGCTTTACCAAATGGGGCATTTCCAGGAAGCTGCGGAGATATATCAGCTTGGTTTGCAGCGCGAACCGGCTAACGCGGATGCGTGGTTTGTGTTGGGCAACTGCTTCGCGCAGTTGAACATCCCGGCCGGAGCCAAGACCAGCTACACGCAGGCTTTGGTCATCGCACCGGAGCATTCCGGCGCGAAGCACAACTTGGAAGTCGTCGCGGAAGCGGCGTAGTAAAACCTTTTCGAGTGCGGTGACTCGTCACCGCTTTTGACGAAGTTCCATGCTATCCTAAAGTCGGAGGAAATGAACGGCGACAAGTCGCCTGATTCAAAGCGGTGACAAGTCACCGCACTCGATATAGGGCTGCACCCCCTTCGGAGTTCTGCGCAATTCGGTGATTCTACTCGTTCAGTTGCTTCGCCATCTCGATATCGAGCTGGGTTGGGATCCTGAACAAGAACGTGGAGCCTTTGCCGATATCCGATTCCACCCAGATCTTGCCGAGGTGGACACTTTCAACCAAGTGCTTCACTAAGAACAAGCCGAGGCCGGTGCCATAAATACGGCGATTGTCCTCGTTGTTTACGCGATGGAACTTGTCAAAAACCTTGGCCAGTTGATCCTTGGGAATCCCCATGCCCTGATCCTCAACCCCCACACACAGGTAGTTGTCGGCATCGATAACGGCATGGATCGTGATGGTACCGCCGTTGGGCGAATACTTGATCGCGTTGTTGAGCAAGTTGGTAAGAACTTGGTCCAGCTTGTCCTCGTCGCCAATAATCTTTGGCAATGGGCTGCGGACGTCCAGCTTGAGTTCGTGCCGCGAAGTGGATTGCTTTTGTATGAGAAGAACCTTCTCCAAAAGGGCGTTTATATCTACCAAAGAGTAGTTCGGCTTTAAGCTTTCCTGTGCCTCGATTCGGGCCGTGTTTAGCAGGTCGTTAATAAGTCTGGTTAACCGGTCGCACTCCTGATCGATAATCATGTAGAACTCACGGCGCTCGTCATCCGTAAAACCGTCATCCATCAAAAGGGTGCTGACAAAGCCTTTAATAGCCGTGAGCGGGGTTCGGAGTTCGTGAGAAGCCATGGCGACGAATGAGCTCTTCATTCGGTCGATGTTCTTCATCTCGGTGATGTCATTGAAGATGGCAACGACGCCTAGGTTCTTGTTATCATCCCCGCGAACCTGGGCTGCCTGGCATTGGTACACGCGGTCGATGCCGGCGATTTGAACGGTGATATCGATATGGCCGACATCTTCACCCGCCATCGCGCTCTGGTACAACTCCTTAAAGGGTTGATTATCCAGCACGTCGGCATACTGCTTGCCAATGCTTTCCGCTTCCACCCCAAAAATGGTTCTTGCCGAAGCGTTCATCTGGGCGATGCGGCCGTCGGGTGAGACGAGAATGAGGCCGGCGGTCAGGGATTCAAAAGTCTGAAGGAGTTCTTCGCGCTCTTCGACAACCTCTCGGTAAAGCTGAAGGTTGGCGATGATTGAGCCAACGTTGCGCGCCATTCGCTCAAGCAGCCGCACGTCTTCATCGTTAAAATCTTCGCCATGGCGCTTGTTGAACGCGTGGAGAACGCCGATTGTGGTGCGGTCGACCACTCGGTTTTCTTCATCGCGCTTTTCGATAACGAGGGGAACGGTGATGCCGTTCTGGACTCCGATAAGGGAGAATGGATCCTTTTGGGTTCGTGGATCGGTAGCCGAATCGTGGAAAATGACGGGATCGTTATCGCGGAAAACCTGGCCGGAAATGCCCTGAGTTGCTCGCATTTTAAGAAGCTTCAGCCGGTCGTCTTCGACGCCATAGGCCGGTGGAATACCCATCAACTCGCCGGTATCGCGGTTGTAGAACATGATCACGATCTTCTCTGCTTGGAGGATCATGGCAATGCGTTGGACAAGGCGGCGAAGGGTAACGTCCGCTTCGCTAAGCGGTGCCATTTCCTCAACGGGCCCGCGGGGCCCCTTGAGCTTGTCCTGCTCGCTCTGTCTTTCAAGCTCATGGATGCGCTTCTGCGCTTCTTCCAATTGCTCTTTTAGTTTGTTTAAATTTTCGGGCTCGTCCACTTTCACTTGATACTCTAGCTTACCTTTAACCCAGCCTTGGTCAACTTGGTTCCACAGGGTCGAACCACGCTCACGTTTAGAGCGTTATAATGCAAATGGGAATGTCTCAAGAACTCGAAGAATTGGCGCTTTTCCCTTTGACGACAGTCCTATTCCCGTATGCGACGGTGCAACTCCATGTTTTTGAAGACCGCTACCGCCAATTAGTTCGAGATTGCCTCGATCTGGATACATCTTTCGGCATTGTGCTGATCCGTTCGGGTTCGGAAGTGGGCGGCGAAGTGGAGCCTTATATGGTAGGAACCACCGTGCGAATCACCCGAGTTCACACTTACGACGATGGCCGGATGGACATTCAGGTGCAAGGCGAGCGCCGGTTTCGGATTCGGCGGATCGATGAATCGAAACCATACCTGGTCGGCTTTGTTGAACCGGTTTTGGAACTTGAAACGGAAGATAGCCCACGGGCCGATGCTTTGGTGATGAAAGCGCGAGAGGACTTTGAACTCTGGATCCAGCGGCTGATATCAAAGACGGAGCTGAATGTGCAGGTTAAGTTTCCTGAAGACCGGGTTGCCCTTTCTTTTGCCATTGCGAACCTGCTGCCAATCGAAAATTTGGAAAAGCAGCGGCTTTTGGAGACCACGGATACCTTGGAGCGGATCCAGGGGTTGATACCGATCCTTGAGGAGCAGATATTGGAAGCGAGAGCGCCTTCATATTTCAAACTCCGGCCAGAAGATTTGGCGGAGTGGATAACGCCGAACTGAAGTTAAGACGAAAGAAGAAAGTCGAAAGGCGAAAGCCGGAAAGGCTCCGAATCTTCAGAGTTTCCACTCTCCCCTTTTCACTTCCGACGTCGGCCTTCGGCTACCCATTTCGACCTTCTTGACACTGACTCGTTGACTTTCGGCTTTCGACTTTCGACTTTCGACCTAGCTGCTCCCCTCCCTGATGTAATATCGAACAACTATGTCAGCCACCATTTCCCTATCACCCCAAACCCAGGCCGCCGTTGAGGTATGCAAGAAGAACTTGCATATGTGCACGCACCGCTTGAAGACCACTTTTAGCTTTGTCCCCGATGACAAGCTTGACTACAGGCCGGCAGAGACCTGCAAGTCTGCGGTGCAAATCATTGCCCACTGCGCGATTTCCAACTACA
Organism: Fimbriimonadaceae bacterium; assembly: GCA_036502005.1. GTDB lineage: Bacteria > Armatimonadota > Fimbriimonadia > Fimbriimonadales > Fimbriimonadaceae > DASXZH01. The sequence continues at coordinate 8,223 of DASXZH010000044.1, forward strand.
ACTTCATCTCGATCATTAAGGGCGAGATGGGAGATGGGGATCCAAGCGAAAGGTTCGCGGAAAGCAAGCGACGGGAAGAGGCCATCACAACAAAAGCGGCAGCTCTGGAAGCTCTCGAAGCTTCGGTACAGGCCGTAAGCGATGCGTTGGATACGGTCAACGATGAGAACATCGGCATCGACATCCCGACGCCCTTCTTCACCGCGCCGATGATGTTCTGGATGTACCTGCCCGCTCGCCACATGGATAACCATGCGAGCCAAATCGACTACCTGCAAACGATTTGGGGCGACCTGGATTGGCACATGGGCTAAAAATGAGAATACAAGAATATATCGTCGAAGAAGCCCAGAAAGCGGCCGAGGAGTTTTTTAGATACGCCACGGCCGTTCCCTCCGACAAGCTTGATTGGGCACCCGAAGGGGAAGGCCGCTCAGTGATGAGCATGTGCCGAGAGATTGCGCAAACTCCGACTTGGACCCAGCAAGCATTTGACGCGCCACCGGAGAATATGGATGAACTGCGCGAAGCAGCGGAGGACCTGAGAACCCCCTACGAATGCAAACTTGAGTTTGCCAGACGACTTGAAGGGGTGAAGTCACTATTTTTGGGATTTTCCGACTCGGATTTGGCTAAAACTAAGTGGTTGCCATACAACGGCGGACGGGATCACACCTATCTGGAGATGATGGATTATCCCCGCTGGAACTGCACTTATCACACGGGGCAGATTTCGTATATCCAGATCCTTTACGGCGATAAGGAAATGCATTAGGGGAAATGTCATGTGTCTTGAGGAGATTAATTTGTCATCGCGAGGAGCGAGAGCGCCGCAGGGCGCTAGCGACGCGGCGATCTATTCGGCAAGCCTCTGGATTTGCCAAACCGGTGGTACGCCCGGTAGATTGCCGCGCCGCTCGCGCCTTGCGGCGCGTCCGCTCCTCGGCAACGACAAATTTATTAACTTGGCCACCTAATAGGCTACGAGGCTCTTTTTCCTATTTTGGCTATGGGAACCGCTTTGAGTGTCTCATTCGTACTCAAGACATGGTCGAACGCTCAGTTTTTATTTCCGTTGCTGTAGCAGTTACCCCAACATGAAAAAACGTCATCTGATATTGCCGCTAGCTGTGCTTGCCTGCGGGCTGGGGTTGGTGGTGGCAGGAAGCCATTCCTCTAGAGGAGCCAGGCTCTATTCCGACCAACAATCTTATGGTGCCGTTAGGGTTAAAGCACCCGACGCGATTCGAGATTATCCCGACCCAAACACCTGGTTTGTGCCCGATCCATTTGCTTGGGCTCCGCCGCTTCGGGCGGAGTTGAAACCATTCAAGCAAACCCGGCAGAAAGTAGAAGGGCCGCCTCTGACGATCCACCCGTTTCTGACAAATCCGTATCGAGAACCGGGCATTGTAATGGCTGGATCTAATATGGCCACGCGCTGAAAAATCAAATACTCCGGTTCATTTCGGCGACCAACTCCGCCTGCCCTTCTCTAAACTCGTTTAACTTTTGGGCGATCGCGGGATCGGAAACGCTTAATATCCGTAGGGCGAGCAACGCTCCGTTCTTCGCATTGCCGATCCCGACCGTTGCTACCGGTACTCCAGCCGGCATCTGCACGATCGAATAGAGCGAATCCAAACCGGAAAGCGCCCTAGTTTGAACGGGAACGCCAATAACGGGCAAAGTTGTAAGCGAAGCCACCATGCCGGGAAGGTGTGCCGCCCCGCCAGCACCTGCGATGATCACTTTTAGGCCACGTTCGCGAGCGGTGGAAGCGTAACTGAACATCCGCTCCGGCGTCCGGTGGGCACTGACTACTTCCAGTTCGTATGGAACACCCAAATCCTTTAGAAGGTCTGCCGCGGGCTGCATCGTCTCCAGATCGCTCTTGCTTCCCATAATGATCCCGACTACCGGCTCTGCCATGGGAATAAGGATACTCGCCCAACGTGATAGGTGATAGGTGATAGGTGATAGGTGAGCGGAGGAGATTGGGAAGGAGAAAGTAGAAATCCGGACGGACTCTTCTCCCTAACACTTATCACGTTTCACCTATAACCCATCACCTATCACCTATCACCTATCACCTATCACCTATCACCTATCACCTATAACATTTCACCTATCACGTTAAGGTAACACTCGTTCTATGCTGCGCGCTGTTTCCATTCTTCTCATCGCTGCTCTGTCCAGCCAGATATTTGCCCAGTCTATCAGAGAAAAGAAGCTTCTCGATTTCGGCTGGCGGTTCCACTTTGGAAATGCAAGCGACATGAATCAGGATTTCGGCTATGGAACCGGTATCGGCCTCGGCAAGGCCGGCGAAGCGGCTGGCGCGGCTTCGCCGCGGTTCGATGATTCAACCTGGCGGCAGCTTAATATTCCCCACGATTGGGTTGCCGAGCTTCCCTTTGTTTACAATGCAGACGGGCTTCACATCGCTCATGGATCAAAGCCGATCAGTCGCGCTTATCCGGCAACAACGGTCGGCTGGTATCGACGAACGTTCGACATTCCCGATGCCGACAAGGGGAAAAGACTTTCCATCGATTTCGATGGAGTTTTTCGAGACAGCCAAGTTTGGTTAAACGGCCACAGACTCGGTAGGCAAGAATCCGGATACAGCAGTTTCAGCTTCGATATCACCGATGTCGTTCACTACGGAAACAAGAACGTTCTTGTTGTGCGGGTGGACGCAAGCCAATATGAAGGCTGGTTCTATGAGGGGGCGGGCATATATCGTCACGTTTGGCTGGTCAAAACCGCACCTGTTCACGTAGCCCGTTACGGCACCTACGTGACTTCCGAAGTTGGCAAGAATGACGCGCATATCAAGATCGAAACCGAAGTCGTGAACGACTCCGCTGATCCCGTTAACGCGAGCCTCCTCTCCGAAATCCACGACTCGAGCGGCAAATCCGTTGGCCAGGCAACCTCGAACAACGTAAAACTCGCGCCTTGGTCCAGCCAAGTGGTTGCCCAAAATGTTCATCTGAGCAACCCGTCCTTGTGGTCGATTGAGACTCCAAACCTTTATAAGCTTGTTTCATCGGTGTCCTCAGCAGGCCCTTCGGATGTGTACGAGACCAACTTTGGCGTACGAACTATCGCTTTCGATCCGGACAAAGGCTTCTTACTGAATGGCAAGAGCGTAAAGATCAAGGGGATGTGCAACCATCAAGATCATGCCGGAGTGGGTTCCGCGCTGCCCGACCGGCTGCAGTATTTCAGAATTGAAAAGCTAAAGGAATTCGGCTGCAACGCCTATCGCACTTCCCATAACCCGCCAACGCCAGAACTACTTGAGGCCTGCGACAAGCTTGGGATGATCGTCATGGACGAAAACCGGCTCATTGGCAGTTCGAACTATGTTCTTAACCAATTGGATAACCAGATTCGAAGGGATCGCAACCACCCCAGCGTGATCTTGTGGTCAATCGGGAACGAGGAGAACGAGGAAAACTCACCAATTGGTCACAGTATCGGCAAAACCATGGTGTCCCTGATTCACAGTCTTGACCCAACCCGCCCCACGACCTTCGCCGGAAACAATGGCAACGATTACGATGGGATCAACAGCACAGTCGATGTTCGCGGTTGGAACTACATGCATCTCGGAAACATCGACGACTATCATAAAGCCCACCCCACCCAGCCGATGGTTGGCAGTGAAGAGGCAAGCGCTTTCGCAACTCGCGGCGAATATACAACAGATCCGGCCAAGGGTCTCATTAATGCCTACGACACGACAGCCGCCGACTGGGGCGAAACAGCAGAGGCCTGGTGGAAATTCTTCGACGCCCGGCCTTATCTAGCGGGAGCTTTTGTCTGGACCGGATTCGATTATCGAGGCGAACCAACCCCGAACACGTGGCCCAATATCAGTTCGCAGTTTGGCGTGCTCGATACTTGTGGATTTTTCAAAGACACGGCTTACTACTACCAAGCCTGGTGGACTAAGAACGACGTGCTGCACATTCTTCCCCATTGGAACTGGAGCGGAAAGGAGGGCCAAAACATCTCGGTTTGGTGTTACAGCAACCAGGACGAAGTGGAGCTGTTGCTAAATGGCAAGAGCCTTGGAAAGAAAACTGTGCCGCACGATTCTCACGTGGAGTGGTCGGTTGTTTACCAGCCTGGAACGCTAGAAGCGAGAGGCTACCGAAATGGCAAGGTTGTGAAAACCGAGAAGGTGGAAACTACGGGCGGGCAAACCAATCTGGCGATAGTCCCAGACCGAACCACCATCAACGCCGACGGCGAAGACGTTTCCGTGCTCACCATAAAAGCCGTAGACGCGAAAGGAAGGCTTGTGCACACCGCTGAAAATAATGTGGCTTTCCAAGTTACAGGAGGCACGATTCTGGGAGTTGGAAACGGGAATCCTGTAAGCCACGAAAACGACCGGTTCATTCCAAGCGATAACACCTACGGATCGAACGATTGGCGGTCCAATCCCTATTTTGAGGAGAACTTCCAGCCCATTCTTACCGATGATTTTGACGTTTCCGAGTGGCGGGGCGCAAACGTCAATGGAGATGCCAACCAGGTTGGAGCCAAGGATAGCGTCGTTTTTCGTGGATTTGTCGATCTGCCAGGAATGGAAGCGAAGAGCGCTGTAACCTTAAGCTTCGGCAAACTTGGTTCAAACGCCTTTGTGTATGTTAACGGCGCCCCGGCCGGCCACAGCATTAAAGGGCTCGGCCCATACACGTTTGATGTAAACGCACTGGTTCGACCAGGTCGAAACTACCTCGTCGTTGTCATCAAGAACGAAGGCAAAGAGGGCGGCATTGGCGGAGGCGTTACCGTCCGCATAGTAGGCCCGCAACCGATCTGGCATCGTCAACTCTTCCATGGTTTGGCGCAGGTGATCGTTGAAGGCACACCCAACCCAGGAACAATCAAGATTACGGCAACCTCAGGTGGCCTGAAGCAAGCTGAGGCATCGGTGGAAACTAAAGCCGCTCCATTCAGAGGTTATTAAACTTACGATGAAGTTGGCAAACCGTTGTGGCCACCCTTGTTGTAGGGCGCGACGAAATCCTTGTCCGTGAACTTTTTGCCCGCGAAATATGCGCATCCCCAATTCAGTTGCCAACTTCTGTTAGTCTTCGGCTCAGTATAGGAGGTCTGCACGGTTACTGGTAGGGAGTGGTAGCCATCTACAACCACGGATATCTCGCTGGCGCCCAGGCGCTTCGCAGCCTCAGGAGAGCGAATCGCGTGGATTCTAAAATTCAAGTAGTGATATTTGGCAGTGTCCTTGAAGGTTTGCTCAGATCGCTGCTCGACCGTAATCTTGTATCCTTGGGATGGATCTTCCCAATGCTTGATAATGGCCGGCCAGCTCGGGCCAACCTTGGTGATTGGCGAAAACACCTGCTGGCTAAAATCTCGCTCGAAGGCAGGTGAAAATCCGGTGGCGAGAAATGGCGGAACAGGATCGGAAGATTTCACCGTCTTCTGCCATCTGGACTGAACCATCTCCATCTTGAACTTGCCATTTGAGATGATTTTTCCTTCGGCCGGTTGGTCACCGATCAACACGAAGGGAACGTCGAACTGGGTGGTGTCCCGTAGCTTCATCGTCTGATGCAGATCGCCCGCCCCGTCCGGGTCTTTGATCACGGCTTGAATATGGCCCTCCGTGTTACGCAGCATTGGAATCGACTTCTGGATATCCTCTGCTAACACGTCAGCGGTTACGGTTGTAGGACCCCAATCGGCGGTATTTGGAGCAGCGATTTTCAAAGCTTTCTTATCTGCCTCGTCAATGACTTTTAGCTTCTTATCCAGGTTCGCCTTATCCTGCGGTGTCAGGTGCACCGTCTGATCCGGCGGCTTAGTTACAGCGCTACTGGTCGGCGGAGTTGGTTGAGCCGCAGCGGGCGGAACTACACTTGCGACCGATGAAGAACCTGGCGTAGTAGGTGCCGCAGTTGAACTGGCGGATGGATTTGGGGTTGTGGCAGCGGGGGCTGCGCTGGACGAAGGACCCGCAGCGGGAGGCGTCGGAGCAGTTGCCGTCGCTGACACGCTATCCGCAGAGGGAGGGGTTACGGCCGTATTCGACGCAACCGGAGGGTCATCTTTGCAGCCTGTAAGGCATGCGACAACAACTAGGGAACTGAGGGCAATATGTCTAAACTTCACTTTTCTTCTCTATGTACGGGTTCTAGCGGGCAGTTTGTTCGAGCAAGGGGTGCTCAACTTCTCTCCAATACTCAAGATCGAGTTCTTGGAAACATGCATCCTTCAGACGGCAGTCTTCAAAGAACGCTTCTTCGGTTCCGGTTAGGGCGCGGCCACCGCCGACTTTTTCGGCGAGTTCGGCGAGCGTATTGAATCTATCGATGTGGTCTTGGAACCGGACCTCGGCATAGTCTCGCGCGGAATAGGTTGAGATCAAGAACTGCCAGTCCGAGGCTTCGGCCAGCAATAGTTCCCTTGCGCATTGATCGATAATAATTTGAGCCGGACCCGGCACAAACTCCCTTACGAGGGTTCTCAGTTTTCGCTCCGCCGGATAAAGCTTCTCCCAAGTCCAGTGATTGCCGTCGTTCAGCCAAACGTAGTGGTAGCCGCCTTCGCCCCATGAACCCTCCGGTAGGGTGATGACTCCTCGCGCCGGTTCTATATCAATCACGTCCCCGCCCGAAACGCATTCAATATCGGGTTCCTGAGCAATTCTAAGGGCAAGCTCGTACAAGAACTCAGGCCCTTCCCACCACCAGTGGCCGAACAACTCGGTGTCGTACATGGCGACGATCGTGCCGTCGCGGTCGCTCTGGCCCCGATAATGGGCAAGTGATCCCTTGAGGGTCCTCACGAGATCATCCGCGTGGTTACCTAATCTTTCAAAAGCCGACCAAGGATCGTATGGGCTTTTCTTGCCAAGGTCTTTCTTCTCTTCGCTGATTCGCCAATAGCGCAATCGGCCTGGATAAAGCTGCTTGTGAAATTCTAGATAGTACGGGTCGCCTGGATACCCGTGGTCGCCAGACCAAACCTTGACAGTCGTCTCGGGATCTCGGGCCATACAGATCTCGCCATTTGGAAGGGTGTAATGTTCGTATTCGCTGCGAAACTCTTCCGGCGGGTTGAAAAACTTGCTGGACCGGGCAAACATTTCGGCAAGCTGAGGGAAGGTGGCGGCGTAGGTGCCAAGGGGCTGCCCACCCCGAATCATGTGCGAATCGACAAAGAAATACTCTATTCCGTTTTCTTTCAGAAAACTCTCAATGCCCTTTCTGGGCCATGCCGCCTCGTTCTGCCCTACGGGGGCTTTCCAGTTGTAAGCGGGGCGGTAAGCGCACTCGGGGAGCCACATCCCTCTCGGTTTTTTGTCAAAATACTTCTCGTAAGCGGCCACGCCCAGCTTGACCTGTGCCTGCACAGATTCGTCGGTGCCCAATAGCGGCAAATAGCCGTGAGTCGCGGCACTAGTGATGATCTCGATGCTGCCTTGATCCTGGAAATACTTCCACGCGCCTATGATATCGCGGTCCCATCGGTCCTTGAATTGGACAAGGGCGCGTGTGTAGTAACGCTGCCACATCGCGGCAAGGCCTTGCATCATCAGCTCATCGTCGCCTTTGAACCGACGTTGGTCTTCGACGGCCGAATCGATCTTAGATTGGCAGTACCCTTCGAAGTCTTCTTTAAACGTTTGGTCGCGCAATTGCTCAGCCAGAATAGGCGTCATGTTGACGGTCCAACGTGGCTTTATGCCTTGCTCAAGCAGACGATCGAGCGTGTGGAGCAACGGCAAATAGCATTCTGCGGCAGATTCGTTGATCCAGTCGGTGCCATGGGGCGACTTGCCGTGCGACAGGACGTACGGCATATGCGAGTGCAAGCATAGTAGGAATCTGCCAATGGGCATCGGTTATTATTTTGACACGGAACCAGGCGCAAGGCTCAAAATAAAGCTGGCCCCGATGTTTCGGGGCCAGCTTTGAGTCTGGAATCGCTTTCTTACTGTACTGCGATTCTCCAGATGCCACGGCCAAAGGTGCCCGCATAGAGATAGCCACCGCCGACCCTAAGATCGTTAACGGTGACATTCGGCATGTTGCCCGTCACGTTCGTCCAGGATGCCCCCGAGTTTGTGGTCATGAAGACGCCTGCGTCCATTGCGACAAACCAGGTGCTGTTCGGGCTCTTTGGATCTCGCGCGATCGCGGTAAGCGGACTATCCGGCAGATTGCCACTCACGTCAGTCCATGCCGCATGTTGTGGATTTGTTGACACCGGCGGCAACGTGAATGCCGTGACGTCGCCAAAGAACAAGTGTCTGATGCCCGTGTTTGCGTATCCTACCAAGAACTGGTTCTTGTTAGTTGGCGAAACAGAGATTGCATCGACGACAGCTCCGGCTGGCAGCGGAGAGTTGTAGATATTCGGGCTGAAGTTAAACCCGTCCACCTCATAGAAGTCCTTAACGCCACCATCGTCGGTCATGGTTACCGTTCCATCGGATTGGCCGGTATAAACCCTAAGAGGATCTTGGGATGTCACACCGATCGCGTCGGCCACTCCCGAGGCAGTTGGACTCAGATAAAACTGTCCGTACGTCCAAGCATTGGTTTTGAAGTTATAACTATTCAAACCATAGCCGCCGAGGAAGAGACTAAGCCCGTCGCCGGCAAGGACAGTTGGGGCAATGAACTCTACCTGCCCTGAGAGCCCCGGATTGATATCTCTCTGGTATTTGTACTGCAGATTATAAAGGGTTACGCCTCCTTCGTCATAGGTTGTGTAAAGCAATCCTTGAGGAACATCCCAACCGCAATAACCGCCGTCACCAGCATATAAGTTGGCCCAGTTTGTAAAGCTTCCTAGGGCGCTTGGAGAGGAGTTATCCTGGGCACCACTTAGAATGAGATTAGGATTTGTTGGATGCGGACCAATTTGGTAGTGCTGGGTTATACCGAGATTGCCATTTAAGGATGTTGCCGTAAAGACAGGGAATCCATTAGTCCATTTGCTCACTGTTAAACGAAAAGCGCCGCCGTCGTTACCGACCATAACCTGGGAGAGATTCCCCGGAAGGAACGCAAACTCGTGCTGGTCACTGTGAAGATATGTTGCTCCGCCGGTGCTTTGCCCTATATCGGACCAGGTATTTCCATCGTCGGGGCTGCAAGCAACCGTGATAAGGCCACAGAAAAGGACTTCACCTGCTTTTGCATTGGGATTTTTCCAGGTGCCGAGATAATAATCATAAGTCGCCTGAGTCCAGTTTGGATCGCTAACACCCTGAGGGAAGTTGCTATTCTGCAGGTTAGTCCAAGTTACACCATAGTCGGTTGACCGGAAAAGACCTTGGCTATCCGGCGATAAAATGAAGACCGTGCCGGGACTAACTTTTGAAGCCGCGAGCCCTTCCACGGTTTCGATAGTATTTGTCGGGCCATGAACTTTATTCCAGGTGACGCCGTGGTCTCGAGAATAATAAATCTGGGCTGGGTACCCGCCTGATGCAGCCCAATAGGTTACATTCCCGCTTACATCCGCGCCAGAAATATCAAGCGCCGAATAGTTGCCGGCAAGTACGTGCACGCCACTCCAAGTGGTCCCACCGTTTGCGGACCTGAAAACTCCGCCCGCTCCGTAAAATGGGCCACCATACCCACCTTGGCCAGTGGTGATCGTGATCAACTGGTCATTATTAGGATCGATGACGATTTTCGAAATGGCATCGTCCCCGATTCCAGGAACGTTCCGTCCGAGGTTTACCCAGGTGGTCCCACCGTCTGTGGACTTCATAATTCCCTGGTAATACTCGGGAAAAAATCCATCGAAGTCGCCTGTTCCTACATAGAGGATGTTATGGTTCTTGGGATCAATTGCGATACTGCAAACGGCAGGCAACAAAAATATTGGATTGTCCGAAATACATTTCCAAGTTACGCCCGAATTAGTGGACTTCCAGAGGCCACCACCGCCAGAACCAGCATAGATGGTGCCAGCAACGGTAGGATCGTAGGCTAAGCAACTTATTCGACCCGCCAGAGGCGGCGTTCCATAGTAAGTTTGATAGGGAAATGTGAGATTGTTTGGACCGATAAAGTTCCAAGCGCCGGTAAGTGCCTGCGGACTTACTCCACGTTGAACTTGCGGAATGGGATAGTTACCAACAGTTGCCTTCGGCATCGCCGAAACGTGAGCTTGGGCCGCAAAAATCGCGTTCCGATCGATCTGCCCATTTACGTCAACGTGTCGCTCGAGATAATACTTAAAGGCATCGTAGAAGTCGTTCCTCTTTTCCTGCTTAGGATCGGCTTTTTCAGGAGACTCCGGTTTGCCTAATGTGGGCTGATCGTCCTTCGTGCCATCGCCGATACCGTGCATTGCGTCAGAGTCGTCTAGATATTTCAGATGATTATCTACTGAATAGTAAGAACTTCGATTCATAAATCTGGCAGAACCAGGAAGGACGAACCGGACGTCTTTCGCCTTCTTTAAGCTTTCAAATGCCTTGTCTGCAGAAACGCCGCCCTTCAATTCTATGAGGTACATGCCCGATTTCTGGTCGACTTCAACCACTCGTCCAAATGGAGCAATACGAGAAGCCGCTTCTTCGGCGTTGACGTGTTCCATCCCAACTAGCAGTTGCTTTTCAGCAGCTAGTTTGCTAGTTGAGGCAAATCGGGGGCCGGCAATGGCCACAGCCGGCACAACACTCAATGCTAATAAAAATCGTTTAAAGAACACAGTATAAAGCGCGCAACCACGCTTCCTCCGCGTCCATTTTAGCGCAGTCTCATCAAAATGGGGTCCGAATTGCTGACAAATTAGCTAAGTAACGAGCAAAAACAACCTGTTGAGCTGCTTCTACTGTGTAAAGCCAGTGCCAACTAAGGTGTGCGTGCCTCCAAGGCTGCAAGTCGGAGTTTGATCGACGACGCCGAGAGTGTAGACGCCGCCTGCGGGGCAGATCGGGATAAAGCGGATATAGGCTGGAGCCAATTCTGCGGCATCAAGTGCCGACTGAGACGCAAGACCAGCGGCCATTGCATACTGCTCCTTAGCCTGCTCAATCTGCCACAGATTCTGCACGCAAGTCTTAGTTAATGAGTTGCTGCGCGCATGGATAAAGTTGGGAACGGCAATCGCTAAAAGGATGCCGATCACTAGAACCACCATCATTACCTCCACCAAGGTAAAGCCTTTTCGGTTCGTTCTCATGCAAGAGATATCTGCAAGACTTGTGCCAAACCTATCTTCTTACCGGCAACATCTCTAAGCGCATCTTGGCTTGCGGCGCCATAGGGCTCATCGGAAATTTCTGAATAAACTGCGTGTAGGTGCTGGCCGCTTGTTGCCGGTTGTTTAACTGTTCGCACGCCAAAGCCTTTCTAAATAATGCGGCTTCTAAATCAGGCGGAGTGCTTTTCGGGTTTCTCAGCACGCAATCATACAGCCGCAAAGCCAAGGTCACTTCTCCTACATTGGCAACCGATTGGGCCACCCTCAACACATGCGTGTTCTGGATCGGCATTCCAATCGAGATCAAAGAGATGAGAACAAATCCGACCGGGGGGCCCTGCTCCTTTTGAATGATCGATGGCAGCAATCTCAAAAAGGCGACGCTGCAATCTTGCCGGATCTGGCCGTCCCGAATGTTTCGATGCATCCAACTTAAAATAAGCCTTGTGTCGTTCGGGTTATTCTGGGCCATAGCGGCCAAGTCCGCGCTGGATAGCCTCGAAAGATCCTTTGTTTGATCGTATATTGCCTTCGCGTCGCTGGCCTGGCGGTTATCGCGTGGGGCCTTCAATAGCAGGCAGACCCCGAAACCTGCTGCAGCGCCCCCGATGTGGGCCAAATGGGCCACGCCGGAAGCCGTCCCGCTTATTAAGGTTAAGAGGACGTCCATTCCAATAAAGTAAACGGCAACCCAGATCATGCTCCAAGTGGCCAGCCGTCCGGCATATCCAATGCCACAGAAAAACTGAACTTGGCTGTAAGGAAAAAGATAGAGGGCTGCGCCTAGGACGCCCATGATGGCTCCGGACGCGCCGAGACCATACATGCCGTGAGGACTCACCGCCATCTGCAACAGCCCGCCCGCTAAGCCAGAAGCAAAGTAGATCAGAAGGAACTTGGCTGAGCGCAGCCTGCCTTCGACAGCGAAGCCGAAGAGATACAAAAACCACATGTTGCCGGTAATGTGCAGCAGGTTCTCATGTAGGAACATGTGCGTCAGGAGTGAGAGTGGATTAAAATGGGCAGCCGAAAGCGCGGCAGCAGTAACGACATCTTGCCGCACATGCATCGTGTTATCCACCGTCGCAGCGAATACGATGATGTTTAACGTTATTAGGCTTACCGTCGCATAAGGAAAGCTTTCGGGGGGGTTTTTACTGCGTAGGGGCAGCAACATTTATATAAATCCTAACCATTATTATAAGGGCTAGTTAGCGTCCTGCAAAGAAAGCCGCTAAGAAACCGTGGCAGCACGCTCTTTGGACTTCGCCGCGCGCTCCCAAAGTTCAACTGTTTGAACATTTTGTCGACGCCGAGACATGGCGTCTTCCACTTTATTTGCGAGGAGTTCGTAAGCGTCGTGAGCGGGATCGTTCTTTTCAATATAATCGAACGCGCCGCGGCGCATACACTCGACGGCGTTGGCGACATTTCCGTAAGCTGTCATCACAATGACTTCAGCGAAAAGATCTCTGGCGAAGGCAGCTTTGAGGACATCTAACCCGGCCGCCGGAGTTTCCATGCTCATATCGGTGATGATAACGTCGAACACCTGAGGCGCTGACGTAATCGCCTTTAAGCCTTCTTCCGAGCTGGGTTCAGTTCTGACCGTGAAGCCGGAGCGCTCTAGGCGGCGCTTTACGTTTCTTAGAACATCCTCTTCGTCATCGATCACTAACACGCTATACATCTGAGTTCAGTATAGCTGGCTGGGGGGCGGCCAGTTAGGTCCTTCTAGTCGGTTGGTCACTAGGGCGGAGGCATTCTACAGGCACAAACCGCGGCGTTAGAAATACCCAGGCGGCCCGAATTGTGAGGGCCAGAAGGATAAATATCCAGATGCCGTTGGGGAGCATGATGGTCGCCATCGACAGCAAAATAAGGCCGATCGGCACAAGAAACCACTTTAATGAAGTGACGGGATCATAGCGGCAGCGTATGCCACATTCCGGGCACTTAAAGGAGCGCGTGCCAAAACTGAGCATTGCATAGGCACGATTCGGCCAGGTTGCTTTGCAGTTTGGACACTCCACACCCAAGAGTATGGCTAAAATAGCGCAATGCCCACCATTGAGACCACCACGTGGATCAACTGCCCGCTTGAAAAGGTTTATGCGATTTCTAAAGACAACCGCTCATTCCCGGAGTTTATGAAGGATGTGAAGTCTTTAGACATAGTGGAAGAAGAAGGCGACCGCATCGTAAGCGATTGGGTCGGCATCATTCCTACCTTTGGGATCAAGATGCGCTGGCGGCAAGAGGATGTTTGGGATGACGCCGCCCATACATGCAAATTTCGGCAGGTCTCGGGCGATTTTGACTCAATGGACGGGGATTGGCTGTTTTCTGAGGAGAAAGGTGGAACGAGGTTTGATTCCAAGTTGGAATATGGGTACACGGTTCCAACCCTGGGGCCTTTGGTGAAGAAGGTGATCCACAGCATTGTGACGAAAAATATGGAGAACCTGTTAGAGTCGATTAAGGTGCGTTGCGAGAGCTGAGAGCATCCATATTTTTGGAGCGCCTTTCCTGCCCTTGAAAGGGAAGCGCAACGGACCTCTAAGTTCATGGGACTGAACGTGGCGTTTGTCATCCCGAACTCCGTGTGACACGCCATGGACTAATATTTCGGCCCCAACCCAGCGGACAGTTCTCCGTTCTACTTACTCCGTTCTAATTACTTCCCAAACCTACGAGGGCTCCACATCCTCTTCGCTCGCCGCCTCCTCATCTTCGTCTCGCGGGAGCATAAGCAATCCTTCGTGAGCGTCATAGTCGAATAGCCCGGCGTAGCGGCCCCAGTTTACAGCCGTATCGAACTGATTATGGGCCTCCTCATCGCTGTAGCTCTCATCGAGGATGTCCAGAATGAACTCATCCTTTAACTGCCCCTTACCTGCGGTTTGCAAGCAATGATAAATCGTGTTAAGCAGGGGCGCTTTGGCGAGTGCGTTCTCGCGGAAGATCTCCTTCGCATCGTCCACTTCGGCCTCGGCAAACGAGTTTCCAATCTCTGTCACCGTCACATCGCCCTCGTGGACCTCGGCAAAACCGAGTAGGACAGCGGCGTCCAGAATGGGCAAGAGGTCGTCGGCTTCAATTCGCAGCCGTTCCGAGAGGACAGCAACATCTTCAGGCCCGCCGTATTCCATAACGAGCTCAAGAAGACCGCTGATAGCGCCAGGCCGTGCGTGCGGAAGCGGGCTCACGTCCATAGTGCTTCGGTTCACAATTGCCGTTGCCTGGGTGATCTTCGTGTCCGGATTGGTCATGATCGTGTAAACGTGGTCAGCCATGGCCCGGAAATCACGCGAGTTTCGCTCGCGTGGGCGGCACAGCTCAACTTGGATCTCGCCACGAACGCGGCCCGGATTCGAACTCAAGATCACAATGCGGTCGGCCAACATAATGGCTTCTTCGATGTTGTGGGTGACCATGATCACGCTCTCGGCCGGGAAGTTTGCGCTCTCCCAGAGGTCGGCGATTTCGCCACGGAGGTTCTCAGCCGTTAAGACATCCAACGCGCTAAAGGGCTCGTCAAGCAATAGCAACTTGGGCCGAACGACAAATGCCCGCGCAAACCCCACTCGCTGCTGCATTCCGCCCGAAAGCTCTTTCGGATAAGCCTTTTCAAAGCCATCCAAGCCAACCATTCTTATTGCGTCGTGCGAGCGCTTCCGCGCTTCTTTCTTGTCTAGCTGCTGAGCTTCTAACCCGAGTTCCACGTTATCGGAAACGGTCAGCCACGGCAGCAAGGCAAAGCTCTGGAACACCATCGCCACGTCTTTGTTGGGGCCAACTACCGGATTGCCGCTGCTCTCCACTTTGCCTTTCGAGGCTTTGATCAGTCCGGATACGATGCGCAGAAGCGTGCTCTTGCCGCTGCCGCTTCTACCCAGGAGGGCCAATATCTCGCCCTTGTGAACAGTCAGGCTCACGTCATCGAGAACCGTAAACGAGCCGCCCGATTCCGGGCGCGGATAGGTCTTTGAAATAGAATCGACCTTTAGGAGGACTTCGGGTTGAGTTGCAGGTGTTGCTGTTGCCATTGCTTTATCCTAATCTGAACCGAACTTCGGCCATGGCGTAAAGCCTTCGCCAAAAGAGCCTGTTAATGCCCACTACGAAAAACGACATGATGGTGACGCCAAGAACGATGCGGGGCACATCGCGGGGGTCGCTGTATTGGGTTATATAAGAGCCCAATCCCTTTGCGACCAGGGTCTTGTTTCCCCAGGTGACAACCTCGGCAACGATGCTCGCATTCCAGGCGCCCCCGGAAGCGGTGATCGCTCCGGTTACCCAGGCCGGAAAAATGGCGGGAATGATGAGCTTACGCCAAAGTTGCCAGCCTGTTACACCCATATTCTTCGCCATCTCACGCAGAACGGTAGGAACAGACATCGCGCCCGCAATCGTGTTGAAAAGGATGTACCACTGGGTGCCGAGGGCCATCAGCACAATTGATCCCCAGTTCAGGCTAACGTGATACCGGAGAAACAGAATGGTGATGACGGGAAAGATCAGATTCGCCGGAAAGGAAGCCAGGAACAGAACTATCGGCTGCGCTCCCCTTGCGAGGCGGGGATTAAACCCTATCCAGACCCCTAGCGGAGTCCAAACAAGAGTGGCCAACACAACGATGCAAAGCACTCTTGCTAAGGTGAGCGAACCCAAATAGATGCACACCAGAACCTCGTGTGCAGGCACCTCTTTATCTATAAATTGAAATCCCTTCAGGATCCCGGCGATCACCACTATGCCGATCAAGATCCCGTAGATGAGGTCTTCATTGTATTTGCGCCTCGTCGCTCGCCTTTTAAATCGATCTGTAACGTGGATCGCACCCGGGTTCACGCGAATCTGCGGCATGGCCTTTCCGATGGCGTTTGTAATGCGCCGGGTGAGCCGACTCACTTGGCGAGGAATCTTTGACGCCCGGATGAGGTTCAGCATCCAAGAGCGCGAAACGTCGCCGCTTGTGCTGGTTTCGATCCTAAACTTTTCAGACCAAGCTACAAGCGGCCGCCAGAAAAGCTGATCCACGATGATAATAAGAATCACCATCGTCAACAGCGCGTACCAGAGCGCGGCTCTATCTTGAGCCTCTAAGGCCTTGCTAACGTAAGAACCAATTCCTGGCAGCGTGTATTTGTTGTTTTTGTCGATCGAGAAGGCTTCGCTGACGACGACAAAGAACCAGCCGCCCCCAAAGCTCATCATGGCGTTCCAAACGAGGCCAATCATGGCGGAGGGAATCTCGATCGTCGTAAATCTGCGCCATTTCGACAGCCTAAAAATCGTGCCTGCTTCTTCTAAATCACGGGGAATCGTGATGAGTGAGTGATAGAACGAGAATGTCATGTTCCACGCCTGGGCCGTGAAGACGAGGAACACCGACGCGCATTCCAATCCGAGCAAACTGCCTCTAAACAAGGCTATGAAACCGGTGATGGTGACGGTTAGGAATCCCAAAACTGGAACAGATTGGAGGATGTCCAGAATCGGGATCAAAACCTTTTCCGCCCGCGGGCTCTTGGCACAGGCGTAGCCATAGCAGAGCGTAAAAATAACGGAAAGGAAAAGTCCCACAAACATGCGTAGCAAAGAGCGCGCTGCATAATAGGGCAGGTTTGTGGGGTCGAGGCTTACATTGGGTGTGATCGTGGGCGGCTTAAACGCGACGAAAAGCCCAGACCCTACGCGGGCCGTAAAATAGAGGAGGAGGAACAGGCCAAACAGGAACGCGATATCGGCTGGCCCATAAGGCAGCTTAAAGAGTATCGGCCTGAAAAACGTGAATCGACGCGCCATGATCCTGAAACCATCTTTTTAATGCACTGCCATTTTAACTGCTTGATTGGGCAGAAGTCAGCCCCTAAAGAGTTTTCTGTTGCGTTTTCTGTCACCGCTGGCTCTTTCGAGTGCGGGGGACTTGTCGCCTACCTATTTAGTCTTAGCCAAAGGATGCGCCCACGAACTCGCTAAGGATTTGGGAGAAACAAAGCGGTGACAAGTCACAAGCACTCGAAAAGAGAAATGCTCCATAAACAGTTAGAGTAGCCAACAATAATAACAGGTTCACGCCATGACAATCAAACAGTTAGCCAAGAAGATAAAGGCATCCGTACCGTGGCTCGTTATCGCCACCATGCTTGGTGCCGGCTTATTCGCAATGGTGATCGTCCCAAGAAATGGCACCCCCCGCGAGACGGTTCGCGTGGACTTTAAAGAGCCTCAGCGCATACCGCTCATTATCCTCACCAGCAAGAATGGAACGTTTCTTGGCTACGCGGTAACCACCTACCTAGATGGGCAGACCAAGCGTAAGTTTCTGCTCGATTCCGGCAGTAACGGGCTTGCCATCGATACCTCAGCCGCCAAAGACCTAGCCCAAAACACCGGCGCAGACGTCCGCATTGCGAAAGTTAAAGAGACGACGGTTGGGCAATATTCGGTCGGCGGCTTATTCGAGGTCGGCCCTCTAAAAGTAAAGCACCCAACCTATACGGTGGCCAACTTCAAAG
>DASXZH010000045.1:0-34108 GCA_036502005.1 Fimbriimonadaceae bacterium
CTGGCTGCTCTCGTCAAACTCTACAGAAGAGACAAACCAAGGAGCGCTGACACCCAGCAAACGTGTGTAAAGATCTGAACCGTCCATCGGTTAAGATTAGACCTAACCCACAGAAAATCTCGTAGACCCAAAATCCAAAATTGAAAAGTCCCTCTTCGCCGAAGCGAAGAGGGACTGGCTTTTACTAAGCCAACTCACTGTACAACGATGTACTCGGTTGATTCCGAATGCTTGCCATTGAAGTCAGAGATCAACTTGATCGGCGCGGTTCCTTTGAATCCGCCGGGAACCATGATCTTAAAGGTGATCCGGTCCTTGCCTCGCGAATCGTAGATCATGAAGCGCTGGTCATTGCCGTCCTTGACTTTCCAGCCATCCGGCACCTGGATTCGGAAGACTCCATCCACTCGATCAGTGGTGTGAGATTCCAGGATCGTGGTGAAGCTGGCCACGGTTGGCTCTGAAGAAGCCACAACTGTTCGATCGTGGAAGTCGAACGAGATGATCGGCGCGATCTCGTAGCTGGTCTCCATCACGGAGGTCTTGCCGGAGCCGTCGACCAATGTTGCTTTCATAACCCTATAGCCCAGGGCCGCGTCGGGAGTCACGTTTGTTTTATAGTCGACAAAAGCTCGGCCCTTCTTATCGAAGCCTGGGAAAGGAACGCCTGAAGCGAACGTGTTGTTCTGGGCCAATCCCTCTGTTCGCATGTCGATGCGCTTTAGGTTAAGGTCGTCGTTGCCGTTAAAGGTTAAGCGGATCTTGGCACCCTGTCCAGGAACAACGGTTCGTTCAGGAACCTGCGCTCTCCAGGTTAGGCCTGCCGGGATCGACTCGCCGCGAGCCAACTGAAGATGAGCCGGAGTCATAACACGCGGCAGAAGGGGTTCTGCAGGGGCTGTCGATTCGGGAACTTCATCGAACCGAATACCTACTGTTTTGCCAGACGTATCCGGGAAGGTTCCCGTATCCGGATCAATGATCGACATCTCAATCGTGTGGCCTGAAGCATCCGCTGAAGACGCAAACTCCGTGGTTGATCGGAAGTTGGCGGCATCAACCCAAACAGGTCCCGAAACGGGCGTGTTATCGAGAATGCGCTCGGTTAGCTGGGCATCGTTTCCGTTCCAATGAACTCGGACTTCCAGGTTGTCCCGGCCGACCAGCCAGCTATCACCGTGGCCATCGATGCTGATAACCAGGTCCTGTCCGATCGGAACATGACTAGCGGCAAAGTGAAGCTTTTGCGGCTCCCACTGGAAGTAGGTATCCACGCCGTTGTCGGAGCTGAATGGATCCCATTCCTCGGGGTCGATTTTGCCGTCTATATTCGGTGTAATGGCTAAGCGTCCCAGTTCGGGAACAGTCATCGCCTTTACAAACATCATGGGAACGTTGGGGGCGGCAGCAGTGGACGCAACTGCCGTGGATCCCGGGGATGCAGGCGTTTGAGCCGCAGCCGTGGGTTGAGTTGTTGTAGTAGATTGCGCCGGACTCTGTTGCGCCGGCGTTTGAGGCGTGGCTGTGCTCTGGCCGGTCCGGGCCTGCGACAACAACACCGCGAGCATGATTAAAGCTGGGTGGAACATCTCGACTTAGGGACGATGGTGGAAAACTCAAAGGAGCCGGGAGTTTTCCACAATTGGATGTTCGGGTAACGGGCGAAGAGTATGGGAGTCAAATAAGGTTCAGACCAGGGAAGCCAAGGTCGTTTCCCCGGGACCTCCCCCGGTTCGCGGACTCACCGGCCCCTCCGCCCGAGAGGGGCGAAGGACTTTGCGGCGACAAGGGCTGTTGATTTTAACGTTTATGAAGAGTGACCGCCTGATTCTGCAACACGTCACTCGTCACCGGTCACCCATCACTTCTTTAGCCCGTATTTTTCAATCCAGCCGCGATTCCGTTCACGGCGAGCAGGGTGCCCGAAAGAAGCTTCGCCCTAACTTCTTCGTCTTTAGGCTTTAGTGCGCGAAGTCGCTTTAGAAGCTCAACCTGAAGATAGGATAGGGGGTCCACGTAAGGGTTTCGCACCCTAATCGACCTCTGCAAAACCGGAGTATTTTCCAGCAAGTGCTGCTGGCCGGTGATGGCCAAAATATGGGTCCTCGTGAGTTCAAATTCATTCGTTAGCTCGGCGAAGATGCGGCGGGCCATTTTCTGGTCCTTAACCAACGTTATATAATGCGCGGCAATTGCCATATCGGCCTTTGCCAGCGACATTTGGGCGTTGTCGATCATGGTTGAGAAGAAGTCCCAGCTTCGATACATCTCCTTCAATTGCTCTAAGTTCTCAGGCGAGTTCGCGAAGGAAACCAAGCCGGTGCCCAGACCATACCAACCTGGCAGCACTACGCGGCACTGCATCCAGGAGAAAACCCACGGGATGGCGCGGAGGTCTTCGATCTTCGCCGAGCCGGTCCGCCGAGGCGGGCGAGAACCGATGTTAAGCTGGGATAGCTCGTTGATAGGGGTCGCTTCATAAAAGAAGGTCACGAAGTCCGGGTCTTCCGCAACCAGTTTTCGGTATTTGGTAAACGCCTGGTCGGACATGCCGGCCACAATCTTTTCCCAGCCCTCAAGCTGCTGCGTATCGGGGCCACGGCTGACGGGCGCAGAAGCGATGAGAACGGCATCGATGATCTGCTCCAGATTGCGGTAAGCGATGTCCTCATCGAAGTAGCGAGAGGAGATGACTTCACCTTGCTCGGTGATCTTGATTCTTCCCTTTACCGTGCCTAAAGGCTGGCCCAAAATGGCCTTGTTTGCCGGGCCGCCTCCGCGGCCGATAGCACCACCCCGGCCGTGAAAAAGCCTGAGTGTAACTCCATGGTCTGCTGCTACCCGCGCCAACTCTTTTTGGGCGACATAGAGCTTTAGGTTAGCGGTGAGATAGCCGCCATCCTTTGTGCTGTCGCTGTAGCCAACCATCACTTCCTGAAGGTTGCCCCGTGATTCTAGGTGCTTCTTATAGACCTTATTGCTAAGCAGGCGATCAAGCACGCCGGGTGAGTTCTCAAGGTCTTCAATGGTTTCGAATAGGGGAACCACGTCGATATCGGAATGGCCTTTTTCGCCGGGCTGGAACAGCCCAGTTTCTTTGGCTAGGAGGAGTAAAGAAAGGACATCTCCTTCGCCGGAAGCCATGGACATGATAAACGAACCAAAAACGCCGCCCTCATCAAGCCCTTTTCTTACGAGTTGGAAAAGTCCAAGGATCTCTTGGCTTTCATCGTCGAGGAGGGTGGTTGGGCTGAGCAACGGCCTCGGATTGGCGATCTCGCGTTCCAGAATGGCAACTCTTGCAGGCTCCGGGTCGGTTGATGGCGCGGGTAAGCCCGCCGATTCGAAAAGATCGTCCAGTGTTTTCAGATACTTCTTCTTGTGCTCGCGAAAGTCGAGCTTGGCGAGGTGGAAACCGAACATTTTCACCTTGGTGATGAGTGGCCCCAGTACGCGTTCGGCGGCAAGAGGCGAGTTGGACTTCTCTAGTGCGCTTTGAAGCAGGGTCAGGTCATCTAGTAGCTGCTGCACATGGCTAAATGCGGCAGGACCGCCCTCGATGGTCTGCCGCAACTTCTCCATCATGTAGCTGACCTTTTGCCGGTACGGCTCTTGACTGCGCCTCGGCATGAGGATCGCGTGGAGTTCCGGCATCGCTAAGGCATCCTTTTCGTTCGAATCGATGAGGAACTGCGGGGGATGAGCATAGGTTGAAGATTCGCTTAGCCGCCAGCGCAGGTCGCCTATATCCTTGAAATATTCCTTTAAGACCAAGTCCCTGTGGATCTTTAGGATCCTAGTTGTGAGCCCGTTCGTGACGGTTGGATTGCCGTCCCGATCGCCTCCGACCCATGAACCGAAGCTTAAGAAGTCGGCAAGCTCAAAGGTTTGGCCGGGGTAATACTCGGCCAACGACTGTTGCATGTCGCGAAAGAGTCTCGGTGAGACGGAGTAGAGGGTCAGGGCAAAGTAGTGGAGGATGTTCTGCGCTTCATCGATGACGGTGAGCCTGGTCTCGCGGACCTCGTCGGTTTGCCATAGAATTTCGATCTCCGCCGCGAGATCATCTAGGATGTTGTCTTCGTGGGCAGCCGATAGCTGAGCTTGTTCCAAATGAGTAAGGAGGACTGAGATGCGGCGGATACGCTCCTGGATGCTGCGTCTTCTTGACTCGGTGGGGTGAGCGGTGAAAACGAGCTGGATTTGGAGTTCAGTGACCAGCTTGCGCACTTCCTCGGCGCTTAGGTTGGACTTGTCTCTTAGGTCTCTAATGGCTTCGCGAATGGATTCCGTTCTCGGCTCATCTCCCGTCTCGGCTGCCCGTCTTTTGTTTACCCGTAAGATCTCTTTGAGTTCGGCGATGTTGACCAGTTGGAAATAGGTTGTGAAAGCCTTGAGGACGGGCAAGATGTCCTCGTATCGCATGGACTCGGCCATGCGCTCCAACTCCCGGTCCGGGTTGGAGACTTTAAGCTTTGGCTTTTCCACATCCGGAATGCCTTCCAGGCTGCGACGGACCTTGGCGAGCCCGCGCATTTTTTCGACGAGATTGAAGAGGCGCGTTCCGCCCTGCTGTTTGAGCACATCGCCAAGGGCGTCACCCAGGGTCCGTATATCGCGTGGGAGTGCTTTTTGGTCTACCATGGGTGGTTGCCCCTGTAATTTCTCCTACTCAATCTTGGCTCGAAAGAACTAGGGAAGTTTTCTGAACGCATCGCCTAGTTGAGATCTGGTGCCGACGGTTGTCAGTATCCAAGAGATAACGCGCTCTTTGTCTTTCCATTTCATCGCAACTTTGGCGCGATCCATCCCCTGACTTGCGATGATGTCCCTAAGCTGTTCAATGTCGCACTCGTTCAGGCGCCTCCTTAGCGCTTCTGACCCATTGTAAAGTTCTTCAAAGGGATCGAATAATGGCGCCTTCCGCCTGTGGCTTGCGGACTTCTTGGAATCAACGCCTTCTGCCCCCATGGCCGCAAGTAAGCGCTTTTCGAAGTCCGGATTGTTCGAGGCCTCAATTACAATCTCTTTAAAAATAGCCGTCAATGTTTTTGCCGTTTTCATAGAACTATTGCTGCCTCGCTAAGGCCCACTTTTTGCAGAATTTCCTGAGTCAAGAAATAGTAGGAGTCGAACTGCCCCTGGTAACCATACTTTTGCCTGAGTGTTCCGTTAATCTCAAACTCTGCTGAAGCTGCAATCTGGTTATTCTCTACGATAATTGTCTCGAAGGCTTGCGGAGTTCCCCTGCGCAACCTTCTGGTCGTCGTCCGGTGCACAGTCGACTGTTCTCGGTATTTCGAGATAATTATGCCCAACGGCTCGATCTCTTCACCGATGGATTCGGCGAACGAGGAAACACGGTTGATAATCTGAGGAATACCATAGGTCGACAGAACATCGGGAATCGTTGGGATCAAATATCCATGTGAGATGCGAAGTCCATTTAAGGTGACAATTCCAAGATTTGGCGGGCAATCAATAAGAACGATGTCGTAGTCATCGATAATGGGCCTGACCGCCCTTCTTAAAATGTCGGTTGGTACGTCCGAGTGGAAGCGGCCACTTGACATCGAAGCGAGCCTATCTTGAACGTCAATTAAGTCGAGACTCGATGGGAGCAGATCGACTCTTCGGACGTCTCGAACGCTCGACACCCGTTTTTGGAGCGTGTCTTCAAGACTAAAGGTTCGTTTTCCCGTATCTTCCTCCAGCGAGTCCTTGAATAGCCGAGCTAAGGTGTGCTCTTGCTTATTGAGCTCAAGCCATCGCTCCTCGCCAATTAGCATTACGGTTGCGTTAGTCTGCGGGTCCAGATCTATCACTAAGACTTTCTTACTAAATGCATTTGAGAGCATTTCCGCCAGTGCCACGGTCGTTGTGCTCTTTCCAACGCCGCCTTTCAAGTTGATTGTCGAAATTATTGTTGCCATTCTGATCCTCTTTTTTCGAAGCCAGTTTCTTACGTGGCTCCTTTTAAACACAGGCCCGGATTTCAACTCCGCAATGGGAGATGGAAAGTCCGAATACCGCAAACGCCAATTCGCGACAGCCGATGGACGGACGTTAGACATCGCCGCTATCTCTGCGATACCAACGATCTCACTATCAACACCCATATCAGACCGTCCACAAACCGATGCACCTATAAAGATACCATATTTGTGAACAACGTTCACAGGATTATCAGAGGGATAAAAAAACGAGGCCAAAAGCCGGCCCCGTTCTTAGCCTAAGGGTTTTGCTTACTGCGATGCTCGCGGATGAACGCGGGGATGTCCAGATCGGACTCATCGAATACGGCAGAGGTATCCGTCGTCGCTGCGTTTCGGCTGGTCCGCTCGGCAGCGCCGTTCGAAACCGTTGGGAAAACGAGCGGACGAGAGTTTTCAGGCTTCGCGACGGGGCTCTTCTCTATCAGAGCCGCAGTCTCTACGTCCAGATTTGGCACCGAGAAAGCTGCGGTTGCGACCTTCTTTCCTTCGCTCGTGTAAGGATTGAAGCCGGTAGCGAGAACGGTGATTCGAACCGAACCCTCTAGGCCTTCTTCCATTACATGGCCGAAGTAGATGGCGGCGTCGTCGCTGTCGCATAGGTTGTGGATGTACTCCATCGCCTCATCGACTTCGGCAAGGGTTAGATCCTCGCTGGAAGTGATGTTGACCAAAAGCCCGCGGGCGCCATGGATAGTCTGCTCAAGGAGCGGGCTGTTCGTGGCCGATTGGGCGGCCTGCAAAGCGCGCTGGTCGCCTACGCCATAGCCGATGCCCATAAGGGCGGGGCCAGCGTTGGACATAACGGCGCGAACGTCGGCGAAGTCCACGTTGATTTGGCCAGGAACGGTGATGATATCGCTGATGCCTTGGATTCCCTGTCGGAGAACATCGTCAGCAACTCGGAAAGCTTCTTTAAGGGTGGTCTGTCGCTCCACAACTCCCATCAACTTATCGTTGGGGATGGTGATAATCGTGTCGGTCCGCCCCATGAGCGACGTCACGCCCTGCTCTGCCAATCGCTGTCGCTTGGGCCCTTCGAAGGAAAACGGTCTTGTTACTACTGCGACTGTTAATGCACCAAGCTCTCGAGCCAGATCGGCAACGACCGGTGCTGCACCGGTTCCGGTGCCGCCGCCCATGCCGGCCGTAATGAAGACCATGTCGGCGCCTTCGAGCACTTTACGGATCTCATTTTTGCTCTCTTCGGCTGCCTCTTTGCCTCGCTCGGGGTTACCGCCCGCGCCAAGGCCTCTCGTGAGATTATTGCCTAGCTGGACCTTCTTTGGGGCCGCGCTTAGGTCAAGCACCTGCGTGTCGGAGTTCATCGCGATGAACTCAACGCCCTTCACTCCCGATTCGATCATGCGGTTGACCGCATTCGATCCGCCTCCGCCAACGCCAATAACTTTGATAACTGCTTCTGCTGATTTGTTGCTCATATCCTGGGTCCCTTCTCCGACAAAAAACCGCACGGGAAAACGGTTGTAGGTTTCACATTATAAACGACGCAAAGGTCGTTTTAGGCAGACATTTTGCTCTCATTGCTAGTTTCCGCATTTTTTGTTTTTTCACTTATACGCCGCGATCAACAAAAACGTTATTAGGCCAGTATTTTTCTGTATTTCTTTGTGGCTCGCAGGTTCAAATCGCGATTTTCAAGTGAGTTTTCCACAGGCCTTTTGTGGTATGGATCGCGAATTTAGCCTCAGGAATTTACAAGCCTTTTTAATTTCCGTTTATGTAGACGGGTGACGATGCCATTTCGGTGTTCATTTTGAGATCGCGCGTTTTCGGAGAAGTTCAACCAGTTGTGTCGGTTTTTGGTCGACACAACTGGTTCAAAAAGATGCAAAGTTTTTTCGTTTTTTGAGGGCCCGTTTGAAGGCGATACGGATTTCAGGTATTGGAGGTTCGCGTTCGGCATGGGCATGGTTCTATAAGCCAGACGGAGGAGTGGATTTTAAAGGTTTTACGGTTTCGAAAGTGCAAGGCATAAGCATCGCCGTTTGCCATGCGATATCCCGGTCCTTTGAACCTTCGGAAATAGGGATGCGCCCTTTCCAGCCCTCGTCTCGCCGCCCTACGCTTCGCTTCGGAAGGCGAGCCAGCAGGCTTCGCTGAATTATCATGGCCCTTCGGGCCTGACCCCTCCAAAAATGTTTTGGCAAATGACCGCTTGTGTAATACGGTGACCATTCTCCGATCCAGGCCCCTTGGGTTGTAACTTCAAGCTGGACAGCAAAGTCTCTCTGTCAAAATCAAAATCTTTGATAGGTTAGGTGCCCGTTTGCTTCGCAAGCCGAACCGCCCCTCGCCTAAAGCACGATCTTCGCGGGGGACAGGCCCGAAAGGCTACGATATTTTAGCGAAGCCTGCTGGCTATTCGCCCGGCGCAGCAAGGGCGAATAGACGAGGGCTGGTAACGACGTCGGATAGATGGAAAGGTCCAAAGGACCGAGATTGGGATCAATCCCAAACGTAACGCTCGTCCCATTCCATTGAATGCTCGGTTAAGAACTGACGAAACTCGTCTTTGAACGTCAGATTTCGGTGGTGTTCTGCCTGGTTTTGAATATAGTTAACCACCAAAGGCACGTCCCTTTGACTGACGGAAAACGACCCGTACCCCAACTGCCAAGCGAAGTTCGCGCAATCTGGCGATTTGCCTTTCAGCCACTTTGACGAACCCGATTTCAGATGTTCGACCGACTGCGCAATCGTCAGTGTGCGGCTTAAAACAAATAGGGCGTGTATATGGTCTTCGACCCCGCCGATTTGAATTGGGATTCATTTGTTATTTGTAAGAACGGCTCCCAGATACGGATAGAGCTCTTGTCGGACCCGTTCCGTTAGGAACGGAATCCGGTCTTTGGTGCTAAAGGCGACGTGGATAACGACGCGCGAAAGGGATTGAGGCATTATGAGATTTTATCCCGGCCCTTTGGGCCTGTACCCAGTTTGGGGCACTTTACCAGCCCTCGTCTCGCCGCCTTACGCTTCGCTACGGGAGGCGTGCCAGCCGGCTTCGCTAAAATATCCTAGCGCCCCTCGGGCCTAACCCTGACAAAACCGTGCGTGGTCGACGCGTGATTTACAACAGCCAATTTTCCGATCCCAGCCCTTTGGGCCTATTTTCGGGCTTGCCGCGCATTACCAGCCTTCGTCTCGCCCGACGACGCTGCGCTTCGTCGGCGAGCCAGCAAGCTTCGCTCAAATATCCTGGCCCTTCGGGCCTACCCTGCCAACAGTGCTTAGGCAAGACCAACGTTAACGATTGCAAGAACAAGGGTTTTGGCACGAAGTCCCTTTAAATATCAAATCCTAACCTCAATTTCCGCCTCTTAAAGGCCCGAAGGGCTACGATATTTGAGCGAAGCCTGCTGGCTATTCGCCCTAAAGGCGAATAGTCGAGGGCTGGAACTGGGGGCGTCCAGCCACAAGGCCCAAAGGGCCGGGATTGGAAACACAAATCCTCGCCCATATTCAGCGACGCTCACGAAAAAGCGGAACTTACGCTTTGCCGCTTAACAGCGACCAAAACGTCCGGATACGCTCTTTCCAGTTCGACGCCCCTGCTGCGGTGGCGAACTCGTCTTCCGAGCACTCCAAGGCGAACTTGACCAACCCGATGCCCGTGGACATTTCGGGGCGATCGATCTCGCTGGCAAGCTCGCCGCCGAGTTTTGGTGCGCCGGAGCGCACCCGCAAATGCTGCAAAACCGATTCAAAAAGCTTCTCGGTGCCATCCATTTGGCTACCGCCGCCGGTAAGAACCACGCCTGCCGGCAGAACGCCATACATGCCGCTCTTTTCGATCTGCTGACGAACCATAACAGCCAATTCCTTCATGCGGCTCTCTACGATCTCGCAAAGGACGCGGCGCTGCATAGGCCGGCTGTGGGTTTGGCCAAGCTGCAAAACTTCGCAGGTCTCAGAATCCTTCACCAAGGTCGGAAGCGCGCAAGCCGACTCGACCTTCAGCCGTTCGGCTTCATCAGGCGAAGTCTTTAGGAGCTTGCTCAGATCGGAGGTCACAAGCTGGCCGCCGATGGGCAGGCACGCCGTATGAACAATGGAACCGCCACTGAAGACGGCGACATCGGTGGTTCCTCCGCCAATATCAACGACCACGCAGCCAAGCTCAATCTCTTGCGGGGTTAGCACACCGAGGCTGGAAGCCAAGCACTGGAGAACCATCATCTCCACTCGCTTGCCCGCCATGGCGACTGCCTTTTCGATGTTCTGAATGTGGCTGGTTTGGCCGGTGACCAGATAAGTCGTCACTTCCAGTTTGCTGCCACTCATGCCGATGGGTCGCGCCACGCCGCCCTGGCCATCAATCTTAAACTCTCTTGGCAAAGCTTGGATCTGTTCACGATCGGCAGGGACCACTACCTGGCGGCTGTGGTTCATCACCTGCAAAACATCGTCACGCGTGATCTCGCGGCCCTTAGGAAAGATCGGCACGAAGCCTTGAGTATTGATCCCCTCGATGTGAGCGCCGCCAATGCTGACGACCAGCGACGGGATATCTTGCCCGACTGTTTGCTGGATCTTTCGCACAGCCATGTCGATCGCGTTTGCGGTGTGCTCTAGATCGGCAACCACACCCCGGCGAACGCCCTTGCATTCCACGCTGGAAACGGCGACGATATTAAATCCATCGTCGTTTTGTTCGGCCGCGATGCACGCTGCCTTTGTTGAGCCTAAATCCAAAACCGCGATTAGAGGGTTACTCATGTGTTTGTCGTTGCCGGCGCACTTTGCCTCTGCAATTTCCTGCGTTGGCGTTCATCCTGCCATTTTGTCAGCAGAAACCTTCTAATCAGACTTAGATTTGTAAAAATCCTTGTGCCGAGTACAAGAACCGCAGCTAACGCGAGATCTAATCCTATCTTATCGCCAAGCCACGCAAAAAAGAACGCTATAAGGATATTTGAAAAGAAGCCTGTTAAAAATACGTCGTTGTGAAACTTACCCTCTAGGCCGGTTCGAATGCCGCCGCAAACCGTATCAAGGCCGGCAATACACGCTACAGCAAGATAGGTTGCCTCGATTCCGTGGGCCGGTTGGAGATGGAGCACATACGGAATCAGCACTCCCAAGGCTATACAAACAATGGGCAGGAGTATGATCACTTCGTAACCTTAGGGACGCTTAGCAGAGTGTGCTGTGTGGAACCGGTGAAGGCGGGCAGGACGTGCTTCTTTACGGTTTCGATTTCGACCATGGCAGGATCCTGTTGGCGCAGTTGGTCCAAAATGCCGCCAGGGATGTTGAGGCCACCTTTTAGGGTTTCCGAGTCTCCAATCGCTCTGATTACCACCGGTGAGGCGATGCGCGCCCCATCAACAAGAATCGTTGGCCCGACACATCTGAACGAGGTTCCAATGGAAACCCGGTGATTGTTTACCGATATCGCTTCCGCACCTGAAGCCCAAAGCTCGTTTACGACTTTGAGAACATCGTCATCGTGGATGATGGAGTTCAGCTCCTGAGCCACAACTTCCGGCTTGCTATCGGTAACGGGAGGCGGCTTTGTGCTGTCTCTTAGCGTGATCGTAACTCCCGGCCCTTCAACTTCGGTGAGGCCGGCAAAAAGCTTGGTGTCTTGCAGGCCCTGATTTAGGACTTTGCCCTGGTTAGACTGGTTGGCCATGGCGTTCTGCAGCTTCGTATTGTCTTCCTGAAGATGCTGCACTTGAGCGCTGAGCTTGTTATATTGGTTCTGTAGCTCGGTATCGGTAGTGTCGATACGGCTTGACTGGGCGGCAGAAATATTTCGGCTTGCGCGGGTACTCGGGTTAATCTGAGTCAAGTAAATCATGACGCCGAGAACGATGCAAAGTCCGCAGACTGGCAACTCCCAGGATCCTCTGTTAATTCTCGACACAAACGGATTCATAGTGGATTTCCTTGCATAGGCCTCGTAACCGGTTTCTTCGGAGCAATTAGAACCAGCTCTTTGCCATGGGTGAGTAAATCAGGATGGGAGGAGAGGATTAGGCGGATTTGGTCGAATTTTTCGTCCAGTTCTTCCGGCGCGCCCAGAACAACCCTTCCCGTTACACCAGAATTTAAGCACACAGAACCGTTTCTTGTAACGGTTATTGAAAGGTTCTTTATAATTCCCTGTTTGAAAGCCCTTTCGCAGGTTTCCGCAACGTTCTTTGGCTCCCAAACAGTGCTGAGACCAAACGAGGGGCCGGCCGCTTCCGGAAAGATTTCGATAGTCGGAAGATCGGTTGGGGCGTCTGGCATTTTGCACAAAAAGCCGTCTTCGGTTAGGACCTCATCCTTTGAGTTTTTGACCAATGCGACAGGCTGATAGTAGTCCATGGTTAGCTGGGCAGAGCCGAGCAGACTTCGCGAAAGCGAGACATTTTTTACATCCGGGCGCCGCAAGAGCTGATCCACCACGCTCGGACCGTTAACGGTGATGCACGGTTTATCCTTGAGCCACTGAAGCTCCTTTTCGATGCGGGCTTTATCGGAAGTTTTTGCGCCCGAAACGCGCACATGATTGGCGGCCGTGACGGGACTAAAAAGCAAACCGCCAACGACGGTTAAAACAAATAAGGGCCATAGGATTACGCCAACTTTAAGGCGTCTCCTTCTACGTTTTCGCGCCATGCCTCCTCAATGCGTCTTGGACGATCCAGTCCACTAACGCTTCGAAACTGATTCCTGCCGCTTTCGCGCTGTTTGGCAACAGCGAGGTACCGGTCATCCCTGGAAGTGTATTGACCTCTAGCACGACGGGGTCTTCCCCGTCGACGATCATGTCAGTTCTGGTTGCACCATTGCAGCCTAGGGTTTGGTGAGCTTTAAGGGCATAAGCCTGAGCTTTTTCAAGCACGTGCTGGGGCAGACGGGCGGGGACGACCTCTTCCGTTGCGCCAGGCAGGTATTTCGAACTGAAATCGTAAAAGCCACTAACAGGAGCGATCTCGACGGGCGGGAGGGCTTTATCCCCCATAACGGGAACGGATATTTCCATCCCTTGGATCCAATCTTCTACAAGAGCCGCGCTATCGTATTGAAGGGCCTTTCTAATCGCATTTTTTACTTGACTTTCTTCTTTAACAAAGCTGAGTCCCACAGTAGAGCCTTGCGCGTTTGGCTTTACAATGAGCGGAGTTTTAATGGTTATAGGTTGATCCGCGCTAGTTACAAACTGGCCCCTTGGCACTGGCAAACCGGCTACTTCCAGGATTTGCTTCGTAACACGCTTGTCCATGGCAATGGCGCTGGATTGGATGCCAGAGCCGGTGTACGGGATGTGAAGGAGCTCGAAAAATCCTTGAATTGCGCCGTCTTCGGCGTGGGTGCCGTGAACGGCGAGAAACGCCACATCGGGGCGATTCGCGCCGGTAAAGCTGCTCACATCGCCGCGACTTAGAAGCAGGTCGGTTATATCGACCAAGCGAACTTCATAGCCGTGGGTTTTGAGGGCGGCGGCCACTTGGAGGCCGCTGTGCAGGGAGACTTCCCTTTCGGCGCTGTCTCCGCCGTAAACGACGGCGATCTTCAATGGGCCGCTTCGGTCCAATTCACGCAGAAAAGACGGAACGAACTCCGAGATGTTGCCCGCGCCCATTCCTACAACCAGATCTCCCGGCTTTGTTTGAGCGGCGACATGGGCCGGCAGCAGATGTCTGCTTGGCACGTACTCAACCGGCTTGTTTACCAACTCGGCTATTACGGCAGAACTGATACCGGCCATGGGATCTTCTCGGGCTGGATAAATATCGGTGAGGATCACGCGGTCGGCTTCGCTGAGAGCCTCCGCGAACTGCGGCATGAGGTCGGCCGTTCGGCTGTAAAGATGGGGCTGGTAAACGACAACTAGTCTTCGATCGGGATAACGGGACTTTAAAGCCTTAATGCTGGCCGTGATCTCGGAGGGATGGTGGGCGTAGTCGTCGATGACAACGATGGGGCCTTCGCGCTTGACTTCTAGCCTTCGCTCCGCGCCGGTGAAGGCGGCAATGCCTTGGGCCGCTTTGCTTACATCGGCTCCCGTTTGGACGGCTGCTATAAGGGCACCGGAGGCGTTGAGCCGATTATGCTCGCCAGGGACGGCGAGCTTGATTTCGTTGTTCTCGGCGCTTCGGTTCCCGAAGGAGGCTTCTTCGTTGCCGGCGGCCGTTTCTTCAAAAGCTTTCTTGGCGTAGCCAAGCTTGCGGCCGTTAAATTGGGCGGCCACATCGCGTGCACCTGGGTCGTCTGCGCAGAAAACTAAGCAGCCTTCGAAGGGAATTCGGCTTACAAATCTCACCACACTATCGAGAAGGCTCTCGTAGGTACCGTGGAAATCGACGTGATCCAGCTCCAGGTTGGTGAGAACAACGATGAATGGATCGAGATCGTGGAAGCTGTCGTAGGCCTCGCAGGCTTCAACCACAGCGTAAGGTCCAGAGCCTTCTTTGATCGGCCCGCCAAACTGGGCCACGCTCGCTCCAACGACGATGAGCGGATCAAGCCCTGCCGCGGTTAAGGCAGCACCGAGCATCCCAGTGGTGGTCGTTTTCCCATGAGTGCCGGTAACGGCTAAGATCTTTTTATCTTTTAGGAGCCAACCGAGCAGCTGAGAACGGCGAAAAAGGGGGCAGCCGAGTTCTTGGGCGCGCGCTACCTCTGGGCTGGTTTTGAGATCGATGGCGTCGCTAAGAACGATGGCTTGATCGTTGCGGATGTCCTCGCCGGAGTGGCTCGTTCTGACTTGGATACCTTCCGTCGCCAGTTCTGCAGTGACGGCTGAAGCGGTGGAATCCGAACCGGCTACTTCGTAGCCGCGATGCAGCAGCATCTTGGCGAGGCCATTCATTCCCGCGCCGCCAATGCCCACCAAATAGAAGCTCTTGAAAGTGTTTAGAGCCTCTCGTGGCGCGAACGATTCCAGTATTTCCGCCTTCTTCCTCATTTTCCTGTTCTACTCAAGTTTTTCATTCCCTGTTTGGCGCTTGCTAGGGGGAGGATGCCGCCCCTCCGGGGCTCCCGAGCCTGGCTTGTCAGGTTCCAGGCCTTACGGCCTTCGCTAAACTCTTCCGGCCCTCCGGGCCTATTCTGCGACCGAGCCTTACAAACTGGGTTCCGGGGTTCGCGGCCATTGCTAATTTCTTCCGGCCCTCCGAGCCTAGTCTGCGAACAAGCCTTACCAACTGGGTTCCGGGCATCGCGGCCTTTGATAACTTCTTTCGACCCTCCGAGCGTTGCGGATCCTTTCCAATGAAGCTGCGTTATAGTTGGATCCGCCAGTGGGTTAACGCTTTGCATGTTTTTCAAATCCTTTGTTCTCTTAGTAAGTCTTTCGACTTTCGACTTTCGACTTTCGACTTTCGACTTTCAACTTTCGACTATTCCCTAACCGCTTTACTCACAAGGTCCAAAATGTTGCGGGCTGCGTCCGGCTGATCCCATTCGGCAAGCGCCTGCTGGGCTTTTTCACGCAGAGAGGGATTTTCAATCCATCCGGACAAGGCCTCTTGCAGTTTGGATGGATGAAGGACGTCCTGAGGGATAACGACTGCCGCGCCCATTTCTTCAAACTCTTGCGCATTATATAGCTGATGATTCGCGTACGCCGCCGGGTACGGCACAAGCACACTTGGAAGCCGGAAGGCTGCCAATTCCGATAGTGTTCCAGCCCCAGAACGACCAACAACCAAGGATCCTTCCGCGTAAGCATTTCCCATCGCGGAACCCTCTAGAAAGGACTTCATTTCATAGATGTTTCCGATGCCTAGCTTTTCGTAGGTTGGGAAGATCGTTTCGAAATGGGCTTTGCCGGTAACGTGCACCCAACGCAGGTCTTTTTCGGTCATGCGAGTTGCTGTTGCTACGGCTGATTCGTTTAGGGCAGCCGCGCCTTGGGAACCGCCGACAACAAGGACGCAAATCGGCGAAGCGTCGATCATCAAGTGGTGGCTGGCCGCTATCTCCCGTAGCTCTTCTCGAACCGGCATGCCGGTCCAAACGACTTTGCCCTTCTCAAAATGCTGTTCGGCAGATTTGAACGTGCTGGCAATGTATTTTGCCCTTTTGGCGGCGATTAGATTAGTTCGTCCGGGAACGCTATTTTGCTCATGCACCACAAGCGGGATGCCCATGCGAGTGCCCGCCATTATGATGGGCGCGCTGGAGTAGCCGCCAGTGGAAAACAAAGCGTGGGGCTTTGCCTTTTTGATGGCGCCGCGGGCCATGACCGACGCCCGCGCCAAGTTCAGCGCAGCGCGCATGCCCCGAAACGATTTAAGACTGTAAATAGGCTCTGAAGGAAAGCCACGAAAGGCAATGCCAGCACGCTCACAAGAGCGCTGCTCCTGCCCACGAAGTGACCCGAGATAGAGGACGTCCCAACCTTGCTGCTTAGCTAGGCGGGCGACCTCAAGCGCGGGAAAGACGTGGCCGCCGGTTCCGCCACCTGTTACGATGAGCCGCACGCTTCTTTACCTCCTCGGTTGCCGGCTCTGGCACCTTGCTGAGAGCGGCCTGGCTCAAACCGATTGCCAACCACAAAGCCACCAAACTGGACCCGCCCGAGCTTATGAACGGCAGCGGAACTCCAATGGCGGGCAGGGTTGCGTTTGCCATCATTACGTTTAAAATCGTTTGAATGCCTATCCAAGAACCCACTCCCATTAGGACTAGACTTCCGAAACGAGTGGGCGCTTTGCGGCTAAGTTGAAACAGCCTTAGAACGAGCAGGCAGAGGACGCCGAGAACGACCATCACTCCTACAAATCCGAATTCTTCGGCAATGGTGGCAAGCATAAAGTCGGTTGTGGCGGCCGGCTCAACATGTTTAGCGCGACCTGCGCCAGGGCCGACGCCGATAAGGCCGCCGCTGGCCATGGCAAGCTCGGATTGGACAGTTTGATAGCCCGTATCGTCCATCATTTGAGTCGACCATCGATCGCCGTGGTGAAGGATGCGGTCCATTCGATAAGGCTGCTGGGCGACGAGGATGCCCACGCCGACGAAAGCAAGGACTCCGGCCGTAATCAGCGATTTCCTGCTCACGCCTCCCACGAACATCATCACGAAAGCGACCACGCCGACAATGAACGCGGTGCCCATGTCCGGCTCTTTCTCGATGAGAAGGGCAGCCGCTATAACCCAGACGAAGGGCATGAAGCGGGCCAGCTTGGGCACATAGATGCGGTCCATGGCATCGGCAAAATGCTTTGGCGCTTTGATCGCCTTGGGCCAAGGCGCACGGGTTGCGAAAACGGCGGCCAGGAACAGGATCACGCTTACCTTTATAAACTCGGCCGGCTGGATCTCGGCAGGGCCGATTTTAAACCAACGCGAAGCGCCATTGTGCTCAACCCCCAGCCCCGGAAGAAACGGCAAAATCAATGAAGCGACACTGATGATCCAAAGCCAACGGGAAGCCTTTTCCCATTTCTGAACGCCGATGCGGCAGATAATCGCGCCACAAATGAGCGCGATTGGCAAGAACATTAACTGCGAACGAAACTCTTTCGGAATGGCGCCATAACCCGCACCAATCGATCGGGCATAACCGGCATCAAAAATGAACACCAGACCCAAGCCCGTAACGAGCAAGGCCAAAAACACCAAAACTGGGTCGTTAATGCGTAGCGCTTTAGTCATCTAGCCACTCCTTGGCAAGCTGTCGAAACTCGTCTCCGCGAGCTCGGAAATCCAAATACTGATCCATACTGGCGCATCCTGGCGCGAGCATGACCACTTCTCCGGGTTTTGCGGTGTTTATCGCTGCTGCAAAGGCCTCCCCCATCGTTGTAAAGACGGGAAAAGAGCCCTTAAGCTGCTCACTAATTTTATCTCCGTCTGAACCAAATAAGTACGCTTTATTTTCACTTTTTGCAAGATATTCGCCGACGGGCGTAAAGTCCAAATCCTTGGTAATCCCGCCAATGAGCAGATGCTGCGGCGAATGGATGCTGCTGCTGGACGCGACGATCGCGCCGGGGTTGGTACACATCGAATTGTTGATGAGTTCGACGCCGTTTTTTGAACCCATTCTTTCCATCCGGTGGGCAATGCCGTGGAAGTTTTTTAACCCCTGTTCGATTTCTTTTGTTTGTTCTGGGGTTGGCGAATCCCAACTTGGAGTCACCATGGCCATGGCAAGAGTTGCTGCCATGGCCGCGTTTTGAATGTTATGGCACTCCTTGAAGGGAAGGTTTTCGATCTGAATGCGGGTGTGGCCCAGATAGATCTCTCGGTTATCATACAGCGTCTTAAGGACGGTGAACGGGGCGTTTTCCGAGGGAGTTGTCATGAGATCCGAGTGGTGAACGTAGGTGTCACCGTTGCCCATGTTGCTGTAAATCTTGCGCTTGGTGGCGGCGTAATCGGCGAAGCCGTTGTAGCGGTTGAGGTGGTCGGGCGTGATGTTGGTGATGGCCGCGCACTTGGGCCGGAATTCATCGATCCATTCCAATTGGAAGCTGCTAATTTCGGCAACGAGGACGTCTTCCGGTCCGCTGCTAGCAGCCGCTTCGACGAGGGGGACTTCATCGTAGCCGGAGCCGTAGATGTTGCCGCAGAGCTTGGCGTTTCCGGGCTTTAACTCGTTCATGCAGAGCCAGGCCATGACGGTGGTTGTGCTCTTTCCGTTTGTGCCAGTAATGGCGATAATACGGCTCTGGGCGATTCGGTAAGCGAACTCGACTTCGCCGATGATTTCGACTCCGTTCTTTTGGGTTTCTTTGAGGATCGGGCTGCGGCTATCGACTCCGGGCGAGGTGACGAGGATATCGGCTTGGTTGGCTGTGAAGGGCTGGGTGTGGTTGCCAACGATTTTGATGCCTTCATCTAGCTTTGGAAGCTGGCCGAGCGGTTTTGCGTCGTAAATAGTTGGTTCTGCGCCTCTCGCTTTCGCAGCCCGGGCAACCGCGATCCCACTTCGTCCGGCGCCGAGGATGGCGATCTTTTGGCCATTCACTGCCGAGCCTCAGTTAAAATGGGCACCTTTAATGAAACGTTATTGTCGAAGTACTCCGGGTTAAAGTCGTGCCGAGCCCTCAAATTCACTAGGCCGATAGCCACTATTGCCAAGAGCATCTGGGCTAAAGCGAAGGACCAGACCACGCGGGACTCCGGCCACCCTTTCACTTCAAAAGAGTGATGAATGGGAGTAAAAGGAAAAAGCCGTTTCTTGGTGAGTTTGAAATATGCCACTTGCATGGGAACAGGCACAAGTTCGACAATCATTACAAATCCCAGAATAAGCAAAGGCAAAATCAAGTCAGGGTGCCAATCGACAACCGGAGGCGGCGACCCAACGCCTCCAAGGCCCAAGAGAAGAATGGCGGAGACGACACCAAAAACAGCACCAATCGAAAGGGCACCGACATCGCCCATGAATACCTTGGCAGGCGGTGCGTTCAAAAACAAGAAGGGCAAAAACGCGCCGGCAAGCGCTGCCATCATGGGAATAACCATCCATTGGCCAGTGCAAGCCGCAATTCCAGCAAATCCAAAGCATAGGATAAGGCCTAGACTTCCAGCTAGAGCGTCCAGCCCGTCAGCAAAGTTATAAGCGTTACTGAAGAACAGAACGAGAAAAACCATTAAGGCCATCGGGCCCAATTCGTTCGGGATATCAAAGACTGCGCCCGCAAGGAAGGCTAACACTAGCTGCGCGACAATTTTCTGCTTCCAGCCAAGGCCTCGCTTGCCCTTCATAAGCTTGGGGATGATAAAGTCATCTGTGAATCCAATAAGACTAAAACCAAAAATCCAAAGGGAGAACCCCCAATCGAATGTGGCGTAACCTATCCCCGCCATCAAACCTAAAAGAATAATGATCCCGCCCATGGTCGGCGTACCTTGTTTCTTTTGGTGAGATTCCGGCGCCAGATTGTAAACGTTTTGGCGTGATTTTAGAGCGATGAGCCCTTTTAGAATCGGTCCTGCCGAAATAGCTCCGGTGAGGAACGCCACTCCGAAGGCCAAAAAGCTCATACGAAAAAAAAGGTTTGGGATCATCAAAGGGCGGGCTCCTTCAGGTAGTCGAGTGCCCGCTCCATTTCAAGCGCGCGACTGCCTTTGATCAAGACGACGTCGCCAGCTTTTAGGGATTTGAGGAATATGGTGATTTCTTCGATCGAATCAACATATTTGAGTGCGGCTGGAGACATGCCATTTGATTGGGCGGCCGAACCGATCCAACGGGCTTTCTCGCCGTAGAGAACGGCGAGGTCGATTCCGTGATGGGCGAGGGCTGCGCCAACTTGCCGGTGGTTATCTTCGGCGTAAGCGCCAAGCTCTCGCATTTCGCCAAGGATGGCGATGCGGCGGCCCTTGGCCGGTAGTTCTTCTAGAGTTTCTATTGCGGCGATGGCGCTGGCGGGGCTGGCGTTGTAGGCATCGAGAACAATGGTGACCCCGTTGTGCTCGATGATCTCCATTCGCATGGGTGGGAATTGGGCCTTTTGGAGGGCCTTTGCAGCCTTTTGGGGATCTACGCCGACTGTTGTAGCGACAAGAATGGCGGCGGCTGCATTGAGGGCAAAATGGCGGCCAACACCTGGGATTGTGGCGTTAAACCTTTGACCATTGACCGAGCCCTCGATTTCGCTATTTCGCCAATCGATGGCTTTGTAGGATTCGATTCGGCAATCGGCGGATTGGGAGAAGCCAAATGTTTTGACAGGAACTTTGGAGTATTTGGAGAGGAAATCTAGGTAGGGGCCTTCGGCCCATAAAACTGAAACGGTTTGATTCTTTTTTTCCCCTCCCTCCCGGTTCGCAAGCTCACCGCTTTCCTCTGTCGGCATGCGTGAGTCGGACTGCACTGCGTATATTGGAAAGCTTTCGACCTCCCTCACGGAGGAGAGAGGTTTGGGCTGGTTGGCATTTAAAGAGTCGCGTTTTACTTGGGTTCGGTCGGACTCGTCGGTTTCCGGAACCTGTCCTCCCTCGGAATTTTCGTTTCTCGATTCTTGAGAATCAATTTCGAAAAGATTCTCAGATGATTTCAGATCTTGGTTGTTCGAGCCTCTCCCGCTTCGTTCCTCAGCGACCTCTCCTCTCGGGAGAGGTGAAGAATCTGTACGAGTGCCGTTATTCGCGCTCTTCGTAACCACTTCTTGATTCTCGATTGGGGAGGGGGAGTTAGTTAACGACTCCAACAGCTCTGCCTTGGCTCTGGCGATGCCTTCCCGACTTCCAACAATTTCGATATGCGAATAACCAATGTTTGTGATGACGCCAATAGTCGGTTTTGTAAAAGATGCCAGGTGGGCGACCTGTCCAAATCCGCGCATACCCATCTCCACAACCACACTCTTGTGATAGGCTTCTAACTCGGCCCAAAGCAGAGGAGAAGTGAACTCCGAGTTACGGTTGCCTTCTGTTTTTAAGACCGGACCCAATGGGGTTAATGCTGCCGCGATGAGTTCCTTAGTGGTCGTCTTTCCGGCGCTGCCCGTGATACCGATAACGGGGCCATTGAATGTATTGCGGATGCTTAAAGCGTAGTCGGCCAGGGCCTGCACCACGTTTGGCACCAAAATATGCGGGCTATCCACCGACTGTTCAGCCAAGACCGCTACAGCGCCAGCAGCGATAGCGGCTGCCGCGAAATCATGGCCATCAACGCGTTCACCCTTAATGGCGATAAAGAGATCGCCGGGCTTGACTTCGCGATTGTCCAACGCAAAACCCGTTATGGCGGAAGAAGGGTCAACGCCATTTAAGCTTCCGCCAACGATGGATGCAAAGTCCAAAACCAACAAGGGCTTCAAACTTTCAGGGCCTCCCGGGCAATTTCCCGATCATCCATAGGATATTTCGTGCGCCCGATGATTTGGTAATTCTCATGTCCCTTGCCGGCAATGACTACTACGTCGCCTGGATGAGCCTTTTTAAGCGTGTACTCGATTGCTTCGCGGCGATCGATAATGCAGCAGGCATCCACCCCCGGGACCAGGCCGCTTTCGACATCTTTCAGAATCTGAACTGGATCTTCGGAGCGGGGGTTATCGCTGGTCAGCACGACCATATCGCTGCGTTCGCTGGCGGCTTTGGCCATTTTGGGGCGCTTGGTTTTATCGCGATCTCCTCCGCAGCCAAAAACGGTGACGATTCTTGCCGGATGCAGTTGGCGAACCGAATCTAAAAGCTTTTGCAAAGCATCGGGGGTATGGGCGTAATCCACGATGATGCCAATTCCCTTGTCGTTTGGAACCGGCTCAAACCGGCCAGGAACGGGCCGCACGCCAGTAAGGGCTTTCCCGATTTGCTCAAGCGAGTAGCCCAGACAAATCATTCCCGCCGCCGCACTTAAGCAGTTCTGAACGTTGAAGGAGCCACCCAGCGGCACTTCGGTGACAATCTTGTCACCTTCATAAGCCAGTTGAAGTTGAATTTTGTTAAGCTCTACACTAAGGGCTTTGCCCACCAGATCTGCGCCGCGCAGGCCAAAGGTTAATACGTTTGATCCAAGTTCTTGTGACCAAACCTTGCCATATTTATCACCCACATTTAGGGCGGCCATAAAGTTTTTGCCCGAACGGGGGCCAAGCTCTCTAAACAGCCTAAACTTCGCTTGAGCATAGGCTTCCATAGAACCGTGATAATCCAAGTGGTCTTGGCTGAGGTTCGTAAAAACGGCGGCATCGAAATCGACGCCATCGATACGGCGCTGATCCAAAGCGTGGCTGCTGACTTCAATAGAAAGGGCTTGTACTTCTCGGTCTCGGGCTTCGGCCAATAGGGCCATGAGATCAACCGAAAAAGGCGTCGTGTTAGGCAATTCGCGGGAGATTCCAGGGATCTGAAAACCCAAAGTGCCCAAATAACCTGCCTTCTCGCCAAGGTTCTGGATCATGTCGCGAATGAGCCAAGCGACGGTGGTTTTGCCATTGGTGCCCGTCACACCAACGACCTTCATGGTCTTGGTTGGGTTCTTATAAAAAGCTCGACAAAGTCGCCAAACCAACTCCGGAAACCGCAAGCCCTCGTCGATCATGGCCGCTCTTGGCACGCCTTCAAGACGAGCCACTTCGAGGCCTTTTTCAGAATGAACAAGAACGGCCGCTACCCCTTTTGAAATGGCTTCTTTCAGATAAGCCATGCCATCCGAAGTTTGGCTCGGCATTGAGATAAAAAGAGTGCTGGAATCGACGTGGCGCGAATCTGCGGATAGCCGCTCGATTTCTGCCTTTCCTTCGAGGACGTCGGGCTCAATTCCCGCGCATTCAAAGAGCGCGGACATCTGAATCATTGCGGAGCGGCCACTCCTTCCGTCCTTCGATGGCGGTGATGGCGATGCCCTCGCGAGGTGGATTCGGTTATAGAACCCGGCTCGTCGGCGTCGTTCTGCATGGCCAATAGGTCTGCGCCGGGAGTGGTGGATAGCAATTTCACTGGATCTTCGGTATTCATTTTTTTGACGGCTGTGACCTTCATATCGGCATTAAGACTTAGCGGATCCAAGTTGGTTAAAGCCGCGATCGGATCCTTCTGCTTCGCCCTGGCATCTTCTCTTGCTCTGATTTCTTCTTTGATCTGCTGGGCGCTCACGTAGGGCGCGGTAATCACTTGGGTCACCTGATTCTTATACTGATCGATATCGATTGGCGCCGTCTTGGTAAATGGCGCGTTCGGGCGAATATTAAACCGATTGATAACATCCATCGCCAACTCTTTGAATACAGGGCCCGCTACGCTGGCTCCGTAATACTTGCCGGCGGTGGGGTCATCCACCATAACCAGGATCACATACTGAGGCTTGTCGCCCGGCACAAATCCCACAAAGTTGGCAACGTAGCCGCCGCCTTTCATGCTGTGCGTTTTGGCGTTCACTTTTTGCGCGGTGCCCGTTTTGCCGCCCAACAGGTAGCCGGGAATACGCAGGTCTTTACCGGTTCCGGCATCGGACTCGATAACGAGCTGCATGATCTTCAGCATTTTTTGAGTTGTTTCTTGCTTTACGATTTGTCCAAGTTGAACCGGGGCAAGATCTTTATTTCCTATCCTCTTGATCAAACGCGGCTGCATTCGCATGCCGTTGTTGGCGAGCATACCAAACGCACCGGCGAGTTGAATGGGAGTGGCGTTTATGGCCTGGCCAAAGCCCAGGTTGGCAAGATGCAGCTCTTGCGCCGGGTCATTATAGTTAAAGAGGCCGGGCCTTTCTCCAGGAACGCCAAGATTCGGCTTGGACATGATGCCAAGTTGCTCCAGGTACTTTACATAATCGTCGTAGCCGATTCGAAGAGCCCAAGTCGCCGCGCTCACATTGCAGCTCTTGGCAATGGCCATGGCCGGGCTAAGCAGACCGTGCGCACGGTTGCCGTGGTGCGAGTCGCACTTAACGGTGCGCCTCCCTACGGCCAGTTCGCCGTGGCAATAAACGCCGTCCGTTTCCTTTACCGCGCCGCAATCGAAGGCTTTGGCGAGGGTGAGGATCTTGAACATGGAGCCTGGCTCTAAAACCGCCATGTAGTTGGGATTGAATCCGTATTTCTGTTGCGCGGCTTCCGCTTCACCCAGGCTGTTTGGATCGAAACTGGGCCAGTTCGCCATGGCAACGAGGTCGCCGTTGCGAGGATTGATGACGATAGCCACGCCCTGAGTTGCCTTGTTCGACTCGACTGCTTGCCGAATCGCATTCGATGCGGCCGTCTGAAGCTGGCTGTCGATGGTTAGTGTTACGTCTTCGCCATCTACTCGCTGGACCGTTTTTGAATCAAGGCGCATCGGCAGGAAGTGGCCTTCCCTATCG
Source organism: Fimbriimonadaceae bacterium (assembly GCA_036502005.1). Lineage (GTDB taxonomy): Bacteria > Armatimonadota > Fimbriimonadia > Fimbriimonadales > Fimbriimonadaceae > DASXZH01. The sequence goes on from DASXZH010000045.1 coordinate 24,727, forward strand.
ACCAACCCCACCTTTTTGCCATTTGAGCCGGCCAGGATCTTGTTATCGCCGGACTCTAAGCCGCCTTGCGGTTTCCCATCTCGGAGAACGCCCACAAAGCTGGAAGTAGCATCCGCCAAGGGATATGTGCGGCGGCCGGAGGGTGCCAGAGAAATACCATCGGCACGCCAAGAAGTCTTCACCTGCTGAAGTTGATCCGCCTGGGCCGAGCTGATCGGCTGACGCCAGGTTCTCGTCTTCATGCCTGAATCGGCCAACTGCTGAAACTCGCTAGCGGGGATACCCGTCGCCGCCGAGACATCCATAAAGAACGCGGGAGTATGCGGCACCTTTGTGAAATCGACATTGAGAACTCTGGTGTCTTCATCTTCGGCTAGGGGCTTGCCATCGGCCGTATAAATAATGCCTCTCTTGGCAGGATCGGCTCGGCTGATGATAAATCGGTCTGTTTCGGTCGCCTTGTCGATGATGGAGTTGCGCTGTAGAATCTGGACCTTGGCTTGGCTAAGCGCCGCAATCACGAAGCCACCGACCACGACGCGGGAAAGAATGGTTAGCCTCTTATCTGGTCTGGACATCTAGAACCTCATCCTTGGGTGCGATTTTATGTTTGCGGTGATGGTGCTTCACCAGTACAGGAGCGGGCGTGTCATCCTTGACATCCGTCGCATCTGACATTGCGCCATTGTGTCGAATTCCGTCGTCTGGCGAGTCCTGGTTAATTTTCGATTTTCGATGGTGAATTCGCGACTGGGGTTCGGAATCACTCTGTTGGATTTTCGATTTTCGATTGTCGATTCTCGATTGAGGATCCAACCTCTCCCCCCAGCCCCCTCCCCTCCCAGGGAGCAGGGGAGGGGGAGTCTCATCGGTCGAATTTGAATCCGCCGGGGCCTCGCCGAGAGGGAGAGTGGTCTCAAACGGCGCTGCACTATCCGTGGCAACTTTCGTCTTCTTATGCCCCTTCTTCTTTTTCTGGGTAACAGGCGCAGTGAGAGCGGGGGCGGGCGTCTCGCCATCCGGCGTCAATCCGCCCGGCGTTGAGCCATCTGCGGCAGGCTTTGCAGCTTCGCTGATAATCATCGGAGCATTTCCAGGGGTGGCGGCAAGCTGATCGGGAGGCAAGAAATTGTGCGTTTTAGCCCATTCATCAACCGAGGCAAAACTGGTGAGCATGTCCAAGCGTTTGCCAAGCTCAGCTTCTACTTTACGCGCTTCCAGGGCGCGTCCACTGGCACTAATACCCTCGCGCCTCGCTTTTTCAACCATGACCTGGCCCGTCATACTGCTGACAAGATAGGTCAGGCCGACGATGATCAAGAAAGTCGTGATCTTCGCGGCTGACTGCGAACTGACAAGGCTTTTTCTCCTCGTTCGAGGTCTAGCTTTGTGTCTGGCTCCGGTTACTGGGACTGAACTCATGAATCCTACTGCTCTCCTTAAATCCTCTTCCCGCGTTCTTAAACGATTTCGCCGTTATGAGGGCGGACAATCGCTCTAAGCTTTGCGCTTCGACTACGGGGGTTGTGTTTCTCTTCAGACTCAGTTGGCGAGATCGGTTTCTTGAATAGATCTTGGTAGCCTTCTTCCGCCAAATCGCGGAAAGTATGCTTCACTATTCGGTCTTCGCCAGAGTGGTAAGAAAGCACAGCCAACACCCCTCCAGGGGCCAAACTGCGGGCAGCGCCCAGCAGTGCTTCGTCAAGTCCTTCAAGCTCCCGATTCACGTATATCCTGACGGCCTGGAAGGTCCGAGTGGCGGGATGAATTCGTTTATCTTGCGCAGGTTTCGGAATAGCCGCAAGAACACAATTTGCAAGGTCCGTTGTGGTGCGTAACGGCATCGTTTTACGTCTATCAACAATTACTCTTGCGATTGCGCGCGCCCATCTTTCGTCGCCATATTCTTTCAACACGGTTTCGATGGCGAGAGGGCTCATACGGTTCAAAATTGCGGCTGCCGGCTCGCCCCTGGTGCGGTCCATTCTCATATCAAGCGGACCCTCCTTCATGAAGCTGAGACCCCGGTGCGGATCGTCCAGTTGGGCGCTGTTAAGGCCGAGGTCGAGAAGGATCGCATCAGCTTTTACTTGGAGTTCTTCGAGCACCGGCTCGATCTCCCTAAAATCTTTATTGACCAAGGCCAGTTCGGTGTGGCCGAGGGTTACCAACCGGTCTTTGGCGATGGCCATCATAGAGGCGTCCCAATCGAAACCGATGAGCATGCCTTCAGGAGCGATCTTCTCCAAAAATCTTTGCGAATGGCCACCCAAGCCAAGGGTGCCATCGACCACCACCGCACCGGGACGCAGTTGAAACGTGTCGAGTATTTCGTCGACCATTACGGGATCGTGCCGCTCTGACTTGTGCTCCATAAGATAGGGACCTGAATTGAGAGATCGCAACCTCAATACTCTTCTGAGCGCTTCCCTTTGGACAGGTGCCGCGATGCCGCTCACAGTGTGTCCTCCTTCATCAATCGCTTGGCTTTGAGGATCTCTTCTCGCCGCGCGCTTCCGTACGTCTCAGGGTTCTTGAGATAGCTGCCGTATTCTTCCTTCGCCCAAATTTCCAGACGGTCTCCGCATCCAACTAGTAGCACTTGTGATTTATCCTTGATTCCCGCCAATTCCCTTAGCCTCGAAGGGATTACAACTCTGCCCTGGGCGTCGAATTTCAGCTCGTCATCGGCTTGGCCGAGAACTAACCGCATATACATCTCACGTCCAAGATTAGTGGGATCAAGTCTGAGAACACTGTTGACTAGCTCGTTCCAGACCGGTTCGGGGTATGCGACCAAGCATCCGGTGGTGCCAAGCGCCACTGTGAATGCTTCTCCTAGTCTTTCTCGCTTTTTCTTGCTGACAAGGATGCGCCCCTTGTCGTCGAGTGTCGCCTCGTCTGTGCCGAGCAAATGCTCGTTCGATTTTGCGGCGACTGTGTCCATGCGATCTTCATTTGGAAAAATGGTAACTGGCTTTCGCATCCATGCTAAGCCAGCTACCTCACATTGGGATGAGCACCCCACCCAACCCGTGTCTAATCTTTACCATCCTGGACCAGATCATCCACCTACATGGGATGATACTGGGAAAAACTGGGAATTCCAACCATTTTCGTGAAAAAAGTCGGTAATTTTGCCTGTTTTGCGCAGATGTTGATGGGTATGTAGACGTATGTGTGGGTGAATGGCGAGGGTTGCCTTAGGCTTTCGGCCCATTTGGCCTTCGGCATTCGGCGTTCGGCCTAAGGGGTGTTGGATTTAGCGTTCACGTCATCCTCCGATGGCGTGTTCAGGGTGTGTCACGGCTTTGAAGATTGGGCTCCCGCTCCCAAAGCCGTACGCCTAAGGCCGAATACCAAAGGCCGAAGGCCTATTTCCCATATTCCCCAATCAACGTTTCCGCATACGGCCGGCCGCTTTCTCGAATGATTTCGAGCATTTTCGGTACATCTAAAGGCACGCGGCGGAACTCAAGGGAGACTTTTCCCAATTCAATTGAGATAATCCCATACTCCGCCCACGGATCGAGGTGGGAGGGACTCGGATCTTGATCGTGGCGAGCAGCGAAGCCAACGCTTCCGGGGTTAAAGAAAAATCTGCGTCCGATATGGCGAATGAACTGGATATGCGTGTGGCCACCGCAAAAGTAGGTTGCGTTTTCTGGGCCAAGAATCTCGCGAAACCGCTCTTCCGGGTCCCAAGGAAATAGAAGTTCGTCGAAATCTCTATGGGTTCCGTGAAAGCACAATAGCTCTTGCCCATCGCCCAGCCCCACCCGAATCGTGGGCTTAAATTCGGTAATAAACTGCTGGTCTTCGCTTGATAGCTTTGATAAAGACCAGAGCCGAATTTCCTCCATTCTGGACATCCGTTCGCTGGAATGCCCCTCGTCTGCCGTAACGTTTCCGCTGAGGAGCCAGGCATCGGCATTGCCCATCACGGTTGGGATTTTCAGATCTCTTAAGGTAGCTACTGTTTCCGCCGGCTGCGCACCGGCTTGGATGGCATCGCCCAGGCAGACGATTTGATCCGGGGCTTCGTTTTTGATGTCTTCGAGGAAGGTGTCTAAAGCGAAGCTGTTTCCGTGAATGTCCGAGATTACGGCGAGTCTCATGGCGGGAGATTACTCCGATTGTCTCAACCTAGGATGGAGTTGGGTCGTATTCTTTACAAGAGGATCGTTTGAAGGAAAGTCGCGTCGTTTGGAAGAGTTGGTCGATATCGGTGCTTGCCGCCCTAACCTTTATGTGCGTGCTATTTGGTCCCTCGGGCCTCCTTTCTCTCCGTGTTCTTCTCGCGAGCATTTACTCGATATATATAGCCGTACTGTGGATATTTTGCTTCCTAAATGGCTCCTCTGTTTCCGGCCCGGCGGGCCATTATTCTTACAGAGTTGCATACAGAGATGGAAAACGCTGGAATAAGTTCTTGGCATGGGCTGGTGTAGGCGCTTTTCTGATTTTCTTCTGGAAACTCACTTTGGTAGTTTTTGGAGCCATCGTTTTGATCAGCGCGCTGATAGCGTATATTGCTTCTAGACACGATCGGCGACTCATGCGTCACCACCGTTATGATTCGCCTGACGGGGGTGGAAGCGCCCCGGCACTCGTGCCTGCCGGGCCCATTTCCCCGCGACGGACGGGATCGGAGGCGAAGAGATGGCCGGCTGCAAACCGTGAGTAGCTTTTCGGCGACATAGCGGCTGTTGATCTAACTCAAATAGCGAGCGTTGTCACTCTGAGCGAAGCGAGGAACGAAAACACCCAGCCCTACATGCAAATCGTTAAAGTGCAGGACCGCAAGCGGCCTTACACTTTAACGATTTGCCGGAAACAATCTGGAGCATTCGTTCCTCACTTCGGCCCTGCGGGCCTCGTTCGGAAGGACAACGCTGCGCTATTTGAACCTTGCGGAAGTTAACGCCGCGAATAATACGCTATGAACACTAATTTCCTATTTATCATTGCAAGGAGTTGAAACGCGCCGAAGCCCCGCACCTGCGGCCTTTAAATCAGGAGGCCAGCCAGGAAAATCCCCGCCGTCAACACCCTGGGGAACTGATACCATGCAGTTCTTAAAAACAAAGTCGACTTGTTGGACGGGATTCAGGCCCAACGGGCCGAGAAGACTTAGCGAAGGCTGAAGGCCTGGAAAGCAAGGCCCTATCTCCGAAAGCCCCAAGGGGGCGACACGGAAGATCGCTAGCGATACCTAAAACCTCTAATACAAGCAATCTTTGACCAATTCTCTTCCTTGCATGGCTCGAGCGTCACGGACCTTCAGCCCTACCGGATTAGAGGGATCCCAAGCTACCAGGCCTTCGGCCTTCGCTAAGTCTTCTCTGCCCTTTGGGCCTGCTTCTTCGTGAAACTCAGAAAAATGAGACATACCGGTAGCCAGGGGTTGAGCGGAGCCAACGAAGTTGGCGAAGCGACACCCCTGGAATTGAGACGACAAAAACCTCCGGTCCTTAGAGAACAGCCGCGAAGAGCGGCAATAGAAAGGGGTTCTCTCGCCATTGTCGTAAAATAAAGCTAATGATCTCAAAGATCCCGACTGGACTAGAAGATGTCTTGAATATAGATCCCGGGAGAGTGGGAGGAGAGCCCTGTTTTAATGGCACCCGAGCCCCATTGGAATCGGTCGTCGATAGCTTAGGTGCAGGCTATAGCATCGAAGAAATACTTAGTGACTTCCCCTCCCTCAAAGAAGAACATATTCGGGCCGTGCAGCAGTGGGAACTATCCTTGGCTAGAAAAGGGATCTAGTTTGTCATTGCGAGGAACGGAAACGCGCCGAAGTCCCCGCAGGCGAGTTGGAGTGACGCGGCAATCTAACCGAAAGCACCGACGGTCATCAAATCAGGAGGCCCGCCATGTAGGTCGCCACGCCGGCCCACGGAGGGCCAGTTCGCGATGACAAAATACTCTAGCCAGCCGTTGCGACTTCTGCTTCTTTCTCCGCTTTCGCGGCGATGTGCTTCTCAAGCGCTCGTTTCTTGCGCTCTTCTGGCGTAAGAGTCAGCTCTTCCTGAAGCTGGCGAGCCTGCTCTTCGGTGGTCCAATGCACGTTCCAAACAAGGTGCATCTTCTCCAACATGTGGAGTAAGTTAGCCGAAGGGTCGAACTGGCCCTTGAACATGCCATGGTTCGCAGAAATCGAGCGGGCGTGGTGGTTGTTGTGGTTGGTTTCGCCCCAAGAAAGGTAAGCAAACAGCCAGCTAATCTTGTGGCCCCAGAAGCCATCCAGCCAGAAGTTGGTGCTCACGTCCGTCGTGTTAAAATCGCGCTTACCGAACTTGTGGCAGCCGGCGTTCACCCAGTAGGTGACGTAGTTGGCGAGGAACATTCCGAAGCCGCCGCCGTAAAGAAGGCCGCGAAGCCAGCCAAAACCGACCGCCCAACCGATAAGGGAAGGCGCGGCCAGACCGAGGATCAGCCACACAAAGAAGGTCTTGCTGAAGAACATGACCATCTTGTCTTTCTCAAAAATTGGATACGTGAAGCGGTCAAACAGAAGGGAGCGGAGCCAGCCCGTGTAAGCGTGCCAGAAGCCGTGCAATGGGCTGTGGAGGTCTTCATCCTCGTCGGAATGGATGTGGTGATGATGGTGGTCGCTTAACCAGTTGACCATTTTCCCTTGCGCGGTTGTGCAGCCGAACATAAAGAACGTTGCCCGAATCCACGGATAGGTTGTGTAAGAAGGGTGCGTTCCCTGGCGATGGAAGCCAAGCGAAATGCCGAGCGTTCGCATTTTGCAGCCCATAATGGCGAATAACAAGGCCGTCGCAACGAATTCTAGCCCCTTCTGCCAACCGTGCACCGGGTTCGCTATCAGGTCCCAAATCGCAATCGGAAAAGAAACCAGCGGCGCGAAGATAATGATATCGGTGATGATTTGGTGACCAATGGGTTTTGGCCTTTCTGAGGATGAAACAAATGCTGACGCCATGTTGTTCTTTGAATCTGGGCTGAGGGAGAATGCGGTTGGGCAAGACTCCGTCCCTGCCTAGGCTGTTTAGAAACTCCTTTTCTAAAATTTTCGGTCGCTGTTAACGCTCCATCAGTCTACGTCACAGTAGCCCAGAAGGATTCATTTGCTTATCTTATCGCAACATCGGGAAGGCGAGACAGACTGAATTTGGGTCGAAAGTTGATGGTCGAAAGTTGATGGGTCGAAAGTCGAAAGTCGATGGTCGAACGTCGAATGTCGAATGTCGGACAGAAAATGGCCTTCAAAGTGACCTTTCGCTCATCTTTACAACTCAAGCGAATCTTCGCGCCAATTGGGCCATTATCCAATCGCATTCACAGGTATAGACCTTCGACCTTCGCTTGCACACTCCGGCTGTCGACATTCGACTTTCGACTTTCGACCAAAAGCTCTTAAAAGCACCTACTCCCAGGGAGTCCGTCGCGTAGTACTTACAGTGACAGGGATGTTCAGGGCCTTTCGGTCGCGTAACTACAGGTTGTTCTTTGGGGGCCAATCTATTTCGCTTGTGGGCACGTGGATGCAAAACGTGGCCATGCAGCTCCTTGTCTACCGGCTCACTCACAGCACTGCCCTGCTTGGCATTATTAGCCTTGTCAGCCAGCTTCCGGCATTTTTAGTCTCACCCTTTGCCGGCGTTTGGCTAGATGAATGGGACCGCAGGAAGGTAATCGTCGCAACCCAAACCCTATCCGGTTTACAGGCCGGCGTTCTTGCGATTCTTGTGTTTGGAGGCTGGGTACAGGTTTGGCATCTAGTCGCTCTTAGCGTCGTTCTGGGAATGATCGGGGCGTTCGATATGCCTGGTCGACAGGCGTTTCTGATCGAGATGGTCCACGATAGAGAGGACCTTCAGAACGCGATTGCCCTCAACTCTTCGCAGTTCAATATCGCCCGGTTGATAGGCCCGGCCCTTGCCGGATTTGTTATTACCGTGATGGGCGAGAAAGTTTGTTTTGCCGCCAACGCGGTGAGCTACATCGCGGTGGTTTGGGCGCTTCTGGCGATGCGCGTTCCTCGCCACACCAAAAAGATCCGAGAGCAGACCGTATTGCAGCAACTGGCGGACGGTTGGCATTACACGCGCAAGTTCACGTCGATAAGCTCATTGTTGATCTTGCTGGCAGCGGTCAGTTTTTCGTCCGGCATGTTTTCGGTTCTGCTTCCCGCGCTTGCGGTGGACTACTTTAAAGGAAACTCCGCGGCAACCCTGAGCTACCTTTATGTGGCCACCGCAATCGGCGCCCTTGCCGGCGCCATGTGGCTGGCGGCGCGGAAAACTATCATTGGGTTGGGCACGGTCGCCATGGTTGCCGCTTTAGTTTATGGACTGGGCACTATTGCCTTTGGGGTGGCGCCCACTCTTTGGTCGGGTTTGGTGATTCTGCTTTTTGCCGGCTACGGCGGCATGGTCAACATGGCGGCGACCAATACACTCCTTCAGACGCTGGTCGACGAGCGAATGCGGGGCCGCGTGATGTCCTTCTACACGATGTCTTTTATCGGCACAATGCCGGTTGGCGCGTTTCTGGGCGGGTTTTTAGCGGGCGGTATCGGGCTGATGCCAACCTGCTTTGTGGCAGGTTCAGCAACCATCATCGCGGCGGCTTGGTTCTATTGGCGATTGCCGCTCGTGAAAGCTCATGCGCGGCCGGTTCTGCAGGAAAGGGGAATCCTCCCTATTGTTGAGCCTGATCTTGCTGAGCCCGAAGAAGTCCCTTCATAAATTCGGCCACTTCCCTATCCGATTCTCTTTCTGATTGGCTGAGCTTATCGATCACGATATCGCGGTCGATTGTTGTTTTGTTCTGGCTCATTTTGAACTTGGCCTCGATTCTTGTGACTGGCATTTCGAAGGCGACGATTCCGCCTACTTGCCTATCAGCAGCCGCTTGGAGGTTTTCGAATTCATAACCGCCGTCCGGCGGCTCTAGGGATTCGATCAGCTTTCTCAGGGCCAGTTTGGCCTGTTCTTCATCTAGAATCTGTGGGTTGCCGTAAAGGTGCACTGCCGCGTAATTCCAGGTGGGAACGGCGCGGTTTTGGGTGTACCAACTACTGGACACGTAAGCATGGGGACCGTTGAAAATGAGCACCGATTCTTTCGCTTGTTCGAAAGGTTGCCAGTGGTCGTTCGCTCTCGCCATGTGGGCGAGGGCCGTTCCCTTTTCGCCCTTATTGGGATCGTACAAGACGGGCAGATGGGTGATTTTGAGTTCCTCGCCTTGGGTAATTAGGATCGCGAACGGGTTATCGAGGATGACTTGCTCTATGGCATCTTGCGGTTCTGCGCGGAAATGTGGAGGTGTGTACATGTTTGTGAAGCGAAGCTGTGGAGTGCGGGAGCTTGCTCCTGCTTAAAATCAGGCTGCTTGCTGCCGAGCG
>DASXZH010000046.1:0-31640 GCA_036502005.1 Fimbriimonadaceae bacterium
CTGAGTGCCAACCGGAAGCTAGAATCATCGACTTCTTAGTCATAAAATGAAGACGGTGCACAGGAATTAATAGATGCCTTTAAGTTGATGGCTATGGGGTCGGGGGGTGGATCATGCGAACTACCCAGCCTAGTCACCAGCAACATCTTCAAAGGGCACCCTCCGAAGGTCCTACGGACCGAAGCAGGATAGCCCAGTCAAAGCGGCTCCAACCGCGCGGGGCTGGGAAACGCCGACCACCCCCAAACCCAAAGGTCCGAAGACCGAAACAGCACTACTAATATACAAAGAACAGGACTCCGGCATCGAAGATGTCATCGTTACGGGCAGTGCAGAGAAACGTCTCCAACTTATCCAAAGCGTTCTTAGGCTTTTCGAATCAAGATTCCGCTTCCTGTTGATCACCCTGGCAGTGATTCCTACTTGCGCAATCGCTTCACAGGATGATCCAATGCTCCCTGTCAAGTTCTCGCATGGCCGGGGATGGACAAAACGATTGGCCACAGATGTAAACACCGCTTTCCAAGTGGGTGCATTTGTTATTCTGCAATCAAATTCGAAGATATTGGCACTTGAGGCGAGGACCGGAAGGCAGATTTGGTCGGTTAATGCCAGAGTGCCCGATTCGCGTGATTACTACGCAATAGGACAAATAAGATCCAACTGGAACGGTTTGCTAGAATTGGCGATCAACGATGATCCTCATGGCGACACTTTCGCGCTTCGCGCTTACCAAGTTCAGACGGGACGCCTCCTTTGGGAAGCGCCAGTAAGCAGTATCAACCAAAGCATCCTTGAGAAATGGCCCGCATTGGGTGCAATCGCAAGGGATGGCTCGCTGTTGGTGGATGCTAACGACGATCAACCTCTCGACCTGGATATCAAGACTGGTCGCGCTAGGCCTTCTAGTTCTCTCAGCAAGGATGCGGCCGGGCTGATAGCCCTTGGAAGCCATGTCTATCGAGATGGGCGCGAGGTCAGGTTTGGAGTTCCTTGGGACGGTTCGTTCACAGAGAATATTTCGCCGGATTAGGCAGAAATTTGGCGCGGCAACATTGTGGCCGCATATGACGGAACGCAATATCGCGAATTCGATATTACAAAGTTCAGAATAGGCGGCTTGGCCTTCCTCTCCAATAATGCTGAGCATCCAACCATCGAGCATGATGATATCTGGCGCGGCGCATATATCAACAATGTGCGTGACTGGCCTGACAATGGGTTTCGCATGCCTTTCGGGCGGTCAATTCAAGGTGAGCTCCTCACCACGTTCACAAAGTATCCTGAGAACAAAGACAACGGTGAAGATAAAAATTACAGCTATGGAGACCCCACAATAAGCGGTCCGTATGCGGTTATTGCCATTGCAGACAATGGCACCGCCCGAACTCTTCCATTTAGAGTCGACCCGGACCCGGCTCCGCCCTGCGTTTCAACCACGGAGGGCATTTACTTTGTTCGCAGTGGGGTCCTCTATCGCTACGCGAACGGCGTCAGCAAGTCAACGGGAATTCATCCTAGCAGCGCTTGTTCGTTCAAAATTCTGCCGGCGGGGATATTGGTCCTTCGAGCAGCAGAGCGGGGTTGTCAGATCAGACTAATTCCGCAAGTTAAGTGAGCCCTGGACCACGCTCACCATCTCCGTGCTGAACTCCGGTCGCCCTGCAGCATCACGCATGGCAAAAAGCCACGCCCACTGGCAAAAAAACTCAACTCGCCAGCAAAAGAACAGTGTGCTTCTGTAACAATCACGCTAAGCTCGTCTTATCTCCTAACGGCCAAAAAACCAAAACCAAAACCACAAATGGGGCCCTCGAAAAAAATAAAAAACAAACAATGAATCTGAACCAATTTTGTCAACCAAAACCCGACACAACAAGTTCAAAATCTAAAAACCAACATGGACCAAAAACCAACGGTTAGCCGAAGATCCATCCTCAAAGCGGCTGCCGCCACCGCCATCCCGCTGAAGCTCCTACCCCAAAAACAAAAACCCCTAAGATGTATCAACATCGTCAACTTCATCCGTGCGGTGGAACCACGCGAGGCGATGGACCTGTTCGAACCGGTGCAAAAGCAGATGGCGACAATCAAGCGGCACAACCTCCCGGCAACGTGGCTCCTCCAGTACGACGCCATGGTGCGCGGCCCGTTTGTAGACTTCCTAAAAGCAAACATGCCCAAAAAACACGAGGTCGGCCTATGGTTCGAGATGAACGAGGAGCACTGCAATGCGGCCGGCGTCAAATGGCGGGGGAGGCAAAACTACGAGTGGGACTGGTCCCCGTCCGTTGCCTTCACCCTCGGATATACGCCCGAAGAGCGCTACAAGCTCGTTGATGCGGCATGCAAAAAATATAGAGAACTTTGGAAAAGCTATCCAAAGTCGGTCGCAAGCTGGAATCTGGATTCCCTCACCATCAACCACTTTGTAGAAAAGTATGGAGTGGAGGCGTTTGCCGTCTGCCGCGACCAAATCGCGACCGACGGGTTCACTATCTGGGGCGCGCCCATCGCCGGGTATTTCCCGAGCAAGACCAACTGCTGGTCGCCAGCCGTGGAAAAGCAAAACCAAATCAACGCGCCCGTTCTGCGAATGCTCGGCCAAGACCCCGTTTACTACTATCAGCGCGAATATCCCCTGCCCGACGGAAAAACAAGCACCGCGCCGGACACCATGGAGCCGGCCTGGCCCTCGGGCCAGTCACCGGTTTTTGTCGAGCGGTTCCTAAAGATGATCGCCGAAAACCCAACCGGCGAGTTCGCCTACGCGCAACTCGGCCAAGAAAACAGCTTCGGCTGGTCCTCCATGGCCAAGGGCTACGAACTCCAAATGGATGCACTAACCAAGCTCAAAGGCGTCGATATCGAAACGATGGGGCAAACAGGCCGCAAGTTCACGCAGAGGTTCAGGCAAACACCGGTTCAAGCGCAAGTTCAGTTACAGGATCCATTCGGGCACACAAGCCCCGCCGAGAGGACCGTTTGGTATCAAAGCCGCTCTTACCGCGCGAACCTGCATTTCGATGGCGACACCGCCTTTTTCCGCGACATCACGGTCTACAGCGACAAAAATCCACAGCCATTCCTAACTGAACCAACCACGGATACCAATGTCGAGCAGCGCGAGCCCGCCATTCTGGATGGCTACCATTGGCAAGGCTCGGGCAGGTTTAAGCGTAACGGTCAAGAAGTAAGGGTAAAGGGCCTCCACATTAAAGATCGTGGCAAAGCACTTTTTGTGGATTGCGGATCGTTTTCTTGCCTATTCGATGAAAGAACGATTTCAGTTTACGGAGACGTGGTATTGGATTTTGAATGGGACAAGGCAAGGACCACGTTTGTGGGAGTGGACCGGGCCGACGCAAAGTATAAAGTTGGAGGATTCGACTATCGTGCTCGAGTTCTCGTTGGCGAGCCTAAACCTACCGAAACTGGCTGGCGAATTAAGCCTTGGACCGGAGAGTTTGTTTTGAGCTTCGCGTCAGCCTCGGGGGAGTATTAAGACTTAAAATGGTCCCGAACACCGTTAAAATATCCTGTCTTTTTCTAGTGGTTACTTGCGGGTCGGCATTTGCCCAAAAGCCTCCCGTCAACAAGCTCTCGGTGCGCCTGATCGCAGCTATTAGAAAGAAGGACGCGACTCACGTGAAGGCCTTGCTGAAAGCAGGCGCTGACCCGAACAGTACCGCCAACGACGGAAAATCGGCGCTTGAAACTGCGCTGCTAACTAACGACTACCCAATCATTGAGACCTTGCTTGATGGTGGAGCGAATGTTAAGAAGCACGCCAAAAATGGGATGCCACTGTTGACCATGTCGGTGTCGAAACAGATAATGGTGGCCCTCCTAAAACATGGCGCTGATCCAAATGAAAAGTTTGACAAGATTGGAGATACGTATTTACAAGCTTGCGTCGAAGATAATAACGTTGCGATCGCCGCTGCCCTCTTGGAAAATGGTGCGAACCCAAACGTTGACAGCAATACGATGGAGACACCCTTGGATACAGCGGTCAGCATGGACAAAGTTCGGATGGTGGAGTTGCTATTGGATCACGGTGCAGACGCCAACGGACGAAACTATTTCAACACGGCTCCGCTCGCAACTCTAGCCATCTTTACGAGCAGCGACAATAAGAACGACAAGTATCCCGACGCCGTTACGCTCGCCAAACTTCTGATCGCCCATGGTGCCAAAGTCAACGCCCGCGACGATATGGTGCGCAAGGTCTTATTCAACGTCGAGTTTGATTACGCTCAGGCCCTAGGTGTGAAGATCAAAAAGCATTTTGATCTCAGCGTTCCCCACGAGGACGGCGCTTCGGCTTTGGACTACGCTTCGTATCCGCCTCTCAGGGATTATCTGATTTCCATTGGCGGCAAAGCGTTCCTTCACGAAGACCCCTGGACTACGGTGAGCCGGGAGGTTGGCGAAAAGAACTAAACTGCGTGGTCTACAACCCTTCCGTCTTTCGACGTTCGACATTCGACATTCGACCATCTCCTATCCCCAATCCGTCAAAATAAGCCATGTCTATTCCAACCCAACCATTCGGCCCCGATAAGATTCCCGTCTCTCGCATATCCCTGGGCTGTATGGGGATGGCAGGAACATGGAACCCCGCCGAAGTTGGACCGGAGAACATCAAGCGGGCCATCGCAGCCTACGAAAAAGCTTAGAAGTCGGGATCAACTTCTTCGACCACGCCGACATCTACGGCCGTGGTGCCTGCGAATCGGTGTTTAAGGAATGCCTAAAAGCCGTCCCCGGCAGCCGCGAGAAGATCTTCATTGCGACCAAGGTCGGCATTATTCTAGGCTCCCACTACGACCACAGCCCAGAACACATCCGCATGAGCATCCATGGCTCATTGGAAAGGATGGGCATCGAATACGTCGATCTCTACCAACTCCACCGTCCCGATCCTCTATCCCATCCCGCCGAAACGGCGGCCGTTTTGGATGACTTGGTGGCACAGGGTCTGGTCAAATACATTGGCGTTTCCAACTACTATCCGCACCAGGTTTTAGCGCTCAAGAAGTACATGAGAGCGCCCATTATCTCCAACCAAATCTCGATTTCGCTCCTGAGATTAGACCCATTTTACGAAGGAGCGGCGGGTGGCACAGCCACCGAAACCTATGCCGGATCGGACTCCGGCGATGGCGTGCTAGATCAATGTCTGGAGCTCGACATTACGCCACTGGCCTATAGTCCGCTAGGCGGAGGTCGCCTTTCTGGCAAACGCGACCTAAGGGACGACGAACCGGCAGCTCGAACCACGAAAGCCCTGGAGGAAGTGGGCTCCAAGCATAACGCCACCGCTGGCCAAGTGGCGCTGGCGTGGCTGTTGGCCCATCCTACCAAGATCATCCCGCTGGTGGGGTCTAACAATCCGGAGCATATTCGGGAAGCAGCCGGCGCAGCCAAGATTGAGCTAACGAGAGAGGAGTGGTACAAGCTCTGGATCGCGGCGAGGGGGAAAGCGGTCCCTTAAGATTGACATGAGGAGATTCGAATACATTTCAGCGTTTGGTTGTTCGAGCCTCTCCCGCTTCGTTCCTCAGCGACCTCCTCTCGGGAGAGGTGAACGTTCTGCAGGCTCAGGTAATGGAAAGGCTCAAAAGACTTGGGGACCCGCCTTCCGAAACCGTTTACCGTTTACCGTTTACCGTTTACTGCTTACGGTCATTTCGGTGCAACGGTCTGCAACTCGACCTTAAACTCCGCCCCGGGTTTGCGGTTCTGAACCGAGATCTGCCCACCGCGGGTAGCCACGATGTTCTTGCAAACGGCCAGGCCAATCCCGAATCCGCCCGAGGCCCGATTGCGAGAGCTTTCGCCCCGCGTGAACCGCTCAAAGACCTTTCCGATAAGTTCATCGGGGACGCCGGTGCCTTCATCGGCCACACGTACGACCGCCCGGCCGTCCACCGTCTCCAACACAACCCGGCAAACCGAACCGCTGGGGCTCACTCGCAAGGCGTTGTTCAGGAAGTTGTCAACAATGCACTGCAGCTCCTCCGGCCAGATTTGGGCGTACGCCTCCTGGGCGGTGACCTCCAAATGGACACCGCTGGCTTCAAAGCGGTCCAGCCATCGCGCGGCAGTTTGCTGGAGAACATCCGAGAGCTCGGTGACAGGGGCGGGGTGGTGGTTCGCTGTCGCCGAACGCAACAGCATCTCCAGAATGCCGGTAAGGCGGTCAACTTCAGGCAACATGCTCTCCATAGCCTTCTGATACTCATTGGGGGAGCGAGTCTTCATAAGGGTGCTCTCAATCCGGCCGCGAAGGATAGCAAGGGGTGTCCTAAGCTCATGGGCCGCATCGGATGCGAACTGCTCCTCGCGCTTGGCGGTCTCTTCTACGTGATCTAGCATAAGATTTAGCTGAGTGGCGAACTCCCCAAACTCGGCCGTATCGGAGGACTCCAAACGGCGCGAAAGATCCGCTCCCGAGAACTCTGCGGCTTGCTCGGTCAGCTTAAAGAGCGGCTTAAAGGTGGCAGCGGCGGCGTACCAACTGACAACGCCGACCACGCCCACCATGAAGAACCAAAGGAAGGCGAGGATCAGAGTGAACCGGTGGAGACGAGCCTTTGTAAGGGTCCAATCTATGCCAGCCTCGATCTTGTAATCCTTCGTCTCGATGCCCTCCGAGGCAAAGCTGCTTGCGCCGTCTTGCCTAAGGTCGAACGTGGAGTTATTATCGAGCGGCAGTCGGCCAATTTTGGTTTGCTCCGTCCCGTTCTTCGAATAGATCACGAAGCTGATGTTGGGGAAGGCGGTATAGGCCTCTTTAACTTCGGCTAGCTGCTCTTTTGCGGTGATCTCATCGGAGACCTGCTTCAGCGCTGAATCCAGAAGGTGATGGTCGGCGCGAAGTTCAAGCCTTTGAGACAGACCGATAATGCCAAGGAAAACGAGAGCCAAAATGGCGGCTGCGATGCCGGTGGTCGCCAAAGTCAGTCGCGTTCTGTGGTTTATGGTTACGTTGCGCACTGGATCATATATCCCTTGCCGCGCACCGTGTGCAGCAGCTTTGGCAGGTCTTCGTGCTCGATTTTGTTGCGAAGGTAGTTCATGTAGACCTCAACCACGTTGTCGTCTCTGGTTGGGTCGTCGTGCCAAACATGTTCAAGGATTTGGGCTTTGGAGACGGGCGTGCCAGCGTTTCTCATCAGAAGCTCTAGAAAAGTGAACTCGGTGGAAGAGAGGTATAAGTGCTTCTTGCCACGCGTGGCTTGGCGGGTGCGGATGTCGATCGACAGATCCTCGCACTCCATGACCATTCTGGTGTCGTCGCTGCGGCGTACTCTGGCCCTTACGCGGGCGAGCAATTCTGCAAGCTGGAAAGGCTTTGTGACGTAGTCATCCGCGCCGAGATCGAGGCCTTCCACGCGGTCTTGCACTTTGTCTTTGGCGGTTAAGAATAGAACTGGCGTAAGTATGCCTTCCGCCCGTGCGCTCTTAAGCACCTCGAAACCATCCATTCCGGGAAGCATCACATCGAGGACGACCAGATCGTATTCGCCGTTTCTAAGCTTGTTTAAACCTTCGGGGCCGTGGTAGGCGAGAGCTACTTTGTAGCCGGACTCTTCAAGGACTTGACGGAGAATATCCGCCATTTCCTTTTCATCTTCAACGACGAGAATGCTTTTCATGATCTTGGAGACGAACAGTCAGTGCTAAGTGATAGGTGATAGGTGAAACGGAGAAGCCCATTTTCTCCCTATTTCCTATCACTTATCACATTTCACCGCTCTCCTAGGATAACGCTAGCTTATCGCGATAGATTGGCGCTGGAGCTTAGAGTTCTGTAAGGTCAAGTTTGCCGTCGCGGTTGACTCGGTGGTCCGGAGTATCACGCAAAGACGCAAAGCCCGCAAAGTTCGGATTGAATTGCTTTAGCGGTTTCTTCCAAAATTGACTGAATAGGTTGGTACGGCGCAACAGCGAACTTCTCTCCTTAATCTCTTTGCGAACTTTGCGTCTTTGCGTGAAATTATCCCTCGGCACAACTGTGCCAAGTACCAAGCCGAAGCTTAGACCTGAGAACTAAAGGGCCGCGGCTTATCCTTCAAAATCTGCAGGCCCACAACCCAACCAAGCGTCACGCAGGCCGCGCAGCCGATAAATGGCGAGTAGCGCCCGAAGTGCGGGTTAATCGACTGAAGGTTCTCATATAGGAACGCGCCGATCGGCGCGCCGATGATAGCCCCCACTCCTTGCGCGGCCATAACGGCGCCAAGGTTTGCCGCCCGTTTGCTGGCGTCCGTGTCGCTTACGCTTGCCATCCAAGCAGGAATGGCAAGAAGGAAGCCAACCCCTACCGGAATGCCGCCGACAGCAAAGACAAGGGAATTTCTAAATAGATGGCTGAACGCCCCCAGGCTAATAAAAATCAAGCCACCTGAACAGAGACCCATCCCTAGATGCACGGCCCGCGCCCGGCCTAGTTTTTCGCCAAATTTGGACATTGGGACGCTGAACGCGGCCATGCAAAGCGCGGCAGGCAAAACGAGAAGACCAAAAGCGGATTCGCTTAAATGGAACTCATCAATGGCGAAGTTCTTGATAACGGCCATCGGAAAACCGATGCCCGCGAAGGTGATGATAGCCAAAATCAGATACTGCGGAATATCTCGGGCTGAATGGAATATCTCCATGATTGACCCCGCCTCGCCTTCCACGGGCGCGTGCTGCTTCACCTTTCTATCATCCGGGAGGAATTTATGGGCTGTAAAGGCAACCACGCAGAATAGTCCGCTGGCCAGGAACAGGCTGGCGTAAGGGTGGCCGGAAAGGTCGTCAACGATACCACCGATCGGAAGTGCCAGGGCAACGCCCAGCAGGTAGCAAACGTTGAGAAGCGACATCGCCTGCTGACGCTGGTTGTCTTCAACTGCGTCACCCATGCTTGCAAAAGCGCCAGGCCAAAGCATGGCTGCCCCAATTCCATCCATCACGCGCAGCAGCACGAAGATGAGGATCTCCAACCACGCAGGTTTCCATGGAACTACGAATGAGGCCAGCGAAGTGAAAACGGTGAAGATCGGGCCGATGGTCATAAGGCGCTTTCGGCCGTATTTGTCGGCAATGTGCCCCATCGGACCTTTGAAAAGCGCCTCGCTCAAGAGAAACGCCATGAGAACCAAGCCAACCGTGGCTTCCCCAAGGCCCCTACCGCCAAGATCAAATCCATTCGGCAAATAATGGCGCTCGCGTAGAAACACCGGCATTGTGGAAATGTTGAGAACCGCGTAACCGATCTCGCCACAGAGGGCGATTAGGAGCAAATGCCGAACGAGAGGTTTTTTCCAGAGTGGTTGAAGCGGAGTGCTCGCAGGTGAATCGCTCATATCTTCTTTGTCGATAGTGTTCATGCTGCGATCTGGGTGCGAAAAACGTTAACCCCGAAACGACTCTAAAGGAATAATACTCCTGCAACGCAGGAAGGATTCAATTTTAGTCCTTTTGCGCTTTGGCGTTAAGGCTGGCGCCAAAGCAAGCCTCATAATGCCTTATTCCTTTTTGATCCATGGCAATGAGATCAAAGCGAAAGGGCCTAGGGTCGTTTGAAGCTTGGCGGTATTTTTCACCGGCTTTGAGCATATGGATGACTTTCTGTTCGTGAACCGCCTGTTCTGGGCTGAAACCTGGCGCCAGCCGCTCTTTAACTTCTGCGAAAACGAGAGTGTCCCCGTCGAGCGCGATGATATCGATTTCACCGCCCTTAACCCTGTAGCGGCGAGTGATGAGGGTGTAGCCCTTTTCTAGCAGGTAATCGGCAGCCTTATCCTCCGCCTCTTTGCCTTTGCGTTCGTTGGGCATGGTTCTAGTTTAGGAGATTTACCGTTGTTTCTCGTCACGTCTGGTTTTAGAAAGAAGGTTGGTCGGTTTGAAAGCTCACACAGAGGCACAGAGTTCACAGAGTATATGAAGGCAAATACTGAGGGGTCTTAGTAATATAGAGGTTCCCTTTCCCATTGAGTTCTTACACTCAGCGCTCTCTGCGTCTTTGCATGACCCATGTTCGGTTAGATTAGCTAAGGTTTAAACGATCTGGGTTCCTTGCGCGGAGGCGAAGCGCCAAACTCCATCCTGCTGCACAAAGACGTGAGTGTAGCGACTGTGCGCTGTGCCGTTCATCTCGCCCATTCGCATAGTCATCTTGGTTTCGCCGGTGATGACGACGGTGTCGCCATAGGTTCGGGGGTTGGCTTGAAGATGCTTGATCTTCTCGAACACGAGAGTTTTGCTGCCGATCAGATCAACGAGGACCGGCTTTGGGATTACGGAACCCTGCATGACGTCGATCAACTCAAAGTCGTCGGTGAGCAGCGTCTGCAAGCTTGCGCCATCACCGTTTAGGAGCGCTTCGAAAAAGGATTTTTCGGCTTCGAGGGCGGTCAATTGATTACCGCCAGTTGAGGGATTTCCTCCTCAAATGAGAGCTCGGGTTGCAGTGAAAGCCGACAGGGCCAGAAGGTCTTGCGGTGGATCTCGCATGGGCCGAATTCGGCCAAAGCGCGTTTGTGCTGCGGCGTGGAGTAGCCAAAATGCTGGCTGAAACCATATTCCGGATACTGGGGGCAAAGCTCTTTCATGTATTTGTCTCGCGCCGTCTTGGCGAGAATAGAAGCGGCGGCGATGCAGGCATATTTGGCGTCGCCATCGACAATTGCCTTTGCTTCGCAAGGCAGATCTTTGGGGAGCTTGTTTCCGTCCACTAGAGCTTGTTCTGGCCTAACGCTAAGCTGAGAAAGTGCGCGGGCCATGGCGGCCATTGACGCCCACAAGATGTTGAGGCGGTCGATCTCTTCCACATCGGCGAAGGTAACCGCCCAAATGGCAGATCTTTTGATTCTGATGGCCAGTTCTTCTCGGCGCTTGGCATCGAGCTGTTTGGAGTCGTTCAAGCCCTTGTAGTGAAAGCCTTTGGGAAGTATTACGGCAGCGGCAAAAACAGGGCCGGCAAGGGGTCCACGGCCCGCTTCATCAAGCCCGGCAACGCCGGGCAAGTGCTTTAACCTCGGCTCTTCCTTGCGCCTCATGATTGTGAGGTTTACCCGATCCGGGCACGCAAGTCTGCGGGGGTTAGTTGCTGGAAATCGAGATTGAAAACCTTTTCGAAGGCTTTAGTTATGATCGGTTTAGCTTGGTTTAAAGTGATTTCGAGGCCGGTTTCCTGGGTGAGGCTTGTTACTCCGTAATCCTTAATTCCGCAAGGGATGATTGTTTTGAAGGGGGTGAGGTCGTTATTGCAGTTGAGGGCGATGCCGTGCATGGAGGTCCAGCGCCTCACCTTGATGCCGATGGCGGCGATCTTTTTGCCGTTCACCCAGACGCCAGTGTTGATATCTGGCTCCCGAACTCCGGTTAAGCCGAAATGCTGGAGGGTTAGGATTATTGTTTCTTCGAGGTCCCTAAGCCATTTATGCAGGTCCTTTCCGAGGTCATTCAGGTTGAAAATGGGATAGATGACGAGCTGGTTTGGACCGTGGTAAGTTACGTCTCCTCCGCGTTCGGTTTTCTCTAATTGGATTCCCTTTTGGTTGTATTCCTGCCCCGTGAGGAGGAGGTTTTCCTTGTGGAAGTTGGCTCCTAGGGTGAGCACTGGATCGTGCTCGACGAAGAGGAGGGTGCTTAGCTCTTTGCCGGTGGCGACGGATTCGAGGAGGCGTTTTTGGAGTTGGGTTGCAGGGGAATAAGCGAGATGGCCGAGATCGACGAGATTAGCCTGCTTCCGCATGGAGTCAGTTTATCCCGCCTGGCAGTTCCCGACAATCGCTTGAATCGCGCCCGTAAGAATCCGAATCTGGTTTCCACTATCCTGTGAGCGACTCCGGGAGCGAGCGGAGGGGAAACCGGGTTGTCACTAGTAAATTCCTGTCAAAATAGAAACCGATGACAACTGTGCGAGTTTTCGTAACCCTGAAGCCTTCCCTGCTCGATTCGGCTGGTCGCACGGTGGCGGGGTCGCTTCAAAAGCTTGGCTACGATGAACTTGAAGATGCTCGAATCGGAAAGATGATTGAACTTCAGCTCTCGGAATACTCGGAAGCCAGAGTCAAATCTATGTGCGATAAGCTGCTTGCCAACCCAGTTATCGAAAACTACAGCATCGAGGTTGTGCAATGAAAGTCGCCGTTATTCGCTTTCCCGGCTCCAACTGCGACCAAGATGCCTACTATGCCCTCAACAATGACCTCGGCATAGAAGCCAAATATGTATGGCACGAAGACCACTCCCTAACTGGATTTGACGCAGTTTTCTTACCAGGCGGGTTCTCCTATGGCGATTACCTCCGGTGCGGAGCGATGGCTTCCAGGGCGCCAATCATGGATGAGGTCAAGCGATTTGCCGATAACGGCTATCCAGTAATCGGCGCCTGCAACGGCTTTCAAGTTCTATGCGAGGCGGGGATTCTGCCGGGTGCGCTCCTGTTAAACGCTAAACAAAAATTCCTTTGCAAGCAGGTGATGCTAGAGGCTGTAAACAAGAGCAGCATCTGGACTCAGGGCGTAAACAAGCCCATAAACGTCCCAATTGCGCACGGGGAGGGCCGCTATGTGTGCGAAAACGAAGTTTTAAAACGTCTACGAAATGACAATCAGATCGCGTTTCGATACGTGCCCAAATTCGAAGGTGATGTGGAATACAACCCAAACGGATCTATGGACGACATTGCGGGAGTAGTAAACAAGCAGGGAAACGTGCTGGGGCTAATGCCTCATCCGGAGCGCGCAACCCGTGAAATATTGGGCTCGGCAGACGGTTTAATGGTGCTCAAAGCGCTAACCCTGCTGAATGCCTAGCAATTCTTTTTGTTTATTTTCCCTATAAGGTGCTCTTAAGGAAGTAAAAGGTAAACCAAGAATCGTAAATAGGATAGGCAATCTATACGATTTGCCGTCAAAACTTATGCGTATCCGAATTCTCACAATTTTTGTGGCTCTGCTGGCTTGCGTGCCGGCCTTTGCAGATAAGGTCGTTCTTGGCAAGTTGGGCCAGGCGCTTGTCAAATCCGCTATCTATTCTCGCGCAAGCGTTCGCTCTCGAATATATTATCGAGTAAAGCCCTACGAGTATCTGGTTTTGCAGAGCTCGAAGAACGACGCGTACTACCGCGTATTGCTTCAGAACGGAGCCTATGGCTACATTCCAACCGACTACGTAGCGAAGCTTCCTTACGATGTAACGGCGGATCAGCCAAGCGTGCCCAGCTTTGATAGAGACGGTTCGGCGCTGACTTCACGTTCCGCAGGCAGCCGAGCGCAAGTCGCCAAGTGGTCTTTAAATTTTAAAGGCACGCCCTACAAATGGGGCGGCAACGATCCTCAGAAGGGCATCGATTGCTCCGGTTTTGTGAAGTTTCTTTACGGGCAGATCGGCTTGCAGCTTCCTCGAACGGCGGCTGAGCAAGCTTATGTCGGGACTCCGATTCGCCGTCTTGAGAGTCTTCAACCGGGCGACCGGCTTTATTTCTGGAGCTATAAGCGAAATATGATCGGGCACACCGGCCTCTATCTTGGGAACGGATATTTTGTGCATAGCAGCACGAACCACCACGGCGTGGACACGGACTATCTCACCCAGAAGTGGTTGGGCATCTTAGTCGCTGCGCGACGCTAGGCAGATCGAGTCCTAAGTCTTGAGTGTTGAGTCCTGGGGATGACGCGTTTCCAGGTAGCCCACTCTATACATAGAAGATTTGATCCTCTTAGGCAAGTTGCTTTCGGATTTTGTCACGCATATGCGCAAAGCTCGCGAAGGAAATCAAGTTGATGATGCAGATGGAGGGTTTTTCAACCCTTTCGGATTGGGCTCTCGTCTTTCTAGCCGGTGGTCCTTCCAGTTAGGTTGCCGCGTCGCTCCGGCACGACTTCGTCGCCCTGGAGCTCCTCGCAATGACAAATTACAGATTGGGTGATTGAACCAACACTCCATAGCTTTGCAAGGCCAATTCCCTCACAATCCGCTAGCCCCCATCCGTTATCCGCTCATCCGCCATCCTCTATCCGCCATCTTATATCCGCCATCTTCTATCCGCTACCCTCCATCCGCCATCAGCCCAAACTCCCCGCAGGTAAACTGAACCCATGACGCAGCGCCTTCCCGAATGGCTAACGATCCGTTTGCCAAGACCGGACACCATCCGAGAGGTGGAAGGCATGATGCGCAACAAGAACCTTCACACGGTTTGCGAAAGCGCGCGCTGCCCAAACTTGCCCGAATGCTGGAGCAAGAAAACGGCAACCTTCATGATCCTCGGAGACACCTGCACAAGAAGCTGCGGGTTCTGCGCCATCAAGGTTGGCAAGGGACTTGAACTGGATCCCTTCGAGCCGTTGAACGTCGCCAAGGTTGCCAATGACCTTGGGCTAAAGCACATCGTCGTCACCAGCGTCGCACGCGACGATCTGAAAGACGAAGGTGCGACCCAGTTCGCAAGAACCATTGAAGCCTTGCACAAGGCGAATCCGCTCGCCATTGTGGAAGTCCTCACCCCGGACTTCAAAGCAAAGAGAGATCTCATCAAGATCGTGTGTGATGCACGGCCCGAGATCTACAACCATAACATCGAAACCATAGAGCGCTTGCACACGGTCGTAAGGCCGCAAGCGAAATATGAGCGTACGCTTAGCGTCCTAAGAACCGTAAAGGAATTAGACTCGCGCATTTACACCAAGTCCGGCATCATGCTTGGATTAGGCGAAACGCGCGAGGAAGTTGTCGAGACCTTGCGGGATTTGAGGGAAGTTGGAGTCGATGCCGTCACGATAGGCCAATACCTGCGTCCAACAATGAAGCACCTTCCGGTGAATGCCTACATTCATCCGTCGGAGTTTGCAGAGTATGAAAAGATCGGAGAGGATCTGGGTTTTGCTTTCGTGGCTAGCGGTCCGTTCATCCGCAGTTCCTATAACGCGATTGAGTTCAGCAAGAAGGTTATGGGCGAGCGGTTGGAGAAGCTGGACGCTCAACAGCAACCAGCCTAGTCCTTTTACCAGGACTGCCGATAAGTAAAAGGGGTACATAGCATTCGAGCCGCAGCGAAGATTCTCGGTTGGGTTTGGGTCTGGATCCCAGTATTATTGCTAGGATACTGGGGGCTCATCTACTTGCGAGCTTGCCTCTTCACCCTATCCTCCGCAACTGGTCCCGTCATCCTGGCGTTGCCAACTAAAGCGGGCAACCTTACCTTTCGCGCGCAGGCATTTCAGATTGATGCGGCACACAACCTCATCCACCTTAGCCAAGCCACGATTACGGCACCCGATGGAACCGTGATTGCAAAGGTTCGCAGTGCCAACGTAAGCAATGCCATCCCCGAGAGCCTGGTTGGAGCGCATAAGCCGATCTATGCGACTCTTGTGGACGTTTCTGGCACGATCAAGCGCCTGCCAAACGGCGAACTCGATTTTCAGCGCTTTCTTCCCGCCCGCACCGAGACCACCAGTAACATCGCCTACTCCGTAAGGCTTGTGGCGGGAGATACCACGCCCGCCCACGTTCACCTTATCGATCTGAGGGGCAGCAAGAAATGGGAAAGCGACGCTTATGTGAGCACCTTCAACCTCCAGGGGGTTGGGCAGCGCTTTACCGCGTCTGCCAATGTTGCGATTGAGGGAATTGGGAAGGCGGTTGCTGAGTTCGATAAAGATCCGGACACCGGCCTCTCCCTAGATGGAAGAGCTGACCATCTTGATTTGTCGCCTCTGATCGCGCACCTGATTTCTCTGCCGGAAACGGCCAAAGCCACTTTCTTGAGGTCCGTGACGGCCAGAAACCTTACCGTTAGCGGACCCGTTCGGGTATTCGTTCCTAACGATGGTCAGACTTCCTTTGATGCAGCGGTTACGGCTGACGCCACCGGTTTGGAATATAAGGACCAGTTCGTGGCAGAGTCGGCACACTTCGAGGGCCTGCTCACTTACGCGGGGCTGAAAGGCACCCTTAAGGCAGTTGGCCAGGGTGTAACGGCCTCTTACATAGGCGGCCTATCTTGGGGAAAGGAAGCAGTTCTGGGCGGATCTCTACAGGCGCAGTTAACTGGCTCGCAAGGGCTCCCACCTGCTTTAGCAAGGTTTATTCCTAAGGGAGCGTCTTTTCAGAACGGGACACTGACCGGTTGGGTTTCTTGGTCGGGCGGAGGCGGCGTTGCCATCAGCGGATCGGCTAAAGCCGATTCGTTCCTATATCAGAACGAACATGTGGCCAATCCCAGTATCGATTTTAATGCTGCTACCGGGCGCGTCGATCTTGATCTTGTCAGCGCTAACTGGGAAGGGGCGCCGGTTCATGGCGCTCTCGTTTACACAGCCAAAGACAAAGGTCTAAGCGGCCTGTTGGTTGCCAACCAAGTCTCGCTAGGCTCGTTGGCGGCGCGAGCGAAACTCAAGAATATCGAGGGCACCGGCAACGTGCAGGCGCTACTGGCAGGAACCACCTTAAACCCGCTGATCACGCTGAGAGCGACAGGCAAAGCTGCAACTTGGTCGCGTGGGAAGTATTACGATTTGGGAGACGTTGTGGCAGCCGCCCAATATCAAAACGATCGATTAAGGCTCAACCGCCTCTCCGTCGACGGGCCGGACGGAATCGCAACAGCCCAGGGTATTTGGGACCGCAAGCATAACGCTCTCAAGATTGATGTGGTGGGCAGCGGCGTGCCGCTCGCCGTTCTAGGTTCGGATATCACTGGCCGCGCCGCGTTCCTCGGCACAGTGACCGGTACCCCTTCCAACCCTAGCGCGAAAGGCAGGGTGGAGATCTATAACGCAGCTTACAAAGAGCAGCAGGTACCGCTCGTTCTGGCTGACGTAACGGCTAGCAAGCATCAGATAGTAGCCAACCAAGTTGAGGCGTTCAAAGATGCGACCCGCGCAACAGGAAACCTCACTTACAATGTTGACTCGACTGCCGTTTCCGGCTCTGCTCAAGCAGGCGGAGTCAGTTTAGGCGAACTCTTTGGTCCAAATGTTGCAGGAACCGTTTCACTGCCGAACGCCAACATCGGGGGAACGCTCAAGAGCATCAAAGTGGCAGGCGAGATCAAGGGAGACAACATCGTTGCCGACCGAGTGAAGGTAGATACCGTTGATGGCCATTTCACTCTTAACGGAAGGGAACTCCAAATGGTGGGGCTCGCGGCAGCATTCGACGAAGGCAGCTTGACCGCTAGCGGCAACTACAACTTGGACACTAAACGCGGAAACGTAAACGGCTCTATCAACGGCGTCGGGCTCTCAACTCTCAACTCTTTCCTTCCATCCGATACAGCGGCGACCGGGGACCTTACGGGCGCCTTCAGCGCCGATCTTCAAGACGGCCTCTTGCTCGCCGCCCAAGCGAGCGGTAACGCCAACAACATTGCCGTAAACGATATCTTGCTGGGAGCGGGACCGTTCTCCGTCAAAGATTCAGCCGGTCAATGGTCGGGCGGAGTCACCATCGGCGACCTTGAGCGCTACTTGGCTGTGGAAGGGGTGACTTATAACCAGGCCTCGAAAACGATCCACGCCCAGATTACGGCGTACAACCTAACGCTGCACAACCTTTACGCGGCAGCCCTTCCTTACATCGCCACCCAGAGTTCCAGCGCTGCCGCCAAAGCGGCGGCAATGATGATCGTGCCGGATTCGCTGAATACTCAGCTACAAACGATGTCCGGCAACCTTAACGCAAACCTGACTTTGGATGGGAACGTGAAGGATCCGAACCTCAACATCCCAACTCTCGAAGCCACCGATCTTGACGTTTCGGGCGAGCAAAGCGGCACCATTAATGCGACCGCCTCGAGGACAGATGGAGTGTGGGATCTCAAGTCCTTCACTTGGACTGGTGGCCCGGGAAATGTGAACATGGTGGGCTCAGTTGCTGAAAACGGCCAAACCCAACTCAGCGGCTCGATGGCCAATTTAAACCCCAGTTGGTTCTCGATCTTTAGCGATGGAATTTCCAAGTTCACGGGCGTTTCAAACGTCACTTTCAAAGTTACGGGTCCCACGAAAAACCCGACAATCGATTCGACGCTGGATTATCTTGAAGGGACTTCTACGTCGTCCGACCGGCGTCAACTACAGGTTGCCGCCAATATAACGAACGGCCAAATCAAAGCATCCGGGACCTATTTTTACGACGGTTTTTCCGGCCCCCTTTCGGCTTTGATCCCGTTCGAGTATCCCTTCACCGTTCCAAAAGATAAACCGGTTGTGGCCGATTTAAGCTTCCCTTCGCGCCCTCTTTCGGATTTGACGTCGCTCATTCCTTGGCTCGACACAAAGCGATCCAATGGAACGGTCGAGGGAGCGGTGCATGTGCAAGGCACCGCGAACCAGCTCGCCATTACCGGCCAGGCAAACCTTGCGGCTAGCGTCCTTGCCGGCAAAGGGAGCGATACGACTCTCACGGACGTGGTTGGGAACGTTAACTTCGATGGAAAGTCCCTTAATCTAAATGCTTCCGGAAAGGGATCGAACGGCGGAGCGATCTCAATCACGGGTGGAAAGTTTGCGTTAGGCAACGTCTCTGATGCGATCAGCCAATCGTTGGATGCGTTGCTCTTAAACCCCGTCGAAGGGTCCGTAAATATCGACCATTTCAAAGTTGTCCAAAAAGGGGCGGATCCGATCAACGCCGTATTAGATGGCGGAATTAATATTAGTGGAAAGATGCAGGCCCCGGATGTGCGCGGCACGCTTTCGCTGCTTCAGGGGAATATCACGGTTCCAGGAGCGCCGAGTCAGACCCAGGCCAATTTCACGCCCAAAGTCAATCCTCACTTCAACGTAGCCCTATCCATTCCGGGCTCGGTTAAAGTAAAGGCAGGGGTTGGAAATTTCCAACTTACCGGCTCCGGCAACCTGACGGGCACTCTTGGATTGCCGAATTTGGACGCAAGTCTGGTCGTCGAAAAGGGAACGATTCAGCTACCCAACGCAAGAATTAACATCGATCCGGGCGGCACCGTCCATACAACTTTGGCATCTAACCCCTATGGAACGCCGTCTGCAAGAGCCGATGTGGATGTGACGGGGACGACGGCGCTCACAGCAAACCCTTACGGAAACATTATTCAGCGCTACGATATCGACCTTCAAGTCCACGGCGACTTGCTTGCGGCTTCAGGACTTCAGATTACGGCGCAAAGCAATCCGCCCGACTTAACCCAGGACAAGATCCTCATGATGTTGGGCCAAGGAGGCCTCTTTGAACAGCAGCTTGCGAACCAGGAGCCGTACCGGCCGGATCAACAGCTTCAGCAGGCGCTGTATACGGCACTGCCGCTGTTTGTCAGCTCCGCCACCAATCAACTTGCCAACGGCCTTGGTTTGGACTATTTGAGTTTTGAATACAACGCACTGGAAGGAATCACCGTGACGGGTGCCAAATCGCTGTCAAAAAACCTCGTTCTGAGTGCCCGGCGGGAAGTTTCTCAGCCTTTGCCGGGTGAGCCGGTTGTGTGGGATCTCAGGCTTTCTTATCGACTTCCCCTAAAGGGAAAGCTGCGAAATCTTAACCTCATCGCGGAATCCAGCCAGTTTTATCCTTATCGACTTTCCCTCGAGTATGGATTCCGATTCTGAAACGTTTTGCCCTCACGAGTGTCTAATTTCAAAACTCGGGGGCCAGGCAAAAATGCGGAAAGAATCATGTGGAAAAGAATCCTTCCTTTTTTCTTGTTGGGCCATCGAAAGTCGGCCTTTAGCGCGTAGACTTGGCAAGTCTTTAATGTTTTAGACGTCTCTTAGACGTCTCTCTTTAAGATTGGCCGCTCTTGCCTTACAGAGCCGTACGGATTGGAGGAACGCGTTTGAGCATACGGATATGGTTTGTTTTGATGATATTGGCCCTATGTGCAGTTGGAAGTGCACAAACGCCGGCCACTCCTTCTGCCCCAACGCCGGGGACATTGGCTCCCATCCCGGCTGCGCCCACGCAAACGCCTCCCGCCGACCAATCCACTGTCGGAACTGTAACCGAAATCGTTATCACGGGCAACCAGCACGTCAATAACGACACGATTCTTATCCGCATGAAAACCAAGGTCGGGCAAGCCTACAAGCCGGACCAACTCGATCAGGATCGCGATCTGATCGCGCAGTTGGGCTACTTTAAGGCAGTCGACGTTCATGGCGTTCCTCTGGCGGGCAACAACTGGAGGATCAACGTCGATGTTTCGGAATATCCGGTTGTCAAAGAATTTCGGGTGACAGGCAACACCGTTCTTCCAACCGATGCGATCCTCAAGGTGGTTACTCTTCGTGTAGACCAGCCTTACAATGCAAACCTGGCAGACTCCTCAAACGTCGCCATCGTAAAGCTTTATTCTGACAAGGGCTATTTTGTCGTGCTTACCGACCTTGCCCCGCTAGAGGACTCACCAGGGACGGTGAACATTGCCATTCACGAACAGCGAGTCAACTCGGTGGGCGTAGAAGGCAACACTCGAACCAAAAACCGGGTGATGCGCCATCTCATCAAGACTAAAGCGGGCGACGCTTTCAACAGCAAAAAGTGGGACGACGATTACAAGCGCATGGCAACCATCGGGTGGTTTGACAAGGTCACTCTCGACGACAAGATGACGCCGGATAATGACGTAGACCTTCTTGCCGTCGTGAAAGAGGGACGAACTGGAGCGGCAACGGTAGGCGTTTCGTTAGACCCCTCAACCGGCCTGGCTGGCAGCGCAAACCTTAAAGATTCAAACTTCAACGGGACGGGGCAGTCGGTGGGAATTTCATTCCTACAGGCGATCACGGGGGGCGGACCTAGCGTCGACCTTACCTAC
The DNA here is from genome assembly GCA_036502005.1 of Fimbriimonadaceae bacterium. Classification (GTDB taxonomy): domain Bacteria; phylum Armatimonadota; class Fimbriimonadia; order Fimbriimonadales; family Fimbriimonadaceae; genus DASXZH01. Next base: position 20,807 of record DASXZH010000046.1, read on the forward strand.
GGCAACCCGTTTATTGACAATCACGATACGTCGTTTTCCGCTTCCCTTTACAGCCACTTGTTCTACCGGTTTACGGGCTCGGGCTTCGGCGAAATCGCTTCCACTTCTAGCAGCCTTTACACGGAGCGAAGAACGGGAGGCGTCGTACAATTTATCCGGCCCGTCCAGGAGCAAGTTAACGCTCTTGTCGGTGCTCGGTATGAGGGAGTTAAGACTTCCGATGTTGGAAGCGCAACTCAGAGCAGCTTCATCCGACAAGACGGAACGGTGGGAACACTCTCCTTTGGCTTGATCGTAAACCGACGAGATCTGGACCTCGATCCATCGCGTGGGGACTACTTGAGTCTGCTCGTTGAGCCCGGAATGGCTAATATTAACGAGATCGCGGGAGCTATCGAAAACAGAGACATCCTTGGCACCCACACCTTCAATCGCGACACGCTTGAATACAAGGTTTATTGGACGCCTCAGCCACCGAGGGGCCGCAATCTGGACGCGCCCAGAAAGGTGTTTGCCCTCCGGGTCAAATATGGCACGATCACAGGATTCGCACCGTTCTTCGAGCAGTTCTTCATGGGAGGCGCGGACACGCTTCGAGGCTACGACGACGAACGATATTGGGGAACCCAGGAACTGTTGACCACCTTGGAATATCGGTATCCTATCCAAAAGTCTTTCGACCTGGTGCCGTTTGTGGATTATGGGGGCGCTTGGGGAGGATACGGCTCCGTCAACACGTATTACCAGTACAACTCTTTGAGATTGCATCTGGACTACGGCCTGGGCGTTCGCTTCAGAACCCCGCTTGGCCAGGTGGGCATTTACTTTGCGCTTAATGAGCGCGGCGGCGGAAGAACCACGTTCCTTATCGGACCTGCATTTTAATCAAACTTTTTAAAACGGAGCTATTAGTGAAAATCAATGTATCGAATTTAGGCTGGATTATTGCTGTTGGCCTAGCGGCCATTATGCTTGGAAGCGGATTCCAAAGCCCAACTCTGAAAGTGGGCACGGCTGACCTGGAAAAGGTGATGTCCAGCAGCGACTACTGGATCAGCAACGAATCCACGTACAACGACTACGTAAAAAAGCGATCGGACTTTTTGCAGTTCTTCAACCAGAACCGCATGATGACAACCAGCGAAGTCACCAAGATGAAAGAGCTCTCTTTGGCCGATAACCCTACTGCTCAACAGAAGTCAGACCTCGATAAACTTAAATCTCAGGTCACGGATGAGCAAAAATCAGAACAAGAGCTGGGTCTTAAAAGCAATTTGACCCCGGACGAGCGCGCCAAACTTACAGAGTTTAACTCGCGCGAGACTGCCAACGGGCAAGATCTGCAAAACCTGAATCAGCAGTTTACGCAGGACATCTCAGATAAAAAAGCTTCCATCATAAGTGCCGCCATGGATAAAGCCAAGTTGGCCGTTCAAACGGTTGGAAGAGCACAGGGCTTCACAGTTGTTTTGAGCACAGCTGCCGCCCCTTATTCTGCAAACGATATTACAACGGACGCGATTAAATCGATGAATGCCCAAAAATAGACGATATCTATTTTTCCTTCTTTTAGCAGGGACCGCAGGTTGCGCATCTAAGCAACAGGCGGTCTTTGTCGATTTAGATAAGGTCGCCGCTTCCGAATCGCTGGAAAGACCGGTGGCCGTGGCGAAACCTCCGCCTGCGCCAAGTTTTACCGGTTCGAAGCTGAGTTTTCCCGAAATGCCCGCTTCAGTGTACCGGCTGGGGTCCGATAAGGAACGCGTGCAGGAAGTGGAAAGAGTTATGGAGCAAAGTCGGCAGCAGGCGTTGATTCAGATTGCAGCAAGGCTAAAGGACGCCTATTTGGCTTCGATCAACTCCGCAGAGACATTGGCCTTCGCCAACTTCGCGAAAAATGATACGAATTACCAAACTGCGATCGACGCTGTACATCAGAAATTCCTTGTATATGCCGATAAGAGGGGCCCTCTGGTTGCGCGTTTGGTGCTACCGGTCGGGTTCCCTGATCCGGACCCCAAATCCCAAACGCCACCACCAAGGTCGGGCACGGTTGCGTATAACCAATTTCAACTTGCCGTTAAATTGCGGGCTCAAATAGCTGAGCTCGATAAGGATTTCAAGCAGGAAGAGATAGCGATTTTTGCAAAGACTTCGAAAGCAATACAAGACAAGCGACAAAGTCTGCAACAAGATTTCGAAAAGCAGCGAGCGGCAGCGGATGCAGAGGCGCAGAAGCAGGCTCTAGCGGAAGTGCAGCTTCAGCAAGCGAACCTTCGCACCGTGCTAGCCGATAAGAGCGTGGTGGTATTTCCGGCTGAACCCGGGCACAGCGTAACCGTGGCCGGTTCCACCACTCCCCCTTCCCCACCAACTGTTAACCAGCCCGGGGAGGCTGAGCTAACCCAACGAATGCGGGATGCCGATCTTTCCGATCTCAAGATTTGGGCGGCGCTGCACTCGTACGTGATATCCTCAACACCTAGGGGTGCACGAGATGCCACCACCGATTTTATTCAATGGAAAAAAGCCCACCTCGCTACACCTTGAGCTCGCTGGCGGAATTGCTCGGAGGGACTGCGGATGGACCCGCCGACAAGCCATTGGATCAGCCGATTCCAGCCGGCGATTGCGACCCGCTGGGGGTGACGTTCGCCGAAAACGACAAATATCTGGCCCTTGCAGAAGCGGTAGATGTTGGCGCGATTATTGTTGGCAAGGAAATGCGGGCTTCCGAAAAAGCTTTGATTCGGGTCGAGTCCCCGCGCATGGCTTTTGGGATGCTGCTCTCTATGTCCGAGCGGCCCATGTCGATTTCAGTGGGAATACACACAACAGCCGTAGTAGACCCCTCAGCTTCTGTTCATCCCGCAGCGTCGATTGGGGCTTATGTGGTGATTCAACCTGGCGTAAAAATTGAGCGCGGGGCTAAGATCTTTCCTTTTGTGTTCGTTGGCGATGATTGCGAGATTTGCAAGAACGCAGTTTTGTATCCTCACGCGGTTTTATATCGGGATGTTTTCGTAGGGGCGAATTCAGTTATTCATAGCGGAGCGATTGTCGGGGCGGATGGATTTGGCTACGTTTGGACGGGGCAATCCCGAATGAAAGTGCCGCAGGTTGGGAGCGTAATTATTGAAGCCGATGCCGAGATAGGCGCAAACTCGACCATCGATCGGGCTACAGCCGGGGCGACAACGATTGGGGAAGGCGTAAAGCTGGACAACCTGGTTCAGATTGCGCATAACGTTTCGATTGGCGACCACTCAGTTATTGCTGCCCAGTCTGGAATTAGCGGCAGCACCAAGGTTGGAAAGCGGGTGGTGATGGGCGGCAATGTGGGCACGACAGACCATGTGAATATCACCGACGATGTGGTTCTTGGCGGTCGCTCCAGTGTGGGTTGGGATCTTACCGAGCCAGGGGCTTATTTCGGCACGCCAGCGATTCCGGGAGCAGAGGCAAAACGCTCCATGCTTTTGATTCCTAAGTTGCCGGAGTTGCTCTCGAGGATTCGGGCCTTGGAGAAGAAGGTTCGGGAGTTGGAGAAGGATTGAAGTTCGAGCGGAAAACGCTTGGCCGCAAAACTTTGTTTAGCGGCAAGGGATTGCATTCCGGGGAGCCCGTTTCGGTCATGATTCACCCTTCGGAAGAGGGCATCCGGTTCCGTTATGGCTCCGATTCTTGGACGGCTACGGCAGACAACGTTACCGACACCACGCGTTGCACGCGGCTTGGCTCTATCAGCACCGTTGAGCATTTGATGAGCGCTTTAGCCGGGCTAGAAGTTACGGATGCCGAAATAGAGGTGACCGCGCCCGAGTTGCCGGCAATGGACGGCAGTTCCCGGCCGTATTACGATGGGCTTTTGGCCTCCGGTTTTACTTCGCTTGAAGGCGCTGAATTGCCCGATCCGTTTTCGCGCATTTTTGTGCAGGAGGGGCAGGCTTCGATTGGGATTTCTTTGGGCTCTGGGCGGTGGCGTTATGAGTTTCACACCGGCGAGCGGTGGCCTGGTTCTCAAATATTTGCGAGTTCCTGTATTCTTGAGGACTACGCGCGGGTTGCTAACGCCCGCACTTTTGGATTTGAGGAAGAGCTGCCTATGATTGCGGCGGCAGGTCTAGCGAAGGGCTTGGACGAGACCTCAGCTTTGGTTTTGGGTAAAGATGGTTTTTTGAATGAGGCGCGGTCTGAAGATGAGCCGGTTCTGCATAAGATGCTAGACATGATTGGAGATTTGTATTTATCCGGCTATCCGATCCGGTTTTTAAACGTGGCGGCGACAAGAACTGGACATACGGCCAACGTTAAGGCGGCGAAGTTGCTCCGCGAGCAGGCGCTGGCTGGTACCGATAGGGGATAGCGGATAGTCCGAGTTTGTCTGATGTAGGGACGTATTCCGTTGCAAAGCTGTGGAGTGCGGGAGCTTGCTCCTGCTCAAATCAGGCAGCTTGCTGCCGCGTCAGGCGCCAAGTTGGCTGAAGCAAGCTTCTTAGGCACAGCAGGAGCAAGCTCCCGCACTCCACAGCTTCGCATACCCACTCCATTCGTGGAACTTACCGCAATGAATCGCCTGATTTAAAGCGGGAATAAATTCCCGCACTCCAAATGGTGCTTATTCTTCCGGCTCTTCCAAAATCCTAAACCGATTCTCTCTCGCTTCCGATCGATCCAAGAGAACAATCTCAGCAGCCAAATCTTCGTTCGCGCCTTCTTCCCGCGAGGCGGTCCAAGCATCTCGCAACTCTTTCTCAGCCTTTTTAAGATTCAACTTTTGGCCTGATATCTCGCTCATGCGGGCTTCGATCTTTTTCTCGGCTTCCTCATCGCCAGCGACGAAGGCATAGCGGCGGCGGGTTACGAAATCGCCGTCGTAATCTAAAATCGCGAATGTATCCAGTTCCGGCTTAGCCCCAACTTCTACAAACAAAGACCGCGCCACAAAGGGCGAGGTTGAGAAATCGCCGAAGGCCTTCTTAACCGCACCGGAAAGAGCGGTGACCACACGCTGCAAGGTCACGTCCTGCTCGCTGCGGTTGTAGCCCTCTTGATGGGCGAAATCAATGGCAGCAACGCGCAGTGTTTCGATATCCGATTGCTGGCCAATGGCGGCATAGGCCAGCCGATCATAAACTTCATAAATCTTCTTGGTCGTTCTTCGGAAGGAAAGAATTAAAATTCCTTCTTCAATCGATAAAGCCAGCACGGGCGCGCCTTGCGCGAGTTTATTTTCAACGTACTGAGCTCGGTGGCCGATTCCTTCTTGCCAATCATAAGGCGTAAGCATACGTCTCAGTTATACGCGGAATACCCCTCTGAGGTAAACACAGTTTGTGGCGCGCTTTGAAATCGACATGGACTATTTGGTCCGTTTTCTTACTGATCTCTTGAACACCCCCAGCCCGACCGGCGATACGGAGTGGGCTATCAGCTTTGTGGAGCAGGAATTGGAGAGCCTGGGGATTGCGAGCAAGAGAACCAAGAAGGGGGCTCTCATCGCCACCTTGCCCGGCTTTAAAGATGATGCTCCTCGTGCGTTTTCTTCTCACATCGATACCTTGGGTGCGATGGTTGCCGAAATTAAGTCCAGCGGGCGGCTGCGACTGACGGCGCTAAATGGCCTTATGTGGCCTTCAGTGGAGAGCGAGGGGGTTTGGGTGCAGACGCGCAGCGGACGTCAAGTTCGCGGCTCCATGGTTCTGGAAAACGGCGCGGCTCACGTAAACAAGGAAGCCTCCACCATGAAACGCGACGCCCAAACGATGGAGGTTCGCTTGGATGAGCGCACCAACTCGATTGAAGAAACGCGGATGCTGGGTATCGACGTTGGCGATTTTGTCTCCTTCGATCCGCGCGTGGAAACCAGCGTTGCCGGTTTTGTGCGATCCCGATTCTTGGATGACAAGGCCTGCGTGGCTTGTGCGGTCGCGGCAGCTAAAGCTTTAATCGACGCGGGGATCACGCCGGCCCAATCAACCACCCTACAGTTTTCGAACTTCGAAGAAGTTGGCCACGGCGGCTATGACGGCATCCCGCCCGATGTCTCAGAACTGATCGTTTTGGATATGGCTGCACTTGGACACGGACTGCAAGGCGACGAATACCATTGCAGCGTGTGTATAAAGGACTCCAGCGGTCCCTACGCGAAGCGTTTGACCCAGAAGCTAAGGGATACGGCGGAAAAGAACGGCATCGACCTTAAAGCCGATATCTATCCTTTTTACAGTTCGGACGGCAGCGTTTACTGGCGGGCGGGTGGAGATGCGGAAGTGGCTCTTATCGGTCCTGGCGTGGACACCAGCCACGGATACGAACGCACCCATAAAGATGCTCTGCATGATACGGCGCTGTTAGTAGCCGAATACATGGCCGAAGACTGATGCCGCTGGTAGCCGCAATTGGCGATATCCATGGTGAGCTTCGGAAGCTGAATGAGTTGCTGTCCCATCTTGAGACGCGGCTTTCGCCGGAAGATACGATTGTTTTTATTGGCGACTACATCGACCGTGGGCCAGACAGTCGGGGCGTGGTCGAGAAGGTATTTGAGGTTAGATCTCGCTTCAATGTGGTTGCGCTCAAGGGCAACCACGAGCAGTTGGCGCTAGATGCCTACCACTATTTCCGGCTCGACCCTTCGGAGAAACAGATCGACGAGGACGCGTTGACGTGGTTTTACAACGGCGCGTACCAGACCTTGGATTCTTATCCTTCCGTTAAAGGCGAGAGTTGGTGGAAGCGTATCCCGCCTGAGCATTGGGAGTTCTTTGCGAACGCGCCCATTGAATACGAACGCGGCAACTATGTCTTTGTGCATGCAGGGTTGTTGCCTAAGGGCGTTTCCTGGAACGATGACCGATTTGAGCCTCGGCTTTGGATTCGGGAGCCGTTTATCGAGAGCACGAAAGATTTTGGCAAGACAGTGGTTTTCGGCCACACGCCTTTGAAGAACGGGCATCCGTTAATGCTGCCGAACAAGATTGGGATCGATACGGGCGCCGTATTTGGAGGGCCGTTGACGGCGATTGTTTTGGATCCGGAAGAGCCTTACGAGAACGGGAATATTGAGGTGTTTCAAGCGGTGTGATTTTGGGGGGTTCTAAGGATGCCGCCCCTCCGGGGCTCAAAAACACAATTCGCGGGCTCCCAGGCCTTACGACCTTCGCTAGACTATTTCGGCCCTCCGGGCCTGGCGGACAGTTTCCGTGAGGCCCCCGCTGGAAGTTGAAGATCGGTAAGGTCAGAAGCCTATACACATAGAGGGCACAGCGAATGAAGTTTAAGTGCACCGCAATTAAGGCTCCGCAACGTTAATTGGTCCGGTTTTTCCCAGGCCCGGAGGGCTGAAAGAGTTTAGCGAAGGCCGTAAGGCCTGGAACCTAGATCGTCCTATCTAGAGCCCCGGAGGGGCGGCATCCGCACGATGCGGATACAATCGATAAATGCCCCAATCCATGTCGCGGGTCCTCGTGCACGCTGTCTTTAGCACCAAACACCGTGTGCCTCTTCTCAATGTTTCCGTTCGGGAACAACTGCATCCATACATAGGCGGTGTGCTTAAAAACCTGGAGTGCCCACCCCTGCAAATAGGAGGCTTTGTAGATCACGTCCACCTCTTCTTTGCCTTGTCGAAGAATTTGTCTCAAGCCGAAGTAATGAACAAGGTCAAGAGCAACTCCTCACGTTGGCTTTCGGAGACCTTCCATGAGTGCCGAGAGTTTTCGTGGCAGCCTGGCTATGGCATTAAGTCCGTCGATCCGGTTAATCATGGAGGGCTTTTGTCTTATATTCAAAATCAAGAGGATCATCACAAAAAGATCAGCTTCTTGGAGGAATATAGGGAGTTTCTGGAGAGCGGCGGGATACATTACGACGAGCGGGACCTATGAGGGTTTGATGCGGAATTTGATGCCGCCCCTCCGGGGCTCAAGATGGGGAACGCCAAGTTTCCAGGCCTGACGGCCTTCGCTAAACTATTTCGGCCCTCCGGGCCTGGGGAAAAACCGGACCGCCTGGCGATTGCGAGCCTAGGGCTATCGGCTCATTTGTTCTTAGCTTCATTTACCCCATACGCCTGGATAGATATCTGGTCTTACGATCTTCAGGCTTCAACGAAGCGTGTAGGAGAACCGATACTTAGGCCCGGAGGGCCGAACATAGTTTAGCCAAGGCCGTAAGGCCTGGAAACCGGCCCGTCTGATCAGGAGCCCCGGAGGCGGCGCCATCAAAGTACTCCGAGTCGTTAAAATGAACTTGACCGAAGTCTAAAAACAGGCGCAGCAGATTGAAACGCAAACCGTTATCATGAATTTCACGTAAAAGGAACAAGGTGCTGCAGACTCAATCGGACCCACACTGTACGCTTTCGGTCGCCGAGGCTCTTGAGGAGCTGAATCGCGTTGCGCCGCATGCGCCTCTGTTAGCCCTTGGTCAGACCATTTTTTGGGACGAGCCGATGAAGGCCGGCATCGCCCTGAAAGACCGAAAAAGGAAGCTGGTAGCGGGCATTCACGATACGGATTACTTCGCCAAACTCCCCAGCGGCACCCACAAAGCAGGCGAGTTCCAAGCGGTGCCCCACAACGATACAACCACGCGCGGGCTGTGGAGCGCGGCAGCGGAGTTCTCCAGGCTATTTGGCTCCGAAACGGTTATTACCAAGGAAGCCCTTACCTCGGCTGGACTGAAACTGGAAAAAATCTCCCAAGGCCGGCCGCACTTCCTAGATGATGCGACGCAAGCCTGGGGCTGGAAAGGAATTGTCTCGCTCGACGAAGACCCGCCCATAACAGCGGACGTTAAAATTTCCAACCTCTATCCGGAGCTTAAGCAAACCATTGATTGGGCAATTGATATGTCGCTGCAATCAGTCTGCGAGCCGCAGCAACTGGTGGCGCGAGAACGGTCGGACTACCTTAAGAGCATCATTCAAAGGGCCTACGATGACGGCCCAGACGCCGGTCTAGCCGAGTTCTATAAGAAGATACTGCCTTCGCTTTATCAGCTCGTGTCCGGCACGGATATAGAAGTTGAAGCGACGAAAACCACGGAGTTGCTCAAATTCAACAAGAGCACTTGCGCGCAGCCTCGATTCGATTTAGTCAATTTGTTTGTGAGCCCTGAATCGGCGGACCAAGCGCGGAAATCCTACGATGACGCGTTAAAGGGTTCCGAGATCTACACCCTCGACCGATTCGGCACGGGTGCCATCCCCTTTGATTTGGTGATTCCCGGCAAAGGGCGCGGCACTATCCGGATCGCACCGCGTTCGGTGGTGATTATGGCTCACGAGCCGGTGTTCATATCCCTAAAGAGCCCGCTTAGGCATGTTCAGGACCTCGCAGAAGCTATCTCCAGCAAGCTCGGGCAAGATTGTGTGCTTATAGGAAAGGCCGTCACTCTTATCGGAATGCTTGCAAGGGAGTTCGTCTTTGTCTTCCATGAAGGCGCTTCAAGCTACGTAAAGCATACGGTCAAATTCCACGAGAAGCTGGAGCAGCAAGGCATCGGCTTAAAGATGAATCCCATCCTAAGGGTAAGGCTTAACGCGTGGGATGCGCTGGCGGAATGCAGCACTTGGATCCATTTGCCGGAGCATTTCCAGGGCCCCTTTGGGACAGAGGAGCTGACATCCGAGAGCTTCTCGGCCAGATGGAAAGAGGTCGCGGCGGAGCAGAAGCAACTCTTAGCCGACCTCGGCCAGCTCAAGCGCCCGCTTGGTCTAATTAGCTTTCTTGCCGAAAAATCCGGAGGATCGTGGCAGTGCCTAGCCCGTGAATATAACTCGATTCACGGCCGACTGGAGCAAGTCGAAAAGCAAATTGACGATCTGAAGAAACTTAGAAGAGTCGCTTACGCCGAGCTACAGCAACTGAAAAAAGCTCGGATCGAGGCGGAAAAGAAGAAGGGCGACCATTTCCGATCTGAGATTTTCGAGAATAACCCTTCTCAAGAACAACTGGATAAGAGGAAAAGATTAGCAGAAGAAGTGGAAGCAATGATTCACCTAATTGCCGCCAAAAAGAAGGAAATCCGCACCCTCCTGCAAAAGCAGAGCGATTTTGTTGGCGCGCCCGAGATTAGGGCGATTCATGAGCGAAGGCGAGCCATCGAGGTTGAAGCCGAACTTAAAAGGCTTAGGCTTATCCGACAGGCCGTTATCACTTCCAAGGGCCTATGCAAGGCGAGCAACCGGCCCAGCGCCTGGTGGTATCCTCTCGTCTGCCCGGACGGGGGGTGGTTTAGAACCACCATCGATACAGCCGAATGCTATCTGGAACACATTTAACGCACGATGCCTGAAATCCCGTTCACGAAAGTTCAATCCGTAGGAAACGATTTTGTTCTCGTGAGATTAGAGGACCTCGAGCCGGAGCAGCTCCCAACGTTGGCGATTGCCGCCGCGGACCGCAGGACCTCGATTGGAAGCGACGGCCTGCTGGCGCTGGGTAAGAATGGCGATTGCCTGATTCTTCGGATGTTCAACACGGACGGCAGCGAGGATTTCTGCGGAAACGGAATCCGCTGTGCCGCCCTCTATGCTTTTAAGCATGGGATGATCGGGCGCAAAGCCACTGTTTGCCACCATGGGGAAACGGTGCGTGTTGAAGTGGGAGAAAACGGGCAGGTGACCTCCCATTTCGATCCGCCGGACTATAACCCCTCCGTGGTGCCTACGTCACTCGATCGAGAGCTCTTTTTTGAGGAACTTGAAGTGTCGGGCGAAAAGCTTGTCATGAGTTCCATCAGCACCGGTAGCACGCACACGGTGATCCTTACCGACAAATTGCCGGAGGACGGGGAATTTTTTAGGCTTGGGCCGGCTATTGAGCAT
>DASXZH010000047.1:0-49117 GCA_036502005.1 Fimbriimonadaceae bacterium
TTGATATCTACCTCCACATATACAATCAGGAAAGACTTCACTCTTCATTAGGATACAAATCCCCTGACCAGTTCTACCGAGAGGCTCTAAATGTCTCTTAACAACTTATCAATAGGTGTCTACAAAAAAGGGCTCACTCCAGAGGGGAGAGCCTATTTCATAAATTTGCGGCTTATGCGGCATCAAGCCGCCTGATTTAAACGCGGTCAAGCCCGCGTACTCTAAATCCGGACAAGCGCGGTCAAGCCCGGAGCACTCTAAAGTGAAAACCCAATGATTGTTGACAACATCATTCTTGATATCAGCGCCACCGTGAACGGGTGGAATGTGACCAGGAAGCCAGGCGCGAGTGTGACGGTGACCGATTCCGGCGCGGCTTATGGGGTTCGGAAATGGTCGTATTCGATGCGTGGCTACGAGATCCCTTTCAAGTATATGGTTGCTAGCCAGTATGCCGCTTTAATGGCTTTCTTTGATCTCCAGGGATTGGATAGGGGATTCCTGCTTTGGGCGGTGGATGGGTTCTATCTTTTGGATGAGTCCATTGGGAGTGGCGACGGTTCGACGACTACTTTTCAGCTAGGGCAGACGGTTTCCAATGGGGTGACTAGCTTTACTCGCACGATTTACCATCCGGTACCAACCGGAACGGCGGTTCCACCCCAATATCAGGGGGTTGGGAATCCTTCCAGCGGGAACGCCTTTAACACCATTAAGGTTAACGGCGTTACGAAGACGGAAGGGACGGATTACACGATTGACGCTTCGACGGGCGTGGTGACCTTTGCTACCGCGCCGGGCTCTGGGCTGGCGGTTACGTGGTCGGGCTGGTATTACACGCCGGTTCGGTTCACGAAGGATTTCGAGATGAACTTTAACTCGATTTATGGGGAAAGCACGGTGGATTTGATGGAGATTTTTTACAGTTAGGAGGAAATATGGCTTCGACTTTAACATTCAAAGAAAAGAACGCGCTTACGATGTTCGGCAAAGTGAGGAGTGGTGAAATCTTCCGCTTTTACTCGGTTGACGAAGCGCCCAACGGATGGGGTCAATACTTCATAAAGAAAGGGCTATGGGGCGCGGTGCCGGTTGATGTGATGTCGTCGGGCAAGCCTGTAAAGGTTAAGTGGGCAACCCGGATCATCACTTTCGAAATAGTTCAGGCGGGAGTGTCGGCATGACAAGACGTAACTTTTTCAGCGCGGCTTTTGCGGCTATTCTCAGTGTGCCGGTGGCGGCGATCGCGGCGAAGACCGAACCTGGCAAGCGGGTATCGCGCAATTGCGTAACGAAGACCCTCGGATCGCTGGAGTGCAAGTTTAAAGGCGACTTGGACCGTATTTGGGCGCGCGATGTAGCCGTTTGGGAGGCGCGGCACGACTGGGTCCTTCGTTACGTGTACCCTAACTTTGACGGCGCCGCGATTACGCCAACTCTTGGAGAGTGGGTTGACAGCGCTTCTCAGAAATACTCTGCCTTCGTGAGTTACCGGAATTGGAAAACCGGCGCCATCGTGGGGCCCTTTCTTCTGCAACTCGAAGAGTATGGAAATCAAATTCCCTATTCGCTTCCAACAGAGACCATAGATCTCAGCTTTCACTATGGGCTCACGTCCTACTATGGCTTCGGTGACAGGACGCGCTATCCGGCCGAGGGCGGTTGGCGAGAAGTCACCGTAAAGTGGGAAAATGGCGATCCTTCGAGGAAGGAAGTTAGTCGCACTGAAACGTTTATTCCTGCCTTCGAGCCCTTTACGTGGACGACCGAGTTTCCGTTCGGCACTACGACTTCGCGCGGGTTAATCCCGTCCACCAAGCACCTACAAGTTTGAGAAGAAAGCGGCGACAAGTCGCCTGATTAAAAACGCGGTCAAGCCCGCGTACTCTAAAAACCGTAGCGTCCCCCTCATTTATGCGCGGCTCGATGGCTTGCGCGGCTTCACAATTTCTTATGAGAACCTTTCCTTCAGGCTTTTTCGCGTCTCAAACGCGGTGTTTTGCCGTGCTCATTTCTCGCACGGATGGGACGAAGTTTGGTCTTACCAACCACAATGCGCCGTTTAGTTTTGGCGGCAACACTTACCAGCCGGTTGACGGAGTTGACGTGCCCGAACTCAACCAGAAGGCAGGGACGAGCGTTGATGAGCTTGAGATCAAGTCGATTCTGAACGACAGTTTAGGCCGCATAACGCGGGCTGATTTGTTAGCCGGGAGATACGACGGGGCGGATGTTTGGCTTTACGAGGTCGATTATGAAACCCCTACCGATAACATGATTCTGGGCAGGTTTCGGCCTGGTCTGGTGAAGATGGGTGATAGCGGCTACGGTCTGGAGCTTAGGGGCATTGAGTTCTTGCTGAAGAACCAGATCGGCAGGACGATTGAATACAACTGCGATGCGATGAAGTTTGGGAACATTGTTTGCGATCCTGGCCAGACCTTGCGGGCAGCGAGGACGTTTGATAAGACCGTTTGCTTTGTGATGCCGGGCTCGATCTTTTCTTTTGATGTGCCGGTGACCACATTTAGCGCTTATGACGCCGGGACGACTTACGCCAAGGGCGATTACGTTTCTTATGGCGCTACGGATTCTTGGGGGCAGTCTCAGATATTTATCTCGCTTGCGGGTGGGAACGTTGGCAATACGCCTGCCGTGCCTTCTACCCACTGGCAGAGCGTGGGCTACCCGAACAACCCGGGCTACTTTTCGTTTGGCGACGGTTTGTGGACTGGCGGCGCGAACGATGGGCTTGGTTTTGATATTGGGAAGCAGCTTTTGATGAGCGCGGCCGCTTACGACTCTGGCGCCACATACAGTGCGGGGTTCTATGTGACATCTGGGGGAACCACTTATGTTTCTCTTGTTGGTGGTAACTCTGGGCACACGCCATCTAGTTCGCCGGATTATTGGGCTGCTGTTTCTGGGAATCCGGTGACGATTCAGCGGATTATCGTTTCTCCGCCTGGTTTCTTTTCTGTTGCGGTTGGGGATACGTGCTCTATTTGTTTTGGGTGCGACCGGACGCCGGTGACTTGTCAGTCGGTTGTTAATCCTCTGAATCCAAGTGGGACTAACTTTGAAAACTATCAGGGCTTTCCTTTCCTCGCGGTTCCGGATCTGGTGAGGCAAGTGGGGCAAAGCGGCTAAATGTCGAAAGTCGAATGTCGAATGCCGGATCGGAAAAGCGGCGACAAGTCGCAGCACTCGAAAGCGTTTTGTCCCTACCTTACGAGTGGGTCCGCATTTGACCATCCTCCCCCGACCCCTCCTTGGAAAGGCGGGGAGAGCCTATTTAAAGTTATGTGTATCCCCAAGAGTTTGCCCAGCTTTGCCGCTCCTACGTCGGAGTTCGGTTTTTGGAGGGTGGAAGGAATCCTAAGCAAGGGCTGGACTGCGTAGGTGTGATCGGTGCGGCCTTGACCGAGCTTGGCATTCCTTTTGAGGACGCTCATGGCTACTGCTTAAACCACGGATGCGATAACTACGGGCTGCTTTGCGGCCGGCTTTCTTCTTGCTTTTCTGTTGCATCCAGTCCGTGGTCGGTTGGTGATGTCATCGCCTACAAGCACCGGCTTTGCAACGGCCATGCGCTTGTTTACGTGGGCGAGATGGGCGGCGTTCCGTTTGTGGTGGAGGCCGTACGCGGGAAGCGGGTTCAGCTTAGGCCGGTGGAAGGGGATTGGGCTACGAGGATCGAGGGGAGTGGTGGAGAGTTTAGCGTTTGGCGACTCTCGTAAATCTCGATTTTCGAATCTCGAATGTCGATTGGGGAAGGGGAAATGTCTTGTGCGTTGTGTCTTGAGCCTTGAGCCTAACGCGGTAGATCCACGACGAAGAGTCGATCACCCAAACTGAACCACCAGTTAACCTACCATCACTACACTTTTATGCCAGACGTTAAATGCTTCTTCATCGGTGACACCGACGATGCCGACATGGATAAGTCGCGAATGCTGGAGTCCGGTGCGATGTGGTATGCGCCAACCGGCTACGCCTCTAGGATTGAACCGCATACCCCAGACAAGAGAATTCTTTGCGTTAAGTTGCCAAACGGTCACACGTGGGTAATCGACCACAAAGCCAATAACTGCACTCGGAAAGATGACTACGTTCATCGTTGCTGGGTAAGGCATGGCGAACCGCCAAATATCACAGTTGACAAGAACGGGGACACCTGCGGATGTGGCTGCTCAATTCAGTCGGGCGATTATCATGGATTCTTGCGAAATGGTGTTTTAGTTGATGCTTGACGACAATCCTATCGCCGAGCGTATCACGCCTGCGAATCTCCGCGCACTCTGTGCCGAAATTCCGGAAGAGATTTCGGCGCGTTGGGATGTTTGCCTTCCAGAAGCGGAAGCATTCCAAAAAGCTCTCAGCGAAGCACTAGATGCTCTATTCGGAAAGGAAGCGGCTACGAGCTAGTTAACAACGGGACTTCCTTTTTTCATCCTCCCCCGGCCCCTCCTTGGGAAAGGAGGGGAGAGCTTTCCTCACCTGAAACACCATGTCATCACAATCTGTACCATTTATAGGTCTGCTCGGCGGGGCGATATTAGGCGCTGCGACGGGCGGCGGCGCTTTGATCGGCGAGTACGCGTCGATCGGGGCCACAGTTGGCTCCATCGCTTCCGGCTTTCTTGCGCGGCCAAGTGCGGTAGGCGATGCGCATTTCACGAGTGTCACCTACGGAACGCCGATTCCGTATTGCTGGGCGCCGAAAGGGGCTGCCCTTGATGCAGCCCTCATTTGGGCAGAGCTGGGCAGCAACGGCACCTACCTGACCGATAACGGGGGCCCTGGGAAGGGAAAGCAAAGCGGAGACCACTACGCTTCAACCTTTGCCGTTTTGATCAAACAGGTGGGCATCACTTTTCCCGATGGGACGCAGGTAGAAAGGCCGTTTGTGATCGACCGGATATGGATGAGCGACAAGATCGTTTATCAATCCGCCACGGCAACGCCTATTGACGGTTGGTCTTCGGCTACGACCTACAACTACGGTGATTACGCAACCGCTAGCGACAACCTTGTTTACTTCTCGTTAGGGAACGGGAATACAAATCACAATCCGGCAAGCGGGGCGAACCCGACTTGGTGGCAGGCTGCGCAAGGGACCACGACCAACATCAGTTTTACCCAGCATCCGCAGCCGGACGAATCCACCTTTACGCAAGCCGTGGATTCGGTAATGAGTGGCAGCATGGGGGTTGCCAACTGCAACGCTATGCGCGGCTGCTGCTATATCGTGATGCAGAACATGGATCTGTACTACATCGGCAACGCGCTTCCGCAGATTATTAAAATTGAGGGGCATGACGGGGCTCCGGTGTGGTCTTCTGTGCTGAGCTACCAGAAAGGGGCATTTGCTGAAGATGGCGCGGGCGACCTGTATTGCTCACTTTCTGCGGCTAACCTGAACAACGCGCTTCCCACAGGGGCCACGAGCAACACCTACTGGCAGTATGTTCCGCCTTTGACCTATGCCGATATCTTTAGCGACGAATGCCGTTTGGCAGGTCTGCCGACTTCGGCTTTCGACTTTTCGGCGGCGGCCGTTGTGGCTCCTGCCGTTTATTCTTCTGGAACCACCTATGGCTACGGCGAATATGCGACGGGCAGCGATGGCCAGTACTACTATTCCTTGACCGTGGGGAACGAGGGGCACGATCCAACAGTGGCCGCTAACCAGGGGCAATGGTGGCAGGCGGGGATGTTTCCGCAGCCGTTAACGGGAATGGTGAGGAACCAGCGGATGAGCGCTCAGCAGGCGGTAAGTGTGCCGATGACGCTGAACGCCTGGGATATGGCCCCGATCGACGGTGTTATGACGCTTGTTCCGCGTGGTGGGGCTGTGGTGACTCTTCCGGATGGTTATAACCTTGCGGCCGATTTGGCGGCGACGAAGGAGAACGGATAGGCATGGCAGAAGACATTCACGAATATTTGCCCCGCGATGTGGTGTTCAAAGAAGATGTAATCCACTTGCCTGGAGGTCGGATCACGCTCAAGATTTTAGGGCGGGGGGCGATTACGATATTTAGCGAAGAACTAGAACTTGGCCATGTCACTCTGGAATTCGGAAAAAATGGATATTTAATAGGCTTCGGCTATGGCGCGATAGACCCTACAGGAAACTTGGCTAATATCTCCATTCCGCCCTCTACGTCTCGGCAATGCCAAAACTGGAATGATAACGATGACTCCGGGGCCATGCAGTAGTGCGCCATGGTCTCCTTCGCTTTTCCCACGGATTCTTTTATGCTTTGCGCCAAGTTGTCTCTCGCGATATCCCCACCTACGATCCTATCCCGACCGGCATTAGGATCGATCCTAGCGAATATTACGAATGCTCCAGGTCTGTCTAAATGCTCGGATAGCTTGTCAATGGTTGGATCGTCTAGTTTATGATTCACGAATTTGTCTCCTGTTGGCGTTCCCGTCTAACTTTCCACGGTCCAGGCGGGATGCCTGACTCTATCGTACTTTACGGCGACAAGTCGCCTGATTCAAAGCGGAACAGGCTGCAGCACTCGAAAGCGTTTTGTCCCTACCTTACGAGTGGGTCCGCATTTGACCATCCTCCCCCAGCCCCTCCTTGGAAAGGAGGGGAGAGCTTATTTCCTAAATGTGGGGAGAAAGCGGCGACAAGTCGCCTGATTTAAATGCGGTCAAGCCTCCCGATCGAATCGGGACAAGCTGCAGTACTCTAAAACCAAACAGGAATCTAATATGTCATTTACATTGCGTGACCGGATAGAAGCTTCGCTCCTTGCCGATAGAACCGAACTTCACAGCTCATTTGTGGTTTCCGGATCCTTGTACGAGGAGTTCTTTAGGAAAGGAGGCGAGAAGGCGACCAGGAACACGGTTCTGACCAATAACCCGACGACGGTAGATTCCGGACTAACCTTATCGCGCTTGCAGGCGGCGCAAATGGCCGGCTACTTGCGCGATACCGAATGGCTGGAGCAAGGCGGGGAGTTCAAGATTTATCTGCCGGGCACTTACAAGATGCTTGCCCCGACCGATTGTTTGCTGCTTCCTTACGATAACCAGACTTACCGGTTCAGGATCACCGAGATGTCGATTGAGGCCGATCTCTGCGTTTGCACGATGGCTCTGGATCAGCCGGAGATTCTGCTTCGCAACGAGGCGGGGTCGGTGCCAGTTCTGGGCACTCCCAATCCGGCCGGCACCAACATTATTCCGGTGGCTATCGCCGTCGCTTCCACGCCGGTGGATTTCACCGATTCCCTCTCCGCTTATCCAGGCTTTTACGTGTTCGTAAACGCCAACGATGGGGACATTACGGGCTTTACCAGCAGCGAGTTCTCGCCGCCTAAGTTTGTTGGCTGCACGATTGAGTACAGCCTTGACAGCAAGGCAACCTGGCTTAATGGCCCGTTTGTTACGGCGAGATCCAGCTTTGGGACGTGTTCGACTATTTTGGGTGACGCTTCCTCGGCCGGATACGAGACAACGAACGATGTCACGGTCCAGTGGGGCCTTGGTCCCTCTTCTGACGCGGATTTGTTTGACGCTTTTTATGAGAACCTGATGGATGTTTCGAACTCCACTCAGGGCGCGGTAAACAGTGGGGCTCAGCAAGCTTTGATTGGTTCTGAGATCGTTGGAGTGGTGCTAGTTCAGGCTCCGGCGTCAGGATTTCTAAGCCAGGAAATGGGGACGGGGCTGATTAGGGGCATGCGCGGAACTGGTTACACCGGCCACGGTTCCGATGAGCAGTTTGCCATGGCGCCAACGGCTGCCTCACTTGTGAAAATCCAGGTTCCTGGTGCCGAGATTGGTGCGACCGTTTATGTGAGGGCGGTGATTGGCGGGGTGGTTGTTTCGCCGATCGTTTCGTGCGTGATCGCGCAGAACAACCCGGCCTATGTTGCGACGAATCCACCGGTGGCGCCTTCTTCGGTCGCGAACTCTAGTGGCGTTTACAATGGGCAGAATGAATCGTGGAACTTTACGCCTGAGTTCTCTTCGGTGCCCACTACCGCGCAGACCTACAACTGGCAATATGCGACTTCTAGCGACGGGATTACGTGGTCTCCTTGGTCTGCTTCGGTGAACCTGCCGGGCGGTTACACGCCTGGCGCTATTTCCACTGGGTATTTGAAGGTTCAGTGTCAGGCGCAGAACATGGCCACGCCGCCGGTGACTTCCGCTTGGGTTGCCTCTTCATCTTTGGGGTACTCGGTTCCGGCGACTCCGCAGGGTTCGGCGGTGAATCCTGATTCCGTTTCTGTTTCGGCTCCTGCTTACAACGGCTCGACCGAGCTGCTGACCTTTTCGCCGGTGTTTTCCTCTTCTTCCCCCACGCCTGGTCAGGAGTATGAGTGGCAATATTCCTCCGATGGCTCGACGTGGAAAGGGCCTGGCGGGACGTCGGCTACTTGGTTTAGCGGGCCTAACTATCAGGGGTCTTTCAGTTCGGGGAACCTGTACGTTCAGTGCCGGGCGGCAACCCACGCCGGCGCGGCGGGAAGTTGGGTTGGGAGCGGTGCGCAGGCTTATGTGGCGCCGCCTGTTATTCCTTCGGAGACGTTTTTTGTTCGGGATGCTTCTACC
Source organism: Fimbriimonadaceae bacterium (assembly GCA_036502005.1). Classification (GTDB taxonomy): domain Bacteria; phylum Armatimonadota; class Fimbriimonadia; order Fimbriimonadales; family Fimbriimonadaceae; genus DASXZH01. The sequence goes on from DASXZH010000047.1 coordinate 8,590, forward strand.
TCGTCCGGAGGGTCGACGGTGACTTTGAGTAACGCGCCTCTTACGAACTCGGAGTCGGTGTTTCTGGATCTTGCTTTGCAGAGGCCCGGAACGGATTATTCGATTTCAGGCACTACGTTGACGTGGGCATTTACGCCGACTTCTGGGCAAATGATCGATGTGCGTTACGCACACAACTAGGGGGAAGTCGAAAGTCGAAAGTCGAAGGTCGAATGGGGATTGGGAGAGTCGAAGGTCGAAAGTCGAAGGTCGAAGGTCGATTGGGAGAGTCGACGGTCGAAGGCCGAAGGTTGAAAGCCGGATCGTTCCTCACCGCTTTCCTTTGTCGGTGTTTCCTGGTTGGATTGCGGCGCGTATATTGGAAAGCTTCCGACCTCTCCTTACGGGACCTTACGGGAGAGGTTTGGGTTTGTTTGCGTTCTTGCGTGCTGGTCGGCCTTTGATCATCCTCCCCCGGCCCCTCCCCAAGGGATTTTCGAATCTCGATTTTCGATTTTCGATTGACCGGACGGGATCGGATTTCGGAGGAGGGGAAGATTGTTTCCAAACTTGGGGCGGTTTACAACTTTGAGGTAGGACCGGCGACAAGCCGCCTGATTTAAAACGCGGTCAAGCCCGCGTACTCTAAAACGGAACCTCTCCCCCCTTCCCCCACCGGGATTCTCGATTAGGGAGCCGCTGCGCGTGGCTTTCGAGAACCTAGACACCTATTTGAGGAGATTGCGGCAGCAAGCAGCCTGATTTTGAGCAGGAGCAAGCTCCCGCACTCCACAGCTTCGCAAAACGGAGAAACTCTATGAAAAAACATGCTGTACTGGGCTGCTTGGCCCTTCTGCTTTCGTTCGCTTTCGCTGCTGCGCCTTCTCACGGCGTCCCCAATCGAGGTTCAACAATCTCTCCGGATCCCGCCCGAAGGGGGAATGAGCGAAGCGAATCGGGAGAGAATCGAGAATCCCACTCTCCCTTTCCCAATCGAGAATCGACATTCGAGAATCGAGAATCCCACTCTCTCTTTCCCAATCGAAAATCGACATTCGAGAATCGAGAATCTCTTGATTGGCGGTTAGCCAAGAGTGATAAGGAAGCTTTTGCCCTCGCTTCAGAGATTTTACAGAACCGGATGCCGATTACGTCGATCGCGGGCGGAACGGCGGGGCGCGTGGCTTACGACGATGGAACGAAGGGCGGATGGTCCGCTGCGCCTTCTACTGGCCAGGTGTTGCAAGGATCCTCGTCGGGTGCGCCCACTTGGACTAATTTGGCTTCGCTTTTGACGGCGGGGACGAACGTTTCCATCACGGGGACGACTTCGCCCACGATTTCAGTTGCTTCGGCAGCCCCATCGGGCTCGGCGGGAGGGTCTCTTGCCGGCTCTTATCCAAATCCCACTCTTGCCGCGACAGCGGTTACAGCCGCGACTTATGGCGACGCGACGCATGTTGGGCAGTTTACGGTTGGTGCAGATGGCCGGGTTACGGCCGCTTCGAGCGTGAGCATCACGGGTGGCGGTTCGCCGGGCGGATCGAGTGGGCAACTGCAATACAACAACGGTGGCGCATTTGGGGGTACGGCGGGGGTTACGTTTCCGGCTACGGGGTCTTTGAGCTTTGCACCTACTTCCATGAGTGCGACGGTTTTAGGCGGGACGATGCCCGCGAGCTTCGCCGGGAATCTGTTTAACTGGCTGGATTCGAGCGGTGCGGTAAATGCTCAGTTGCTTCAAACAACGGCGCTCACTCAGTTGAATCTCTTTTCGCCAACGGGCGGAACGACAAGAGCAGGTCTCGGGCTGGGACTGAATGGATACGGGAGTTCGGGCGCTGCGCTCGCTGGCGTTTTCGGTGGATTGAACATATCCGGCACGTTTTCCCCGACCTCAAATATTCTTTTTGTAGCCAATGAATCCCAGTCGTCGGGTCATCTCGGAACCGATATGTATTTTGCTGCAACGCCTCCGGGAAGCGCGACCCGAGGTCAGTATTGGGTATTAAAGGGCACCGGTGATTCTTGGTTTAACGCTACTGGTGCTGCGCTCCCTACCACCAACACAACCGGGTTCGTTCACTTCCCAAATATGGCCAGTGCACCGAATACTACGCCTTCGGTGACTACGACAGGTGCTACTCCATTTGTTTATGACACTGCTGGAAACGTGTTCTTCGCCAACATCACTGGATCCACTTGGAATGATATGAGCGGCGGTGTTGTTGAGTCTCCGGGGATTAGCACGGCCTACACGCTTTTGCCGACTGACAAAATAGTTGCTCATCTCCTGGCACTCACGCCCAAGACAGACACCTTGGCCTCTGCCGCATCCTGTATTGGGCACGAAGTCACGATCCTTGTTACAGGTGGTTCTGCGAACCTAACCGTGGCGGCCGCTTCCGGAGACAGCATCTTTTACCAGAACTCGGCGGGTTCGATTACGGTTGGCGGGGGAAGCATCCCCACGTTCAAATATTACGTAAAGCTAACGGCTACAGCTTCCGGAAAATGGTATGTAACTGGCGGTCAATAAGCTACCGATTCTGCAACTTGCGCGGCGGATTCCTGAAAGGGAGTTCGCCGCTTTTTTGGTTTGTGGCTTTTGAGAGGGCTCTCATCCATAACATGGTCATATGGTGATAGCCTCTGTGGTTCGGATGGGCGTGATCGCAAATATCCCACGGCTTCAATGTTCCACCAACATTTACTAGAGTCGCACCTTCAGGCATTTTGGAAGAACGCAACAACTGGTTAACAGCCTCTGCCCTCCCGTTGTAGTTCCCAGGTGCGCCATGCAGTGTCCTTAGAGGTGAAAGTGTCGAAAGAAGGATTTTTACCTTCGGCGATAGAAAGTGAATTGTGCGCACAAGATGCAATATGTGATCCGCTGTTATGCGGCTGTTTTCATGGGCCATCATAATGTCATTGGCTCCCGCCATAAGCAAAATAACATCAGGCTTAGTTTTTAGGAAGACTGGAAGAGATTGTTCTAGTTGTTGGCTGGTCCATCCACAGTGCCCTTCTTGGTCTTCCAATGTGCCGACGCTGACAACCCCCCTCAATCTTGAAAAAAGCTCTCTCCTGTACCCTCCGCAGATTAATGATTGAGGCCGTGTAAAGCCGTAGGTGATCGAATCCCCCAAGGGCATGACCCTTATTGGCCGCGATACGAGAACCATTGCGAGAAGCGCGGCTACCATAGTCTCACATCCCAGCATTGAGAGCAAATGCTCTGATTCTTCATCTTCCAAGTCCCGCACCCGCATTGGTCAACGTGCGCTTCCCACAGTGCTCGGTCCGAGGCGGCCCATTCGATCTGGGCGGCGTCTGCCATGTCGGCCGGGTTTGGGTGGCCGGTTTCACCAGTTAGAACATTCTGTAAGCGCGGGAATCCTCTGGCATCGCCGGAGCGTTCGTGCTTAGGAATAGGGATCTAACTCTTTGCCAGACGGTAACCTCATCCTGGGTTTGAAGGCTTATATTTTCATTTTCCTTATGCCTCGAGGCTGCTCTAACAGTCTGCGGGGCTTTCTTTCATTATAAGCCACGAATTCGCCGTTTCGGGCTCAATCCTAGATGCCGCGACGACAGAAGAGGCGCGGAGCGCGATAGGGAAATCCGGGTTCGCTGACGATAGTGTAGGCGGTGAGCGAGGCTTTCGTCTCCCATGTTTCCCTTCCCATGGGTCGCAAGTCAGTCTCTAAATCCAAGCGTTGTTATTAACCAAAGCTGGGCTGGTGCTATCATAAAGGGTGCGGCTTGCAACGAAAAACACGGAAAAAGTCAAGGATTCGCGCATTGACACCGGGTTAGTAACCGCCCGTTTGCCCTAAGCACCAAGGCGTAGAATTGCTGCGAGAGCCAAGAACAAAGCAGTGGAATCCAAATACCTTTCTATTCTGCGCTATGACGTGGGAGTTGCCTTACGCAAGACCTGGAAGGCGTGCCTTCGGCCGCCCGTGGCGGAACCCAGGAGATATCCGAATTTCGACATCTTAAGGATTGTGGCGGCGGCATCGGTTTTTGTGATGCATATCAACAACAATGTTGCCGGCAAAAATCCTGCTATCGCAAAATGGGGAGGCCTCTTCTTCGCCGTCCCTCTATTCCTCGCCATTTCGGGCTTTTTGGTCCTTAAGAGTTTTGCTGATACGGCAAGCTGGCCGCGCTTCCTGTGGAAGAGGTGCTGCCGGGTCGCCCCAGCGTGGGTGACTTCGCTGACGCTCGTAGCGATAGTGTTCGGCATCGGCCAATTCACGGAGTGCGTCAAGGTTTGGGCGACGTTGGGACTCACTTTCGGCCACGGAGCGCAACCGCTCGTCAACGGCCCTATTTGGAGTCTCGGCTGGGAGGAGCTTTACTACGCGGCGCTCGCACTACTTTTTTTGGGGGGCGCTTATCGCAAGCCGATCATCATTTGGGCACTCGCCGTCGTTAGCCTTGTTCTGGCTTGGGCGTTTAGCGACGGGATGACCGAGCTTCACCGTGCAGCGATGATCGCGCTGCCTTCCTCGTTTTTTATCGGGAATTTGGTCTACATCTACAGAACAAATATCCTTCGATTAAAGCCGCCCTTGACAGTCGGGGCGCTCGTAATTGCCATCACGGCCAACCTGTTTCGCCCGGATGGCCTAAGCAATCAGTTCCTACTTCAAGCAGGGCTGATCATATCGTGCCTGATTTTCGCTGTGGCAGGTCCGAACTTGGGGCGATTGCGATTTCCAGACTTAAGCTATGGTGTCTACATCTACCATGCGCCGATCATCGCCCTTTTCATAGATCGGTTCGGAAGCGGTCGGCTTGCCCTTGGCTCCGCCACGCTGGCGCTCCTTGTTCCGTTGACCCTTGTGAGTTGGTATTTCATAGAAAAGCCTGCGCTGACCCTGAAGAACGTCTCCTGGCCACTTTTTAAGCCGGCCGCGCGGCGGCAAGCGGTTCCCCTGGAGCCCGGCGGCGGTCCCTTTGAAGGCTGAGCAATAGTTCTTCAAAAGGTAACCTGCTGTTAAAGTAGTGGATAAACCGGTGCAGTTGCAGTCGATATGGGATGGCACCCTGGGCGATGAAGCCGAGGAGGCTCGGCGGGGGGCGCGGGCGTACTTAGAGGTTTTAGGCGAAATTCACCGCTTTCTGCAGCCCCAACGTTATTTGGAGATCGGCATCCGCTTTGGCCACAGTCTCTGCCTGGCAACCTGCGAAGCGGTTGGTGTCGATCCGGCTCCCGACCTCAAGGTGAAGCTCAACCCTCGAACTATTGCCGTCACTGAGACGAGCGACGATTTCTTCGCTCGCGACAACGGAAAGTTCGATCTCATCTTTATCGATGGGATGCACCTTTTTGAAAACGTCTTGCGTGATTTCATCCATGCTGAGGCGATAGCGAACCTCGATGGCCTGATTGTGATTGACGACGTGCTTCCCAATCATCCGCTTCAAGCCAACAGGCGACGCCAGACTCAGACCTGGACGGGCGACGTCTGGAAGATCGTTCCCGTCTTACGAACGTGGCGTCCGGACTTGAAACTGACTCTCCTTGATACCTATCCCACCGGACTCCTCTGCGTGTCGGGCCTTAACCCGGAAAACCGGTCTCTGCCCGCTGCCTATCCCGAGATTCTTGCCGCCTATGGCGGAGACCTCGACCCCGAAGACGAGGTGCTCAACCGGGTGGGTACCGCAATACCAGAAACCGAGGTTGTTCGGAAGCTTGCAACGCGTCCGATCCCTAGTGGAATGGGCAAGGTCTTTCGGCGAATTCTTGGCCGATAGCTGGACTTAATCCGAACGATAGGCGAATCTGTATGCCAAGGGGCTGCAAATTGCAGCTAAAGGGTCGTGTCCGATAAATTCGCCAATACCCCCGCCCGTAAACGTCGAGATAGTGTGGCTATCGCCATTTAGTCTGTAGGTTTTGCTATGGAAAGACCTCTAGCGACTTTGATTGTTAGCCCTCCAACCGCTTGCTACCGAGGAGTCAAGGTTTTATTCAAATTCGCGTAAGATTGAAAGCTATGGAAGGACAACCCGCCGATTTGACCGCCTACCTAGAGGAGCTACAAGTCAGGCGCAAAGATTCTTATCCTAGCAAACCGGCGCTTTACCCGAGGGTGCTTCCGGAAGCTTCGAACAATGAAGAACTCTTACGAACGAAGGACGCTTTGGCCAATGCGACCTCCGAGTTGAGGGCGATTGGGGCAACCCGATTGTTTCGACTAAGAGACAGGTTGAACCGGCTCGTCGGCCGGGCCAAGCAGCAGCCGCCGCACCCGGTGCCACTTCACGATGCTGCAGTTCCCTCTGACACGCCCGCCGGGTTGGAGGCCGCAATCTTAAGAAAGCGGATTCAAATCCTTGAGAGTAAAGTTGGGTTTGAGTTCGTCTTGACGGATGAAGGCTCCGACACTTGTAGCTTGGCCACTAGTTTGAAAGAGCAGTGGTTTCAGAATTTCGCGGTGCGGCAAAGTCTCTCCTCGGAACGGATAGCGCCAGATGGGATCCGGTTACGTTCAACTACAAATCGGCATGCGACCGTTTTCTTCGAACCTAGCGCCAGGCTTTCCCCCCTCGCCCTTTATTACTTCGCGGACGCTCTTGAACGGGCTCCGCACGCCCGCTTCGTTTACGCCGACAGCCTAGACCCTTTGCATCCAGAAACTGGTTATAAACCTGACTTCGATCCACTTCTTGCTAGGGTGTGGAATTACCGTGGGCGAATCTGGGTCGCTCCTGATCGCGAACAAATTGAATTCACGGATTGGCCTCCAGCCGAAGTGGTCCACATCCCCTTCCCGGTTGAGTTCGGGCCAACCCCCATAAAGACTTCCTCATTCGCAACGTCGTTTTCAAAGGCTCCGTCCATTTCAGTGATCATTCCTACCAAAGATCAGGACAAGTTGCTGAGAGCCTGCGTCGAAAGCATCCAAAAGTTTGAATCGAGTAGCGTCCAGATTGTAGTCGTCGATAACGGCAGTTCCAAGCCGGAACTCCTTAGATATCTGCAGGAGTTGAGCAGCCGACAGGAAGTTGAGGTTGTATATGCTCCGATGGCGTTCAATTTCAGCCGCTTAAATAATATTGGAGCCTTTTACGCTAAAGGCGAGGTTTTGGCGCTTGTGAATGACGATATCCAGTTCGTGGAGGAGGAGGTGTTGGGTAGGCTGGCCGCCCTCGCGGCTGAACCGAATCACGGGGCTGTCGGCCCAATGCTCCTCTACCCAAGTGGCATGATTCAGCACGGCGGTATGGGACTTGGATACAACGGCTTTAGCTTCGGCGAGCTCCTCTACCGAAACATTTCCCCAGACAGAGCGGCCCTCGATCCGAAGATCGGCTTGAATCGAAGGATATCTGCGGTTCTGGGTGCCTGTTTGGTGGTAGAAAAGGTGAAGTACGAGGCGGTTGGAGGTCTTGCTGAAGATTTGGCCGTTACCTGCAACGATGTGGATCTCTGCCTAAAACTTCGATCGTTTGGTTATGAAAATGTCTACGCGGGGACCTGCCGTGCCATTCATCACGCGCACCAGACCAGAGGCCTTATGGATAATGAGGAAAAGCTGCTCAGTTATTGGAGGGAGGCGGCCACAATGATCAACCGGTTTGGTATCGACTACGGGGACCCATATTACAATCCAAATTTGGGCTTTAACGCGGATATCGGCAAGCCTGTTAAACCGCGGGTACAAAAACCCTGGTTAGATTGATTTCGCGGAGAGACTCGCGGAGCATCCGGAATACTAGTGAGGCGCGGGTGCCAAGCCCTTCTTGGATGAGCGAATGCCCGCTTGACGACTTCGGCCGCAAGCAATAACCAAAGCCTATCGAATTTGGAGAACGCTTTTCCAGCAAAGACCCATAATAACGTAAGTGCCGATACCCAAAGTTATTCACTCAATATGGATGCAGGGCCGGTTAAATGCACCGCCTCTCGTGAAACTCTGCTTAGATCGTTGGGAATCGCTTAATCCATCGTACGATCTGCGGGTCCTCGATCAACCTGCGGTTGAGAAAATTATTGGCAAGGATGTTCCGTTTTGGGCTGACATGAAAACGGAAGCTTTATCTGATATCGTGCGAGCACGTTTATTATTAGATGAGGGCGGAATTTGGACGGACGCCACCGTTCTTCCGTTGGTTTCCCTTGAAAAATGGCTGCCACCTCTGACCGCCGAATCCAGCTTTTTTGCCTACTCTCGCCCTGGAGCGGATCGGCCCATCTCCTCCTGGCTAATTGCGTCGGGCCAAGGGCATGTCATTATCCAGAAATGGTGGGATGAGATACTTCAATTTTGGGACAAACCGCGAACTCTAAATACATACGGAGGAGGCCTGATCGCGCCCGATCCAATTGCGTCGGTTTCCCCTGCTCAAGGCGGCGCGACGGATGAATATCCATATTTCTGGTTCCACTATCTTTTCGACTATATTCTCTCCAAAGACCCCGAGGCGGCGGCCATTTGGGACAGGTGTGCGAAAATCCCTGCCCGAGGCGCGCACGCTCTTCATGACCTTCTCGAAGGGAAGCGCCCAACAACTCGGAAAGAGATGATACGCGCAGCTAATTGGGCGCCAGTTCAAAAAATGAGTTGGCGTTCTGACTATCCCATTTCAGTTCTTTCCGCGCTGCCGGTAGACGGGCAGCGCCAGGGGCCTGGATGGTTGAGAAAGCTACTCAAACGCTATTAGTTCATGAATCTGCCGTAATGAGCGGTGGGAAAGAATGACATCGAGTCTGTCGCTAAATCATAAAGCCCGCCGTTTCGAACTCCGATAGCCTTAGAAAGTTGGGAAGATATATTTTTAGCCTTAGGACCCTTGAGTTGTGCGGCAATTGTCCGTACAATAGGAGTAGATTCTTTTTGGAGAACGAAGAGTGGCATTGAAGTCAAACAGATTGGATTTAAGAATGGATCCCAAGAATAAATCGCTTCTTGAAAGGGCAGCTACGATTCTGGGGCTGTCTATCACTGCATACGCAACTTCTGCGTTAGTGAACAATGCTCAAGAAGTAATTGATCGGTTCGAACGAACTGTCCTCAGTGACCGAGACCGTGATCTATTTCTCGAGGCACTCGATTCGGCCGACAAACCGAACGATGCCTTGCTCTCTGCCGTGTCTGATTACAAAGCAACGGTAGAATAGCTTGCTTATTGAGCAACTGGCCTCGCATCATGTTCGAACGCATTTCGATTGCGGTACTGACGCTCTCAATAACTTTATCATTAAGCTCGCATCCCAGCACGACGCGCGCGGCTTCGGAAAAACATATGTTGCGCTGATGCCGGGGGAAACGGACATCTGCGGCTATCTTAACGTTTGCGCGGGAAGTGTTGAGTTTGAAAATGTGCCTGAGGACATTGCTCACAAGTTGCCGAAACACCCCCTCCCGGTTCTGCACCTTTCAAGGATGGCCGTTCACAAGGACTTAAAAGAGCAAGGAATAGGGAAACTTCTTCTCGTTCATTGCTTCAAACTGGCGACGACGGCTTCTGAAAAGATCGGCATTCATGCTGTCGACGTCGTCGCGAAGGACGAGGCGGCCAAGAAGTTCTATCTGCATTTTGGGTTCAAACAGTTTCTTGATAGCCCAAACCACCTATTTCTGCCGTTGAAGGTAATTAAGCAACTCGGCCTTTAATCGATTGCATTTCACAGCTTCTCTTCACTGCAACGTTCTATAAGCCGGGAAGTCTCCCACATACTCCTGATAAGCGGCAGGCCAATCCTTAAAAAGCTGCTGTCCCTCTTGAATGGGCATACGCCCGGATCTCACCAGTTTTCCGATCGCGTCTTCCAGTTCATCCTTGGTTTTCGCGCCTAAATCGTAGCCATTCACATTTATGTGAAGCGGTTCTGGCCAAAGGTTGTAAAGGTTATTCGAGCCGCCAACCGTGAGCGGAATAAGATGGTCGAACTCATACTTGCTGTGCTCGGACCAAGGCACTTTGTATTCCGCGGCATCCTCTTGTTTTTCTTCCTCGCTCACGTTGCGGTAGCGGCCGGTTCTGAAATCCGGCGCGGTGACCACCGCTTCTGTGATGTCCGGATTTACATCGCCAGGCGTTAGCTTAGGATCTGGCCCAACGCCAACGGGATAAGGCGCGTGAAAATGAAATGCATGCCCGTGGGATTGGGGAACGGCAAGCAGAATCGCCAAAATGATCGCCAAAACGGCGGCAACGCCCCAAATAATCTGAATTCGGCGCTTTAATCTAGGATTATTTGGCATACTTCGGAAACAATTGCATGGGGAAGCGTATCAATCTTTGAGGGAGACTTAATGAAATATTTAATTACCGTTGTTTCGATATTTGCCATTGTGGCAACTGTGTTTGCTCAGGATAGCACTGGCACAAAGATCAGCAAGGCTGTTCGGAAAACTGAACAGAAAGTTGGCACTTACGCCAAGAAGACATCCAAGGGATTCAACCATGCCGTGCAGCGCACCGACAAGCGGTACGCAACCGCCGAAAAGCGCAAGCAGGATAAGAACCGGCAGATTACGACCCACACCCGCGTTACAACCCACACCGTCGTCCACACGAAGGTTCGACACCGTGCGAGAAGGCATCGCCACGTAATGCATCGCATGCACCGCACCACAAGGCACACCATGCATCGCCATACGACGCACGTCATGCATCACACCATGATGAAAAAGACGATGGACAAGCATATGGATAAAAAGCCAAATCCGTAGCCTCACGTCGTAATTCAAACTTTTCGAGCCACTCCTTAAATGGAGTGGCTCTTTTTTTGTTTGTCAGGGTCTTTAATTAGGTTATGGCCACTCAAGAAGATGTGCGGCGCATTGCTATGGCGCTGCCCGGTGTTTTGGAATCGGAGGAACACTTTGCCTTTAGCGTGATGGTTAAAGGGAAGCCCAAGGGCATTATTTGGTTGTGGAACGAAAGGGTCGATCCCAAAAAGCCGAAGGTGCCAAATCCGGGCGTGTTGGCGATTCGGACTGCGAACCTAAGCGCCAAGGAGATGCTGCTCGGCTCCGATTCTAAGAAGTTCTTTACGGAAGATCACTATAACGGCTATCCGGCTATTCTGGTTCGTCTGGAAGAGGTTACGCCGGAAGATTTGGAGGATTTGATTCTGGAGGCTTGGCGCACGAAAGCTCCGAAGGAGCTTCTGGGAAGGCTTGAGTCTTGAGTCTTGAGTCCTCAACATTTCATGGCCCAATTAATGAATTTGTCATTGCGAGGAGCGAAAGGGCGACGAAGTCGCCCAGGAGCGACGCGGCAACCTGACTGGAAGCACCACCGGCTTGAAGATCAAGAGGTCAGCCCGTAGGATGGCAAAATCTATAATCCCGAGGACTCAATACCTTAGGCCGAATGCCGAAGGCCGAATGCCAGATTCACCGTTTCTCTTCCGGATCATCTCCGATGCTTCCTTCAAAAAGCTTCCGTAGCCTTTCCTTTTCGTCGCGCTCTTTCTCTCGGCGCTGGACTTCGGTGTAATAGTTTTTGTCGTAGCGTTCCCACTTTTTGGTCGCTCCGCCATAGCTGCCCCCACCCTTGCCATAGCGTGCGAAAGGAAGCCGGTCCGCCCCATAGAAGTAGGCCAAAACAAATGGCAGCGCCGCAAATGGGGCCAGTACGGGGTCGGTCTGGAAGAAGATAAATGCCACCGAGATCCAGGCGATCCACTTTGCCGCCAACGGGATCACAAACATGAACAGCATTTGGGTGTTGGGGTCCCGCGTCGCCCAAATGACAGTGATGGCCACCACGGGCGCCCATCCTCCCGCCATCACGTCGGTGGTGGGCACGTGCAGTATAAGGGTGCCCAGCCATACACACGCGGAGGACAGGAACGTGAAGATCAGGTAAACGGCTAGATACTTGATGGAGCCCAACTCGCGTTCGACCATGCCACCAATTCCCCAAATCCAAAGGCAAAGAAAAAGAGCGGAAAGCGGGTCCAGAATCGCCAGAGGGTAGGTTACAAAACCCCAGGGACGTGAAACCGCGAAGGCGGGAAAGAAGGCTAACACGGCCGTTAGCTGCCCGTGGGTCATCCAGTTGAAAACAAAGCACGCCACCGAGGCGACCACGATGGCCACCGTAACAGGCGCGCTATTGGCTTTTGCTGCCGAACCGAAGTCGCGAAACATACTCATCGACTAGCTATTATGGGCGCAATCTCAAAGCAGGGTTAGGGCTAACGCGGCCACCGCATCCATTACAGGTTCGTCGGCGTTGATGCAATCGGCGAGCCTGAAGTTAAGGCCACGTTCGGCGCACTTCTCTTTTGCTTCAATTCCTAGGTCGTAACGGACTTCAAGATGGTCGGAAACGAAGCCAACAGTACAAGAAACTACATTCTTATATTTCTTTTCTTGCGCGGTCTTTTCAAGGACATCTAAGATGTCCGGCCCGAGCCAAGGTTCTCCGGTTGCGCTTGCGCTTTGGAACGCAAACGTCCAATGCGGGATTTTTGCCTTGTTCGCTACCAACTCCGCCGTTTCGAGCAGTTCCATCTTATAGGTGTCGCCTTCGGCCAGGATCTTTTCAGGAAGGGAGTGAGCGGAAAAGATGACCAGGGTGTCATTTCGATCCCAGCCTTCTAGTTGTTTTTCGACTCTTTTTGCCAGCGCTGTTATAAGGGCAGGCAGCGTCCCCCACCGCTCTAAGAAACAGAGTTTGATGTGGCTTCCAAGCTTTGCACGTGCTTCCAGGGCGTAATGCTTGTAAGCGGCTATGCTGTATGTTGAAAAATGCGGTGCTAGGACCATACCGACCGCCTTTTGGATGCCATCCTTAACCATTTGGTCAACAGATTCCGCCACGAATGGGTGGGTGTGCTTCGCACCAACGTATAACTTGACAGGGTAGCCGCGCTTCTCAAAGCCTTTTTGAATTAGCTGAGCTTGTTTTTCGGAGACTTCCGTGAGCGGCGATGGGCCGCCGATCGCTTTGTATCGGCTAACCAGATTCTCCAACTGTTCGGGAGTTGGAGGGCGCCCGCGGCGAATATGGGTGTAGTAAGGCTCGACTGCGTCGAGCGAGGCAGGGGTTCCGTAATGCATAACCAGCAGGCCGAGCTTGCTCATAATCTCTCCGCTATTTTAGCCGCTGCCTCGCGTCCCTGCCGTATGCAGTCAGGGACCCCAACTCCCTTGTAAGAAGCTCCCGCGAGCAGTAGCCAGGGATGGTTGGCAAGTTCTGCTTCCAGGTCTTTCAGCCAATCCAGATGGCCGACCTTGTACTGCGGAAGAGCTTTATCCCATGTCGACGGACGGCAAAATAGGGGTTCGTTCTGGATGTTTAGAAGCTGCTTTATTCGCGGCAACGCTTGATTTTCATCCCCTCTAAGGAAAACTCTTAGGATGACTTTATCGCTTGGCGCACGCCGCTCCCACTTTTCTGAGGCGTAGGTGCAGCCGGAGATGACATCGTCTTCGCCTTGGGGGACGAGGAATCCAGTGCCGCGCATTTCATTGCCGATATCGGCTCGGTTAAAGCAGAAAGTGACGATTCTGCTGCCTACAAACTCTAGCTCACCGAGCTTGGCCGCAAGCTTGGGGGCTGACTTCTTGAGCAAGGCTGCTGTCGCAAAGGATGGCGCCGTGCAAAGAACAAAATCAGCTTCTACGGTTGAGTCGTCAGTTTCCACGCTTGCTGCGGTTAATGTTCTTGCCGCCGCTCGGTTAATCGTGGTTCTTGTAAGGGAGCCCGCCAGGCTGTTGGGCAAGAATCCCATCCCCTGCTTAAGGGATAAAAACCCAGGAGGAGGTTTCGGGATTTCCATCTTCGTTGCATTGTTTTCGCTAGGGATCGATCCGTCTTTCCTCTCAAGGTTAAGGCTTCCTTGCTTTTGCTCCAACTCCATGTAGTTCGGATAAAGCGCGCGAACGCTCAGCGTTTCTGCGCGTCCGCCGTGGGTTCCCGCCATGAGCGGCTCGACAACCATTCGCGAAAACTCTTCGCCGAATCGACGGCGGAAGAAACTGGCGATCGATTCATCTTCGCCACTACCTTGTGGCTGACCAGGCTCTAACTTGGCGCGTTCTTTACCATTTGGTGAAAGAAAGGCCACTTGATCTGAAGCGGGCCAATCGAGAGCGGAAAAGTTAATAATAGAGGGCGGCACCTGGTGCAGTTCGCCATCTGCCAAGATCGAAAATCCGCTCGACTTCGGCTCGATAACCTCGTCTTCGATCCCAAGCGCCCTTATCAATTCCATCGCTTCTGGTTTGCGGGCAAAGAAGCAGTCCGGCCCCAACTCCAGCGGGCATCCGTTTTCGCGAGTAGTTGCCACTTTTCCGCCCAACGGACCAGGCTCTAACAAAGTGATTTCGCAGTCGGTGGACTGCTCCAAATAGTAGGCAGCAGATAGACCAGTAAGGCCGCCACCAACAATGACGACCCTCTTAGGCGGCAACAGGCGCCTCGGTCACAAGCTTTATCAGCGCTTCCATATGAGCCAATGGAGTATCCGGGAAGATGCCGTGACCCAGATTAAAGATATGCCCCGGCAGCTTGCGGCCCTCCGCCAGAATCCGATGAGTGGCGTTTTCCATGGCCGGTCCACCAGCCAATAGCAACGCCGGATCAAGGTTGCCCTGAAAGGCCAGCTCGACGCTCCGCCCAATCGAAGCGGAAGCGTCAGTTAATGAAATCCGCCAATCAACTCCCAAAACAGATCCGCCCGCTTCGGCTAGAATGGGCAACAGCGTCGGGTTTCCGGTTCCAAAATGGATGACCGGCTTCCTATAGGTAGCTAGTTTCTCGAAAATAACCCGCATGTGCGGCAGCAAAAACTCGCGATACGCCGCTTCGCTTAAAACCCCAACCCAGCTATCAAAGAGCTGGACAGCATCGGCCCCAGCATCCATCTGTGCGCCCAAGTAGGCGGCGACGCTGTCTGAAAGGATCTCCATTAGCGAATGCCACAAGGTGGGTTCGCTGTACATCATTCGCCGGGTCAACCTCAAATCTTTCGAAGGGCCGCCCTCGATCATGTAGCTGGCCAAAGTAAAAGGCGCGCCCGTAAAACCGATAAGGGGCACTTTCAGCTCGCCCTTTAAGATTTTTATCGTTTCTAAAACATAGGGCAGATCGGCTGCCGGTTCCAATCGCCTCAAACGCGCCAAATCAGAAGCGGATCTAACCGGATGGTGAACGACTGGTCCAACTCCTTCTTTCAAGTCAAAAGGCGCACCCATGGGGGTGAAAGGGACCGTTAAATCGGAAAACAAGATGGCAGCATCGAACGGAAAACGCTGCAATGGCTGCAGGGTAATCTCAGCCGCGATTTCGGGAGTGGTTACTGCCTCCATCATCGTGCACTTTTTACGGAGCTCCCGATATTCAGGAAGATAGCGGCCCGCTTGGCGCATCACCCAAATCGGTGTTCTGTCCACCGGCTCTCGGCGGCAAGCCTTCAGAAAGCGATCGTTCAAGCCACTTCCTTAAGGGCTGCGCCAAACTGCTCAATCGTAAAATCGATATCGCTCTCGCTATGCGAAAGCGTAAAGAACCATGATTCCAGGGCGCTTGGCGGCAGATAAATACCGCGCTTAAGAAGCGCGTGAAACAGACGGGCATATAACCCTCGATCCGTTTTGTTCGCACTGTCAAATTCCACAACCGGTTCCGAAGTGAAAAACACACTGATCATTGATCCGCAACGCTGAACCCGAGCTGGAACCGTAAGCACAGAGCGTAACCCGCTTTCCAGACGAGAACCAAGCGCTTCTAGCTCCTCATAAGAAGAAGTAGAAAGTTGCGAAAGCGCGGCATGGCCTGCTGCCATCGCGATTGGATTCCCCGACAAAGTGCCCGCTTGGTAAACCGGACCCACCGGCGCGACCAAGTCCATAAACCGTCGCTTTCCGCCATAGGCCCCCACCGGCAAACCACCACCAATAACCTTGCCCATGCAAACGAGATCGGGATCAATACCAAAACGCGAGCAGGCACCCCCGCGTGATACGCGGAAACCGGTCATAACCTCGTCGATCACCAGCAAAGCCCCAAACTCAAGAGTCAAAGACCGCAAGCCTTCCAAGAACCCGGCGGCCGGCGGTACGCAACCCATGTTTCCAACCACCGGCTCTACCAAAACGGCCGCGATGGAATCGGGATTGGCTTCAAAAATCGCGCGAACCTGGCCCAAATCGTTGTAGCGGGCGACAAGTGTATCTTGCACAACTGCGGCAGGAACGCCGGCGCTATCAGGCAGACCAAAGGTAGCGACTCCGGAGCCGGCCTTCGCCAATAAGCTATCAACCGCGCCGTGATAGTTGCCGTCGAACTTCAAGACTTTGCTGCGCGAAGTTGCCGCTCTGGCAACCCTAATCGCTGCCGTTGTCGCCTCGCTTCCGGAATTTACAAATCGCACCTTCTCTAAAATGGGCATTCGAGACAGCACTTCAGTGGCGAGCTTAATCTCGCCTTCATGGGGCGCGCCAAAGCTGGCCCCGTTAGCCGCCGCTTCTGCAATTGCACTCGTAACCATGGGATCGGCGTGGCCCAAAATAATCGCGCCCCACGAGGAAACGTAATCCAGATACTCGTTCCCGTCCACATCAAAAAGTTTCGATCCTAAAGCGCGTTTAAAGAATAAGGGATTCCCCCCAACACCACGAAATGCTCGGACCGGGCTGTTAACCCCGCCCGGCATCAGCGTCACTGCCTGGCGGTAAAACTCCGAAGAGCGCTCAGTTGAATAAGCAGAACCAACGCTCATTGCAGAAATTGTTCCTCGGACATGTGGGTGCAAGTGATAATCGGACTATCCAGCAGCGTGTACTTTCGCCCCTCTGTGCTGCGGAGTTCCTGAACTAGTTGCGAAAATCTGGGCAACTCATCAACTTCATACGAAACCACAAATTCGTGGTCCTGCAACCCGAAAGAGTAAAGCAAAAGCTGCTTAATATCGAAATACTGCTTGCCAAGCTTAATGTGCTCGTTCATCATGCCTTGGCGCGCATCAAAACTCATCAAATACCACTCTTTGTTTTTGCTGAACGGATAGATGACAAGAAACTTGTTGCGCTCCTTGATAAACGGATCGATATCCTGCTCGCTCTTTCCCCGGGCGTACATGGAAGGTTTGGTAAAGCCCCAAAGCGTTTCCGCGGGCTTGATAAACTTCCGAACCGGCTCAAGAATACGCGCATATTCGATAAAGAAATCGGCCGATTGCCCCGGTTCCTCGATCGACTTTGCAGTCCAAAGCATGAAGTCGATGTCGGTTCGCGTTGGATACACCGAATAAAGATGAGTGGCATCGCCAAACCGCGCCGAATCCGTAAGAATCGTGCGCTTCACATTTAGCTGCTCCTCAGAACTTGCGTTCCAGAAGGCTTTGGTGTACGCGAACGAAGCGTACAGATTTAAGACTGGCTTTTGATCCATTGACATGCTTGCACCGCAAAATACGTGATCACGAGGTCCGCCCCGGCACGTTTGAAGGCGCGCAGCGTTTCCAGGGCTGCCGCCTTTTCGTCGATCCATCCTCGCTCGGCGGCAGCTTTTATCATGCTGTATTCGCCGCTGACGCTGTAGACCGCGAGTGGTAAGTCGGTCGCCTGACGCGCCCGATAAATGACATCCAAATAACTAAGGCCGGGCTTTACCATCACAAGGTCCGCACCTTCCTCAATATCTTCCTTCAACTCCCGCATCGAGTGACGGGGATTGGCGGAACTGTGCTGATAACTGCTCCGGTCGCCAAAGCTTGGCGAGGAATCCGCCGCATCGCGGAAAGGTCCATAAAAGGGTCCACTGTACTTTATGGAATAACCCATGATGGCCGTATCCAGCAAGCCGGACCGATTTAGAGCGCAGCGAAGCGCCGCAACTTGGCCATCCATCATAGAGGAGGGGGCCACGATGTCAGCCCCGGATTGAGCATGCGATACGGCCATTTCTGCCAACAAAGGCAGAGTGGCGTCATTATCGATCGCCTCCCCCTTTACAACTCCACAATGCCCGTGAGGCGTGTAAGCGCATACGCACACATCGGTCATTACTACCAAGTCCGGGTTCTGTTTTTTAAGCTGCCGGATTGCCTGTTGAACGATGCCGTTCTCCGCGCGGGAACTTGTAGCTGCTTCATCTTTGGAAGATGGCAAGCCGAAAAGCAAAACCGATTTGACGCCTGCCTCTGCGATCTCATCCGAAAGGCTTTTTAATGATTCGAGACTATGCCGGAATTGCCCAGGCATGGAGTTGATTGACTCTTTTTCAGCAGCCCCTTCTTTCACAAAGATTGGATAGATCCACTCGCTGGCGTTAAGCCGCGTTTCTTCAAAAATCTCGCGTAGTTGTGGCGTTCGGCGAAGTCGCCGCAGGTTGTTGTGGTTCATACCGCGACTCCCTTGGCAAAGGCCACTAAAGCCGTAACTAACCCTTCAGCAGTGTATTCCGAAGCCATCTGCGCTACCTTACAGCCGTGCGAGCGCGCAGTGTCGGCTGTCATAGGTCCGATACAGATCCAGGGAGTCTCCAAAGCCCAATCCTTGTGGCCCATGTCTGTTAAGTTTTGCAGCGTGTTCAAAACAGAAGAAGAACTTGTGGCCGTAATCACATCCGGCTTTCCTTCCAAACTTCCACTCGTCGAGCGCACAATCCTATAAGCGGCCACATCGTGCACTTCCGCGCCTTTATCGGTCAACTCTTTAACAATTTCTTTGCGGGCGATGTCCGCCCTTGCAAGCAAAATCCGTTTGCCAGCCACATTTCCTAACACGGCTCCGATCGCATCTGCAATAAACTCATCAGGCATGGCATCTGGTTTTCTAAATGCCTCGTCTACAGCCAATCCTGTCGAAGGTCCAACAGCGGCAATCCTTACGCTCTCCGGAATGGACTTAACCAATTGGTGAACAGCGGTAACACCATTCACGCTCGTAAAGATAATCCAATCAAAGGTGTTTAAATCGGCCAAGGCTACAAGTAGCAACGAGTTGTCTTCCAAACCCACAATCTCCATCGCGGGAAGTAACAAAGCCACCGCGCCGTGTGATTCCAAGCGCTCAATCAAATCCGCAGACTGCGTTTTAGGACGCGTAACCAAAACCCGCATGCCCTCCAGTGGTCTCATCGAACGACGTCCGCCATGAGTTCTCCCGCGCCTTGCGAGAGCAACTGTTCGCCCAGTTGTTTACCCATCAATAAAGGATCGTGCCCGCCTGTGTGGCCCCGAATGCTTCGCGTTCCGTCCGGTGAAGACACCAAACCGCGCAAGTCGTAGTGTCCATCGATTTCCAAGCAATAGGCGGCCACCGGCACAGAGCAACCACTTCCGAAGCATCGCATGAATGCCCGCTCGGCACTGGCGGAGTTCCGCGTTGGATCGTGGTCGAGTTTCCCAGCAACCGCCGAAGCAAAGAAATCTTCTGCCCGGCATTGAAGGACCAAGACAGCTTGTCCCGGAGCAGGCAACATGGCATCTAGTGGCAAATGCGTCACTATCGTTCCCAAAGGCAGATTCTCAACGCCCATCCGGTTCAAACCGGCCATGGCAAGAACAATCGCATCATATTCCCCTTCGTGCAGCTTGCGAAGCCGAGTATCCGCGTTGCCAACCAGGGGTTTGTATTGCAGGTCAGGTCGAGAAGCCTTTAACTGTGCGCTGCGACGCACGCTGCCGGTGCCGATCACCGCCCCTCCGGGAAGATTATTCCAATCTTCCACCAAAGTTAAAATCGCGTCCCGCGGGTCTTCGCGCTCCAAATAAGCTGCGAACGAAAGACCGTCGATGGTCAAAGTTGGCAAATCCTTCAAACAATGCAACGCTAGGTCGATCGAGCCATCAAGAAGCTCCTGTTCGATATCCCGCACGAAGGCGCCGAGCACATTGCGGTCGCCCCTATCTCCGCTGGTCTTGATCGTGATGATCTCAACCTCAAGGTTCTCGTTCGAAGCCTCCAATAAACGCTTAGCGTTGGTGGCCTGGATCAAAGCCAGTTTGCTGCCGCGCGTTCCGAGGCGAATCGTTCTACTCGCCATCTTTGGGCGTCTCCGTGATGCCGAAAGCTTCCGCGATCAAAGTCCGGTGAGCCAGGTTTAGTTTGGGATCGCGCAGCTTTTGAATGGGGTTCATCAGCAGGCCCGTCGCCACCCGCATGGCGATTTCTTCCACCAACGCCCTCGCTTCATCGGAAAGCGACTCCAATCTGGGCGACATGCTCGAAAGGTTGTCTTTGCGAACCCTCTCCGCCAGTTTCTGGAGCTCTTGGATCGTGTAAGAAGCTTCGCGGGCGATGCAAAGTTCTGCAAAGAGGACCAGCTCTTCCAAAACGATCCCTTCGCCCTTTGGAACTTCGGCAAGCCTCAGTCCCTCGTTTTCCACGCACTCTTGCTCAAGGGCATCGACATGAATGAGGGTTACGTTAGGCAACTCGGAAACAGATTCCTCGCAAGCTCGTGGAACGCATAAATCAACAACCAACAGCGGATGGTCAACCACGGAAAGCTTTGCCTTCGTCAGGACCGGCTCATCCACGCCTAGGGCAAGGAAAACGACATCACTGCCGCCAACTAACTCGTCAAGTTCTCCTAAGCCGTGGGCGCTGCCACCATGAGCCAAAGCCAGTAAAGAAGCGTTTTCCAGAGTGCGGTTTGCCACGGCAATACTGGAGGGCTTCAATATAAACAGCTCTTTGGCAACCTTTTCTGCGGTATGGCCAGCTCCGGCAATAGTCGCCTTGCGACCAGCGACTCCGCCCAGATGCCGATTCGCAGATCGAACGGCGAGCGAACTCACCGATGTGACATGCTTCGAGATCTTTGTCTCCGTTCGAACCCTCTTACTCGCCATTAAAGCCCGCTGCAAAGCAAGCTGAAGCCTGCTTCCGCAAAGGCCCAACGCGTTGGACCGATTCCAAGCATCCTTGACTTGAGCCAAAATCTCGGTCTCGCCAAGAACGGCGGAATCCAAACCGGACGCAACTGTAAATAGATGTTGGATTGAATCTTTCCCGGATTTTCGATAGATGTGCTCGGGAAGATGGTGCGGCGAAATGCCAAAGAACATGGCCAAGGAAGATTCGATTAACGCTGAATCACCGCCAATAAAATAAATCTCGCTTCGATTGCAGGTGGAAAGCACTACGCACTCGCGAATTCCACGTTCGTGAACGTCGCTAAGAAAATGTTGCGCAGTCTCTTCCGTAAAACTTAGGCCGCTGCGGAACTCCAAATCCGCGTTCTTGTAGCTAACGCCAACAACTCCGAAACTGCTCAGAAACTGAGAACTCGGTATCTCTGGGGCCACTTGCCCCGCTTGCGCCTTAGAACTAGGTTTGTGGCCAGGCGCGCTCTGTGGAGCGTCGACATCGGACAACACACTTATAGGATGCCACGCTTGAACCAAAACCCGCTGTAAAGACTTGACTGTTTTGATGATGCCGATATGGAAACAGTAAAAACATCAAATTAGTCGTGCGACCATGGGTTTTAGCGCCGTTGCGCCGGACTCGAAAGGAGCCCATAGACCGCAATCTCGTTTGCACACGGAACATAAACCTTGCCCGCCATAACGAGAGGAACTGCGAACTTCGTAAACTTTCCTGCCGCGTCTCGGGGCGCGTCTTGCCCGCTGTTGTAAATTTCCCTTAGGGCAACGGCGTCGAATGCGTGAAGAATAGCTGTAGAACCATATTCCTGCATAGCCCAAACCACCGGGGTGGAATTTCCGCTGTAGGAGACAACGGGCGTTGGCGAATAAGCCGCACCAAAGACCGTTGATGCCGTAGCCGATGGTTTGGATTGAAGCTTGCCCGTTTTTATGGCGTACTCCTGCA
The DNA here is from genome assembly GCA_036502005.1 of Fimbriimonadaceae bacterium. Lineage (GTDB taxonomy): Bacteria > Armatimonadota > Fimbriimonadia > Fimbriimonadales > Fimbriimonadaceae > DASXZH01. The sequence goes on from DASXZH010000047.1 coordinate 30,342, forward strand.
GGCTGTATCCCCGGATCAAATACACGTAGCCGTTGCAGTAGGCGCACGTGCACAAATACTCTCGGTTTAGGCCGAGCGGCTCTTCTTGGTAGATTTGGTCGGTTGTTGCGTTGAATCCACCAAGGGAGTTTGTGTTAGCGATATATAGTTCGTTCGTTTTTGATTCTTGTAAAAGCAGAGGGGGAGATCCTGCCTGCGAGGGAATAAGAATTGGGCCGCCGCAGCCTAAATCTAGATCATGGTCTTCAAGGTATGTGGTGTTGAAGGGCGAGAAATAGCTCGTCACCTTCAACGAAGAATTCAGTTTAAGGATGCTGTCCCCATAGTCGGCCCCTCCGGTGTTTGCATTAAAATCTCCGTTTCCCGTGGTCAGATAAATGCTTGTGCCATCGCAAGCGGGACCGGCGCCGCTCATCCAGAAAGCGCCTCCCTTCTCCGGCGTTGAGCTATCCGCCAAATCGGCGCAGCTTGTAAAGGCAGCCGTTTGCAGCTTGATATTGGAAGCGTTGAACCCTACCACCCAGCCGCGATCCGGTTCGGGGTCCTTCGCCTGTCCGCCAATCGCCACGTAAACCGTATTGTTGTTCAGCAACAACGCGGGTCGCTGATAGGAGTTTTTTACATCCAAGGTGATGGGACCAAGCTTTCCCGGAACGGTTGCCGCGATCGGCTCGGGCCCGCCTGCCGTTTCGGAACCGGTGGTGATATCTAAGCCATGCAGGGTGTAGTGGAACGTCCCCGAAGTCATCGTTTTGTCGCAAACGTAAAGCACACCGGTGGCAGTTGTCCCAACCGTGTATTGGATCACTGGAGTGCTCAGGATGCCGTCTAGCGGCTCATTTCCGGCGTCTTCAGTGCCAAGAGGCGCGGCAGGTCCTAAGTTAACTTTCCAAAGCGGCTGCGCGTTGGATCCTGTGTTTGAGTCGGCATCGAAAGCGTAAACAGAGTTATTCTCGGTGCAGACGTAAACCGTGTTGTGAACAACGCCTTTTATCTTTACGCTCGGCACATAGAGGGGCTGCCCTAACGTTATGGCATCTAGCGCTTGGGTGAAAAGCCGGCCAAAAGAGGTTTTGTTTACGTTCGAAATGGTTAGAGTCGTTTCGTTACTGTTTGAGCCATCGCGCATGTTTCCGTATTGCCATGTGGCCAAGTAGCTCCCACCGCTGATTAGCGGTCGTTTGGATCCCGTCGTACTTGAGGCAGCCGAACTTGTGCCGCTGCTGCCTCCGCAGCCGAAAATGAGTGTGGAAAGCAAACTAGCAATAATGAAATGTGTCAGACGAGTTTTCATGGGCATTGAACCGAGAGTGGAATCTAACTTAAGCGCTTAATTCTAGAGATACGCTGAGTTTCTGCCTGTTGAAGCTCCGAGTTCTTACCTGGAGAACGAATTGTTTACCTGGAAAGGTCGATTTACTATTAAAGGCTTTCCTCCGCAAACTAAAAAGGGTGTCGTTCTGGTTTTGTGGGGCGGTGCCGCGCTACTGGTGTGGTGGCTCTGGTTTACCGGACCTAATCGGCCGATAACGTATGCTTCCGCGCCTTATATAGACTCCCTTTCGGTAAATCCAAAGTTAATTGATGCTATCGATAAAGGGAACGTTGTGCTTGTGAAGGAAATGCTTGACCACGGCGCAAGTGCAAATTCGTGCGACAAGAGCAAAGATGAGGACGGAATGACAGCCCTCTCGTCCGCCGCTTTCAGCGGGAGGATTGATATTGTAAAGCTGCTTCTCGATCGAGGGGCGATAGTGAATGTAACTGAGGACTGGGGAGCTAACGCCACGTTTTCGGCAGCCGTGGCAACGCACCCGCAGGTGCTGCAACTGCTAATTGATCGGGGCGGAGACGTCAACGCGGACGAGGATGGGGCAACTGCGCTCGATTTGCTGGATGGCCGGATATTAGAACGGAAAACTGGAGAAGAGGCAAGTCGTTTCAACAAGACCTTGGACGAGTTGAAGGCCGCTGGCGCTCGTCATAGTTGGATAGGCGGTTGGGCCATTTTCTTTCTTCAGACGACAGGTATTGGACTTATCGTAATCGTAGTTTCAACCGCTATTCTTTGGAGAAAGCGTGAATTTAAGGGCGGGCAAATCAAAAATCGAAAATCAAAAATCAAAAATTGAAATGGCCCTCAGAGCCATTTAACTCGAGGGCCGTTCCGTCTTTCGCCTTTCGACTTTCCACCTTTTGCCTTATAAGATAGGTCTGCTGCCGAAGAGGAAGAACATATTCGTGATAATCGAGGTGAGAACGTTAAGATCAGGCGTCTTCGTCTCGCTCACATAGATCATGTCGCCCTCGTGGAGCTCGATATTCTGCGAGTTGTCGCCGTTCTTAATGAACTTCACAAAGTTGGCGCAGATGCGAGTGTATTGGTCCGGGTGGCCGGGAGTTGCCCGCATAACATAGACCTTACTAAGCATCGAGCGCACAGGAATAGGGCCCTTTGCTTCTGCAATCGCGTCGGCAAGGTGCATCGGCTCCTTAAAAACGTAGGGGCCCGGGGCCGTAATCGCTCCCAAAATAAGAATTCTGTTGAGGTTGTCCTCGGGCACGTTTAGCTCGTCGCCATCCTGCAGATCGTAGTTCTGAGACATGTCCTGTAGATAGAGCATAGCGTGTAAATCGATCGGAATAAGCTCGCGCGAGTTCTTGCGCTTCAGGGTTGCGTGACGCAAATCGGCCTTATCCATGTTCACGCCCGCCGATTTACTGATCAATGTCATGATGGTATCACCGGGCCGAAAATCGTACACGCCAGGCGTGAAAACGGCACCTGCCGCGCTCGCCTGAATGGTTCGATACTGCTCAATCGTCACCGAAACGTGAGGATCACGGATCTTGAGCTTCTCTTCGTAAAGCTGAGTTAGCTCCGTTTCGATTTGGCTCGTCGTTCGCCCAGCCGCGTGAATAGAACCCACGAAGGGTGCGCTCACGTTGCCATCGCGTCCGATCGGTAAGACCGCGTTGATCTGTCCCGCATAAACTTCCAGGACCTGGATTCGAACCACGTCCATCGGCTGCAACTTGTAGTCAGCATCCTGAGCGTGTGCCTGCCCGACGAAGATGCCGAACAGAATGGTGAGCAAGAGTATCGCTTTAGCCCGCATTTTTAAATAGCCTTAGGGAAATCGAAGCGCGTATTTTTACTGCGCTTTTAACCCACATGCTATTTAATCGGCAGATTTTCCTTTTCGCTTACCCTCTATCACCACACAAATTTCGCCTTTGGCCGGAACTTGGCTTTCATCGGGGATCTCCGGGAGGGTTGCGCGCCAAACCTGTTGATACATTTTGGTTAGCTCGCGGCATATGGCGTAACGCCGTTCGCCAAGTGCCGCATGCGCCACGTCCAAGAGGTCTCTCACGCGAAATGGGGATTCGAAAACAACCAGCGTAAGGGGCGAATCCACGAAGGCAATAAGCTCCTTTTTCATTGGGCCAGGTTTCCTGGCCAAGAATCCCAAAAAACAGTAGCGCTGGGCAAAAAATCCGCTCAACATGAGCGCGGTTGCAACGGCACTGGGGCCAGGAATCGCATCGACTTCGACGCCGCTGGAATAGCAAAGGTCGGTAATGATCGCGCCCGGGTCGCTAATGGCCGGCGTCCCACCATCGGTGGCAAGGGCGGCCGTTTTGCCTTGCTTAATCTCGTCGACATAACGCTTGAGTTGAGCCGCTTGCGTGTGCTCGTTATAGACTCTCATCGGCTTGGAAAGACCTAGGTGCGACTGCAGCTTTCCGCTAACCCGTGTGTCTTCCACTATCCAAAAATCAGCTTCCTTTAACGCATCAATCGCCCGCGACGATAGGTCGCCGAGGTTTCCGATCGGGGTGGCAACGAGGATGAGTTTGGACATTCAAATTTTCGATTTTCGATTTTCGATTTTCGATTGTTGGGGAACTGATGCCGATGTCTGATTTTGGAAATGGCTACAGAAGTGTGACAGAACGGTCGTCCATGCGTTTACCTATCGCTTTGGCAACCTAACGGCAATGATTCTTTGGAGCTTTGCGTCTTTGCGTGATAAAAAAGCTCTAGCCCGCGAGAGCCATTTTTCCCTTGAAATATTCTATCGTTTCGGCCAGTCCCTGCTCAAGTCCGGTGGTTGGCTCCCAACCTAGAAGGGTTTTCGCCCTCGTCAGATCCGGCCGACGCTGACGGGGGTCATCCGAAGCCGCCGCGACATGAACGATTTTGCTCTTAGAGCCGGTTGCCTTTAAAACCGATTCGGCAAACCTTAAAATCGTCTCCTCAAAGTTGGATCCGATATTCACCGGCTCATTCGTGCCGGACATAGCCAGGCGAAAAACGCCGTCGATAATATCACGATAGAATCCAAAACTGCGAGTTTGAAGCCCATCACCATAAATCGTTAGTGGTTCTCCCTTTAGCGCTTGCCCCACGAAGTTAGGAACTACACGCCCGTCGTCCAGCCGCATACGGGGACCGTACGTGTTAAAGAACCTAACAATCTTTGTATCGAGTCCATAGACGCGGTGGTAAGCCATCGTGATTGACTCCGAAAACCGCTTCGATTCATCGTAAACGCTGCGCGTGCCAATCGGATTGACATTTCCCCAATAGGTTTCGGGTTGGGGAGAGATGGTTGGATCCCCATACACTTCAGAAGTCGAAGCGGTTAGAAATTTGGCGTTTTTGGCGCGGGCGAGGCCCAGAGCATTATGGGTTCCCATCGACCCAACTCTCAAAATCGCTAAAGGAATCTTGACGAAATCATCAGGGCTTGCGGGGCATGCAAAGTTAAAAACAAAATCCACAGGCCCTTCAACCTTTATAAAGCGGGTGATGTCTTGTTTGATGAACTGAAGCTTGGGATTTCCTTCCAGGTGCTGTAAGTTATCGAGTGAGCCGGTTACAAAGTTATCAATTGCGACGACGTCCCAGCCTTCCGCAATTAGCCGATCCACCAGATGCGAGCCAAGAAATCCCGCACCCCCCGTAACAACCGCTCTCAAATCATAACTCCAATGTTAGTACCAATCATACATGGTGGCATTACGCCACGCGCCATCGGTTGATCCCGATTATTTACGCATGCTCCCCAATTTGGGGAACCGGTTGGAACTTCTATGCCTAAGCCGTAGCTGCTCACATTTGGCCCGCCTACTCATAAAAAATCTAGATAAACTGGCTCAATGCCGATCTCAACTCCTGAGAACATCAGCCAGATCCGCGCGCAGTTTCCTGCCCTTCAAAATGGTTTTATCTATCTTGAGAACGCCGGTGGTTCGCAGGTTCCGGCAACCGTGCCCCAAGCCATGCACGATTACATGCTGAATGACTACGTTCAACTCGGCGCTGGGTATCCCATCTCGCAAAGGGCCACCGAAATTGTTGCCGAAGCGCACTCCTTTGCTAACCGGCTCATGAACGGCGAACGGACTGGCAAAACGATTCTCGGCCCTTCCACCACCCAACTGTGCTACATGCTGGCCGAATGCTACGAAAGGCTGCTAACCCCTGGAGATGAGATCATCATCGCGGAAACCGCCCACGAAGCCAACGCGGGACCGTGGGCCAAGTTGGCCAATAAAGGATTTACGGTTAGAACCTGGAGGGTCAATCCTGAAACCTTTCAGTGCGACACCAACGAACTCAAGAATCTAATCACTGAAAACACAAAAATTGTCGCCTTTCCCCACGTTTCAAATCTCCTCGGCGAAGTTGTGGATGTGCAAGAAATCACTCGGGTCGCCCACACGGCGGGTGCCAAGGTAGTTGTAGATGGAGTTGCTTACGCGCCGCACCGGCTTATTGATGTCGAAAGCTGGGGCGTGGACTACTATGTTTTCTCCATCTACAAGGTGTTCGGCCCGCATATGGCTGCCCTTTACGCCAACAACCAAGCTTTGGCCCATCTTGAGGGCCCCAACCATTTCTTTGTGCCGAAGGATGATGTTTACAAGTTCGAGCTTGGTGGCGTATCCCACGAAGCTTGCGCCGGCCTGCTCGGCGTAAAACCCTATTTGGAAATGCTCGGCGGCGAAAGGGAAGCCTTTTTAGCCATGGCGGAAATGGAGCTACCCTTACAGGCCCGCCTTATCGAATATCTGAAAAGTAAGCCCCAGGTGAGAATCATTGGACCCGGGACGGCTGGCCCCGAACGCGTTCCAACCATAAGCTTTGTTCACAAAACTAAAGACTCTGCGAAAATAACAGCCGAGGTGGATAAGTGTGGAATTGGCATCCGCCATGGCCACATGTACGCTTATCGGCTATGCAAAAAACTTGGTTTGAGCTTGCAAACCGGCGTGGTCCGCATCAGCGCGGTGCATTACAACACTCTGGAAGAGATCGATAAGCTGATCTCCGTTTTGAATGAGATTCTGTAACGGACCGGCGGGAGTGACGTCCTCTCGGATTGTCACGCAAAGACGCGAAGCTCGCTACTGAGACGCAAAGTTACCTTGTTAACCGCGCGATCAATCGATCAAAACCTGGACACGAATGCTTGAGTCCGCATTCTTGCGAACGACTTCGTGCGGGTTGTCTCAAAAAATGGCACGAGGTTCAAATAGTGAAGCGTTGTCATCCAGAACGAGGCCCTCAAGGCTTGGTAAGGCTGAAGAGTGGTTGAACGTTAATTTGTCATTGCGAGGAGCTTCAGTGCGCCGAAGGCGCGCTGAAGCGATGCGGCAACCTGGGTGGCACACCACCGGTTTCGATGCTGATCGCACGTTATGCACGAGGTTTTCCGTTCAAAGACACTATCAAAGTGTCTAGCTCCTTTCCCTAGCACTGGTGGCTCTTACGAGTAGGTTGCCACGTCACTTCAAGTGCGAATTCGTCGCCCTGAAGCTCCTCGCAATGACAAATTGCAAATTGGATTTTGGGGCTTAACGTTTGTCCCTTTTTCTAAAAGCCTCAAGGGTGCGACACAGGTTCGTAGGTTCAATTCCCAAAAAGCTGTGTGGCATTACCCCAGCGCGGGCGCAACAACTCCCGAATCTAGCTCCAAAACGAACCCCTTCTCTCTTCCCGATCCCCAATCAAAAATCAAAAATCGAAACTCGAAAATCTATTCCCCCCGTATTCTGCTACGTTTTTAGCATAATCACCCTCTAGAAATTGCCCCACTGTACCGTACAGTTCATTAAGTGAATCTTCCAAAGCTCTCCCTCCTCCCGCTGGTCGGACTGTCGGCCTTTACTTTCGCCGTGGCTCCTGGCAAGAGCCCTACGTTTCATCCAATGGTGTCTCACGACTCCAAAAGCTGTTTTATGAGCGCCATGTCGGACGCAGGCAAGAACAAGTTTCAGCCCGCACTGGCAAAGCTAGAGGCTTTGCTCATGGTCGATCCCGTGACAGTTGGAATTGACCGAACCTCGGCTTGCGGTTCCTCCAACCAATATGACAAAGATGTTGCCCGTGGATTAGGCATCTGGCATAGCGCGCTCAACGATTCTCCTTTTGTCTTGGCCAAAGATTCATCGGCCCGCCCGACCGTTCTCATCAAGTTCGTCAAAAGCATTGATAATCAAGGTGGCGACCTCCAGGGGATGATTGAAGCGGAGCACGAGTTCAAGTGGAACGGCTCGCAGCACACTTCAAAGCTCGTCGGCACCATGTACGTAGTTTATCGAACTGGAAACCGCAACCTCAGCCACGATGAAGTCAGCGAAGTCGTCGCTCACGAACTTGGCCATTTGTTGGGTCTTACCGATGCCGACACGACAACCGGCCTTATGGGCCCGTTTGTAGCTGGCGCGCCTAGATTGGCGCCTTCTGGTAGCGAACTGGATGCCGTGCAGCAGTTTCGGCAGCAGGTCCGTGACGAGATCGATCACATCGAAGATCAGCTTTAACGCAAAAAGGCGTAGATGCTGCCGTTCGAGTCGCTGCCGCCATCGCTGCGGATTTTGGCTCGCAGCTCCCACTTGTGCCCTGGCTCAAATCCTTCGACTTTGAGCTTGTAAGCGTTCAAGATATCTTCGTTGCCAGTGCGGCCAGAATGCGGATCGGACGAAACTACGACGCCATCGCGCAACAACTCAACGCCGTTGATTTCCAGCCTACAGCCTCCGCTTGTATATTGAAAGCGGAGCGTTAATTCCCCGTTCTTTTTAACTACTGGCGTTAAATCCCAAACCCTTTGCGCTAAGGTCTCGTTCTGCTCGCCGCTTTTCCAGCCTCCAACTTGGTTTCCGGCAAGGCTTGCCGCCAAGGTAGATTTCGGCAGAGCCTTAAGTTCCTCAACAATGGAAGCGGCCTGCGCCACCGGATCGGAAAAAGGCTGTACGGCGTAGCGGCCGGGCGTCGTTATCCACTTTTCTTCCCAAGCATGCATGTCCCAGGTTTTGCCAGATCGCTTCGCGTCCAACCACTGCGTCCAACGCGGCACATAGTAGGTTGAAATCAGCCCGGACCACATCTTGGCCGCGTACTCGCTCAGATCGGGCCCACCCCAAACAGTTATTTGCCGCTTAGCGTCGGCTTCGTAATAATCCTTGTCGCTGGGCGAATCACCCCATGCTCTGGCCATATCTACCCACCGCTGCAAACGGTCCAAGGGATGCGAGGCAAGCAGGCGGTCAGCTTCCGTGGCCAGCTTCACAAAGTCTGCTTCACTACCTTTACTCTGGTTCGTCATCCCCTCATTGGCGGCAAGAACGGCATCCTTTAGGCAGGCATCAGCCTCGACCAATTCCCACTGACTAACCATTTGGATAAGATCGTTTTGGTAGAGCTTGTTTCTGCCAAGGTCACCCCTTGCCGCAGCCAGATTCATCACTCCGCGCTTGAAGGTCTCGCTATCGTTCACGCGCTCTTTAACCTCGGGCGAGACATCGTACGGCCGGGATTGCAAAAGGTGGTTAGGATGCTGACCCGTTGGCATGTTGTAAACGCTCGCCGCAAAATCGGTCCAAGCCAGGTCTGCATCTGGCGAGGAACCTCCATAGCGGCTCCGCAAGATCGTGTCTTTTATGAACGCGGGAATATCTATCGGCTGGTCGCCAGCCCAAGCGGAATCGCACATGAGTTCATATTGGGTTTCGTTGCTTTCGCTACCTTCAAACGACATTCCGTAGCCACTAAGTTTTCCGCGCTCAGAAGGCGTTGCTTCAAGCGCATTTGAAACCAGCGGCGCATAAAGCCCAAAGTTTCCGTAGGCCTGGTTGTTTCCTCCCCAGGTTGTAATGGTCGATAGAATCCAAGGCTTGCCATAAAATGCCTTTTGATGCTTCCAAACCGGATAGGACTCGGCATAGAGGTCCAAGATAAGCATGCGGTCATCCGGCACTTTGCTTAGCAAAGCCTGAACGGAGTCGTTATCCCAAAAGTCGCGTCCGTTCACAAACAGCCAGCCCTGCATCACCCAAGTTCCATTCGGGTCCCCAGCCTGAATCCCGTCGTAAACAGCCTTGCCAAATGCAGCAAGAGTCGCCAACCTCTTGTCCCGCTCAGGCGGAACGGGGACTTCCAACTCGTTAAAGCTGTCCGCAAGATAGTAATGGGCTTGGCCAAACTCCCTTGTCCATTCCTTGATGTAAGCGCCCCCAATCTTGGAATACATGCTGGATAAAGGATTTAAAATCCAGGTTCGATACGGACCTTCAAATCCAGCCCAAGACCCCACGTGGATCACCGGTTCATTGGGATACTTCTCGGCAAATCCTGGCGGAACAAAGCCGGCAAAAGCAGGCGCAACCGGATCCATTCCTAGCTCCCGCATCCTAGCCAGGATCTTCTTTTCCAAAACCACAGACTTGCGCAGATAACTTTCCGGCAAAGGGCCATCGTGCTTGTTGACGTTGCCCATCCGGTGCCAGGGCAAGAAGGCCGGCCCTGTGAAGAAGTTGTCTAGCTGCTCTTGCGTAATTCCAAACTGCTTCCAAACACGTTGCCAAATCGCTTCTCCACCAATTGGTGAAAACTCCATATTGACCCCGTGGAGGGCCATGATATCGAGATAGTGCTCCCATTCCTTCCAGCCGTAAAACGCCGTCGTATAGCCAAAGGTGCACACGTTGTCTTGGAGAACATTGTCCATGTAGCAGTTGGTGGCAAGCCTCATTTCTGGGAGTCGGCCCTTGAATGACCCAAGGCTCGTCCCACTCCAGCTTGCTTCTGCGCCAACTGCCTTGCGCAAGTAATCATATGCCCCTCTGCACATCGCCACAGCACTTCTGGCCTCAACAACAACCTTCCCCTCTTGGCCATAAGCGACATATCCCTTAACCAAGAGTTCGTTACTGTTTTTGAAGATGAAGTCATCAGCAACGCGTGGAAAAACGCGATGCATAACCCCACTCGCGGCATCTGCCATTGAATCAGAAGCGAAGGCCGGCAAAGTAAGCAAAGCGACGGCGAGAAGAAGTAAACGTCGGAGCACGATTCATTCTATCTGTGAAAGCGTTTGCATCAGGCCAAACTTTGCTCTCGCAGCCATAATATAAGTAGAGGCACCTAAATCTATGACAATTCCGGAAGAGCTTAAAGGCGTGCTTGTAAGCACTCCAGATACACTGGGTGGCAGCATTAGGTTTCAAGGCACACGGGTGCCGGTTCAGGCTCTACTAGATGCCATAACGTGCGGCCGTAGCGTGGACTACTTCCTAGAAGGTTATCCCGGGGTCACTAGGGAGCAGGTTCTAGCTGTTATGCGATGGTCGCATTCTTCGTAGAACCCAATAAATGTTAGTGCCACTGGTTCTCGCGTTCCAAACCTCCCACCCTCACAGCGACGCCCAACTCGTTTCCTCAGTCTCCGTCGCTGCCCCCGGCAAGCCCTTCCTCGCCGCCATCCACATGAAGATGGATCCGACCTGGCACACCTATTGGATCAACCCGGGCGACTCCGGAACGCCAGTCACAGTAGATTGGACCCTACCCCCAGGATGGAAGGCCAGCCCCATCCTTTGGCCAACTCCGCATAGAATAGAAATCGGCGGACTCGTGAACTACGGCTACGAGAACCAAGCTCTGTTCCTTGTCAAACTGACCCCGCCACCAACTGCCAAAACGGCACAAATCAAGGGCCAGTTGACGTGGCTCATCTGCCAAAAAGGCTGCCTTCCCGCGAAACAAGCAATTGATCTCACTCTTCCGATCGGAACAGAAAAGGCAAATCCGAACTGGGCAAATGCCATCCAAGCAGCCGCTATCCAACTGCCGGCAACCTCAACCGCCAACCATTTCGCGGCGACCAGGAGCGGCAAAACGATCCAACTCACGATTAGGGGCCCGCACCCCGCGAACGTTAAGAATCTGTATTTTTTCCCCGCCAACGAGACGATTGAACCTGCCGCTAAGCAGATTCTAAGCGTTAAAGGGGATAACCTAGTGGTAACTTTGAAGGTGTCGGACTTTGCGCCGGCAAACATTTCACGCCTGAAAGGCTTGCTTTCGGCGGGAGAGGGTCAAAAGTGGGAGCATAACACCGACACTATCGTCGTAGATACTCCTGTAGAAACGAACGGAAGGTAGAAATGAAACGAAACATAGCCATTGCCTTGCTACTTGCAGCAACCGCCACCAGCGCAGTTGTTGCCTTCGCCCAGGGAACCAAAGCAGCCATTGGTGCTGTTTCGCCCAACTTTACACTGAGTGCTTCCAACGGCAAACAGATTTCTCTCGAAAGCTATCGCGGTAAGTTCGTGGTGCTGGAGTGGACCAACAAGGATTGCCCCTTTGTTAAGAAGCATTACAACTCGGGCAACATGCAAGCGACCCAGGAAAAGGCCAAAGAGATGGGCGCCGTATGGTTCACCATCATTTCTTCGGCTCCTAACGCTCAGGGCTACATGAGCGCCGATCAGGTCAATCAGTATCGAACTGAGAACAAAGTGAAGTCGGTTGCAACCCTTCTTGATTCTCAGGGAACGGTAGGCCACATGTACAACGCTCGAACCACCCCTCAGATCGTAATCATCAATCCAAAGGGTGAAGTGGTTTACAACGGCGCGATCGACGATCGACCTTCGCCTGATCCTGAGTCGCTGAACGGCGCAAAGAACTATGCCCTTGCTGCTCTGAAAGAGGCTATGAGTGGCCAGCCAGTCGCGGTTTCAACAAGCCGACCTTACGGCTGCGGAATCAAGTACGCAGACGAATAAGGAAGAATGCGTTGAGCGTTGTGCGTTTTGCGTTGGAGGAAGCCGATTTTCGTCTTGGCCGGTAATCATGATGGCCACGAATCTACGACAAAGAGGAGAAAGCCCCGCTTGGGTTTCCCTCAACGCACAACGCCTAGCGCTAAACGCTTCGGTTTTCCTCAACGTATAACGCATAGCGCATAACGCACAAGAATGAAATCCCTACGAATCCAATACTTCGCCGCTCTCCGTGAGCAGCGTGGACTTCGCGAGGAGACGCTAGAAACGAACGCTTCAACGGCCAAAGAACTCTATGACGAACTGGCCCATCACTACAAACTAACGTTGCCCGCCAACTTGGTCAAGGCTTCCATCAATCTCCAGTTGAAAGACTTGAGCACTCCGATCATGGATGGCGACGAGGTGGTATTCATCCCACCCGTGGCAGGCGGCTAAGTGTTCCGCCTCGTTACCGAACCCATCCAAGGCCCGCTTATCGATCCGGAGGAAAGCTCTGGCGCGGTGGTCGTTTTCGAAGGCCGGGTTCGCAACACCAACGAGGGCCGCGAAGTTATACGCCTCGAATACGAAGCTTTCGATCCTCTCGCAACCCAAGAAGCAAACCAGATCATAGAAGCCGTTCTCAAGAGATACAAGGTGCAGCAGATAGCCTGCGTCCACCTTGTGGGCTCGCTGGAGCTAGGCGAGGTCGCTATAAGGGTCGAAGTGGCCTCCGGCCACCGAAAAGAAGCCTTTAAAGCCTGCAGCGCCGTGGTCGACGAAATCAAAAAGCGTGTCCCGATTTGGAAGAAAGAACACTACGTTGACGGCGAGTCGGAGTGGCTCAACATCCAAGCGCCGCCAACAGACGACGAAGATGCCTTCTATGCTAGGCAAACTCGTTTGCCCGAAGTTGGAGCCGAGGGCCAAGCAAAGCTAAAGGCAGCCAATGTCTTGGTGGTTGGCGCGGGAGGACTTGGTAGTCCGGCCTTGCTTTATTTGGCCGCAGCCGGCATTGGCACAATAGGTATCTGCGAAGCCGAAACCCTTGAAGCAAGCAACTTGCATCGCCAGATTTTGTTCGCCCACGAGGAAGTTGGACAGCCAAAGTCTTTACTCGCCAGCGAACGGATTCAAAAGCTAAATCCTTTCATAACCGTTAACGAACACCCATTTCCTCTCACCCGCGGGAACGTAGGGGAACTCGTTCAGCAGTACGACATCGTTTTGGACTGCACCGATAACTTCGAAACGAAGTTTCTCTTAAATGATGCCTGTGTGGGCCTGAACAAAACTCTCATCTTTGCTAGCGTCTACCAATACGAGGGGCAGCTTTTTGTGGTTGAGCCCCATGGCCCGTGCCTTCGTTGCTTATGGCCAACCCAGCCCGCGGCCGGCTGTGTGGGGAACTGCGCGGAAGTGGGAGTGCTCGGCTTCGTCCCGGGGGTTCTTGGCACCTTGCAGGCCGCTGAAGCCGTTAAGCGCATGCTTGGGTTGAATACGGTCGCTTCATCTTTGATCTTGATCGACCTCGTTGACCTCAACATCACCCGAATCTCGGTTGCAAAGGATCCCGCGTGCCCAACTTGTGGTGAAGGGGAAGTGGACGAACTTTGGTGGGAGATCCACCCGGATTCTCTTGACCAGCTTTCCCAGTTTGCCGTTGTCGATATCCGCGAAGAAGAGGAACTGGAAACAGAGCCTTTGCCTATCGATGCCGACGTCTGGCTTCCCATGAGCTCGGTTACGCCGGAGGAAATCCTGAGCGTCTCTCCTGGCAACATTTTGCTCGTCTGCCGTTCGGGAATGCGAACCGCGCGCATGGCAAACGCTTTTTCAGAAGCAGGCGAAAAGCGGGTTTATTCCCTTGCTGGCGGTCTCAGCACGCTGCGCCGTCTTCAAGGGCCCAACTAGAACCTGGATCTCCCGTCGCGAAGCTCTGGACAGTCCACCTGAAAACGGCGTGGCATTCAATCTGGGGCTCTTATCGTTCCAAGGCGTTTCTAATATCCTTGAAGAGAAGAAATAAATGCATCTGGTGAGTCGGAGACTGTAGCATTCCGTATTTCATGTAAAACGTTTTCGCTTCTTCGTCCATCGCGTGGACGAGGAACGCCCTTCCTCCGATTTGCTCGTGTGCTCTAAAGGCCCTTAGCATGGCGTCTCTGAAGAGAAACGTACCTACCCCTGTTCCTTGAGCTGCCCGGTCGACCGCAAGTGTTGCGAGCAAGATACATGGAACCGGATGTTGGGGTTGGCCCTTCATCACTCGGTCGGGAGCGTGAGCCGGCTCAACTCCCGCTGGGGCGAGGCTATAGTAGCCGGCAACCTTTCCTTCAGAAAGGACAATATAAGTTCGGGAGAGACCGCCCTTTTGATTGGTGAGGGCAAACGATCCTAGAAAGGTGTTGAGCGGCTCTTTGCCGCAGTCAAAGTGGCTACAGTCGTGGGACTTGTCAAGTAGAATCGGCTCGCTGAGCAACCTTTATTTCTCCCAGGGAGATTTGGACTCTAAAAGTCCTTTAAGCTCGGGAATCTGCCTGGCAGGAGCATCGAGCAGGCGGTTAAATTCATCCCACCCTTCAGTATCCAAACGAAATAGCGTTTGGATGGTGCCCACGTTGTTCCGGACAATCTCTTCAGCTACAGGCACGCTCGTTTGGAGGATGAACTGGCTTACACTCATATTCTTGGATTGGGCGGCTTGTGAGAGCACGGCTTTGTCCTCTTCGGAAGCTCGAATATGGAGATGTTCGACTTTGTAACCCATATACTTACTTTACCACATGTAAACACATTGTCAACACATTATGTTCTTGGGATTGATCCGGTTGTAAACTCAACCCATGTCCAAACTGAGCCATATCGACGAAGCCGGTCGCGCGAAGATGGTCGACGTCAGCGCCAAAAGCCCAACCGCGCGCGAAGCGCGCGCCGAAGGTCTGCTCAAAATCAAACCCTCCCACCGCCAAGTGCTCAACAACCTTAAAAAGGGCGACGCCCTGACCGTCGCCCAAATCGCCGGAATCCAGGGAGGTAAGCGCTGCTCGGACCTCATCCCTCTTTGCCATCCAATCGCCCTCACCGATCTTGGCGTGAACATAAAGCTCACAGAAAACGGCTTGAAAATAGAGGCAACCGCCAAAACCGTCGCTGGCACCGGGGTTGAAATGGAAGCCTACACAGCGGTCGCCGTTGCTGGGATCACGCTCATCGATATGCTCAAGGGCGTCGATCCCGACCTAGAGCTAACCCAAATCCGGCTTATGGAAAAAACCGGCGGGAAAACAAACTTCAAGCGAGACTAGCCGCCGATCTGGCTCATACCTCGGCCCTTCACGGTCTGCCCAGATGCCAGATAGTGCCGCTCCGGCTTGTGCTCCACAACATGCCGAATAAGATCGGCAATCTCCTCATCGCTGGCCCCGACACGCAAAACCGTACGCAAATCCAGCTCACCATCTGACATTAAGCACGGCCGCAAGAAGCCATCGTGGGTTAACCGCAACCGGTTGCATTTCTCGCAAAAATCAAAGCTGATCTGACTGATAAAACCGATCGTTCCCACAGCGCCCGGTATACGGTAACTCCTAGCCGGGCCATTGGTTTGAACTTCGGCTGGCTCTAATGGCCCAAATCTGCTCTCAATCGATGAGCGGAGCTCGGCCGCGGAAACAAACAGACGGCGCATTTGCGAATCGCTCAGCATGTCGCCGCGAGCTTCCTTGAGTTGAAGCAGCCCTTGCCCCCGATGGGCGTCAAAGGCTTTAAAGCCCTCATCAGGCGTCTCGTCCAGGTTCCATCGCATGGGCATAATCTCAATAAATCGAACGTGAATATTTTCTTGTAAAGTCCAGCGGGCAAAATCGGGGGCCTCGTCATCGTTAAAGCCCTTCATGGCCACGCAGTTGACCTTTATTGGATCTAATCCAGCTTGTCGCGCTGCTTCAATTCCCTTCAAAACGGCTTCTATGGAACCTCTCCGAGCAATGCTCACAAATCGGTCGGGGCGCAGCGTATCCAAACTCACATTAACCCGGGTCAATCCTGCCTTTGCCAACGGTCCAGCCATTTCGGAAAGCAAAAACCCGTTCGTGGTGCAGCTTAAGTCTTCAATGCCTGGCATTTCGGCAATCTGCCGAACAAGCTCGGGCAATTCCTTGCGCAGCAGTGGCTCGCCGCCCGTGAGTCTAACTTTTCGCATGCCAAGGGAGGCGGCAACGCGAACGATCCGCGCCGTCTCATCGAGAGTTAGGTTTTCATCTTTTGGCGTGGCAGGAACGCCCTGTTCCGGCATGCAATAGATGCATCTGAAGTTGCAGCGGTCCGTAATCGACACCCGAAGGTAGTCGATCACGCGTCCATATGGGTCCCGTAACACGGGTGCCGTTGAAATCATCGCCTAGCTATATTGTTACGCGCTTTTTGGGTGACGAGTAACGAGTAACGTGTGACGGAGACTGAAGCAACGAAATGGGTAAGGTTCTTGGCCCGAAAACCTCCGAGCCCATCACGCGTTACTCGTCACACTTCACCCACCAATCAGCTTCGGAATCCGATCCGCGAGTGGAGCCAGCGCCGGTCCCTCGCCTTCCGGGTTATCCGAATAATAAAACCCAACCGTGGTGTAGTTGTTTCGGTAAGGGTTCCGGTCCTCATCAAACCCCGCCCCGCCATGCTCCAAAGTAAACAGCAAGGACTTGGTAAACGGAACCGGATCCTGAATATGCCAGCGGTAAGCCGTATTCTCGATTCCCCGTTTCTCGCCTCCGAATTTGGCATTGTCGTAATAGGTCACGCCAAAGAACTGGGTGATAAACGAGTGCCCAAAATCCCAACCGCCGCAGAAATAATCCTCGCTGCCAGTGCCGCCAATGACTGGCTTTTCAGAACCATCGATGTACCAGTAATCGTTTCCTTCGCCCCACCAGCCATCGCTATTGGCTTGCACGGTCACAACTGTGCCCACATAATGGCCACTCCCTTTGGCATCGCAAATGGTTAGCGCTTGTCCTTTTGGAGCGGGGAAGTAGTTGCGGTATTGAGTGTGAAAATATCTCATATTGGAATCCGCGTGGGGATCTAACCGGTAGTCCAAGTTGAAATAGAGGGCCCCGATCGGTTTCTCGCTTTCATTGGTAACCGTAACCACCGCGTGCTTCTTAAACGGCATGGGCCAATAGCAGTTGAGGCCCATCTGCCCGCCAACCGAAACCGGCGCGCTTGTGAACTCCACGTATTTTCCCGGGCCCTGGGCAAAGAAATCCCCCATCGGGCATTCGATAGCTGGCTTCGTCGCATCGTCCCAATAGATTCTCAGAACCGTTGTTCGCAAGGGATCCGGATCGTTGCTGGCAATCGTGAACCACAAGTGAGTAAATCGGCCGGGGCCCTTTACATCGGCGACGGTTATCGTTTTGCCAGGAGCTATCGGGCGGTTGTCCCCATTGCGCCCATTGGGGTCCGTGCTGGAGGCACGTCCAGCTTTAAAATCTTTCTTGTTTGCCAAGTCACTCGGCACTTGGCCAAGGGCAACGGCAGCGACGGCGATGCAGGAGAGCGTTAGGAGTACTCGCATGTTTTACAGTATGCCTAAACGGAGCGAATAGGGAGTAGCGCGGAGAATGAATAGCGGATGGCGGATAGGGGATAGTGGTTGGACGTGGTATCAGCTTAACAGCACGTCAATCGTCCGTCCTTCGACATTCGACATTCGACATTCGACATTTCCCTCACCCCGTCAGCACTTTCTCAAGCTGAGATTGAGCCCGCGTAAGCGCCTTGTCCAGAGCGGCAGAAATCGAACGCATCTGCATCTCATCCAACTCGGCATCGGTTTCGCCTAAGTGGCAAAGATGATCAATCGCGCCCGGATCCAGCAGCTCAGCTTTCACTGCCTCGCCGGCTGTTCCGCACGCCAACGCTCTAATTCCATCCATATCGGACACGTATTCCTGAAACTCCTCGTCCTCAAAGCTCAAAAATTTGGCCCCGTCCAGGCGTAATCGGTCGTAATCACGAATAGCGCTCTGGAAGTTAGTCAGCTTCGTAATCAGCGAACTGAGTTCATTGATCTGGTCCGCTATTTTCTGGATTTCTTCTGAAGACATTCTTTCCCGCCTTTAAGTAACTACCGTCGCGCGATCTTCTTCATTTACGACTTTGCCAGCGCGCCGAGCGATTCAGGCATGGGAAATTTACTTTCCGATACAACATACAGAATGCTCTTTGTTCCGAAGATGCGACACCTTGCCGACCCGTTCACCCTGAGGGTTATAACTGCCGATCTGGGCATCCACATAATGCCGGTAGCTGCGCTCGATCACGTTCACCTTGACCCGCGCGCTCAGAATATCCTCCATTTCCGGAAGACTCAAGAATCCCTCATTATTAAACGATACGATTAACATGCGCGCTTTCACTCCCAAATTCACAGGGCAATGACTATCCAGCGAAACGGGCAGGCTGCGTCGCGATCAAGGTTAGAGAACCCGGATGAAAACGAAGCGAATAGTTTTCGAATGAAAACGCCACCGGGAACGATGCTGAGAGACACTCGATAGCTTGATGAGCGTTCCGACAGATAGGTTACACATTGTTCCGGACACATAGGTTACACATGGTGTGTCCTTGATCCTTTAGGAGGGTCAAGGTCAATGCCATGGAAGGAGTGTTCGGTAATGGAAGAACGATTTCGTTTTGTACTT
>DASXZH010000048.1:0-8493 GCA_036502005.1 Fimbriimonadaceae bacterium
TTGATATCTACCTCCACATATACAATCAGGAAAGACTTCACTCTTCATTAGGATACAAATCCCCTGACCAGTTCTACCGAGAGGCTCTAAATGTCTCTTAACAACTTATCAATAGGTGTCTACAAAAAAGGGCTCACTCCACGAGTCCGCGAGCGAACCGGGAGGGAGGGGAAAACTGTTATGCCGCGAAGCACCTAAAGCACTCTAAGGCTCTTCCGTCAACCTTGGCTTACTCAACGCTGATGCCTTCCAAAACGAACACCAACGTGCTCTTCCCCGGAATCTGTGGCGGACGGCCCTCGGCGCCGTAAGCTAACTGATAAGGAATCACAACCTTTCGTTTCATTCCCGCTTTCATGCCGATTAGCGCCTGTTCAAAACCAGGAACTACCCCGTGTGACCCGATAACGACCGCCAGCGGGAACGGCTTGCCGTTCTCTTTGTGGTCATACGAGCTGTCAAATTTAAACCCGTTTAGGAACGTGCCGGTGTAGTAAACGGTCACTTTGCTGCCATTTTTGGCGGCTTTCCCTTTTCCCGGCTTCAGGTCCGTAATCTGGTCCTTCGGTTTCTCATTCGGCTTATCGATTCGAAGCAGCTTTACGTCAAAAACCAAAGTTGCGTTAGGGGGAATGTCGGACCCAGCGCCTTGTGCTCCGTAAGCGAGATCAGAAGGGATAGTCAGCTTCCGCTCGCCACCCACCTTCATTCCAACTAGGCCCTTATCCCAGCCCTTGATAACTTCGCCGCCCCCCAATGTAAATACAAAAGGAGCCTTGTCCATATTTTGGTCGAAAACCTTTCCGCTGCTAAGGGTGCCTTTGTAAAGCATCGTCAGGTCATCACCTTTAGCCGCCGCCGGCCCGGAGCCCACGTGGACGTCCTTTACGACAAGCTGGCCCGAAGGAATAAGTGTAAGTGCAAGAAGTAAAGAGTTGAACATAGAGTTTTCTGGGGTCTATTTTACGCGAAATCAGCAGCTATTCGATTTTTCGAACCTCAAGTGTGAAGACTACTGTGCTGCCACGGTCTGGGGTACGGGGCGCCTCGGAAGGCCGTTGAAGATAAGGTTTTATGCCGTTGTAAAGTGGCACTCCGCGCTATCACCCTTAGCAATTACAGCCCCCGAACCAACCTTGAGATCCTGAATGGACCAGTTTCCCATTAGCGGTGGCTATTCCGAGAAAAAGGGCAGCAAGCATCACCTTATCTTACGGAGACCTCAGCCGAGTACCGCCTTCGATCGAAGATGATGTCCTCCGCAAGAGTCCAAATTTCCTTGTCGATCTGGTTCTCCGGCTTGATCTTCGAGAAATGCACGATCGCCGAAGTGAGCCCCGATTCCAAGGCGTAATGCAGGAACGTAGAGTTCAGCACCACCCGTGATACAGGTTTCAATCCAAAGCTGATGTTGCTCACGCCAAGGGTGGTGTTCACGTTCGGATGCAGCTTTTTAATCTCCCGAATCGCCTCAATAGTGGCAATCCCTGCCTTGCGAAACTCCTCGTCGCCCGAGCCTAAAGTGAACGTAAGGCAGTCCAAAAACACATCGTGATCCGGCAAGCCATAGCTACGTGTGGAAGCGAGCAACCGCTCAGCGATCTCTACCTTGTCCTCAACCGACTTCGCCATACCCCGTTCATCTATTGTTAGCGCGACAACCCCCGCGCCATACTTCTGACACAAGCCAAGAACCTTATCGACTCTGCCTCCGCCATCCTCAAAGTTGATCGAGTTAACGATAGGTTTTCCCGCCAAACATTGCAAAGAACCTTCGATTACTGGCCATTCCGTAGAGTCGATCATGATTGGAACGGTAATGTGCCGATTGTAGTAGCCAAGCAAAATCTGCATGTCCCTCAGCTCGTTCCGGCCGACATAAGCAGTGCAAACATCCAACACGTGCGAGCCTTCGCCTTCCAACTCCCGGGCTAGCTCCGTCAGGCCCTCCCAGTTCTCAACGGCAAGCATGTCTCTAAAAGCCTTGCTGCCATTGGCGTTGGTTTTTTCGCCAACAATAAGGAAGCTGCTGTCCTGTTTGTAAGGCTGGAACTGATAGAGGCTGCTGCAACCTATGAGCTTTAAAGCTTCTGCCTGGTCATCAGTCTTCAGGTCAAAATCGAACCCCGGGAAGAGGTGCCGCACGGTTTGCCAGTGGGCCGATTCGCCATGAGCACGTCCCCCAACCATCTCCGCTACCGCTTTAATGTGAGCGGGTGTGGTTCCACAGCAACCGCCGCACATGGCCACTCCAAAATCTTTCACAAAATGGTCATGGTGCTTTGCCAGTTCATCGGGCGTGAGTTTATAAACGGCCTTTCCGCCCTCCATCATCGGCAAGCCCGCGTTTGGTTGCACCGAAAGCGGACGCGTGGAATTTTGGCCCAGAAACCTAACATGAGGCGCCATTTCAACGGGGCCCGTCGCGCAGTTAAGCCCAACCGCAACCACATCCGGAAATGCTTCCAGCATGTTCAGGGCAGCTCCAATCTCGCTTCCCAAAAGCATGGTGCCCGTCTGCTCCATCGTCACCTGAACAAAAATCGGCACTCGTCGCTCGGTTTCCGCCATGGCGCGCTTCGCGCCGACGATAGACGCCTTCACCATCAGGAGGTCTTGCAAGGTTTCCAAAAGTAGCGCATCCACGCCGCCGTCCAGCAGGCCCTTAAACGATTCGCAGTAGGTCCCCTCAATCTCGTTCCAGCTTGTTTGGTTGAGTGAGATCAGTTTCGTCCCCGGCCCGATCGCGCCAACCGCAAACCTGGGCTTTTCTGGCGTGGAAACTTTGGCCGTCGCTCTTTTGGCGATCTGCGCTGCCGCAAGACTCGTTTCGTAAACCAGTTCCGAAATCGCATATTCGGCAAGAACGATGGATGTCGAACCGAAAGTGTTCGTTTCCACCATATCCGCGCCTGCCATCAAGTAGTTGGTGTGGATCTGCTCGATCACCTCTGGCCGCGTGAAGTTCAAAATCTCGTTGCAGCCATCCAAGTGCCGCACTTGCAGCTTTTCAGCCGCCTCATTTACCGCTGCGGGGTAAGAAGGCGAAGGGTTCAGCGTGAAATCTTCGTTGGTGAGGGAAGCCCCTTGGATCTGGGTGCCCATAGCCCCATCCCAGACCAGCACTCGGTCCCGAAGATTATCCAGCAACACACTATCCCATTTCATTCAACCATTTTACTCGTTCAGGTTGAAACGGGGTCGAAATTAGGGTTTGTCGTGAAAACTTGTTACCGCTTTTCAGTGCTCTTCCCAGGCAAATTGAACAGTCTCTAGACAAGAGACGAAAAGGGGAAAAAATGTCAAATCTTAATTCATTGCAGGACCTATTCATCGACGAAATTCAAGATCTGTACAGCGCTGAGAAACAGCTTGTCGCTGCTTTGCCAAAGATGGCCCAGGCTGCTACGAATCAAGAGCTGAAAAGCGGAATTCTTGAGCATCTGGAGCAAACGAAACGGCACGTAACACGTTTGGATCAAGTCTTTGAGAGTATCGGCTTAAGGGCTCAGCCGAAGACTTGCAAGGCGATGCAAGGGCTCATTGAGGAAGGAAACGAAATGATCCAGAATCAGGGCAACGCCGCCGTAATCGATACCGGCATTATCGCATGCGCGCAACGCATCGAGCACTACGAGATCGCGGGATATGGCTGCGTGCGCACCTACGCAAAACTGCTTGAGTACAAGGACGCCGAGAAACTCCTTGACGAGACTCTTGATGAAGAAGCCAAGGCCGATGAAACTCTTGGCAAAGTCGCCAAGACGGTCAACAAAGAAGCTCTGGAAATCTCGCCTGCAACTGCTGGTCGATAGCCATTGCCGTTCGAAGAAAGGGTGACGGGCATAGGCGTTAAATAAACAGCCCGCTTCGCCGTAAAGCCCTTCGCCCCTCTCGGGCGGAGGGGCCGGTGAGTCCGCGAACCGGGGGAGGTCCCGAGGGAACAACCTTGGAAATCCGGGTCAGGCCCTTATTTTAACACTTACTGGGGGCTTGTGCCCCCTTCCAACTTCATTCGCAGCACTCCGAATTCAATACTCCGTACTCGTTTCCGCTCAACTTTTAGGACGCCACCCCATAGATTAACCAATCCTATTAATATCAACAGGTATTAACCGGCTCACCAAAGCCAACAGATTGTAGTATGAAGCCGCCGTTTTCCGGTTCTTCCAACGCGTTTGAGTGGCGCAAGAGCCAGCAGGGTCTTTACGAGACCCCCAAGCCGGAAACAACTTTTCTACCTCTGGATGACTTTCTACAGGTTCAAATGCTCTCGCGGGCAAGCATTCGCAACACAGTTCGGTCCTTCCTTGAAGATCATTTCGGAAGGCGAAGCGGCATTGCTTTCATCGCGGCCCGAGGCAAGCTGATCGCAGATTTCATAGATCTCGCCGAGAAAAGATTCACCTTTGGCGAAGTCGTGAAAGCAATCCAATCGGCAATCCAAAAGACGACTTCGGGATATATTCGGCAGGTGGACGCCCGAGAATTAGCCCGCGTCCTCTGTATCCCCGCCCTCGATCCTCGCTGATTTACGGCGATCGGTCAGGTAGATATCGGCTGCCAACATGTCTTTGATCATGCTGTCGGGTGCCGTCAGCCGCTCCATCCTTTGCAATTCAGGCAGTTTTCGAAGGCAGGTTTCAACCGCTTGAAGTCGGGGCTCGTATTCTATGTCGCCATCATCTACTGCGAAAAGGGTGAACAGCAAACCTGTGCTCCAGGCAGTCGTCTCGGAGCGATGAAGATTCAAAAATGGCTGCACTGCGTTATCGCGTGAGGCTTCCGTTAAGAAATACACGCCCGAATAAACCTGTTCGGTTTGGCTGTGGATGTACTCACAAATCTCTTGTGCTTTGGAGTTCGCGTACTCGGCTAGCTCCGATTCGATATCGGTCATGACATTCTCCCTTGCGCGTTTGACGACGTTAGGTGGTAGAGGTTCCTTTTGTTTACTGTTGGTTACATTACGGCCCCCCTCCCCAACCAAAAATCAAAAATCAAAAATCAAAAATCAAAAATGGAAATCCCCAGGACTCAAAACTCAAGACTTAGCACTCGCCCGATTACCGTTCCCCGTTCTTAAGTTCTAAGTTCTATTTACTTCTCTTCTTAACCAACGCCTCGACCGCGTCCGCCGCCTCCGATACGTCGTGCGTGTCGCACGTGATCGTTCCGTCCGGTGCAATCACATAAATCTGCGGAATGCCCTTTGCAGGGAAGTTCGTGTAGTCAACGGCCCCATCATAATCCATAAACAAAGGATAGGTAAAGCCCTTCTTATCCACGAACGCCTTCGCCTTATCAAAAGGCGTTCCAAGCATGTGAACGCCCAATACCACCACATTCTGGCCCTTATATTTGTTATAAAGGGCTTGCACCTGAGGCATGGCCATCACGCAGGGATGGCACCAAATCGCCCACATGTCCAATACCACGATCTTGCCCTTCAAATCGGCAGGGCTAACTTTGGTGCCGTTCAACCACTCGCCAAACTTGATCTCGCCCGCTTTTTGGCCGCCCATGTCCTGTTCGATCTGGCCAGCGTTTCTTTGAGATTTTTCAAGCTTGATTACGACATCCTGCTGCCCGCCCTTGGCCGAAGCTGATCCGAATTCATCGCCTGTGCTGGGAACATACAAGAACACGTTTCCCCTTGGCACGCCCGTCATCGCAAACTCGCCCTTCTCGTCCGTCGTCGCCACAAGGTTATGTGCGGTGGTGCATTGAACAGGAATGCTCTTGGCCGGTTTGCCATCGGGCTCTAAAACCTTGCCGTGAAGCGTTGCATCGGCTCGGCCAATCATCAAATCATTGACTTTCAGCGTTTCACCCACCTTTACAGAAAGGTCGTTTGCCTGATTGCCGCCATAGCCGTTACAACTAACCTGCAGCATGTATCCTGGCATGCCGCTAAAAACGCCATCTATAGTGTATGTGCCCGAAGCGTCCGTTGTAGCGCTGCCATAGGGAAAGACAAAGTTGTCGCGTGCTCCCATTGCGGCCACTTTGGCGTTCGCGACCGGAGTTCCGGCATCGTCCACAATCTTTCCCGTGAGCACGGAGGCTGGCGTGTTCAGAACAAAGTCGACTTGGTCCTTATCCATCAAGGTCGCCATTGCCGCGCAGGTAGCAGTTTTGGAAACTGCGAACAACTTTTGCCCCGGATTCAAAGGTTTCAAAAACTCGTAGTGTCCGGCATCATCGGTGGTCGCATGATCCCCGGTAAATATCCAAACATCGGCTCCCGCCACCGGTTTGCCATTCCCGTCCTTCACCGTTCCATGAATTTTCTGAAGCGGCGGAAGCATCGTTGCCTTCGGCACAAAAATGGTGATCGGCGGGTTATGCGCCTCATCCACCGCGCCGTTGACGTCAATTTGGTCCGTCCACTCCAAAGTTTGATCCCCGATCTTTGGCACCTGTATCTGAAAGTCGCCGGGCTGCACGGCAAACTTAAAAACGCCGTCCGCGCCGGTTGTAATCTCCTGCCCTCCAAGCCTAACCAGCGCGCCTTTTACCGGCGCGCGAGATTCCTTTTCTAAGATCTTTCCCGTTAGATTCACTTTCGGGATAAGCGCCAGGTTCAGCCCGTCCAGATCATTGCCCTCGGCTGTGTGGATCCCCTTTAACGGCACGCAGCAAAGATCATTGCCTTTCGTCGCCGTGAGATCGATCATTCCAGGCGCTGCCGTGAGTTCGTATCTGCCATCGGCTCCCGTCTGGGCGGAAGCTCCTTTGCCGAAAAAACCGTTATCGTGATAGACGAAGGTGGTGGCGTTCACTTGCGCGCCCTGAACAGGCTGCCCATTTCGAGTAACCACTCCCGCCAGCGTAACCGGATGAAGAACCGAAACCGTAATGGACTCGTCGGCTTTTAGATTCTGCGTTTGATCAGTTAGAGCCGGATAGCCTTTTGCATCAACCTTGTAGTAAACCGCCGTGTCGGCGGCGATATCCAATATCTTAGCGATTCCGCTAACGTTCGTCGGAACCGGTTTGTTTCCGGGGGAAATCATAAAGCCCCGGCCATTGGGCGAAGTGATTATCATTTGGTCGATTGAAACCAACGCACCGCTAACCGGCTGCCTTTTCGCATCCACAATCTTGACCGTTAGCGCGAAGCTCTTGTCGTCCACCACCGCCGTTTCGCCATCGCTCTTAATGGTGGCCCTTCGCATGTTTCCGTTTGGAAACTGCACCGCAACCGTAATAGGCAATGTGGATGCCTGAAAGCTTTGGAAGGTGAAGCTGCCGTCCGGCTCGGTCTTCGCGGTGAACATCTTGAACCGGCTCTTCGGGTCCTTCTCCGCATTGTCATAGAACCTATAGTCGACCTTTGCGCCTACCACCGGCGCGCCATTTTTGTCCACCAGCTTGGCATGCAGGTCGCTTTGCGCAATCGCGCATATCGATAAGAAGCTCGAAACAAGAACCATTGATAGCCGCGCCTTAACCATAGGCAAGTCTTACCTCAGCTGATTGGCGGGTTCGGTCAGTAACCCGTTACTCTCATAAAAATCTCAGGCTGCGACGAGTGCTAAGTGTGAAGTCCTGAGTGTCTAGTCCTGAGTCTTGAAATGCGAGAGTCGAACTCAAGAGTTTTGAGGCAGTCGCGAACCCACCTGAAGAGGTGACGGACATTAGCCCGGGCGGTCAAAGTCCCGCACCCTGAAAGGCCTAATGCCATCCAGGTTTTAAAGAATCGAACTCAGATGTGGCCGGCGGATGCAGGCCCAAGGGGCTGAGAAGACTTAGCGAAGGCTGAAGGCCTGGTAATTAACGCCTGTTTTTCTCAAAGCCCCAAAGGGGCGACACCGGCGATTAGGTTCAGAATCAAAAAACTGGATGGCACTGCCCTGAAAGGGGTGCAAGACAATCCGATTTCGGCACTAAAAACTGTTCTCCTTCCTGTTGTCCAACTTGAAGGCTTGCTTACAAGCCAGCTTTTTTCCAACCGACCTGTGACCAGTTCAGATAGCGAGTCCGCGAGCGTTGTCATGTCGAGCGAAGCGAGACACAAGGGATTCTCCACCTCTTAAGGCAAATCGTTCAAATCTCCTTAAAGCCACTTGTGGCTTCCGGAGACTTGAACGATTTGCCGGTAGGGGTAAGAGTAAGGTCCCGTCCCTCATTTCGGATTAGCCTCACTTCGGTCCCGATTCGATTCGCTCATTTTTCTGCGGCGGGATCTGGGGAGATGACAGCGCTTTGCTCTTTGAACCGATTTGTAGGTCTGCCCGGCGCGACAGTCGTTCTCGGTCTCAGGTCTGCGTTCTAAGTTCTCCGTTCTACATTCCAGTTTCCGTCCGTTTACCGTTTACCGCTCACCGCTTAATCGCCCCCCAATCAAAAATCAAAAATCAAGGCATTATGGGGTTTTTTGTGGGTTGAGATTGAGTCTCCCCAGGAAAAAGAGAATGGCCACTCTGAACCCTTGGAAGGTTCTGAAGCCTCTGGCTGCGAATTTCACTTCTTGGATCAAGGCATTTG
>DASXZH010000049.1:0-5927 GCA_036502005.1 Fimbriimonadaceae bacterium
TCCGTATGTCTTCACGCCTAATCCCCTGCCCAAAGCCATCCTCATTTGAAGCAAGACGTAACCGGAGAGCAAGGCAAGGATCAGCAGTTCTTCTCCAATGGAAAACTGCTCAGCTCTGACACCGCCGGACTCGGCCAGGTAAACCACGAACGCATAGACGCCGAGTAAATAAGAGTAGATCTTAGTGGTCGTATAGCCTTTGCGAGTGGTGGCGATCGAAAACCCAACTGCCAGCAGCCATGCAGAAAAGACCTGATTAATAAGGCTCCTGTGAGTAGGATCTAAAGGAACTCCGATGATGAAACCCGCCCGAACAAAGAGGCAAGAAAGGACTCCAACTCCCAATAAAGTCGAAACAAATGGCAGGGTAGCAAGTCTTCGGCAGGTCGTTACCAGCAGGTATACAAGCCCTCCAAGAAGAACGATCAGAACCAGCTCGCCAGGCAACGACAGGTGCAGGTTTAGAGGAAGTATCTCTCTTGGGGCAGAGGCCAGTGCACCATAGAGCATCAGCGAATAAGCACCCAAAATCCATGCGTAAACATTACAGGCGACGTAGCGCTTACGCAGGGCGATGAACTCGGCCGCAGACGAGAGAACTAACGCTGTAACAACCTGTGTCAGCCAATCGCGATGCAACGGGTCTAGTCGAATCCCAATTAAATAGCCGGATCTCAACAAGAACAGAGTTCCGATCGCGGCCGACAAAACAGAGGCGCCATAAATCGCCTCGGTTGTCATCTTCGGCAAACGGCTAAACGAAAACCCTGCCAATGCGCAGGAGCCGGCTAACAAGATGCAGAAGGAAAGATCCGTTTGCCAAGGTTTGTAGTAACCCTGCACCATTAAATAACCAGCCAAGCCGAAGGCAAGAACAGTCCAGCAAAAGGCCGTTACAATCTTGCGAGGCTGGATATACGAAGCAATAGCGAGCGCGGCTGCGATTAGGCCATAAATGTAAACGCAGTTTGGCGTGTACCCAGATGGAGCCAACAATAGAGCGACAGCGGCGCTGGCAACTAGCAGTCGATTTCGGGCAACGCTCGCCTTATTAAACAATAGGCTTATAGCAGCCAAGGCCACTGCAAAGATGCAGAGATGCAAGCAGCCTTTGATGCCATCTCTCACAGCAAGGGCCAACAACCCAACGCCAAATGCCGAAATCGGAAGTAAGGCGTTTACGGCGTCGAACTCCCAGTCGACTCTCGTAGAAGCCATCGCGACGAGGCAGATTAAGGCGTCGAGATAGAGGAAAGACAACTGCTTCCATTCATCGCCGTAAACCGGGAATAGGGCGGCACTTGCCGCGCCCATAGCGGTTATAAACAGCAAGATCGAGAACCCAAACCATTTGTGCCGTCCAGCTACCAACGCGGCCGCCGCAACAATAGAAAGCTGCAGCGAGCCGTTCATAAGCAGGTTGTGTTCCTTCAGGGGCATTAAAGCACCTATAATCCCGCCTAAAATGCCAATGATCCAAAAAGAACGCGAAGCCCGCCACCAGCTAAAGGCTAGGTTTGCAAAACTGAGCCCAATAAACAACAGCACAAGTTGGTTGCCACTGATAATGCCTTTATAAGCCTGAGCGCCGGCGAAGCTGAAATAGAGGCCGCAAGAGCCTATGCCGATGAGAAGTTGGCCGAAATCTTCCCTTTCGTTACGCTTGATAAACCCAACCACAATGAAAGCCAAGCATAGGAAAAGCTCTCCGGCCCACTGCATTTGAGGGGTGATGAGGTGCCGTGACAGGGCAAGACTCACGAGATAGATGACGCCGATTAAGAAGACGACGGCCCCGACCCTTGGCAGCACTTGTGCGCCGATCTTGTACTCCGCATCCTCGCTGGCCGTCGCACTGGTGTCGTTGCGAGAAAGTGGTTTTGGAGGCGCTGGTGGCTGGGGCGTGTAGGGCCGCTCGGGCGGTACAACAACTCTCGGCGGCGGCGAAACCGATTTGTATGGCACAAAGGGCGGCTCATTTTCCTCTGGCCATCGGGACCTATTAAATGCCGAGGTTGTAAACGGCGGTGATGGTGGAGGCGGCGGAGCCACCACATGAGGTTGCGTCCTTTCTTCAAGATCACTTAGGCGGGCCTCTATCCGCGCAAGCCGTTCTTCTATTCTTGCCAAACTGTCGTCGGCCATAGTTGTTGCTCTTAAGTACGAAGCTCGACCAAGATAGGGTTACAGATTCTGCGATTCGGCCTATTACCGGGGCTCAAAACGCTAAAATATACGTGGTCTATGCCATCTCTTTACAAAGTAGCCGCCTTTTATAAGTTCGTGCCACTCCCCAACTACAAGGAGCTTCGGGATCCCTTACAGGAGCTAGGGGCGAGGCATGACATTATTGGGACAGTTCTTCTTGCCTCCGAGGGCATCAATGCCACTATCGCCGGATCGGAAGAGGGCGTTAGTTCTTTTCTGGAAGGTTTGCATGAAGCCGGCCCATTCGAGGGTTTAAATCTCAAGTTTTCTTCCGCCTCAACCAAGCCGTTTTTAAGGTGGAAGGTGAGGTTGAAGAAGGAGATCGTTACCTTTAAGAACGCCACCGACCCGACCGAGACCGTTGGAGAATATGTGAAGCCTAAGCAATGGAACCAGGTAATCAGCGATCCGGCGGTAACGGTCATCGACGTGCGCAACTCCTACGAGATCGAATACGGTTCCTTTCAGGGCGCGATAAACCCCAACACGAACGATTTTTGGGAGTTTCCGCAGTTTGTAGCTAACCAACTTCCGGACAAAAACCAGCCGATCGCCATGTTTTGTACGGGTGGAATCCGCTGCGAGAAGGCTACTTCCTACTTACTCAGCCTGGGCTACACAAATGTCAAGCACCTGGAAGGAGGGATCCTCCGGTATCTGGCTGAGGTCCCCGAGAGCGAGAGCCTATGGAAGGGTAGCTGCTTCGTTTTTGATGATCGCGAAGCGCTTGACCATTCATTGCAATCGATCAAGTAGCTTTGTGTTAATCTGAGTTTAATGAAGGGCAAACCGTTTTTCCGGATTTTTCTTGTTTTAGCTGTATTCGCTGGCCTGGCAATCAGTGCTTTTTCTCAGACCTCTTATATGTCCGCCAACTTTAAGAGCCAGGGCAAGTTAAAAGGAAACGGTCCAAATGGCCAACTCAAGCTCGCCGGCTTTTTCATGTCCAAGTCAAAGAACGGCAAGGGCAAGACAGAAAACTCGGTGATAGTGACTTATTCACCTTCGACGAGCCAAGAAGCACATGGCCAACTCACTAGAGCGGAAAAAGCTAAGGAACTCGCCACAAACGTGACCATATCGGTCACTAAAGAGGTGAGAAAGGGTCAATCCAAAGTGATCCGCCAAATCGTGCTGACCAACGCTATCTTCTGGGAGCTTCCGGAACAGGGGGCGAATACACAGGCCAAGATCACCTACGCCAAGATCGAAACCAAATACCCTCAGCAGAAGACAAGCGGATCTTCTAGTGGCGGCTACAACAGAAAACACCGCTGAAGTTTGTCGGTTTTGACTTTCGCCACACACTTCCATTGTCAAAAGGTGGATTTATGAGGAACGCTTAAGGTTCACGCGGTAACCTTTTCCCCGATGAATGCAGACCTCCTCCGCAGGCTTACCGAAGCCCATGGCGTTCCAGGCCAAGAAGACCAAATCCGCGAAATAGTGCGGTCCGAACTTAAAGGGCTGTGCGAATTTCGAACCGACCGCATGGGCAGTCTTCACTGCACGCGCAATGGCAAAGGCGATAAACCCAAGAAACTCATGATCGCCGCCCATATGGATGAGATCGGCTTCATCGTGAAGTTCATCGACGACAAAGGCTTTTTGAGGCTGCAGCCGCTTGGTGGATGGGATCCTCGCCAAATGAACGCGCAAAGGGTGATGGTCTATACGAAGGACGGACCGATTCCAGGCGCTCTTATGGCCAGCACCAAGCCAAAGCACATGCTTACAGCCGATGAAGCTAATCGAGCCCAAACCACGGACAACTTCTTTGTCGATATTGGACTAACGGGTGAAGAAGCCAAAGCCAAGGTTAGCGTTGGCGATATGGTGGCCATGAACCGCCAACTTCAGCAGATGGGCCCCCTATTTACAAACAAGTGCATGGACGACCGGGTCGCCGTTTATGTGATGATCGAGGCAATCAAGGCGGTTAAGAGCCATACCGTAGAGCTTCATGCGGTGGCAACCGTGCAGGAGGAAATTGGCCTTCGCGGGGCGACGGCGAGTGGATCTGCCATCGAGCCGGATATCGTTGTTGCTCTGGACGTGACCTTGGCGAACGATATTCCGGGCATTCCGGATACGGATTGGATCACAAAACTTGGTGATGGGACGGCGATTAAGATCATGGATTCTTCCCTTATATGCCATCCGAAGGTGGTTGCACACTTTAGAGCTTTGGCTGAGAAGAACAAGATCAAGCACCAAATGGAGGTCCTTCCGTTTGGAGGGACTGACGCGGGCGGAATTCAGCGGCTTCATGGCGGCATCCCCGCCTTTACGCTTTCTGTTCCCTGCCGGTACGTTCACACCGTGAACGAGACCGTGCATGGCGACGATGTGGATGCAAGCGTGGCTTTGCTGGCGAAGTACATCGAAGACGCGCACAATGGGGCTTATGGGTATGAGTAGGCATTGACAAGTCGAAAGTCGAAAGTCGAAGGTGGAAAGCCGGATTGAGAGCTGCATCGGTCTATAGGTTCTAGCACAGCTGGCCGATCATCCCGGCTCTTCACTACTTTGTCCGTCTTTCGACCTTCGACTTTCGACTTTCGACTTGCATTATCCTACCAAGAGCTAAACTCTAGACATGCGCTTAGAAAACCTGGCCCACAAGAAGATTGGCATTGTCGGAGTGGGGGCGATGGGTTCGGCCCTGGCGAGGGGATTGACGGCAGCCGGGATGCCGGGCTCGCACATCTTCGTCAGCGATCCGCACCAGGAGCGGCTTGCTGCTCTTTCCAAAGAGCTCAAGCTATCAGTTACCCATTCGAACGCTGAGTTAGCCACCAAGTGCGATATTCTCCTCCTTGCCGTTAAGCCGTTCACGATGAAAATGGCCCTGGAAGAGCTTCGCCGGGGCGTTGCCAAAGTTGAGCTGGTTATCAGCATTGCAGCGGGCGTTCGGATAGTCGACATCTCGACCAACTTGGGCGAGGATTTGCCGATCGTAAGGGCGATGCCCAACAACGCGGCGCGGGTTTTAGAAGGGGCATGCGCTTACTGCGGGAGCCATGGCATCAGCAAAGAACACTTGACCCTTGCCAGCGAGATCTTTAGCTGCTGTGGCACAGCGGTCGAGGTTGAGGAAGGCTGGATGGACGCAGTTACGGCTCTCTCAGGAAGTGGCCCCGCCTATGTTTATCTCATGATTGAAGCGTTGGTCGATGGCGGGGTGAAGGCCGGCTTGCCGCGCAAAATCGCTCAAGCCCTAACTGCCCAGACCGTGCTTGGTGCAGCCAAGATGGTGCAGGAGACGGGCGAGCATCCGGCCGAGTTGAAGGATTTGGTTGCTACGCCAGGGGGCACGACGATAGCGGCGCTAGCGCTGTTGGAGCAGGCGGGTTTTAGGTCGGCTCTGATTGAAGCGGTCGGCGCGGCCGCGAATAGGTCAAAGGAGCTTGGCAACCTAACCTAATTTTTGATTTTTGAGTTTCGATTTTGATTGCATGAAAGTTATGACCTTTCCTTTACGTCGAGGAGGGCGATAAGAATCTCGAGAATGAAAAATATGACATCTATCATTTGGATCAACCCCGATGATGCTCGGATTTCCGAAATCAAAAATCAAAATCAAAAATCAAGGCATTATGGGGTTTTTTGTGGGTTGAGATTGAGTCTCCCCAGGAAAAAGAGAATGGCCACTCTGAACCCTTGGAAGGTTCTGAAGCCTCTGGCTGCGAATTTCACTTCTTGGATCAAGGCATTTG
>DASXZH010000050.1:0-38952 GCA_036502005.1 Fimbriimonadaceae bacterium
GCATACGGACGGTGCGCATTCTCCCCCACGGTTCTGCACCAAGGGCCCGGATTCGCGCCTCACCCAGCCGTACGTCCGCTCATAACCTTACTAGGTCCCGTGCGACTAGTCTTGGAAAAAGGTGGTTCTGGGCTTAAGTAATGGCTATGAGGATTAGGGATGGGGGTTCTAAGCATCCCGGTTTTCTTACTTCCTTGGCACTCCTCGGGCGGAACGGGGTGGGTGATCAAGAGCGCTCGATTGTAACGATGCCTCGACCTGCCAAAGAAGCATCGCTTGCACTAGCCGTAACCGTTGGACGGATCACCCAACCCATCGGGATACAGCGTACAAACGCTGAACTTAAATCGCTGAAGCTTGGCCTTCTTTACCGCTCGATAAAGCTCGTTGCTAATCATCAAATGGCGATACGCCAAATGGCCGGTCCCAAAATATTGCTCAGACTTAAAGATGTGACTCTTAGGAGTTGTCTTAGGCGGCGGAAGCGGCCCTCGCGATATCATCCCGTAGCGGAGGCGCTCGCACGACATACACCGTGCAAAGCGCAAGTTAGGGGTTACATCCACGTCAACAATCTCATCGATCCGCAACTGAAGAACCCCCGCCAGCGTGTTTCCCTTCTTATCATGTACAGGTTTCGTTTCTAGCTGAAATTCTTCGATAAGGGGCTCCCATAAATCCACTTTAACAAACAGTTCGTCGGGCATCCAGAACAATCTAAATATGCTTCTCCTGCCCCAGTTAGGCTCCTTCCTTAGCCTAATCGGGGCCTCGTGGGAGAGGCCAATGCCACACTCAGAGCAATAATTTTCAAGATCGTATTCCGCTTGTTTAAACCCCTCTCTGGGCATTGGGTAAGGATGTTTCCAAGCCACGTCAATTTCGACCGCTTCTGCCTGGAGCAAGTCCTTGTGCGAGAACAGCGTCCATGCCACCTGAAAGCCATCACACTCCTGGAGGATTGCGTTTAAAGAAGGCCACCTAGGATCACTTTCATAAATATCGAAGTGAGATCGATCCTTATAAAGTGGATTATTAAACTTTAACGAAAATCCTATCGCGTCAAACCTTCTTTGAACCTGGCGGTCCACGGTGATAGAGCAATGGTGATTAATTTCCATTTGGCGACTCAAATCGATGCTTAAGAAATTGCGGAGAGTTGAACTGCAAGCGTTCTATCCTAGGGTTGCTTCGAACGTGCGAACAAAATACAGACAGCAATGAAGATACTTGGTATTTCTTAACCCAGGCGGCTCATGCGAGATCAGGCACAAGGCTCCCCCTGCCCCTGTGCGCTAAAGCAGAGGGGAGGGGGTGGGGACGACTCCATTCGGAGGGGGTTCAAGGGGGAAACCTGACCGATGAGTAGTGCGGTCTGGTGCCCCTTTTTGTGGGGGGAGGAGGTTCCAAAAACGCGAAAACCAAAACCTTTAAATCAACATCGCCCGTCCGGTTCCCCGTGAGAGCTAATCCGCAACGAAAAGTCAGTCCATTCACAGAATCTCAATAAAAACCAATTCATTTTGAACCTAAGACGTAAACCATAAGTGAGCATAAAGTAGCAAAAGCTAGCATAACCCACCCAAAAAACCGTTTTGCCATCGCCGAAATCACACTTTGAAAACTAAATAACAGACTCGTTAAGAGCGCTCAGCCATTTTGCCATCCAATAAATTGCACCTTGAAAAATAAATATTGCCGAGCTAAATATCGCGCACTGCTCTTTATCATTCCCCTTCCCTTGAGGGAAGGACGGGATGGGTGAGGCGGACAGCCCAATGAGGCCGAAAAACACAAGACTGCGTTCAAAAGGGTCACCGTCATCCAATCGGGCGCATTTGTCATCCACCCGGTTCCGGTGAATGCCACGAATCGCGAGCCCTGGAAACGGCAACGACAATAAGCCTCCGGTCCTTATAATCTGCCCCGAGGAGGGGCAAAGCCGTAGGAAATTCGGGGCCATAACCAACCCAAATTCCAATTCTCATATAAAATGAATAAAATGCATCCCGCTCGGCTGAAAACAATCTGGACTCTAACAACGCTCTTGGGAATAGCGAGCGCTTCCCTGGCGCAAACCACATTCCAAAAGCAGTTGCTGAGTCCCGGCTGGGAGAAGCTTTCTAGTCAGTTGCTAGAAGAAGGCAAACCAGGCATGTTAAATCTTGCCGAGGCGTGCAACTCCGACCGAGATTTAAGCCCTGAAATGAGCCTCCAAATTCTCGAAAGAATCTCGGACGTTTTAAAACCTATGGGACGGAAAGGAGCCGAGCTTATTGCTTCGCTCTTCTTGACTGACGACTGGAATTATGCGTGGATACTTTTCAAGAGAGAAGACCCTGTCGCGATCCCAGTGCTCATTAAAACACTGCCCAAGCTGCATGGTTGGAGCTTAACGTTTGCCCTCAAGGATTTGAACAGCTTAAATCGTCGCCTTTATAACGGCAAAGTCTCCCCTGAGGCTCAAAACGCTCTTGTGGCCCTATTGGGCAGACCAGGCCCTGACGGCATTTGCGTTGCCACCTCTTTTGTTGAAACGGACCCAGAGGAAGCTTTTAGGATTCTCAGTTCAACAATCCGTTCGAAGTCCGTTACCACTAGAGTAAATACAATACGCGCTATTGTTCATACTGCCGACCCAGAAGGCGCAAAGCTTCTTGTGGAGCGTCTCCAAGATCCATCGGCTTCCGTGAGAAGGATCGCGGCAAGCGACATCTACCTGGTGCACGTTCCCTACGACTATCGGCCTGTGGTGTCCCGGGCCCTTCAGCAGACCAGTAAGGCCTCGGACCGAGAACTAAGAAAGGGTGCAATTGCTTCGGGCGCACAACTCGGGTTCTCCTGGGCCAAGTCTCGATAGCAGTCGCATTTGATATGCGCAGGTGATAAACTTCGCTAATGCTGTCAGCTCTTCTTATGTGCACCGTCGCACGGCCCCAAACTCATCAGGTTTGGCTTGACACCCTCGACCTCTCCGCGATGACCCAAGATTGGGAATCACCTCAAAAGGACAAAAGCGTTGGCGGGACGCCAATCACCATTGCCAAGCAGAAATACGACCACGGCGTTGGCACCCACGCCAATAGCTTCATGCTGGTCGACCTAAAGGGCGCAACGGGAGTTTTCTACTCGACCGTCGGAATCGACGACGAGACGATGGGCAAAGGAAAGGTCAGATTCAAAATCACGATCGATGGGCACATGGTCGTCAACACCGATCCCATCGCCGGAGGCGATGAGCCGCAGAAAGTTTCCGCCTCTTTCACCAACGCCCACCGAATGGTGCTTCAAGTTTCGGCGGTTGGGGATGGAATCGATTTCGATCACGCTGATTGGGCCAACGCGAGTTTTGATTTAAGCTCAAACTCTCAGGACCCAACTTCCAAGAAGGCCGCTTCAGAACCGCCAATGTCCATCTACATGGGCGGCAGAACCAAGCCAGAAATCAACGGCGCGCGAATCGTCGGCACCACCCCGGGAAGGCCGTTCCTATTCAAGATTCCCGCAACCGGCCAAGGGCCGCTTCGTTACGAAGCCTCGCCCCTGCCCGATGGAGTTCAACTCGATAAAGTGACGGGCATTCTCTCCGGCTCGGTTTCCATAGAGGGGACTTACAAGGTCCACGTTCGAGTTTATGGTCCCGTTGGCTCTGATAAGCGCGACCTCACTATAGTGGCCGGCGAGCACAAGCTTGCTCTAACGCCACCCATGGGCTGGAACTCTTGGAACGTGTGGGGCACGAGCGTCACCGCCGATAAAGTGAAAGCGGCCGCCGACTCCTTTGTCAGCCAAGACCTGGTGGATTACGGCTACAAATCAGTCAACATCGATGATGCATGGGAGGGCAAACGGGACGCGGAAGGCAACATTCAAACGAACCAGAAGTTTGGCGACATGCATGCCTTGGCCGATTATGTCCATTCCAAAGGCATCCTTCTTGGCATCTACAGTTCGCCCGGACCCACAACCTGCGCCGGCTACGCGGCGACCTATCAGCACGAGCAGCAAGATGCAGATTCCTACGCTAAATGGGGCATTGATTACCTAAAATACGACTGGTGTTCGTACGGCTCAATCGCTCCAAAAAACCCGACCCTAGCCGACTACCAGGCGCCCTACGTCAAAATGAGGGCGTGCCTGGATAACTGCAGCCGGGATATCGTTTTCAGTTTCTGCCAGTACGGCATGGGCGACGTTTGGAACTGGGGCAAAAGCATCGGCGGTAACCTATGGCGAACCACGGGCGACATTACCGACAACTACGGCAGCATGTCCACAATCGCTTTTGCCCAAGGCGATGCCGCCCACGTGAATGGCGCGGGACCGGGGGGCTGGAACGACCCCGATATGTTAGTAGTTGGCAACCTCGGCTGGGGCGACCATCCCCATCCAACTCACCTTACGCCAAACGAGCAAATCACTCACATCACGATGTGGTCTCTGCTGGCCGCGCCACTGATTTTGGGCTGCGACCTAACCCATCTGGACAACTGGACCAAGGCCTTAATCACCAACCACGATGTGATCGAGATCGACCAAGATCCCTTAGGAAAACCGGCCCGGCGGGTGTTTTCAAACGAGGGCGGGGTCGAAATCTGGGCCCGTCCGCTGGAGGATGGCTCGACAGCAGTCGGTCTTATGAACCGGGATGTGGCTTCTCAGAAGATCACGGCGACTTGGCAGCAGCTTGGCTTAACAGGGTCACACAAGGTGAAGGACCTATGGCAAAGAAAGGACATCGGAACCAGGGGCAAAGAAATCAGCGCCGAGGTTCCAGCCCACGGCGCTGTTCTGTTCCGAATCTACTGAGGTTTCTGCTTGGCCAGCGCCGTAACGGCGGATTGGCCTAGGCAGGAATCCCAGATGGTGAAGTTCGCCACTTCGCCGGTGGTGAACTGGTGCTGATGCACCCAGCCATCGAGCGGGGCGATATGGATCACGCCAGGCGCCCGCCGAAGCTCGGCAGAGCCATTGGCAATCTGGTGGCCGTCTTTGTAGACCGTTACGTTGGTGCCGTCATAGGTCGCCGTTAGCATCTGCCACTGGTTCAGATCTAGTTGGGTATTGGTTGGGAGATCGATGTTTCTGCCCCAGAAGCGGAGGCCGCCTTCATCGAACTGGCAGAAGTAGCGAGCAGCGCCATCGCGGCGGTCTTGTACATCGCCAAATCCCGCAATCTCGGTATGGTCATCAGGCAGCTTGCTGCACTTAATGAAGAAGTTCATGGTCCAGGGTGCTGAACCTTTGGTTGGAATCTCTTTATCGGGCTGGGTGAACTCCTTGCCATCGCAGACATACTTGGCGAGGCTGAATACGGGGTGCGCGACATCCACCGGCACTTCAGAGGTGCCGCTGTTCCTGTTCGGCGAAACGTCGGTCGCAGCGACTTTGATGGTGCCCAGATCCTTCTGGCTTACCCCGTCGGTTGTGAGCGTTACTGTTTCACCATCCGGTGAAACGGTCGCAGTGGCGGCTTTGCCGCTTCCGAAGGAGTAGCTGCCTAGGTCTTGGGCCTTATCCTTATCGATCGGCTCCGAAAACTTGAGCTCTAGGGTATCGAGGCCCGACCAATACTGGGCGCGGACCACTTTAGGAGCCGTGTTGTCTTCTACATCGATATCAGCATCGGCTACCGGTCCGCTGCCGAATCTGGCTTTAACAACAGTATTCGAGGAGACCCAGAATGGACCGGTGTAATATTTGGTGGGCTCCGTGCCATCCGTCGAATACATGATCTCGGAAGGAACGCCGTAAAGGCCTGGCGCGATGGTGACCTGGACGGAGTCGGAATGCTTGCCCGCGCCAGCGATAACCGGCGCGCTTTGGGTTCGTGGCAGGGTGTCATAGAGAGGATCAGCGGGCTTGAGCTGATCATCCGAATTGTCGGCCACGGACACCGCGAGCACTATTACGTTGGGGTCGTCAGGGAGCGTTAGGGTGTCAGCGCCGTTTAGATCCATACCGTACTTGAACAGGTAGCTGTATTGATAGATCTCATCGCCTTTGGCGTCGTGTCGGTGGTCGCAATCCCATGCTACGGAAGCCATCTTCATGTAGCCGGGGGTTAGGCCCTCGTAGGCGTTGTTGTCCCAACCATAGATCGGATCTTCTTGGGGCTTTTGCCAAACTCTGGTGTCCCATTCACCAACGTATCCGCCCCAATCTTGGACTTTCACCATATGGTTAGTGTCGCCGGTTTTGAATGTGACCTCTCGGTCACCCTTGGCGGACGCAGCCAAGATGTAGACCCGGTTCCAGTTTCCTTTAGGAAGATCGATAGTCTGTCCTTGGCAAGCAACGGCGTTGAGTTGGCCGCCCTCTTTCGGTCCCATCTTGAACTTGACGGTATCGACTTCCAGATTCTCCGGAAGTTGGTCCCCAGCCATGGATCGGCCAGCGCCATCAAAGTTGCCGTCGCCCGGATTGGTGCGATCGCTGATAGCATCCAGGTTGTAGGGAATCTGGACTGGCCGCGAGTTGGTTTTAGGCAGAGCTCCCTTAGGATGCCGAACCTTTAGAGCAAACGCTCGAACATTGTACGGATCGATGTTGAAGACAAGTTCTCCGTTGCTAACAGTAGCCGCGCCAAGCGGGTGCTCCTGGCCATCAACCTCTCGCGCACCGGAAATGCCGTCCAGGAAGGCAAGGTGTACGCCGGTTGCGGCGACGCCGTTATCTTCCCGAACGCGGACGATAACCTCATCGCTATCCTCGGCTTTCTTAACGGCCACAACAGAGATGTGAGGATCACTCACGGTGAGAAGGCTAAATGCCTTGCTACCATGGCTATTACCGGCGCCTTCCGGAGCGAAGGTCATCATGGGCTGGTCTAGCCGCAAGGCCTGCAAAGGAGTTTCGGCCGACTTCCAGTCGCCGGAGTGAGGATAGAGCGCGTACTCGATCTCGTGATGGCCCCAATCTTGGAAGCCCTGCTCGTAAAACCCGCCGGTTGGGGTGGGAGTGTAAATGAGGGTAAGGCGAACAGTGCTGTCATCGGGCTTGTCGGAGGCGTTCTTGGATCCGGTAAGCACCGAGCAACCAAAGTCGCCGCTCTTGTCAGTTAGATCGAACCAGCGATGCGAAGCCACTTCATACTTCTTCTCGTTGTTGTTGTCGCGCTGGACGGTACCTACCTGCCAGTTGTAAGTTGCCATCGGATTTGCGGCAACCAACGGGAAGGTCGCCTTTAGCGCGCAGCCAGTGGACTTCCAGTCGATTTTATCGAGAAAATCAACTTGCTTCGAACCTGCCATAAGCCGAACCTGCTGCACAAAGTGGGAGCCTTGGGCAGTGCGGTCTACTTGGATGGCGGCTCTTACGGGGCCGTTTTCTACGATGCTGATCTTGGCCGGGCCATCCACAAAAGCGTATGGAGGCTTTTGCTGATCCTTCCAATCCATGTTCCAGGCCGGATATTGCGAAGGGGCTTCAGCCTCAAAGGCGAGTTTGATTGGAGCGGAAAGGGTCTCTTTGCCGGTCTGCTTATCGATGATGGAACTCACGTTGCCATCGGAATCGATGGTGACCTTAACAAAACTATTCTCCAGAGTGTTGTCGGTCGCCATGGGCGCGGCTTCTACATTGTCCTCTTCCACCACATGGTAAACGGCCAAGCCCACGGAGGGGGCAGTTGCGTTGAAGGCGACGTGTGCCTTGCCGCCATCTGTATACAGATATTGAGCGGCCGTTTTCGTTCCATCCGGCGCGATGACGGCAAACGACTTCGCGTTAGAAGGAACGGTTGCTTCTACCACGTCTGTTCGCTCGATTGCGAGCGGGTTGTAAACGATGATCGCGGTTCCGGGACCGCTGAGGTCCATTCCGCGAGCGATTCCGCCAACGCCGGCAGTGATCGCCGAAGCGAATTCGTTCATGGCGATGCATTCATCATTCCAGGCATAGGTGTAGGCAAGAGGCCTTGCCGTGCCCGCCATCATGTCGTGAAACTGGCAGGTAAGGAAGTGGTTCCAGGCATCGCCGAGTCTATCGGTTGGATAATCGGCCGCGCCGAGAAGCATGGCTGCCACGTCTGCCTTTTCGGCCGCTTCGGCGAGCTTCTCGTTCTGGTGGTTCCACCGCTTCATCTCTGCTTGGGAAGTCAGAGAGCCGGCGCTGTGCTGGGTTAGCTCTAAATCGCCTTGGTAGACAGGGAGCTTGGCAATATCCTCCTGGGTTAGGTCGTTAAACATCTGGTCGGACCGTCCGCCTACGACTTTGAGCGGGCCGTCGCCTGTAATGCTTTTCTCCACCCACTTGACGCTATCCTCGCTGGGCGCGCCGCCTTCGTCGCCGGTTCCGAAATAGTGATAATCGGCGTAAATGCCGTCCTTCTTGCCGTCTTCTTGAACTCGCTTGATCCATCCATCGTCGTGGCTGAGGTCATCTTTTACTTCGCTGCCGTAGGACTCCGGATTCAGAGCCGCGACGATGCTTCGTCCATCGGGGCCTTTCCAAACGCCGACGTTAAACGGAATGCCGACAGCCGATCCCCACGTCAGTTTTTGGGTCGAGAATCCTTTTAGACCGCAATGGGCAAGGATACTAGGCAACGCGGCGGGGAATCCGAAGCAGTCGGGCAGCATGTACTCGGAACTTGATTTGCCGAAGTCCTTCTCAAAATAGCGGTTACCGTACATCACCTGGCGAACAAGGGATTCGAGGGATGGGCTGTTAACGTCGCCTTCTTCCACCGAAGATCCGCCCGGAAACCAGCGGCCGGCGGCCACGTATTTTTTGAGCTTCGCGTAATCCTCCGGGTAGTACTCTTTCATCAGCCGGTAACGGTTGGAGCCGGTGAAGTTGAAGGTGTAGTGTGGATACTTCTCGAAAAGGGCAAAGTTATCCTTCATGGTCTTGGGCAAATCCACACTGATTACGTGGGGATACATCCAAAGCCACTGCGTATCGAGGTGGGCGTAACCCACGACGTACAAGGTTGGGTTCTTCTCTAGGTTCGGTTTAACGGACTGGGCTAGAGAGAACGAGGCAGGAACGAGGGAGCCAACGACGAACGCAGCTCTGCATAAGCGGGAGGCGAAGCTTCGCATAGGATTATAAAAAGACTACCTGAACCAAACGGTTCAAGGTGGTACATGTTAGGGCCGTGTTTGGCCGGATTTGGAACAGGTTGGCGGCCTTGAATATTCGGAGTTCGGTGTTCGGCCTTCGGGGTTGAACTGGTTGCCGATGAAACTGCGAGTCCCTTAAGGCACGATTCAGTTTTACTTAAAATCGACCCTTACATATTTATGCGCAGCGCCCCAAAATGAGAGTGAATCCTTGCCTCTAACTAGCCGCGGTGGTACACCATCGATTTTCGTGTCTTCCGAGCAAATTCCATAAGCGCCATCGGAACTTTTTGGAACTGCCAGCGAGCCAAGCCTGGCGACGCTGTCGGCAACTCTCATTACTTGGCAAGGAGGGGGACCTCCGTGAACCAAATACCAATCCGGTCCCACGCTTGACATGATGAGAACCTCATCCCGCCTTCTATAAACATCTGCGCTAATAGCCTTTCCGTTAACTAAAATGGCCGCAGGAACCCTCGTGAAGTAGT
The DNA here is from genome assembly GCA_036502005.1 of Fimbriimonadaceae bacterium. Lineage (GTDB taxonomy): Bacteria > Armatimonadota > Fimbriimonadia > Fimbriimonadales > Fimbriimonadaceae > DASXZH01. The sequence continues at coordinate 9,557 of DASXZH010000050.1, forward strand.
CCCATGATATCAGGGGCAGGGCGGCATAAAAAGAAAACAAGACTGCGCAGGCAGCGGCAATTGAAAGTGTAAGAGATGTAAATGACTTAACTGCCCGCGAAGCAAATACCCCGCCAAGCACTCCGGCTACATAACAAGCCAAGGAAACAATATTAGGAACGTTCGTGACCGAGTGTTTGACAAAGAGAGCCCAAGCTACGATAAGCAAACAAAATGGCATCTGCGCCCAAAAGAGCGAAAGGAAAAGCCATCGATGGCGCGTTACGTGTTTTGCGCTCCCGGCAATGCAGCCGGAACAGGCTCCATAGATAAGAAACACAAACTCGACCATGACATGAGTGACGTGTCAACGACCGTTTCCTATTCGACCGGATTACGCCTAAAGGCTACTGCGCGCCGGACGGGCTGACGCCCGAACCCTGTACCTGTGCGCCACCGGTTGTTCCGTAGGCGTTGCCACCGTCGGTTCGGATGGGATTTGGAGGAGTGTTGCCCACTGCGCCGCCGCCGTAGCCCGAAGTCGCGTTGGATGCATCGCATCCAGCCAAACATAGAACCGCGGCAATCGCCAGCACCCAAAATAGCCTCTTAGTCATTCCGCTCAAAGTATACATTTATCCACGCCTGCGCCTTAAAACCTCGTCCAGCAGAACGGCCACCAGAATAATCGTGCCGGTAACGATCTGCTGCCAAAAAGACGAAATATCGTGCAGGTTCAGCCCCATGCTTATCACCTGAATGATAAGCGCGCCGATAACGGTGCCCATGATGCTTCCGATGCCGCCAAACAAACTGGTGCCGCCAACAACCACGGCGGCGATCGCGTATAACTCGTATCCCTGGCCGGCCGTCGGCTGGCCGCTGAGGAGTTTGGACATCATTAAGATCGCGGCGAGTCCGGCGAGCCCGCCTGAGATTGTATACACGAGGAGGCTAATCTTATTGATGTTGACGCCGGAAAGCCGCGCCGCTTCGGGGTTTCCGCCTAAGGCGAAAACATGGCGGCCAAAAACAGTCTTCGTAAGCAATATGTGAGCGAGAATGATCACTACGATGGCGATGATCGCCGAGATGGGTATTCCTTTAACATATCCCATGCCGAGGACGGAGAACTTATCGCTAATCAGCGCGTTGCGCGCCGCCGCAAGGGGCTGGTCCGGCGAAACGATGCCCACCGGTGAACCATTGGTTAACACTTCGGCTGCGCCTCGCACCGCCCACATTGTGGCAAGGGTCACGATGAAGGGTTGCATTTTCAGCCAGGCCACAGCCGCTCCATTTAAGAAGCCGATAAACGAACCGGCAAGCAAACCAACAACAGTTGCCACTACCATCGCTCCATTGCCGAACTTAGCCACGATGGGCGGCCCGGTCAAGGTTAGCGCCGTAAGCGTTCCAACAAGCCCGAGGATAGAGCCAACCGACAAATCGATGCCGGCCGTGATAATCACGAACGTCATTCCGACCGAAATGATCGCATTGATGGCGACCTGCTGGGATAGGTTTTGCAGCGCCCCTAGGAGCTTATCTGGCTGATGGAGCACTGGGGTGGTGACAAACAGTAAGATGAGCAGGAAAATGAATCCGAGCATGACGCCCGGATTTACGCCAAAAAACGATAGGCGATCGATAAGGGGCCGAGAGGGTCGATCTGCGCTGACAGTTGCCATTTGCGTCAATAACTATAGCCCGATGTTGCGGCTAAACTGTTAATATGATTCTTCATATTGTGTTAGAGCCTGGAGAAGACGGCTACATTTTGGCCAGTGTCCCCGCCTTGCCCGGCTGTCACACGCAAGGCAGGACACGCGAAGAAGCTTTGACAAACGCGAAAGAAGCGATCACTGGGTGGCTCGAAAGTCAGGACTCACCACCTCCTGGTAGTCCCTCGGCAGAAATCGTTCAGATCGCAGTGTAGGAATGGGTGAACTGCCGGTTATTAGCGGCCGGAATGCGGCAAAGGCCTTCGAAAAAGCTGGATGGCACAAGGATCGCCAGACCGGCTCCCACATGATTTACAAGAAAGACGGAATGGCTTTGAGCCTAAGCATTCCAGACCACAAGTCTCTAGACCGAGGATTGTTGCGGCGATTAATAAAAGATTCCGGTTTGACCGTTAATCGGTTCAAGGCTTTACTGTAAGTCAACCGCTGATCGCCAAAGCCCCGACTTTCTCCTGGGTCGCCTCGTCGCGGGACATCTGGCCAACGATGGTTCCCTCGCGAAGAACGATGATTCGATCCGCCATTCCCAAAACCTCCGGGAGTTCAGAGGAGATCATAAGCACCGCCAAACCTTCGGCAGCGAGCTTATTCATGAGTTGGTAAATCTCAACTTTGGCGCCCACATCTATGCCGCGGGTTGGTTCGTCCAAAATCAGCAATTTCGAATCGGTGAGAAGCCACTTGCCCAAAACCACTTTCTGCTGGTTGCCGCCAGATAGGTTTCTCACCTTTTGCTCCATGGTGGGCGTGCGTATTCCCAGGCTTTTGATGTATGCGGTAACACCTTGTTTCTCCTCACCGGAGATTACAAAACCCAACTTGGAAAGGGATTTAAGAGCGGCCAAGCTAACGTTCTCACGTACGCTTAGGGCCAAAACAAGGCCCTGATGCTTCCGGTCTTCCGTTACAAATCCAACGCCTGCACGGATTGCATCCCGAGGAGTGCTGGTGGGAAGCTGTTCTCCGCAAATCAAGATTTCACCCGAGTCATAAGTATCCGCGCCGAAAATGCATCTGGCAATTTCGGTTCGGCCAGAACCGACGAGGCCGGCCAAGGCCACCACTTCCCCTGCGCGAACCTCGAAGCTGATATCCCTGATCACGCCTTCTCGCGTGAGATTCTTGACTTGTAACACAGGCTCGCCAACGGGCGCGACGACTTTCGGGAAATTGTCTTCCAATGTCCTACCAACCATCATCTTGATCAGTCCATCGGGTGTAACTTCAGACCGCAAGTTGCTTCCCACGGTGCGTCCATCGCGCAAGACGGTGATTCGATCTGAAATCTCAAAGACTTCTTCCATGCGATGGGAAATATAGACGATGGCGACGCCATCCGCCTTAAGCTGCCGAATCAGCCGGTAAAGGTTTTCGAGTTCGCGCTCGGTCAGAGTTGCCGAAGGCTCGTCCATGGCGATGATCTTGGATTTGCGGCTGGTCGCCTTCGCGATCTCAATCATCTGCTGCATAGCGACGGGCAGGCGCCCAACTAGAGTTTTTACATCCACGCGAGCGCCGAGTCCATCCATCAAGGCCTGCGCTTCGGAGTTCATTTTCTTGGTATCAACCCAGCCTGGTATAGCGCCACGAGGCTCTCGCCCCAGGAAGATGTTTTGGGCGACGGTTAGCTGCGGAACAAGGTTGAACTCCTGGTAGATAATGTTGATCCCAAGATCCATAGCTTTCGCTGGAGAATCGAGGGTAACGGGCCGGCCTTCAACAATAATCCGGCCTGAATCGGCCTGATGCGCACCCGCCAGGATCTTCATGAGCGTGGATTTTCCCGCCCCGTTCTCACCCATCAGGGCATGGACTTCGCCAGAAAAAACTTCCAGCGAAACGTTATCAAGCGCGCGAACGCCCGGAAAAGACTTGCCGATTTCCTCCATTCGGAGGATGGCTTCGGACATTACTGCCCGGCGTCGGCGACAACGCCTTCAGCTCTATTGTCGTCTAGAAAGTGATATTTCCGAAGAACTGAGCGAGCCCGGCGTTTATCCAGCAGAAGGTCTGTTGAATCGTCTCTAGCGTCCACCACCGGCAGCAGGTTCATCTTAATGTTGTCGTTCCCGACCTTTTCTGTGAAATCTGCCAAGGCGGCAATTTCGTCGTCGCTTAGCGCACCACCTGTTAGCTGAACCGCTTTATCTGTAACCTGCGGAAGCTTCACCAAATTCTTGAAAAGAGACGATTTGAAAGCTAAAACAAAATCGTGCTGGCGAGAGGCTCGGTGGAAATCGTCATCCGAGTGCCGGAATCTCACAAACTGCTCGGATTTGTCCCCATCTAAATGCTGGAAACCCTTATCCAGATGAATATGGAGATCGCCTCGGTTGTCGTCGTAGTTCATGTTCTTAGGAACGAACATATCAACTCCACCGACGATATCGACCATGTCTTTAAAAGCATTAAAGTCCAAGGCCATAACCCTATCGATCTGCACGCCTGGCAACAGCGCTTCAACAGCTTGTTTCGACTCTTCGTTATTGGCCGATACGTCGTTATCATGCATCACGTGGTAGCCATTGATCTTTTGAGCACGATGGCCGTCGGCTGCAACGCGGGTATCTCGGGGGATGCTGATTCCAGTAATTTCTTTGTTCTTAAAATCGAGTCGGCAAAGAAGCATCATGTCGCTCCGGGCCTGGTGACGGGTGATTTGTCCGGCGTGCATTTCGCGGCCATTTCCGCCGAAATAGCGATCTTCATCGCATCCAAGGATCAGCAAGGTTAGCGTGTCACGATCCTTAAACGGGTTCTCCTTAGGGATGTGAAGAAAGTCTTTGCCCCTGTTTAGGGCCATCAAATAGAGAACCTTGCTTTGGCCAAGCCACCCTGCCCCGATTCCTATGCCCAGCAAAAACAAACAAAGGAAGCCGTAAAAAAAGCCACCCATGATTCGTTTCCAGAGTGGTGGCTGCGAAGTAAAAGACATATGTTAGTTGTTCGCCCGTTCTTATAACGGATGAAAGAGGCAGGAGTTCCTAAAGGACGAACTCCTAACTTCATTTTGACCTATTCAGGTACAAGCTATACCCAAACGGTTCTAAATTAGGCCAATTCGCGCATCATTAGCCCCCTCCGGTGTGCTCGACGGCCTGCCACACCACATAAATATCGCTATCCAAAGTGGGCTTAAAATCGTTGCGTTTGAAAATCAATGTGTTGCCGTCTTGGGTCGGCGCGGCAAAGCCCGTGTAAAAAATCGTGCCTTTTGGTTGGTCCGTCCAGTGGGTGTAAGCGGTCGCCGTATCTGGCTTCCCAGGGAAGGGCTTGGCACTTTTCATCCCAGGAATAATCACATCTACCTCAGCGGAGCCGATATTTCCCTTCCAAGATGCGCCCGTGGACATCACGTACCGGACCATTGAGATGTAGTTATTCGTGGTTCCTATCCCGCCGCTCTGGCGCTGGGTAAAGGTATCGCGGACATTGACCGTCGTGTTCGCGGGAAAGTGAACCGTCTTTGTATGCCAAGAGCCGGCATAGTTTGCGTCGGGCGAGTTCTTGTCAACGAGGAGCGTGGTCTTGACCAGTTTGCCATCCACCCACGATTTAAAGTTTTTCAGTTCGTAAAAGGTTGGCTTATCGGATGAGCCTGTATTGAAATAATCCTCGGTATAGGCGCCGTTGGCTCGATCGGGGAATCCGATTCTAATATCGGTCGCGGGGCCATCGTTGTGAAAGACAAAGTTGCAATCGAAGCTGGATTGGAAATCGCTATCGATGGGCGTTTTGACGATGACTTTCTCGCTCACCATGCGAACGGTGGTATTGCCGTGCATCATTTTCGGCGCGCCGCTCCAGGACATGGCGCTGTCGTCGGCGAGGGCACAGGCGGCGAGGGGTAACAAAAGGACAATGACTCTAGCTCTCATGAAGCTAAGATTAGCCGATTTGTGCTTGGAAGAACATGGAAATTAGATCGGGAAATGCCCGGTCTTGTCGCTGCATCCAGTTCAAGGCAATTAAGCAGCCGGCATCGAGAATCCTATGAAACAGTGTATGAACTCCCGTCGAAGTTGAAAATGACAACCTCACCGGCGTTGCTCATTCGCCCGGCGCGCTCAAAACATTTTCCACCAATGTCGCAACAGCCACAACGCTTGATCCCATGGTTTAGAATCAGCGAACTTGCTAGGCAGGTAAATTGCTCGCGCGCCGCTCTCTGAAATCACGTCGGCTATGTGGGCTGTTCGAAGTTGCTTTCGATCTGGACTAATTATCACGTAACCTCTACTAGCATAGAGTGGAATCCAGTGCTCGTCAGCGCTGCCTTTCTCTGGCTTAGAATGCATGCTCTCGACAAAGCCGGCACCAAGCTTTCTTAAGATTTGAACGAGAACGGGCGACATATTCTCGTCGGCAAGAAACTTCAGGCCGCTTTTTTCCGCTGCCATTGCTCCTCGAACTCAACAGCTTGCTGCACGGTTTCCAAAGGCAGCTCATACCAATCGGCAACCGTTTGCAAGTTATCTCCTGCCTTAAAAAGCCGATACAAGATGTCCGTTCTTATGCCTGATCGGACGTCAATTGGTGCGCCGAATGACCTGTGAGGATCCAGAACGATAAGTTTGTCGGGGCCTAACGGATGCCATGCACGAGCGAGGCCATGTTCATCAAAATCTAGATTAACAAAGAACTCTTCAGCAAAATCAAAGAGCCGTTGTCTGCCCAAAACGGTCGCCATTTCTAGCCTAATTACAAGCTGACGCTCTAGCTCCACGACTTTCTTTTGAGCGAACGGGTAGGGTGTGTGCCATTCTTCGCGCAAAATCGCGGCAACTTTGCGCACCTGAGGCAAATCCACTTCGGCAGCCCTGAACTCCCGAACAAAGAAAAGTTCAATAAGATCGTAAAAGGTTAATAGCCCTGGCTGAGCGCCCTCACGATCTAAAATGGGACCAGACTTCCTAGTTTCGCCATTGCGTCGATAGACATAGCCTTCCGCCCACCCTTTTAGTTTCTGCGTGGACACCTGAAGCAGCCGGGCGGCGTCGGAAATGGTATAGATTCCGGTTCCGAGGGCGGGCTTTATGGGTTCAGGTGTTCGTTCAACCACAAGATAAAGTATGTACGTTTATGGCGGGTAGAGTTCACTTTTCTCGGTTGAAAATCGCCGGTTTCGGCCCAAAAACTCATAACTCAGCTAAAGTATAGGCAGTTACCCAGTGGAAGACTTGCCGCGACCCAACATCTCCCCCAATAGCGATGATTAGCGGGGTACAATCCGCTCACCATCATGCGCCGGGAGGACCTTCTCGATCTTAATGATGTTCTGCAGCATCCTGGACGCAAAATCGCCGTCGATATCTCGACGGAACTTGAGGAGGAAGCGGACATCGACCTCCTCGCTCCCCTGGAAGGATTTCTGGAAGCGGTTAGCACGGGCAATTTGCTGCTTCTTACCGGCACTTTTACCACTCGCGCCATGGTCGAATGCGCCCGATGTGGCGGTGACATTGAGATCGACATCACTTTCGATATAGAAGAGCAGTTTCCAGTTGAAGGCGTGCCCAGCAGCTTCGGAGCACAGGATTTTGCCAAGGTTGCCCCCGATGAGCCCTTCGACCTGTTTGACGAGAACCACCTCATAGTTGAGGCCCTTTTAAGGCAGACATTGTTGGTAGCAATGCCCATGCAGGCCCTATGCAAGCATGGCTGGGAAGGGGATTGCCCGGTAGCTGCGGCCCGTGGCGAGTTGAAACAGGCAACGGGAGGTCGTCCCGAGTTCGAGAAACTTGCGAATCTTCTTAAACCAGAGGAAGATGAGAAGTGAGAATTGCTCTCGATGCGATGGGAGGGGACCACGCCCCCGATGCCGTAGTGACGGGCGCGATCGAAGCGGCCCCCCTCTTGCACTGCGACGTTTTACTGGTCGGAGATCCGGCCAAAATCAGCCCGCTTTTGCCCTCCCCGTGCCCCGCTAACCTGCAGGTTCACCCTGCCAGCCAATGCGTGGAGATGCACGAAAAACCGATGGACGCGCTTCGAAAGAAGAAAGATTCTTCCTTAGTAGTGGCCGTGGATTTGGTCAAGCAAGGCGTTGCTTCCTGTATGGTTTCCGCCGGAAACACAGGCGCGGCAACGGCAGCTTCGCTGCTGAGTTGGCGGCAGATGCATGGCTTTCACCGGCCCGCCATCGCAAGCGAAATCCCCAGCTATAAGGACAACTTTTTGCTCCTCGATGCCGGCGCAAGCCCGGATGTTGACCCTGAACACCTGCTCGAATTCGCCCTCATGGGGCGAGCTTATGCCCAACTCATCATGGGCAAAAAGAACCCAACCGTTCACCTTCTCAACATCGGCGAAGAACCGGGCAAAGGGAACGCTTTTGCCAAAAACGCTTATAAGATTCTTTCTGAACACGCTTGGTTTGCTGGAAATATCGAAGGCAAGGATATGTTCAATGGCTCCATCGATGTGGTGGTGTGCGATGCATTTGTGGGCAACATCGTTCTAAAGACCAGCGAGGGAGTGGCCGAACTTATCCTAAAAATGGTGCGCGAGCAAGTTCCGAAGGGGAAGATTGCCCGTCTTCCCTATATGCCACTTCGCAAGGTTTTCGCTCCATTGCAGGCGAGAATGGACTACGCCGAGGTGGGTGGGTCGCCGCTACTGGGGTTAAATGGTCTTTGCATTATCTGCCACGGAAGAAGCAACGCAAAAGCGATTCGCAATGCGCTGCTGCTGGCCCAAAAGGCCCTCGATCAGCATCTGATTGAGCGGATCGAGTTCAGTTTAAAGGAGTTATAGAAAAGCAAATGTCTCGCCGAGCGGTTATCCATGGCACCGGTGCCTCAGTGCCGGATAAGGTTCTTTCCAATGCAGATTTAGAGCGTTTGGTTGAGACCTCTGACGAATGGATCCGCCAACGAACCGGCATCGTAGAGCGCCGAATGTGCGTGGAAGGCGAATCGACCAGTACTCTTTCTGCCGCCGCTGGTCGCCAAGCACTAAAAGCTGCGAACTTAAAGCCAGAAGACTTACAGCTTATTGTTGTGGGAACGGTGACGGGCGATATGCTCTTCCCTTCCACTTCTTGCCTGGTTCAAGATTTGATCGGGGCGCGAAATGCGGGAGCGTTTGATGTAGGCGCAGCTTGCGCGGGCTTTATTTATTCCCTGCAGGTTGCTGGAGCGATGGTCGAATCCGGCACGGTGGACAATGCGCTTGTTATTGGTGCCGACGCGCTCACAAGGCTTGTCGATTGGACCGACCGCTCGACCTGCGTCCTCTTCGGCGACGGCGCGGGGGCCGTCGTTTTGAAAGCTGAAGAGAACACCGATCGCGGCATCGTTAAAACAGTCTTGATGGCCGATGGCAGCGGCGGAAAGTACATCACTCTTGAAGTGGGTGGAACTCTCCATCCAGCATGCGATCCTAACTCCGCCAAGTTTAAGAACACGGTTTTCATGGCCGGTGCCGAGGTTTATAGGTTTGCTGTTAACGCAATGGGCGAGGCTTGTTGCAAGGTGCTGGATTTGGTCGGGATGTCGCCACGGGACATTGATCTGTTTGTGCCGCACCAAGCTAACTTGCGAATTATAGAATCCGCCGCGAAGCGGCTCGACTTGCCTTGGGAAAAGGTTTTTGTGAACGTTCACAAGTATGGAAACACAAGTGGTGGCTCGATTCCGATCGCGCTCTATGAGGCTGAAAAAGAGGGGCGATTGAAGCCTGGAATGATTGTGATGACGGTTGGCTTCGGGGCAGGGTTGGTCTGGGGCGCGAATATCATTCGCTGGTAGGTGGCTGGTGCGCCTCAGAAGTGTTTAGATTTAATCTCGCACAGAGGACACAGAGTTCGCAGAGGAGACTGAGAAACTAGCAGTGCACTCTTGCAGGATTTGGGCTCGACTCTGAAGCCACTCAAAAAGCCTCTGTGCCCTCTGTGTTCTCTGTGTGAAAAGAATTCCGATGAAGTCTTGGGAGTTAGGCTGCCGTGACTTTTGGATAGCTTTGAGCCTACTGACTTCACAGAGAAGACTGAGAAACTAGCCACGTCGCAGGAATCGGACCGGACTCAATCGCAGGAACATTGCTCACCCAAAATCACTGATGCGACTTATTTCCCGTCAGGTAACTCTCAACGAGATAGTCTTCCAGCCAATCGTAGTCGACTTCGCGGGGTGGGGCGTTATCGAAAGCCTCCTGTATTTCCTGGTCGGCAGTAGCTTGGTGACGTCCAAACTCCTCCTCGGTAAGTTCAATTGCGCCAGTTTTCACACCGAAAAGCCACTCGCGCAATTCGCTACCTGTCTCTAGCCAGGTGTTAAAGTCGCCTGAGCGCAGGAGCGATGCGCCCTGATAAAGTGTCCGAATATAGGCAACCGCCGCTTTTCGTCGCCGCTGCTCCTTGTCTACAGTCGCGGTTGTTATCTGCTCTCCACCAATAACCCTGTCCGCACAAGCAATCCGTTTGACCTGCGAACTCGCATACCCGCGATGCGCTTCCAGAATGGCGCTGTTGTTGAGAAGCTTGGTGCGGTTGTCGATCAGCACTTGAATGATGGGATCACAGAAGGTTCTAGCCTCAAGCGGGCTGTAAATAGCCTCGAGCATGCTTGGGTTGCCCTTGGCCACATACTTCACGTAGTGCCTTAACTCCCAAGTAGTGTCATCACGCCCTTCGTTAACGATAGATGTGGTTGTAGGATCGCGAAATGGGCTGACGATCCACTTTAACGGGCTGAGTTGAATCATCCGCCAGTCCCAGTCCGAAGCCTCGGTATGAAGATTGTAGATTCGGCTGCCGGTTAGGGTTCGCAGAAGCAGTTTGGGTTCTTGAGTCATTTGCCGTTATTGTTAATACCCGGGAACCGGTGGCGTTCATCTGTGCTGCTTTTTCTAGAATCGCGTGGGAGAGCACAGGAAACGGCAGGGAATGCCTCATGCACTAAGAGGAATTACTTCAATCAGCTACCATTAATAAATGGCGGAAATTGGACGGGTAGCAGCACTTAAGATGGCGAGAAAGCTACAGGAGGAGAAACCTGAAAATGCCTTGACCGGGACCATCATTGAACTGGCTATCAAGGTTCATTCCACTTTAGGTCCAGGCTTGCTCGAATCAGTCTACGAAACGGCACTTGCACATGAACTCTCTATGGCCGGCCTTCGAGTTCGTCGCCAAGTGCAGGTTCCAGTCGTCTATGATGGAATCGTCTTCGAAGTGGGGTTCAGGCTGGACTTACTCGTTGAAGAAGAAATTATCGTCGAGATAAAGTCTGTCGAATCCATTAGCCCCACGCACGCGAAAATTCTGTTGACATACCTTCGCCTAAGCAACAAGAGAGTTGGCCTTATCATTAATTTTTCGGAAGCATTGCTAAAGCACGGCATCAAACGCATTGTCAATGGCGAGTAGGTGATTCTCTTAATCTTTGTGCTCTCTGTATGAAATCCAAAATTTGGATCGCACAGAGAAAACGGAGTTCACAGAGAGGACTGAGGGACTGAGGAACCGAGAAACTAGCAATGCACGCCTTGCAGGATTGGGGCACGACGCCGACGCCACTCATAAAACCTCTGTGCTCTCTGTGTGAGAAAAAGTGTTCTGGCAAAATGCGCGAGTTAGGCAGTCTCTTTGTAGCGGATCATCGAGAATGGAGATTTTTGATCACACAGAGGACACAGAGTTCACAGAGAAACTAAGAAACCGAAAAACTAAACCCGGCCTTGCACAAATTGGGCGCCACTCCGACGCCACTAAAAAACCCCTGTGTTCTCTGTGTGAAAAAAGTGTGGCGGCAAAATGCAACTAGTGAGGGTAGGTAGCTAAATCTTAAACCCTCTCAAACTCGACTCAAAGTCCGCCACGACCGAATCGGTAAAGGGATTGCCCTGAATCAGCCGATACAGTTCTGGATCACCAGCTTCTATTCGCTCCGCAAGCTCCTGTATCCGCTGGCCAACAAAGGTTTGCCCATGCTCATCTTGAATCTTTGAAGCCAGCACCAATATAACGCGGTGAACAAGCGATTGCTGATAGGCCATCAGCCGGTCGTGCTGCAAATGCGCCGATTCAGCGCCAGAATCGATGGAAACAACCGAAGTTTTAAGCGCCCGCGCCATCAAATCACTAAATGCAGCCAAGTCGGCAGAAGAACCTCGCTCCGAGAAAACCAAACACCGCCGATCCTTAATGGGCGTCGCCGATGGACGAAAGAGTAAGTGCATCGAGAGTAGGTTCAGTGTTTTGTAGCTCTCGTTCTCGTAGAGAAAGGACTTTACCGAGCACTGCTCAACCAAGATCTTGCCGCTTAAATCGGGCAGAAATCCATCGATCCAGGCAACCGTGTGCTGCAAAGGCACGCACAAAAAGATATAGTCCGACTTCCGGATCCGTTCCCGAACTTCGTCTTCCGAGTTATTGATGTCAACACAGAAGATGTCGTTCGCTTTGGGCATGTCTTCCAACAGCCCAGCAAGGATAAAGCGACCGATCTCGCCCTTATAGCCAACCACCAACGGAGCTTCCATGCGGGTTAAGGTACCTGCACGAAGTAGAGCTAAGGCGTTTTGGGGTCCGGAGTGGGCGCCGGCTTATCATTTGTATCGGCCGTCGGAGCCGGTCTCGATACTGATTTGCCTTCAACAACGGATTGGCTGGCTAACTTGTACTTAAACTTTTTCTCCAACGTGAATCCCCCATCAGGATCCAACTGAACAATCTGATGGAAGCTGACGCGCTTGCCATCTATCCGGAGAATGTTCAATACAAGGGTGACCGTTTCCTGGCTGGTCGTCGGATCGATTCCCTTTTCAACCCAATACTCGCCGGTGGACACGGCCTGTCCTTTGTATTTGTAACCTCCCGCAGCGGAGAAATAGTAGTGATTGATCGGCGATGCCGGGCAAAGATAAAGGCCAGGAGTAAAAGCCTTACCAATCAAGCTGGCCGCGTAGGTCTGAGTTCCCATCAGGAGATCGCCATTCGGCTGGATGGCAAGAGTTGAGTCAACGGGCCAGAACTCTGGCCAAGGAGTTTTTTCTTTGCCTTTGGAAAGCTTGATCGTCGTGCCATCGTCGGTATAGTCGCCCGTTGTAACGATGGTTTCGGTAGCAGTCTTTCGCGTGAAAGTGAACCTGCCCGTCTCTTTAAATTCGAATTTGCCGTCCATGTCCAGGGAGCGGTTGTTCTTCGCAACGGCTTTGAAAAAGCCGTGGATGGTTGTCTGGCCCTTGGTGGGTGCCGCAAAGGCAGAAAGGGCGGTAATGCAAACAGCCATCAGGCTCAAACAGACGCGCGAACGAATAAGCATGCCGAAAGGACGGTAGAGATGCGCATTTTGAAGCGAGCACGATATTTTTTGCGCTAAAGCTGTATTCCTAGCCGCTTTACGCCCCTCCGCCAGAATGTGAAGAGGACGAGAACTTCGCCAAAAATGGCTGTGTTTAAGGCTACCGCCGCGTTGACCACGCCCGTCCATTTCAACTGCACGCCAATAATGAGCATCACTATTAGTGTTGTAAAGGACACTAACGAGGACATGAAACGGGCTGTAGTTAAATGGTGCGCCGTCAGCATGCCCTTGATGTAGTTTTGCTGGCAGCCGATAAGCGGCAAAGTTATGGCGCAGCAAAAGGCAAGGTGAGCCATTGCCACCGTGGATTCGCTCTCGCCGAGGATCTTGCCGAAGAACAGGCGGTCTCCGCCTGTAACGGCCAACAGCGCCATCGCTCCCGAAATCGTGAGGCCCACTCTGATAGAAAACTGCCGCAGCATTGCCGCGCTTTTGGCATCCTTGTAGAGTGTGATGATCACCTCCGGAAGGGCGAACTCAATGGTTCGGCAAAGCCAAACAAGAGTGGACACTACCTGCCAACTTGCCAGAGAAAGCACCGGCTGCTTGCTATGCGAAAGGGCGGCGCTGATAATCGGCCCTCCGATAAGTGCCACAACGGTGGTCGCCGCCAAGGGCATATGGAAGCTGAGAAGCTTTCTGATCGTGAGGAAGCCATCGTTCTTTGGCACCGCGTCCGGAATGGCGGCGGCCGTAAGAGGAGCTTCGGCTATTTCCGAAGGAGCAAAGCCTTCGTCATCTGCTTCATCCGGTGGAGTTTCGGCTGAGAACTCCCTCCGCACGGTTGCCCGACTAGCAAAATGGATGAAAATGGATTCCATTGCCACGGCCGTGGTAAGGGCTGTGCCGGCAATTACTATGCTGGGCATTTTGGAGAAAGCAAACAGGGACCAGCCTACAACCGATATCGTAACGACCCGTGTGAACGTGCCCGCGCTAATTAGTCGGGTTTGATGGAAGCGGATCAAGATTCCCTGCAGGTATCGCCGCCAGCCGATAAACCCACTCCATGGCACCATGAGGGCTAGTCCCAAACGGGCTTGCTTGGCAACATCCACCGGCAATGAAAGCACGCGCAGCGCCAGAAAATCGTAAACGGGCGTGAAGACGACGATAGCATGTGCAACCGTAACCCAAGCAATTAGATACCAAACGTAGCGGCTGAGTTGCACGTAATGTTGGCGGTTCTTGGCTAGAGTGGTGGCCGTGGAAAGAAGGTCAATGACGGGGCTTTCCACCCACATGGCGAGGCTCAAGAGAACCAGCATGGCCGCCGAGTTGAGCTCTCGGTGAGGCAGCCTGCCGATAATGGCGGTGACACTCGGGCCCTCTAAAGCCATGAACACCCAGGAAAGCGCTAGTGGAACGTAGAGCTTTAAGATTAGGGCGTATGTGAGCGGGGGCTCCGGTCTATCCGAAGATCGCCGCTCTTCCAAGGTCACGGCGGGCAAGAAAGAAGGGTACCAGGTGAAAAGGGTGACGAGTGACGAGTAACGTGTAACGGGTTAGGCCGGAACGTTAACAACGTGATGAACATCCGTTTCGCGCCACTCGTCGCACGCTGTTGCAAGACTCGGCGCGCGCTCCGTCAAAGGCGTAAAAACCTCTACCGGCCCTCTCCCGCTTCGTACCTCAGCGACCTCTCCTCGAGGAGAGATGAGTAGTTTTGTGGCTTCACCAGAAGATTGCAGTGTTCTAGGGGTATTCGGCTACTGGTACCAACTGCGCACGCCGTCCAACGATTCATCTCTCCTCGAGGAGAGGTCGCTGAGGTACGAAGCGGGAGAGGACTAAGAAGACTTCTCGGCACTTGTTACAATTCTCGAATAGGTTTTGCGACTCGTCACACGTCACTCGTCACACGTCACTCGTCACTCGTCACACGTCACTCGTCACTCGTCACTCGTCACTCAAAGCGTAAAGAAGAACTTAGCCCCTTTGCCCTCTTCCCCAAATGCCCAAACTCTTCCGCCATGCCGCTCGATAATGCGCTTCACATTCGCAAGGCCGATCCCGGTGCCCGGATATTCGGTATCCCTATGCAAGCGCTCAAATGGCTGAAACAGTTTGCCCGCGAACTCCATGCTAAACCCGATTCCGTTATCTTCAACGACAAAGGCCTCCTGCTCCTCGTCATACCCAAAGGAAATCTCGCGCTTTTTTTGAGGGTCCCCATACTTGCGCGCGTTATCGAGCAAGTTCAAGAGAACGGTCTCAAGCAGAGTCGCGTCCGCGATCGCGGTAAGGTCTGGCTGCACTTCCGCAGCACCCGAGAAATCCAAGTGTTCAAGAGCCTGTTTGGCAATGGCCGAAACATTAACCGGTCTCTTACGGATTGGCATCTTCCATAAGCGGGCGTACTGGAGCAAGTCGTCTACCATCACGCACAGCTTCTTGGCTTCAACCCCTAACTCCTTGAGGGTCTCTTTTCCTATCTCGTCAATCTGGTCTTCATAATCCTGCTGAACAACTTCGCTACTGAACATGATCCGGCGCAGTGGGCTGCGCAAGTCATGGGCGATGGAGTATGTAAACCCTTCCAATTCGCGGTTGGCTGCCAATAGCTCAGAAGTTTGCTCTTGAACCCTCGCATCCAATTCCTGGGCAAGAACTCGGTAGCGTTGCTCGCTCTCACGGAGGGCGATCTCGTTACGCTGTCTTTCCTCCAAGTTGTTGCGGACTTCATATTGCCGACGCCTGGCTCTCAAGGCCACCTTGGCCGCGCTTTGTAGAGTTACCTCCTCAATCGGCCGCTCCAGGAGCGTAACATTGCCTATCGCATCAAGAGCTTCAAGTGAACTCCAAGTATTGGCAACCGCCTCGTCACCGGAGTTTGTAAGAACGATGAGAGGAAAATCCGACCAAGCCGGTTGCTTACTCATGGCGTCGGAAAGTAGTGCCAAGTTCTGGTTGTTAAGCGCTTCTTCAACAACCAAGGCGGCGGCGGCGCCCTCCAGGATCAAGTCTTGCAAAGCGAAAAAGGTCGAACAAATAGCGGTTTGAAAGCCCTTCTTTGTAAGGCTTCCCTCAATAACCTTCGCATCTCGGCCCACCGGGGCGAGAATCAAAATGCGTTCTTCTATATCTAAGGAAGTTACCGGAATTCTATCGACCATGATCACGTTATAGCTGTTTCAATCGGGATGGGCACGCCCGTTAAGACACCTCGCAAGTGGGTCAGTGGCTGGCCAACCGTGATCCCTTTTTCCGAGCTTAGGTGCAGTTCGCGGATGGTGCGCTCGTGAGCGCCTCCGCGTCTTTTCGCAACCGACATCGCGAGTTTGATTTCTCCGTGCAGTTCGTAGTAACGAAACAGCAACACCGTATCTGCTAGGTAACTCACGTCGATAGGGGTCTGGATTGCGCTGCCCATGAGTCCGTGTTGGGCCATGACCAGGATTGTGGTGACGCCCTTTTGGCCCAAATACGAAAGAAGCTCATGCAATTGCAGAATCAACATGCGCTCCTCGGGCATCGCGTTCAAATACCCGTTGAGGCTATCGATGACGATGATTTGCGTGGGCCTATGTTCGATCTCGTTACGGACAATATGGCTGAACTCTCCGGCCGTAAGTTCAGCGGGATCTATCAGCCTGACGCTAATTTTGCCTTCGTCCACATATTTCCGGAGGTCCTGCTTTAATCCGTCCGCGCGAAGCAGGAGCGTTCTCAGAGATTCCTCGAACAAATAGAGGGCTGCATTTTGCCCGCGTTGGGCTGCGGCGACCGCAAATTGGATGGCCATGGTGGACTTCCCACTCCCGGCGGGGCCGAGGAATAAGTTGCTCGCCCCTTTGTCAAGCCCCCCTCCCAATAACTCGTCCAGTTCAGGAACGTGGCTAGTAACGCTGCCTGGTTCAAAAGGATCGCGATGTTCGGCCGCGATAAGCCTTGGAAATACGACGATGCCGCCAGTTTCCAAATTGAAATCGTGGTAGCCACTTCTAAATCGAACGCCGCGTATTTTTTGAACCCTTAACCGACGGCGATCCACTCCATAGACAGATGGGACTTGCTCCATCGTGAGAACGCCGTGAGCGATGCTCTGAAGGTGAACGTCCGTCTGCTCCGAGCTCTTATCGTCAAGGAGCAACACGGTGCAGTCCTTGTCGGCAAAATATTGTTTTAGGGCCAAGATTTGTCGGCGGTATCGCAAGGAATCCTTGGCCAACAACCTGAGTTCGGAAAGTGAATCAAAAACAACACGGGCCGGCTTTATTTCTGCGACCTTGGCCAGGAGTTTCTGGGTTGTCTCGTTCAGTTCAACTTCTGCCGAACGGTAGACCGTTTGCACCGATTCGGGGCCGAGCAATTCCTCTATCGCCGAAAGCTCGAACATTTCAATCTTGCCGATTGACCAATCGTGAGATTGGGCTACCGCTTCCAGTTCATCCTTGGTCTCCGAGAGTGAAATGTACAGGGTCCGCTCACCCTTCCGAACCCCTTCAAGCAGGAACTGCAAGCCAAGAGTGGTCTTGCCAACCCCAGGATTACCTTGAATGAGATAGAGGCGGCCCTTAGGGAATCCACCTCCAAGAACATCATCGAGCCCGATGATGCCAGTGGATAATTTCTCAGGGACAACAACTGACAATGAATCTTTCTCCCATCACATATTATTTCACTGCTGCTTGATTAACGCAACCCCAAGGCATGCAGATATTAGGTATTACGCCGTTTGAGGCTTCTTGCGCGAACGAAAGTTAGCAATATCGAAAATGCATGTGCTGAATGCTGTTTATAAAAGCGCATGCGACAGCAAACCGCTCTAAGTTAAGTAAATGTTGATTATCGCAAACCCATCACCCCTCTCGGGTGGAGGGGTCGGTGAGTCCGCGAACCGGGGGAGGTCCCGTTAACCAGCCTCGGAAAAGGGGGTTCCGGCTTAACTTATGGGTATGAGGATGGGAGTTTGTTTGGCGAGGTTAAATTCGTGTCCTCGCGCCCTCACGGTTCGTACCTCTAAGTTGCAGCAGCGGCCCGTTTGTGCATTTCCTCGAGGATGGCATCCTGCTTGATGCCTTGCTGATCCAGCAATGCAGTGAGCATGGCATTTTGCATTTCAAGATGCTTTAGAATCGCCTCGATTTCGTCCTCGGCTTTCACATTTACATCGAGGTCGCTTTGCGCTCTTAAGTCACTGTGCTGACTCTGAACATTCTGTCCCACCATGATAAGCGGCATAAGCAAGATCTGGATAACGTTGCTGATGAGCAAATAGGCTACAAAGGCAGGAAATGGATCGAAAGAAGTCCAGTGGAGGCCGGGAACTTCGCTGGCGAGGATGTTATATCCACACCATAGCACCGTCCAACCAAAGATGATCAGGAAGAATCCCATCGATCCCACTTTGTCCGTGATCGCACAAGCTAACTTATCTAACGTCTTAAGCTTTGTTTTTTGAACGTCGCTAACATTTACGAGGGGCTTTCGCTTAGCCCTTAGTTCAGCGATGGACGGGGGGAGAAACTTGTGTTTTTCTGACATAGGAAATCCTCAGGAGACCATTTGATAGCCGGTTATGTACGAACTACAAGACGGGGTCACTGCGGTTATGGTTGCAAACGCGGATACACTCGGAGTTGATGATTGTCCCGTTCGTTATTTTCGCCTTCCAAGCGGCGCCGCAAAGAGCGTTCTCTACGCAGGCGATCTAACCAACTGGGACCATCCGGCGCCAATCTGGTCGAAGAGGGCAAGATGCGGCCAGTTGTGATTGTTCTAATCACCCCCCACGACAGAGAGCAGGAATATTGGAAGAACTCCAAGCCCTACGAAAACTTCTTTGTCGGAGAATTCTTGCCGGCTGTACGGGTTCCCCACTCAAGGAGGCTTTCCTCCTTACCAAGCACCAGAGGCTCCTACGAATAGATTGCCGCGTCACTTCTGTGCGACCCCGTCGCGCAGAAGCTCCTCGCAATGGCAAATCTCGAATTAAGATTTCGGATTTAACCTTTGTCCCCTTTTCTCAAAGCCCAAAAATGTGCATCAAAAAAAACGGGAGACACATCACGCATCTCCCGTATTCGTCACACGTTACTCGTCACCCGTCACTCTATTAGCGTCGGGGTCGGAACCGCGCGTTAACCGATTCATCGGTGCCAGATCGCTCCTTCTTCGGGAACTCGTCCGGAACCTGAGGTGCGCGAGGCTCGTGGCTCTCCTCGTGAGAACTGACTACAGCGGCGTCGCCGTTGTGGCTCTCTTCACGAGGGCCTCGGTTATCCCGATCTCCGCCACGGTCTCTACCGCCGTATCCGCCGCGATCGCCGCCACGGTCTCTGCCGTAGCCACCACCACCGCCGCCTCTTCCGCCGCGATCTCCGCCTCTGCCGCCGTCGCGTCCACCGCGTCCGCCGCCATCACGGCCGCCTCTTCCGCCACCGCCTGGTTGGGGTGGGGGAGGAGTAGCCGATTCGTTCTCGGAAAGTGAAGGAAGATCCTGCGCCAATCCAAGAGCGGTGAGGTTGATTCGGCCAAGGCCGTCAACTTCAAATACCTTTACGTTGAGCTCATCGCCCACGCTGACGACGTCATCCGGACGGCGAACCTGCTTCACAGTGAGTTGCTCCATAGGAACAAGCCCTTCGCGGCCGTTGATGTACTCCACCATTGCGCCGCGGCCCATAAGCCGGGTTACCTTGCCTCGGAACTCGCTGCCAACTGCAACTTCGTCCGTAAGCGCCTTGATCATGGCGATCGCTTCGCTTACTGCTTCTCCGCTGGTGCCGCCCACAAGGACTCGGCCATCCTGCTGGATGTCGATCGAAGCACCGGTTGTGCCCGTGATCTTCTTGATCACCGCGCCTCCCGGTCCGATGACGGCGCCGATCTTCTCTGGGTTGATCTGAATCGTCGTCACTCGCGGTGCGGTTGGTGCAGTCTCGGCTCGTGGCTCCGAAATCTCTTCCTCGATAACATCAAGGATCTTCATGCGAGCGTCTTTCGCCTGGCGAAGAGCGCCAGCTAGAACCTCGTCGGGAAGGCCTTCGAGCTTGGTATCAAGCTGCAGGGCGGTGATGCCCTTTCGGGTTCCCGCGGCCTTGAAGTCCATATCGCCGCAGAAGTCTTCCATGCCCTGGATGTCCGTCAAAACCTTGAAGACTTTGCCGTCCGACATAAGGCCCATGGCGATACCCGCAACGGGCGCCTTAAGCTGAATACCGGCATCCATAAGAGCGAGGGTTGAACCGCAAACGGAAGCCATGGAGGTGGAACCGTTGGACTCGAGCACTTCGCTCGTTACGAGCAGGGTGTAAGGGAAATCGGGGTCGTCGAGCGGGATCATCGATCGCAAAGCTCGCTCGGCAAGGGCGCCGTGGCCGATCTCTCGGCGGCCGGGGCCCCGCATCATTCGGGTCTCACCAACGCTGTAGGGTGGGAAGTTGTAGAAGTGCATGTAGCGCTTGTTTTCTTCCTCTTCCAGGCCGTCGATCGACTGGGCTTCGTTCGGAAGACCGAGCGTAACCACCGTCATGACCTGCGTTTGGCCCCGAGTGAACAGGCCGGAGCCATGAACCTTGGGCAGCAAACCGGCGACCGCTTCCAGCGCGCGGATCTCTTCCAAACCGCGGCCGTCGGGTCGCTTGTCCTCTTCGATAATGAGCCTTCGAACAGTGCCTTTAACAACCTTGTCGACTGCTTCGGGAAGCTGCTTGATCTTCGCATCATCGCCGGCAAGCTTTGCGGCGTACTTGGCCACGATCTCTTTCTGAAGGTCGCTGATCGCGGATTCCCGCGTAGCCTTGTCCGGGTTGACGATCGTAGCGGCGATCTCCTTGCCGGATTCCTTCTCGATCATAGCGACAAGGTCCTTGTCGACTTCAAAAATCTTAACTTCGCGCTTGGCCTTGTTAACTTTCTTGGCAAACGCGGCGAACTCTTTGCTGATCAGTTGAATGGCAACCTTTGCAAAGTTGAGCGCGGCAATCATGTCCTCTTCGCTGACTTCCGTTGCTCCTGCTTCAACCATCGAAATGGCATCGGCGTGGCCGGCAACGATCAGGTCCAGGTCGCTTTGCTGAGCTTGCGAAACGGATGGGAAAAGAACGAGCTCGCCATCCACTCGGCTTACGCGAACGCAGGCAACAGCGGCCTTGATCGGAATATCCGAAACGGCGAGGGCGGCGCCGGCGGCGCAAACCGCAAGCACGTCGGGCGGGCAATCTTGGTCAACCGCAAATGGCATTGCAACCACTTGGATATCGTTGTGCATGCCCTTGGGGAATAGGGGACGAATAGGTCGATCTATCAATCGGCTGGTGAGGATGGCCTTCTCAGAAGGGCGTCCGCCGCGCTTGATGAATCCGCCGGGGATCTTGCCCACGGCGTACTTGCGCTCTTCATAATCGCAAGTGAGGGGTAGAAAATCGATGCCTTCTCGTGGCTCTGCGGACATCGTCGCGCAAGAGAGGATGACGGTTTCGCCCATCCCAAGAAGTACAGAACCGCCGGCTTGTTTAGCCACGCGGCCAGTTTCGAGGCTGAGGATCTTGCCCCCAACTTCGAACTCATGTGAGTGAATCATTAAATGCCTCCGTTACCGGGGCTTGACTTCTCGAATGCCTAATCGCTGAACTAACGCACGGTAGCGGACGACATCTCTGGAGCGCAGATACGCTTCGAGGCGACGCCTTTTGCCGACGAGGACGAGCAACCCTCTTAGAGAGTGGTTGTCCTTCTTATTTCTCTTTAGGTGATCGGTGATTTGTTCAATTCGCGCCTGCATGAGGGCGATTTGTACCTCGGTGGACCCAGTGTCCCCTTCGGTCTGAGCATAGTCAGCGATTACGGTTGATTTTTTAGTTTTTTCCAGCGGCATTAGCGAGTAAGGCGGCCTCCAGTATTCCTTTTGAGCGAGGAACAGAAGTGCCGCTCTAAGCAAGCCCCCGTGGGAGCCTCCGTACAACGGCAGACCCTGCTTCCTGGTCTCAAGTGCGAATGATACCACAAAGGTTGCGTTATGCGTTTTTGTGTTATGTGTTGGGTCAGCACTGTTTTCACGTACATGGCAAAGAGGGCATAGAGGTGACTACGGATCCGAACAGCAACTCCTTCTGGTCCTCCGTCGCGAAGCTCTGGAGTGTCGGGAGCTTGCTCCCGCTCAAATCAGGAAGCTTGCTTCCGTGAACACGAAGAAACTGCAGGAATCAGCGGCGAAGGTTGGCAGAAGAAGTTTAGGATAACCGTCACCCTGAGTTTCCCTGTTGCGAATCTTCTGTACGCCCTTCGGTGCTCGCAAACTACGAATCACTTGTTTTTCAAGGTGAGTTCTACTGAATGTGGAGACAAGTTGAAAATAGATTTTGAACCGGTTGTGTCGATTTATGGTCGGCAGATTAGGTTCCAAGTTTGGAAAATAAATTAAAATTTCGAGAGGGTAGGTTTGGATATCATGAACGGTTCTCGTTGCTTATGCCAACGTTTTCAAAAGTCCTGCAAAGCATGACGGGCTCTGATATTCTAATGGTTTCTAAAACTGCATAACTAAGTGGGACATCGTGGGGAGTCAACATAGCTGCGGCCCGGAACGCCTCAGCTGGCTTCAATTTGAACCTTGCTTGCGGAATCAAGCTTCCTGGTCAGAGCGGTAGCAAGCTACGGGCACTCCAAAGCTTCGCGACGGAAGAGGATCCTAAACAAGATTTGCGCCCTTGAGTTCAGAAACACTGAACCGGCGAACCACAGACCGTCTGCACGTAATGGTCTTGCGCCTGAAAGATCTTCGCGTGGGAGTCACAGAAGACCACCGCCGCGCCGGCGGGGTGAAACTTTGCAAAATGGTCGAAGACCGGATTGAAATAGCCGTCGTTGGTGCCGTTTCCGTACCCATAGCCAAACAAAGAGCCGCTGCCAGAAGCCTCTTCGCCCAGCAGCATGGTCCCAGAAGGATTCGGAACGGTCGTGCTCGCCACAGAAGGGCTCAAGCCAGTGGGCTGCCACTTCGTTAGATAGCCGTTCATGGCGAAGGAGTTGCCGTCCCACGTTGACTCCGGGTCGCCGCTGCTTAGGTAGACCGGCAAAGCGGTCACGTAAGGATAAACGGTGCCCTTGGTGACGTCGAACGTCCCCGCGTCGGTGCTTCGAAAGATTGAGTAATAAACCCATCCTCCCGCAAGGGCGGTCCCCGGCGTGCCATCTGCCGCCTGCGGGTAGACGTCATCGTAATCGTCTGTGTAAAGCTCGAAAGCCGTTCCGAGCTGTTTAAGGTTGCTGATGGTTTTAGCATCGCCGGCCGCTGCCTTCGCCTGCGCGAAGACAGGAAACAGGATCGCGGCGATAATCGCGATAATCGCGATCACGACTAACAGCTCAATGAGGGTAAACCCTCCCCTTCCACAACGTTCTACTTGCACCACTGATATTGTAAGCGAGTTTTTGTCCTAGAACGAACACGTGGGGCTAAATGCTAGTTTTGTGTCACGCAAAGCTCGCAAAGATTGGTTAAGACTTGGTGCCCGATCTGACCTTCCGTCGCGAAGCTCTGGAGTGCCGGGAGCTTGCTCCCGCTCAAATCAGGAAGCTTGCTTCCGTGAACACGAAGGGACTGCAGGAATCAGCGGCAAGCATTTTGCTGAAGAAGCGCCCGAAGTTCACCGCCGCTACCGACGAAGCCAGGGCATTTCTTTTAGCTCAGTTTCGCGTTGTTTACGGAAGCAGGCTTCCTGATTTGAGCGGTAGCAAGCTACGCGCAGTCCAGAGCTTCGCGACGGAAAGAAAGCCTAAACCAGCGTCAATGCGTCCTCGCTCTCCACAACGGCCTCGGCAGGCGCCTGCACCTTGATCGTCGCCCCGCGAAATGCGGGTGAAGCGAGGGCAACCAGCGAAGCTGCCGTCATGCCAAAGCCCATCACCAGATAGGCGCCAGAAAGTCCAATCTTAAGGATCATCCAGCCGCCGAGCATCATCCCGATCGGCATCACGCCCATACGGACCATGTTCAGAACGCTGTTGACTCGGCCCATTAGGGAATCCTCAACTTCGGTCTGAATATAGGTCGTCAACGGGATATCGCAGAACGGCACCGCCAGCCCGGCGATAATATTAAAGATCGAATATAGCCAGATGGTCTTGCAGAAAGCCATGGCGGCAACCGCCAGACCCACCGTTCCCAGCGAGTAGCTGTAACCCAGACCCGCGCGCCGGATGTTGAACCGGCCGACGAACATGCTGGAAATAACGAGCCCCACAAAAAAGGACATCTCCATCACGCACAGGATCTGCGGCGTTCCTCCGTACCACTGCTTGTTGGCTTCCACGTACACCACAAAAAATGGCGAGATCATGAGGTTCATGAACAGGCTCACAAACACGTACACCCGCAGAACGCCGTGCCGTTTGATGTAGCCCAGACCCTGCCGAAACTCCTGCAGCGGGTGCTTGTCCTCGTCGTGCCTTTCGGGCACGAGCTTGGGCAGCAGCCAAATGTAGGCAGCCGAAAACAGGAACGAGCATGTGTTCACCAAGACGGCGGTGACAAAGAACCAGGTCTTAGAGGCAGCGTAGAGAGCGCCCATCACCGAAGCCGAAAGAGCAAGCCCGATCAGCGGCATAAAGGTTTGCGCCAAGTTGCTAAGGGCGTTCGCCTTCATGAGCATGTTGTCTGGCACAAGCCGCGGTATGGCCGCGCTTTTGGCGGGCATAAAGAACACCCGCACGCAGCTCATCAAGAAGGGCGTGACCACCATCGTCCAGGCGGGCGGGCTCGCATCCAGATAGATTAGAATGCCGAAAGCGATTAGGCATGCCGCCGACGATAAGTCGGAGATCAGCATGATTTTGCGTCTATCGAGTCGATCCGCTAGCACGCCCGCGTATCCGCCGACAAGCAAGAACGGCAGCGTTTCTGCCGCGCCGACAAAGCCCACCATGGCAGTCGATCCGGTGATCTGCCGGACCATGAACATAAAAATCACGTAATAGAACGCGTCGCCAAACTGCGAGACCGCTTGGCCTATAAATAAATTTTTAAACGAACGTATGCTGAGAGCTTCCGTTGGAAACATATGAAACCTTCCGTGCGTGAGGGGCACCAGTGGGTGCAAGGAGTGCGAGCTGCTTAAGCTGGGATAACCGGGAGGTTAAGCATGACCCGCCCGGAAGTTAAACCTGTTTCATCAGGCCCTATTATGGGGCGGGAAGGGGTCGGAAGTCAAGGGCTTTTTGGGTGACGGGCGACGAGTGACGTGGGGGTCGGGCGCGACTAACCGTAGTCTAATTTGTTCTCACTCTGCTGCTGAGGTCATTGCATTGTTTTTTCAATCGCGCTTCGTGGCTGACCATTTTCCCCTCCCTCCCGGTTCGCAAGCTCTGGACTGCGCCCAAATTTGTAGACACCTCGTCATCAAAAACGAGGAATACATATGCCACGAAATCACGATCGAGAGTTGAAGCTCTCACTGTGCCGACGAATCAAAGCTGGAGAGCTGTCAAGGACCAAGGCTGCGCGGGACCAGAGCATTTCAGCAACAATGCTTGGCCGTTGGCTCCTGCAGTACGAGGCCCACGGCGAAAACGCCTTCCAGGGGCAGGCTTGGCGGGCGGCTGCCATGACAGCGGCCCAGCGCATCGAGCAACTCGAGGAGGAACTGCGGCTCTCTCGTCTGGAAACGGCTCTCGCGCGGCAAATGCTCGCGAAAAAAAAGTCTCCCATGCAGAGCGAGCCAGAATGATTCGTGAGCGAGGAGACGAGTTCAAAGAGCTCTCCTTGGAGCGTTGCGCCCGCGCCTGCGGAGTCCAGCGTTCATCGCTGTACCGCAGGGGCTTGCCGGACAAAGACGTTGCATTGGTGCGTAAAATCCGCAAGCTGCACGAACGTTTCCCTTGCTACGGATACAGGCGGGTGGCAGCGGAGCTTGGGCTAAGCCCGAAGCTTGTGCGGGGCGTCATGAAGCGCAACGAGCTTTATGCAAGGCGCCGTAGGTCCAAGCATCACGCCAAGCCTGCAGCTGAGGTTCCTCCAAATGCAAACCTGCTCCCGTATCTGCACGTTGCCGGCCCCGGCCGCGTGTTCGCAGCGGATGTGACCTTCATTCGCCTTCTGGGAGGCTGCTTTTGCTACGTAGCGAGCGTGCTCGATGTGTTCACCAGGCAGATCGTTGGTTGGGCAATCTCAAGTCGAAATGATACGCTGCTAACCAAGGATGCGCTCACAGCCTTGCTCATTAGCAGATCCCTTAAGCCTTGCTGGGTTCATCACTCGGACCGAGGATCTAACTACACTGCAGATGCCTTCCAGGAACTAGTTGCAAGCTGCAATGGACTCCTCAGCTACTCAGACAAAGGAAGCCCTACGCAAAACGCCTACATCGAGTCCTTTTTCAAAACATTCAAGCTTGAGGAAGCGGGTTATGAACCCTACAGCAATATTCAGGAAGCTAAACTTTGCGTTGATATCTACCTCCACATATACAATCAGGAAAGACTTCACTCTTCATTAGGATACAAATCCCCTGACCAGTTCTACCGAGAGGCTGTTAGTGTCTCTTAACAACTTATCAATAGGTGCCTACAAAAAAGGGCTCACTCCACTCACCGACCTCCCTCGCGGAGGAGAGAGGTTTGGGTTTTCAGGCTCTCAAAGTTTGGCTTTTCCAGCAAAGCTTTACCGCGCAACGATCTCTGCTCCAGAAAGACGACTTCGTTCTGACAGCTCGGAGCGCCCAGCGAATATATGCTGCCGAACCTCGCTTTGCGCTCTTTGGAGTTTGGCCTTCGTGTTTGGTACAAGCTAAACGTGGAGGACCTAACCGAAAAGCCGGCAATCACCCTCGCCCGTCTTCCTAAACATACTCGGGGAGAGGATCCGAGCGAGCTTGTTCTGAAGTTTCCTTCCTCCATCCGAAATCCCGGTGAGGAAAAGAAAAAGCAATTCATCAATGTTGCGTGCCAATACGTTCCCAGGCACCTGGGGAAACGGCTAATCTTTTTGCAGTTGAACGGTTTGGATTATATTCCGCTTGAAAATCTAATGGCCGCGCGCGGAGTAGAACCCGCGCCGGATCGATAGACAGGACTAATCGGTGGCATTTCCAGGCAAAATTGCCAGCCTTCATGAGCCGAATGAAGCGGTCCGCTAGGTTCGCCGTACACTCAATAAGGGGACTCAATGTTTCAAACACTTATAAAGAAAAGAATCTCGATTATCGCGATGTTGTTATCGCTCACACTTGTCGCCGTCGCTGGTGGCGACGACCGCGGACCGATCAAGGAATTAGTCGCTGGGCAGGGCCTCTCTGGCGGCGGCAAGGGTCGCAAGGTCACCATTTCGGTGGCAAATGGCGGCATAACGGCAGCGATGTTGGCTCCGGGATTGAAGGCCTCACTCATTGGGCCAAGAGGACCGGCGGGTCCCCAAGGACCAGCCGGAGCGAGAGGAGCAGTTGGGCCGGCAGGACCCCAGGGACCGGCAGGCGCTAAGGGTGCTCAAGGATTGCCGGGAGCAACCGGACCACAAGGGCCTAAAGGCGCGACCGGGCTCCAGGGTCCTCCGGGGCCGGCTGGGACACAACCGATCATCTATGGCACGTTTTCGCTTGCAGGCACTCCTCAGACCACAATCGACGGGACGGCTTACGGAATTTTCTGGCTCGTTACAGGAAATGTCTACGACTACCAAGTACCGGTAATCCTAAAGACATGGACGTTCACGACTTCGAGCCCAGTAGTGGTGCGAATAGATTCCTTTTTTAACGATAATGATAATCCCGGGGGAGGCTATTTCAACAATCCAGACGGTTCGCAAGTTTCTGCGGCTGGAAGCGCATTTATTACGGATAGCACAGGAAACGTGATCGTCGCGAACGGTGGCTTAGCAGGGCTGGTTTCAACGGATAGTATCTACACGCAAGAGCTTCACGGAAACGTTTTGCAACTGCCAACGGGAACCTACACGATACACGCGGGAATTCGCGCATGGTACTACGATCTACCTTCTCAGACTTACTCGTCAACAATAGATCTCACTCCTTATCCGGCCTTTGTTCACGTTGAGGTAATACCAGCGGTTTCGCCCTGATAGCGCCGGGTTCGATGCGGAAGGCATCACAGGTATTAGCCCGGGGTTGAGCGGAATTGGCTACGTGAAACGAAGGCCAACAAGCGATACCCCGGGAAAGGACGCATAAGCTTATAATCGGTGGAGGATTTGATCAAGCCACTTGTGGCTTTTATCAAACCCTCCACCGGTAGATTAAAAATGTCCGGCAACCGGCAGTGTCGCCCCATTGCGGTGCTGGCGCACTCGGCTGGGGCTCAACTGACCGGCTAAGCTCTTATAACCCCTCCGGGGTACGGCTTTTAATATTCGAGGGTTGATGTCAAAACATTGACCTCGCCCATGTTGTGCACCCATGTTGGAATCGGCTCTTGAAATCCAAAGTTCACTTACTCGCCGAAGCCTCCGGGCCGTCAGAGCCTCTGCGTGAAATTCATGAAATGCCAGATTTTTTCAAATAAGGAATCCTTCTCGCCGCACCCGAGACAGTAGCCGCAGATTCATATCGTTTTCGGCATATCATAAAGGTATGCCCGCCCGAAAGAAGACTCCATGGGTTCAAGTCTTAATAGTGTTCGTCTCGCTGCTGGTGATAGGGATTGTATTATTTCCCGTCCTGGCTCAGCGCAAAACATCTGGGCCAAATCCAAGCCTCTCTAACCTAAAACAAGTAGATCTCGGCATCATGATGTTTGCCAACGACTACAACGATTCAACCCCAGACATGCACGACGAGGCCACTTTCCAACGGATGGTCATCCCATATGTTAAGAACAAATCGGTTTTTACCGACCCGGTGGATAATCGGCTTTTTCAGTTGAACGATAAGCTGTCCCACGTAGATCTTTCCAAGCTGAAACACCCGGACGCAACAATTCTTATCTTCGGATCGGCCAACGATACAGGTGGGCGATTTGTAGGCTATGCAGATGGCCATGCAACGATCCTTCAGGAAAAGGATTTCTTGCTCCTGCTTCAAAACACGCAGAAGCTACCACCCGTCCTTGGCCCGATGGTTGGCAACTGGAGATTCTCACGCGGTGAACTCGACCTACAGAAGGACGGTAGGGCAGAATTAGTGAGTTACTCAGGGCCTAATGGTTTGGCAAAGTGGAGCAACGACGATTGGTTTTCGGCATTTGGTCCCAAGAAGCCGAACATCGAAGGCAAAGTGACGTGGAACTCCATCAATGAGTTCACATTGGACGGTCCAGGAGTGCAGCTTGTCTTTGATCGCTTACCCGAACAAACAAAGTGAGGGATTCCCGATGCCGAAGGCATCACAGATGTTAGCCCGGGGTTGAGCGAAGTTGGCGAAGTGAAACGAGGGCCCTACGAGCGATACCCCGGGTAAGGTGCGCAAACTAT